>JAFAGR010000074.1 GCA_023422565.1 Bacteroidota bacterium | reverse complement strand
CACCAGGGATAGACGCTTGTAACACGGTGAGGATTTAGTGGGGGGACTTGTGCCGGACTACCAGCAAATAGTCCCGACGCTGGCGGTCGGGGCAGGCCCAGCCCCGCCCGAAGCGGCGGGGAGGTGCCCAAATCCTAATTCTGTATAAATAACGAGCCTATCCAATCAAGTGTGTGGCCATCATCAGATCACCGAATTTCTAAATTATCAAATTTCCATTACCTTTGCCCACTTTTCCGTCATGCCGTAACATGACCTTACCTAAACAGGAGGCCCTGAAGTTGCTGTTAAACAGGCAATTGCGAGCATGCGGTGAACAAAACTCTACATTGCATGAAATTATCCCAGTTTCGTTTCGATCTCCCTCTGAACCTGATCGCACAACATCCCACCAAAAAAAGAGAAGACAGCCGAATGATGGTGGTGCACCGTAAAACCGGTGAAATTGAAAACAAGAACTTCCGCGACATCATGGAATATTTTGATGACAAGGATGTGTTTGTGGTGAACAACACCAAGGTTTTCCCTGCGCGTATGTATGGCCGTAAAGAAAAGACCGGTGCCAAAATTGAAGTTTTTCTTCTTCGTGAATTGAACAAGACTAACAAACTATGGGATGTTATTGTTGATCCTGCTCGTAAGATTCGTGTAGGCAATAAATTATATTTTGGTGAAAATGATGAACTGGTAGCCGAAGTGATTGATAACACCACCAGTCGTGGCAGAACCATCCGCTTTCTTTGGGATGATACTGATGAATCTTTCCGCCAGATGCTAGATCTGATGGGTGAAACACCATTGCCGAAATATATTAAGCGTAAGCCGGAAGAAGAAGACAAGGAGCGTTACCAAACTGTTTATGCAAAGCATGAAGGAGCTGTTGCCGCACCTACTGCAGGGCTTCACTTTTCCAAAGAACTTATTAAGCGTTTGGAGATCCAGGGAATCCGTTTTGCGGAAGTGACGCTTCATACAGGTCTTGGTACATTCCGCCCTATTGAAGTAGAGGACCTAAGCAAACACAAAATGGATGCGGAATATTATAAGATAGATGAAACGGCTTGCGCGATTGTAAATAAAGCGAAAGAAACCAATCATCGCATTTGTTCTATCGGAACCACTACAATGCGTGCCATGGAAACTTCCTACACCGCGCAGAAATTTTTGAAACCATCTGAAGGCTGGACGAATCACTTCATCCATCCACCCTATAATTTCAATATTGCCGATTCACTGGTAACGAATTTTCATCTTCCAAAAACAAGCCTGCTGATTATGGCGTGTGCTTTTGCTGGGTATGACCTGATGATGGAAGCATACAAGAAAGCGATAAAAGATAAGTACCGTTTCTTCAGTTATGGAGATTCGATGCTGATCATTTAATAGAACGAAAAATAATATAAAAGATCCTTCAGCCTGATAGTTGAAGGATCTTTTTTGTATTAAACCGAAACGCTAAATCACTTCTTTATTACCGTTACGGTTTGCTGCCGGGCAGTCCGGCCATTTTGGCGCGTAAGCCTGATAGTATAAGAACCGCTTGCCAGCGTACTTCCAGAGAAAGTTTCTACGTAGTTTCCGGCAAGGCGCTTTCCCGTGAAAATGTTAGCCACTCTTTTTCCGCTCAAATCGATCACATCGAGCGACGCGTTACAAGCTTCAGAGATTGAATATGAAACTTTTGTTGATTTGTTGAAGGGGTTGGGAAACACACTAAGACTTTCGCCATTGAGGGGTGTTCCGCCTGATTCAACAGCCTGTTTCCCTAAAACAATCGGTTGTGTATATTTTACCAAGGCTATATCGTGACCGGTGCCTGATGCCTGGCTATTGCCCGCAACATAAATAACAGGCGGCACGTATGTGGGGCCTGAGCTTTCATATACGGAGACGCTTACTCCCTCGTCAACATACCCGGCGTTATAACTAACCGCCCAGAGTTGCGTTCCCGAGGTATTGTATTTTATGGTATAGAAATTATCTGCGGCTCGCCCGGTTACGTAAACGTTGCCATATCCGTCGCCCGACATAGCGGACGCAACATCGTAGCCGTTGCCCGGACTGTTGTAGTAACGTGCCCACTGAACAGTTCCTGAGGAGTTATACTTTATTGTAACGTAGTCGGTCTGGTTGGATGTCACCATTCCGGCAACAAATACGGCTCCCGTGCCATCTACAACAATTGCATTTCCCACATCCCTACCTGCGGAACCATAATAGTTATGTGCCCACTGCAGGGTGCCGGCGGAATTATACTTCAGGGTAAGCATATCACCATTTCCTTCCCCAGTGATATAAACAGTCCCGTCTGGCGTTACCTTCATGCTGTGTGGAACATCGTTTCCGTTACTCACATTATAAGTACGCTGCCATAATTCATTTCCATTGGTATCGTACTTAATGGTTAGGTAATCGTAAAAAGTTCTTATAATAACGGTTGAAAAGCCCAGCCTTTTGTAAATCTGCCCATCACTGTGACCCGTAACATACACATTTCCGGCGGCATCCGTAGCTATACAATGTGCCCAGTCTACCAAGCCGGCGGATCCATTCTTTGTTCGAAGCCACTGCTGAACGCCTGAAGAGTTATATTTAATTGTGAGGAAGTCGTATTCAAAAGGTCCCGTAAGTGAGTAGCCGGTTATAAATACATTTCCACTTCCGTCGATCGAAATAGCTTCAGCAGAAGCAGGCCATCCGTTTGGTTGGGCATAGCTGGAAGCCCAAAGTAAAGCTCCCGAAGAACTAATTTTCAAAGTGACGGCCTCTGAAGTACTACCTGTGCTGGTGTTTACCCTGCTCCATCCGGCAACATAAACATTTCCCGAGGCATCAAGCACCATATCCATCATCCTGTCGTCCTGATTGGCCGGATGATTATAAGTTGTTGCCCAAAGTTGTGTTCCGGCGCTGTTATACTTTATGACAACATAATTTCCCTGGGATGAAAAAATTCTGGAAGTACCTGCCACATAAATATTTCCTGCAGCATCGGTCTTTACAATTTTTGCATAATCGTCTGATGTGGTAGAATACCTCCTTGCCCACTGAAAAGAAACCTGCGATATGGATTCAGAAGCGGTAAGAAATAAAATTGTAGCGAAAAGAATTGATCTAAGCATGGCAAAAAATTTACCGGATTAAAAAAATAAATCGGCAGGTGTTTTTCGCTGGCTAATTTTAGGTATTAAAGATATTCATAATAACTTCCTGTCAAAAATAATATTAGAAATTTCGTGAATAAAGGTAAAGACAGAGGGAAGAGGATCCTGAAGGGGTAAAAAAAGGGACCGCGATAGAAATCGCAGTCCGTATTAATCCAATATCCTATGAAAAACCAAGTATAAAACGGCAGACGGTTTCTTTTTATTGTAGGGCGGCAAGAAAAAGTTGAAATATTTTTCAGATAGAAGGAATTCATCATGCGGGCTAATTCGTTTAACTTTCGCAAAACCGGCATTATGAAACGTATGCAGGATTGGTTGGATGAATATGGCGAAAGCCATCGCAACGAAACCAACAAGCTGATTCACTGGGTCTGCGTACCTGCTATATTTCTCTCGATCACCGGGTTGCTTTATAGTATAAGAATCCCCGTTTATTTTAATACCTACCAGTTAAATGTTGCAGTAATCGCGCTGGTTTTGGTTTGGATCTACTACCTGCGCCTTTCGCCCATGCTGTCCATTGGGATGCTATTGTTCGGGGCGGGCTGTCTTATAATTTGTCATCTTGTTGAATCCCGGGCACCGATGCCGCTTTGGCTCTTCAGCCTGATCGTTTTTGTACTTGCATGGCTCGGGCAGTTCTACGGGCACAAAGTAGAAGGAAAGAAACCCTCCTTTTTGAAAGACCTGCAATTTTTAATGATAGGCCCTGCCTGGTTGATGAGTTTTGTGTACCGGAAAATTGGCTGGAAGTATTAGAACAGTTCCTAGTTGGTAGTCCGAATTCGTTTCTTAGAATGTGCATTCCCGAAAAAGCAAAAACATCCTCGTATACACTTGTTTCTGGAAATTAGCCTTGACTGCAGACTACCGACTGCCGACTAAAACACTAATCCAAACCTCTCCGCCAACGCTTGCAGTTCCTTGATCACCGAACTCTCCACCGGAATCCCTTCCTTCATCCTTTCCAGTTCGCAAAGCCGTTCAGGGTCCCCGGGAATGACCACCGGTTGCAACGGATCAACGGCGGGGGCATTACGAAATTCGGAGATCCAAAGATCCATATCGCGTTTGAACTCATCTGCCGGACGGAAACCGTCTATCCGCATGGCTCCAAAAAAATGCCCGATGCCCTTACCCGGCATGAATGCGGGCATGGGAACGTAGGCCGGAAAGGGCGGCACAAAGGGACCGAAGTTCGCCCCGCTCAGCACACCGGAGAAAATATCTACTATACTGCCAAGCATAAAACCTTTGTGGCTTGAATGTTCGCGATCGCTGCCGAGTGGAAGCAAGGCACCACCATTTTTTAATTCATGCGGATCTTCACTCGCCTCACCTGACTTCGTTTGTACCCAACCGTTAGGAATAGCTTTATTCTGGCGTTGCGCGATTTCGAGTTTACCATTTGCTGCGGTTGTAGTGGCAAAATCAGCAACAAAAGCGGGCTGTTCGCCGGCAGGTATGGCAACTGCAATAGGATTTGTGCCCAACATCCGCCCGGTGGAAAAGGTAGGAGCAACGAGCGGAGAAGCATTGGTAAAGGCCATGCCTATCATATCTTTTTCCAACGCCATCATTGCATGCACGCCGGCGATACCGAAATGAGAACTATTTTGAACGCTCACCCATCCGCTTCCGTACTGCTCCGCTTTTTGAATGGCCACCTTCATTGCAAAATCCGCTATAACCAAACCCAGGCCCGCATCTCCGTCAACCGTAGCCGTGGTGGGCGATTGATGTTTAATAAAAGGTCTCGCCTGTGCATTTATCCTGCCCGCTTCCCACAAACGTACATAACCGGAAAGACGGGCAACACCGTGACTGTCTATTCCACGCAGGTCGGCGCTCAATAAGTTTCGAGAGGCTGTTGCAGCATCTGTTTCTGTTAAACCAATTTTTAAAAAAACTTCACGGGAAAACTGCAGCAGTGTTTGATAAGAAATATTCATCCGGCTTTTAGAGTTGAAGAGCCCGAAATTACGACATTAAAACAGTGAGCTGTGCCTGCTGATGTTCGCAGGTAAACAATAACCGTCATTTATTACCTTTGCACACTCAAATAAACATTATAATGGGTCGCATATTTGAAGTAAGGAAGAGTGCCATGTTTGCCCGCTGGGATAAGATGGCGAAGAATTTTACCCGCATTGGTAAAGAGATTGCTATAGCCGTGAAAGCGGGTGGTCCGGATCCTGATAACAATCCCGCACTTAGGCGTTGTTACCTGAATGCAAAGGCGGTGAACATGCCGAAAGACAGGGTGGAAGCAGCCATTAAAAGGGCTATGGGGAAAGATACCAGCAACTACGAAGAACTTACTTATGAAGGTTACGCTCCGCACGGCGTTGCGGTGATGGTGGAAACGGCAACTGATAATCCCACACGCACGGTAGCCAATGTGAGAATGCATTTTACCAAAGGGAACGGATCACTCGGAACAAGCGGCTCTGTTGCCTTCACGTTTAACCGCATGGGTGAATTTAAAATAAAAAATACCGGCCAAAACCTTGAAGATCTTGAACTGGAATTGATCGATGCAGGATTGGAAGAAATTGGGGAAGACAGTGAAGGAAATATTATCATCCGCACCTCTTACAACGAATTTGGCGCAATGGCCAAAGCCCTCGATGAAAAAGGAATTGAAGTACTAACGGCGGAGCTTACACGAATTCCGACCACCACGGTTGAATTGGGAGAGGAAGAAGCTAATGATGTGCTGAAGCTGGTAGACCGTTTAGAACAGGATGAAGATGTTCAGAAGGTATATCACAACCTGAAATAAATTCTTATACTTTAATAACCTTTATGCAACCGATCGTCGTTTCCACACAGGTTAAATCCACCCCGGAAAAAGCCTGGGAGGCATTTACCGATGCCGCGCACATTGTAAAATGGTACCATGCAAGCGAGGACTGGCATGCACCTTATGCGGAAAACGATCTTAAAGTGGGAGGAAGTTTTAAGACAACTATGTCTGCCCGTGACGGAAGCGCTTCGTTCGACTTCGGCGGTGTGTACCAGGACGTGATCCCGGGCGAATACATTGCCTTTACATTAGGTGATGGAAGAAAAGTTGAAATAACATTTAAAGAGGTAGAACCGGGAGTTGTGGAAGTAACGGAAAAGTTTGACCCCGAACAGGAAAATAGTTTAGAGCTGCAAAAAAACGGATGGCAGGCGATTCTGGATTCGTTTAAGAGATACGTGGAAGAGACTAGTTGGTAGTTCCTATTTGGTAGTTCCTAGTTGGTAGTTCCTAGTTGGTAGTTCCTAGTTTGTAGTCGGCAATTATTTCAATCGGCACTTTTGCAAATCTGCAAATTTGCCCATTCCCAACCTCCTCACTCCTCTTTGAACCGCACCAAAATTCTCGCATTGGTTTTAAAATCGTAAGACGCATGTAACTCGTAACGCTCCTTTCCCGCATGAATTACCAGAAGTGCAGTGTTTGGGGGAATCGATCCGAGATTATTTGCAAACAGATCTATACTGTGAACGCCGTTTCGGCTAACCGGTAACGTTAGTATGCGGGCTTTTTCGGAAATACGTGCCCTGTTGAGCACAACCTTATCATCAAAGAATACCGTTACGGTATCGCCGTCAACCTCGCCATTATCGTAGATGAATAGTTTTATGCTGTCGGTTGTTGTATAGATAGTGCGCATCAACTTTGATTCGCGGGTTAATTTTTCTTTTACGATAAAATCCGGAACGGTTACAGGTGGCACCTCTGCAGGTTTCACCGGAGTGGGTGGCACAGGTTTGGGCGCTGGCCTTGGCGCCGGTTTTGGCGCCGGCTTTGGAGCGGGTTTTGGAGCAGGGGGCTTAGGTATGGATGGTGCCGGCTTCGGCGCAGGAGCAGGTTTTGGAACGGGTGGTGTTTTTTTGATGGTATCCCGGCTCATTTTGAGCAGCTCAGGTTTTTTACTTACACGCTTTAGCCACTGCCGCTCGTCGTTAAGGCCTGTTATATTTAAAATTCCTTCAATCAGATCATTTTCGGCAGAGGAATTATCGATCAGGTAATCTCCATCCGGCCTTTTCACCAGTATCCAGTCGTAATCGGTAAGCACGTGATTAGGCGAATGTTCTAAAAGAATTCCTCCCCTCCCAGTCACCCTTTTTTGTGAAGGGTAAAATTTTCCGGAAAATGAAGCATAACAAAAGCCGTCAACTTCATCATAGGTATACCCGAGCAGGCTGTCTTCCCGATGCCTCACAACCAATTTTATATAGGTTGTACCACCTCCTTTCCCCACCCAGGTTCCCGTAAGGTCTTGCGCAAACCCGAAAAGAGGAAGCGCCAACAAAAGGGTAAGGATCAGTAAGACGTTTTTCATTCAAAAAAATTATTCTTCCATCATAACCTGAACGGTTTGCACAATATCTTCCGTATTTGGCTTTGAAAAATAATCACCATCGCTGCCATAACCGGGCCTGTGGGCTTTTCCGGTAAGGGTTCTCGGCGCCACATCTAAAAACCGGTAACCACCCTGTTCCTCCATTACTTTATTAAACATATAACCTGCCGCTCCACCGGGCACGTCTTCATCAACAAAAAGTATGCGACTTGTTTTTTTCAAGGATTCTACGATGGAATGATTCAGGTCAAAGGGCAAAAGAGTTTGAACATCCACTATCTCACAACTGATGCCTGCCGAAGCGAGGGTTTCGGCTGCTTCCTGAACAATCCGCAAGGTGGAGCCATAGCCCACAATTGTAATATCATCACCCTGGCGGATCACTTCGGGTATGCCTAACGGTACGGTATATCCCAGAAGATTGGAGGGCAACTTTTCTTTTAATCTATATCCGTTCAAACATTCAATTACCAAACCCGGGTCATTGCTTTTTAAAAGCGTGTTATACATGCCTACGGCCTGCGTCATGTTTCGCGGAACGCAAACATACATACCACGCAGCGCGTTGATCACCACACCCATCGGCGACCCACTATGCCAGATACCTTCAAGCCTGTGGCCGCGGGTTCTAACGATCAGCGGAACACTTTGCTGCCCCGCCGTGCGGAAGTGAGTGGTACAAACATCATCGCTTAATGGCTGAAGGCCGTAAAGCAGATAGTCGAGATATTGTATTTCAGCGATTGGCCTCAACCCACGAAGCGCCATTCCAATGCCCTGGCCCATGATGGTGAGTTCGCGAATGCCGGTGTCAAAAATTCTTTCAGCGCCATGCTTTTCCTGCAATCCCGAAAAGCCCTGGTTTACATCGCCGATATATCCAAGGTCCTCACCAAATGCGGCAACCTTTTCATTCGTTTCAAACAATTGATCGAAGTATTTGTTCAACACCTCGAAGCCATTTACCATTGGCGCATCATCATTAAACTCCGCAGTTACTGCTTCCACTTTTAATGCAGACTTTGCGCCCTCATTATAAAGGAAGGAATCGTAGAGTTTTGCCTGTTCCTTCCTCAAACTTTCGTAATAGTCTTTTACTTCGCCCTCATCTCCGGAAATCCTGATCACAGAGGCTAGTGCTTTCAACACATCGCGGCGAAGCGGCTCGCGTATAGCTTCCAGTCCAGACGCGATCTTATCTGCTTCCGCATTTGAAGGCATCTTGCGTATCAGGCTTAGCGCGTGTTCACGCATCTCTAGTATTGGCTGCAAATATTTCTGCCAAGCACTGTTTTTCGATTCACGAACATAAGTAACCGCTTCTTCTTCAATGGCCACCAGTTCCTCTGCTGAGGCGAGCGCATTGGTCAGTATCCATTCACGCATACGAACAATACAGTCCCAATCTTTTTCCCAGCTGAGCCTATCTGCCGTTTTATAACGTTCATGGCTACCCGAAGTGGAGTGCCCCTGCGGTTGCGTGATTTCTTCAACATGAAAGAGGCATGGCGTATGGGTGCGTCGGGTTTTTTCAATGGCGTGTTCTATCAC
>JAFAGR010000039.1 GCA_023422565.1 Bacteroidota bacterium | reverse complement strand
CTTCCCATTCCACCGGTGAGGCCTACACGAAGCATGATAATAATTTCAATTTCCGCTGTGCGAGGTTACTATTTCGCCTCGGTAGTTTTGTTGATATTGTTGCTCCACTCAAGGCTAACAGCGCTTTTCTCAATTTTGATATAGCTGCCCGGGCTTGTTTCAAGCAATATGGTTCCATCATCGTTCACTTTATTGATCGTGCCGTGAATTCCCGCAATGGTAACCACTTTGTCGCCTTTCTGCATGTTATTTACAAACTGCTTTTGCTGCTTGGCTTTTTTTGCCTGCGGACGGATCATGAACATCCAGAACACAAGGATCATCAATCCCATCATTATCAGCGTGCTGGTGCTGCTACCTTTTCCCTGCGGGTCCATCATCAAAAAAACATTCAGTAATTGCATCTTATTTTTTGTTTTAGTTTTTAATTAAGATTTTTTCTCCTGCACCGTTCCTTTCAATACAAGGTCAGGAAAGGCCGGAACGGTGTTGGCCACCACGTGCACACTTTTACTGGTTTGGCCGACCCTGCGTTCGCTGTTGAATTTTACTTTAATAAATCCTGTCTCACCCGGCATGATCGGCTTCTCCGGCTTTTCAGGAATTGTGCATCCGCAACTCGCGGTAGCGTTTGAAACGATCAGGGGTTTGTTGCCGGAATTTTTGAAGCGGAAGCTGAATTCAACGGTTTCGCCTTCGGTAATAGTGCCGAAATCATGCACAGAATCAATTAACGCGACAGTAGTTGTTGCGAGTGAATCCTGCACCATATTCGTTTCCACGCGCGTGTTCTTCGCATCCCTTCCGCTGCAGGAAAATAAAAGGATGGCCACTGCCGGTAAAAAAATATTCTTGAGCATAAAAAATGGAGAGGTTTAAAGCGTGCTGTTTTTGTAATTGCGTTTGTCGATTTTACCCTGCGCCGTAAGTTCTTTGTGAATGTTATCTAATAAGCCATTCACAAACTGGCCGCTCTGCTCGGTGCTGTATGCTTTTGCCAGGTCAATGTATTCGTTTATAGTCACCCGTGTTGGAATGGTATCAAAATATAAAAACTCGCAAACGCCCATCTGCAGCAGCACGAGGTCAAGTGAAGCAATCCTGTCCGCATCCCAATTTTTTAACTTTGGCTTGATAAGTTCCAGCGTATATTCTGATTTGTCAAGCACCGTTTGCAGCAGCTTTTCGGCAAATTCCTTTTTCTCTGCGCTTACAATTTCCGTGAAAGGGTTGCCTGTTGGTTTATTAAGAAAGTTTAGTACCAGCGCATGCATCATTTCAGCATCATCATCCCAGTTAATGAAATTCTCTTCAAGGTGGCTCACAAAATTTTCATTCGGCAGCATAAGGTCATTAAAGATGAATTCAAGGATCTTTCTTTCCGATTTCTTTTCGCGTGAGGGTAATTCAATATAATCTTTGTATTCGGGCGTAGCAACCAGGTCAGTGTATATCTTTCGAAGCAGTTCGCGGTCAGCCATGTCTGGCAGGCCAAGATCGGCCACGGCAGATTCAAAGGAAGGGTTCTCGATGATCTTCCAAACCAGTTCATTGCCGGCGATGCGTGTATTCACAGACAAGTCTTCCGCTGTGGGAAGGTGTTTGCCGGCTTTCTTTGCCGCATCTTTTTCCGCATACCTGGCCACCTCGGTAATATAATATATGAGGTAGGTGAACAGTTTACGGCTCTGTTCCATCTTTTTGGCAAGGATCCTTCCGGGTTCGCCAGGTTTCAGGCCCTCGCTCAACGAATCCAGCGCATACAGGGTTTGCATCACCTTCACTCTTATATTTCTTCTGCTCAGCATGCTCCGGAACTTTAAATTTTCAGGGGGCAAAAGTAACACATCTGCCTTGAAGGCGATTGATTTTAAGCGGAAAAATCGATTTCGTGAAAAAATGTCGGGTTCAATTTTTAAAAACTGACAGGCAGTTTGGCAAACCTGACAACTAAACATTAATAAAGTACTTGGTATAAAATTCGCCTACTTTTGCGTACCCTAAAAAAGGGGTTCTATTTTTAACTCAACCAAATACCAGACTTATGGCTAAAACTTCAAACGTTTCCAAAAAAGTGAACGTTACGCCGCTTCACGACAGGGTAATTATTATGCCTGCACCGGCTGAAGAAAAAACTGCGGGTGGAATAATCATTCCTGATACCGCAAAGGAGAAACCTCAGAGAGGAACTGTTGTTGCTGCCGGTCCCGGCAAAAAAGACGAACCTGTTACCGTAAAAGCAGGCGATACCGTTCTCTACGGTAAATATGCAGGAACAGAAATTACCATTGAAGGTAAAGACTATCTTATTATGCGCGAAAGCGATATCGTTGCAATCGTTTAAAAAACACCTACGCCTTACCGTTAGTGGCCAGGCTTAAACCGATCGCATAAATTCATATTATAAAATAAACAAGCAATACACATGTCAAAACTTATATACTTCGACGTTGAAGCGAGAAACAAAATGAAGAAGGGTGTAGACACACTGGCCAATGCCGTGAAAGTTACCCTTGGCCCAAAAGGCCGCAACGTAGTGATCGATAAAAAATTCGGTGCACCGCAGGTTACCAAAGATGGTGTAACCGTTGCGAAAGAAATTGAACTGGAAGACCCTATCGAAAACATGGGCGCTCAAATGGTAAAGGAAGTGGCTTCTAAAACTGCAGACATTGCAGGTGACGGAACCACAACTGCAACCGTACTTGCTCAAAGCATCATCGCGGAAGGATTGAAAATGGTTGCCGCAGGTGCAAACCCGATGGACCTTAAGCGCGGTATAGACAAGGCCGTGAGCCTGGTTGTTGAAAACCTTCGTTCGCAAAGCCAGACCGTTGGAAACGACAGCAAAAAAATTCAGCAGGTTGCCACCATCTCTGCAAACAATGATGAAACAATCGGTAAACTTATCGCCGAAGCATTCGCAAAAGTGGGAAAGGAAGGCGTGATCACCGTTGAGGAAGCGAAAGGAACAGATACCACTGTTGATATTGTTGAAGGTATGCAATTCGATCGCGGCTACATCAGCCCGTACTTTGTAACCAACAGCGAAAAGATGCAGGTTGAACTGCAAAACCCTTACATCCTGATCTTCGACAAAAAGATCTCCGCGATGAAGGATATACTTCACATACTTGAAAAAGTTGCACAAAGCGGCCGCCCGCTGTTGATCATTTCTGAAGACCTGGAAGGAGAAGCTCTTGCCACACTTGTTGTGAACAAATTGCGTGGTACGCTGAAAGTAGCGGCAGTAAAAGCTCCGGGCTTTGGCGATCGCAGGAAGGAAATGCTGACTGACATCGCGATACTGACCGGCGGTGAAGTGATCAGTGAAGAACTTGGCAACAAACTGGAAGGCGTTGAGCTGAAAGTGTTGGGACAAGCTTCCTCTGTTACGATCGATAAAGACAATACCACTGTTGTTGGCGGAAAAGGAGAGAAGAGTGCGATCAAAGGCCGCGTTAATCAAATTAAGGCGCAGGTAGAAAATACAACTTCTGATTACGACAAGGAAAAATTGCAGGAGCGCCTTGCTAAACTTGCAGGTGGTGTTGCGGTATTGTATGTAGGTGCGGCCACTGAAGTTGAAATGAAAGAAAAGAAAGACCGTGTTGATGATGCGCTGCACGCAACCCGTGCTGCTGTTGAAGAAGGAATTGTACCAGGTGGTGGTGTTGCCTACATCCGTTCTGTAATGAGCCTCGACGCGAAAGTAAAGGGCCAGATAGAAGATGAGCAAACCGGTATGGCGATCGTTCGCCGTGCGCTGGAAGAGCCTATTCGTACACTTACTTCTAATGCAGGTATTGATGGTAGCATCGTGATCCAAAAGATCAAAGAAGGAAAAGGTGATTTTGGATTTAACGCGCGTACCGAACAATATGAGAACCTGTTTAAAGCCGGTGTGATTGATCCTACAAAAGTTAGTCGCGTTGCTCTTGAAAACGCCGCATCTATTGCAGGGATGTTACTGACCACCGAATGTGTTGTTGCAGACAAACCGAAGAAGGATGAACCTCATATGCATGGCGGTGCGCCTGATATGGGTGGAATGGGATATTAATAATTTGTGTTTTTGTAAAAAAGGCCTGCGAATTAAAATCGCGGGCCTTTTTTTTAGTTGTGAGTTTATAGTTTGTAGTTTATAGTTTGTAGTTTATAGTTTGTAGTTTGTTGGTGACGCAATCCCAATCGAACATCGTAATTCGTACACCGTACATCCTAAATCCTTCACCCGTTTTTCCTCATCTCCGCCAGTTGCTCAAACAATTTCCTTTCTTTCTCCGTGATATTTTTCGGGAGCTCAACCTGGTAGGTGATATAAAGATCACCGAACGTTCCTTCCGATTTGTAGACGGGAAAACCTTTCCCGGGAATACGCGCTTTTGTATTTGTTTGCGTTTCGGGCTTTACTTTCAGGTTTATTTTACCGTGAAGCGTTTCAACCGTTACGGTGCCGCCAAGTATCGCCGTGTAGAGATCGATCTTCTGGGTTAAGGAAAGATCTTTTCCGGATCGTGTAAAAGGTGTGTCGTTAATAATATTGAATGTTACAAAAAGATCTCCGGCGGGGCCATTGTTTCTTCCTGGATGGCCGAAGCCTTTTAATTTTAATTGTTGCCCATTTTCAATTCCGGCAGGTATGGTGATTCGAACCGATCTGTTATTAATGGAAAAAGTCTGTTTATGCGAACGGAAAGCGTCCGTTAGCTTAAGGTCAATGGTGGCGTGCACATCCTGCCCGCGCGTGGTGCGCGATTGACGGCCCCCTCCCGAGCCAAACATGGAAGCGAAGAAATCTGAAAAACCGCCGCCGCCACCAAAATCAAAGTCTTCACCAAACTGGTATTGGGTTCCTCCCTGGTGCGATTGCCTTTGACGTTGCGCCTGCTCGAAAGCTTCACTGTGCTGCCAGTCCTTCCCGTACTTATCATACTTTTTCCGCTTTTCAGGATCACTCAGTACCTCGTTGGCTTCATTGATCTGCTGAAATTTTTTGTGCGATTCTTCGCTGGGATTGGTATCAGGATGATATTGACGCGCGAGTTTGCGGTAAGCCTTTTTTATTTCTGCCTCGGTTGCATTTTTTGAGAGGCCGAGAATTTTATAATAATCCATGAACTCCATAATCCAACAATTGATGCGAACGGAATCACCTTTATTACGTTTTCACCTATCCCTAACCGTTAGTTAACGATAAAACTTTTTACGCCAAAAAGCCGGTTAAGGGAATCGAGAACGCGCGTACTGTCTGCCCGTGATCCCGTAATTTTCATGGTAAGATAGTAATTAGAACTGTCAACAGGCATATACTCAAATTTGTAACCATATCCTGCGAAGGTTACCAGCATGGCTCTTGCCCTGGCCTCGGTTTTGTATTGTTTGACCGCAACCACATAGCTGCTGTCGTTCGCAATGGGTGACGCAGGCTGTAACAAAGCAGTGTCCGGCGGTGTCACCAATGTTGAATCACGGCGTGAGGTGGTATCCTGTAAACTAACCGGGGTGCTTGTTGTATCAGTTTTCTTTTCGCGGAAAAGATAAAATATGAGCACGGTTATCGCAAACAATATTAAAAAAGTACCGATACCAATAAGCCAGTTCCTCCGGTTGTCTTTTGCGCGGGCGGGAGTGGAGAAGCTGATCGCATTTTCTTCTTTCTCCTTCAGCACATGGATCTGCTGCTCAAGCCTCGGGTTGATCGAATGGCCCTGAACAAATTCATATCCTCCAAAATCCGCTTTTTGTAAAGTGCCAAGCCCTTCTATAAAAAATGGCTTCCCGATATTCAGGTATTCACGGCCGAGAATGGAATAAGATTCAAGGTCTGACGTCGCCAGCGGCCTGATCTTCCTGGTCGTTTGCACGATGTAATCTATAAGCCCTTCATCCTGGCCGGCCCGGGTGTTGTAAATAAATTCTACCGCGTTTTCGGGGAGGAATGCTTCTTTATCACTTTCTGCCGGAAAAACAATATCCTTTGAGAGTTTGAAGGTGCCAATTTCCTGCAACGTTACTTCCTTGTTGTTGTACAGGTATTGAACAATTAACTGACCAATTTTCATAGTATATGATTGTTACAAACCTACAAGTAATTGATAAAATAAAAAAGTGATGGTTCAATTGGCGTAAATTTGTACGATGCTTACCAAACAGGAAAATGAATTTGTTGCCCGGTGGGAAGAAGTACGGGAGCAGGAGAACACTTTCCAACGAAAATTGCTTGGCGGGCTCCCTTTTGCCATGTTATTCAGCCTTCCCATATTACTTTTCGTGCTGTGCGTCTATTTGTTTTTGCCGGACTGGTACGCCAAGGTTTCAGGAACCCGTTCATCCAGCATGGTGGCAGTGGTTGTGGCCGTACTTCTGATCACCTTGTTTTTTTCTTATTTCCGCATGCATTTCAAGTGGGAGACCAATGAGCAGTTATATTTAGAATTAAAACATAAAAGGAAGGCAGCAGAGCGCAGCGCTTAGTTGCCTAATGAAAACTATGAAGAAACTATTTTCAATTTTCGCAATTGCGGTTGTAGCGCTTGTTTCCTGCAAGAAGGAAGGCTCTGATTGTAACCTTGTTGAATCAGACAAAACGGCGACAAGTCCGGAAATCGCCTATCTCCAGAATTTTGTTTCGTCAAACTCCATCCCCGCAACGCAACATGCATCCGGGTTGTATTATGTTATTCACGATTCCGGATCAGCCGCACGTCCTGCGATTTGCTCAACGGTGTTTCTTAAATATACCGGGCGGTTGATGGAAACAAATCAGCCTTTTGATCAGAACCTAAACGGTTACTCCACTGTATTGGGAGGATTGATTCCGGGAGCGCAAAAAGGCTTACAGCTGATTAAAAAAGGAGGAAAGATCGACCTTTATATTCCGCCCTCATTAGCCTATGAGGAACGCGTTATTTTGAACCAGGCGGGAGATACCGTAATACCCCCCAATTCCTACCTCAAATTTGAGTTTGAGTTAGTGGATGTGCAGTAAACCATAAATGATCAGATCAATTTATTCTCTTGAGCCAGGAATCGATATCCGTTTTCGACATGTTCAAAATTGGCGTGGGGCCCAGCAGCAGCCACACGCTTGGCCCATGGCGCGCGGGATTGTCTTTGCTTTCCATACTTGAAAATTCAGGGAAACTTGAAAAAGTAAAACAACTTCAGGTGTTGCTGTACGGATCCCTCGCTAAAACCGGCGTGGGCCACGGAACCGATATTGCGGTGCAACTTGGCTTAAGCGGAGATGACCCTGTAACTTTTGCGGTTGACAAGATCAATGAGAAGATCAGCGGCATTTTAAATACCGGCAGGCTGCAACTTGCCGGCAGGCATGAAATAGCATTTGAGCCGAAAAAGGATATTGTTTTTCTCTACACAGAATCTCTCCCTTATCATCCCAATGCGCTCACCTTCCTGGTAAAATTTGATGACGGTGCAGAAGAAGCCAGTACATATTATTCCATCGGCGGCGGCTTCATTCATCGTGAAGGAGAGGTGAGTGGTGGATCCAAAAACCTTGAACTCCCTTTCCCGGTGAACACAGCGGATGATCTTTTGCACTGGGTTCGCAAAACGGGGATGAACATTTCTGAGATCGTAGCGGAAAATGAATTAGCATGGAGAAGTGCAGAAGACACCAAACAAGGTTTATTAAAGATCTGGGAGGTGATGAAAGAATGCATTTACCGCGGCTGCCATACTGATGGATATCTTCCGGGCGGGCTGCAGGTGAAGCGAAGAGCCGCCACACTGAATAGAAAGCTGATTTCGGGTACGTATAACGGTTATGAACAGTGGCTGAGCCGCATCCGTGAAGGTGGGAATGACTTTAAATATATTCTGGATTGGGTAAGCTGCTTTGCCCTGGCGGTTAACGAAGAGAACGCCTCTTTCGGAAGAGTGGTTACGGCCCCTACTAACGGTGCCGCAGGCGTGATTCCCGCGGTGCTGCATTACTACCATCTTTTCGCTGAAAAAAATCCTTCCGAAGAAAAGATCCTGCAGTTTCTTATGACAGCTTCTGAAGTAGGAAGCATTTTTAAAAAAGGCGCAACGATCTCTGCGGCAATGGGCGGATGCCAGGCTGAAATAGGAGTGAGCAGCGCAATGGCTGCGGCGGCACTTACCGAATGCCTTGGCGGAACGCAAAGGCAGGCGATGATGGCAGCGGAGATCGCAATGGAGCATCATCTCGGCATGACATGCGACCCGATCGCCGGGCTTGTTCAAATTCCCTGCATTGAAAGAAATACCATGGGAGCTATAAAGGCCATAACAGCCAGCCAGCTTGCCTTACAAAGCACGCCCGATTTTGCGCGCGTGAGTTTGGATGGCGTGATAAAAACGATGTGGGATACCGCTCTTGATATGAACAGCAAATACAAAGAAACTGCCGATGGCGGACTTGCCGTGAATGTGCCGCTAAGCCTTAGCGAATGCTGACAAGGCGATGTACGATTTACGACGTACGATTTACAACGTACGATTTACGATGTACCTGCCCGATTTCGTCATTCAGGCGGGCGATGTACGATGTACGATTTTTGTACAGCCGCAATTTATTGTGGCTTCTACAAACTATATTTCCTCTTCACTTCCCTGCTCGCCTCTCTTTCCTTTATCGTGTTGCGTTTATCGTATTCTTTTTTTCCTTTTCCGAGGCCGATCTCTAACTTGAAATAGCCACTATCGGCAAGGAATATACGAAGGGGGATAATTGAATAACCTTTCTCTTTTGTTTTGGCCTCCAGCTTTCTCAATTCCCTTTTATTTAAGAGCAGCTTTCTTTCCTGCATCGGCTCATGGTTGGTATAAGTACCGAAGGCATACTCTGATATATGGAGGTTCTTTACAAATAATTCGCCCTTGTGAAAAAGGCAATAGCTATCGTTAAAGCTGGCCTTGCCGGCCCGAAGGGATTTAATTTCAGTGCCCTGCAGCACCATGCCTGCAATGTATTTGTCTTCAAAAAAATAATCGTGGTACGCTTTTCGGTTATTGATCTCCAATGCTGTATTTTGTATAACGGCAAAAATAGATTTTAAAACGACAGAACCCTTTATCGAAATACTAAACTTATGAAGCAGGAGAGTGTGTTGCAAAGAACGGTGCTAATACTTGCCTTGTTCGGGCTGATCATTGCCGGATTATACTACTCACGTGAATTTCTCGCACCTGTGATGATAGGAATGTTGCTGGCGATGCTGTTTTTGCCGCTTGTAAAATGGTTTCAAAGCAAAGGTATACCACATGTACTCGCTATTATTTTCTGCCTTCTGATATTCCTGCTGGTTTTGGGAGGAATGATCTACCTGCTAACCTGGCAAATGGGGAATTTTGAGGCCGATACCGCTAAACTGGAGCGGCAAATAAAAACTCTGACCGAAAACGTTCAGAATTTCATCAGTAAAAAGATCGGTTTATCTGTAAAGAAGCAGGATGAACTGATCAGCATGCAGGCCGAATCCGGAGCTTCGGGAGCTGGCGGCAAGGTAGTGGGCGTGGTTAGCTTTATTACGTCTTTCATTGTCGACTTCATTCTTGTGTTGGTTTACATTTTCCTGTTCCTGTATTTCAGAACCCATTTAAAAACTTTCGTGCTAAGGCTGTCGCACAATGAAGACAAGAAAAAAGCAGAGAATATCATTCATGATTCCGCCAAAGTGAGTCAGCAGTATCTTACCGGAATGGCGATGATGATCGCAAGTTTGTGGGTGATGTACGGCATCGGATTTTCCCTGATCGGCGTGAAGTATGCCGTGTTCTTCGCGGTCCTTTGCGGGCTGCTTGAAATTGTTCCCTTCGTGGGAAACCTTACCGGCACAGCCCTCACGCTACTTTTCAGCGCAAGCCAGGGCGCATCTTCAACCCAATTGCTATTGATACTTGCCACCTATATGCTCGTACAGTTCATTCAAACTTATTTACTGGAGCCCCTTGTAGTAGGTTCGAAAGTAAACATCAACCCGCTTTTTACGATCGTATCACTCGTAGCCGCCGAACTGGTTTGGGGGATTCCGGGGATGGTGCTCGCACTTCCGCTACTGGGTATTTTAAAGATCATATTTGATCACATCGAACCCCTTCAGCCTTATGGAATGCTGATAGGAGAGCGCATCGAACCGAGAAAAAGGAGAGGGCGGTCAACCCTTAAAAAGTAATAACAGGTTGGCGAGTTTGTCTTTCAATTCCTTTCTGCCTACAATAAAATCAAGGAAGCCATGTTCCAATAAAAACTCGCTGCGCTGAAACCCTTCGGGCAGATCTTTTTTGATCGTTTCTTTAATTACCCTTGGCCCTGCAAAACCAATAAGGGCACCGGGTTCACCGATAATGATATCACCAAGCATCGCGAATGAAGCTGTAGTACCTCCAAAGGTGGGATCCGTACACAGGGATATGTAGGGAATTTTCGCATCACTCAGTAAAGTGAGTTTTCCGGATGTCTTAGCCAGTTGCATCAATGAAAATGCAGATTCCATCATTCTTGCACCACCGCTTTTGTTGATGATCATGAAAGGAACTTTCTTTTCAATGCAATAATCACAGGCGCGGCTGATCTTTTCACCCATCACACTTCCAAGGCTTCCCCCGATGAATTCAAAATCCATACAGGCAACTACCAGGTCGTGCCCATGCACAAGGCCGTGCGCTACGGTAATGGAATCGTGAATATCGGTTTTGCCATAAGTTTCTTCGAGCCGTTTGCCATAAGGCTTCAGGTCAACAAAGCCGAGCTTATCTTTTGAACGGATATTTCCAAACAATTCGGTGAACTCGTTATCATCAAAAATGATGGAAAAATATTCATCGCTGCCAATACGGTGATGGTATTCGCATTTGGGGCAAACGTATTTGCTCTCGGCAAGTTCAGATATTGTACAGGTGTATTTGCAATTCGGGCATTTCGACCAAAGGCCTTCCGGAGCATCCTTCTTATCTTTTGTGGAAGTGAGGATGCCTTTTTTCATTCGTTTGAACCAACTCTGCTTCGCTTCTTCGGCCGTGCTGTCGTCGCCGGTAAGATTAGCTGAAAAATCCTCTTCTTCTTTTATCATCCTTTAAAGTTAGGGCGTTTTGCTTTTCTTCAAAAAAGTGAGCCGGCAATTTTTACTTGCCGGCTTTTTGTTGAGTTTGTTGATTATGCAACGGTGATTGAGCTGTCCAGATACACATCCTGGATGGTATTCAGCAATTCAATTCCTTCATTCATTGGTTTTTGGAAGGCTTTACGTCCGCTGATAAGGCCCATACCGCCCGCGCGTTTGTTTACAACTGCCGTGGTCACCGCTTCTGCAAGATCGGTTGCACCCATGCTTTCGCCGCCGCTGTTAATCAATCCTACACGGCCCATATAGCAATTTGCCACCTGGTAGCGGGCAAGGTCGATCGGATGATCAGTGGTTAGTTTTTCGTAAACCAGTTTACTGGTTTTTCCGTGTTTTGTGGCCAGGTACCCGCCGTTATTTGTCGGAAGTTTTTGTTTGATGATATCCGCCTGGATAGTTACACCAAGGTGATTAGCCTGACCTGTGAAATCTGCTGCAGCGCTATAATCAACTCCATCTACTTTAAAGGCGTTGTTACGCACATAGCACCAAAGCACAGTGGCCATACCTAATTCGTGTGCAAGTTCGAATGCATTGGCAATTTCCTGAAGCTGGCGGCCGCTTTCGTGGCTTCCCCAGTAAATAGTAGCGCCTACTGATACCGCGCCCATATTCCAGGCATCTTTTACCTGCCCGAAGAGCACCTGGTCGAATTTATTGGGATAGCTCAAAAATTCGTTGTGGTTTATCTTCACCATCATCGGAATTTTGTGCGCGTATTTACGGCTGATGCTGCCCAAAACGCCATAAGTGGAAGCTACAGCATTGCAACCCGCTTCGATGGCCAGTTTCACTATATTTTCAGGATCGAAATACATTGGATTTGGGGCGAAAGATGCGCCTGCGCTGTGTTCTACGCCCTGGTCAACCGGCAGTATTGACACATAACCAGTGCCGGCAAGCCTTCCGTGGTTAAGCATTGCGTGCAAACTTCTGAGGGTTTGGTTGTTCCGGTTACTGTCTCTCCAGCCATCCAAATGGTTCGGTCCCGGTAAATGAAGTTGCGATTTTGGAATCGTCTTACATTCATGGTTCAACAATTTTTCGGCATTCTCGCCTAACAATCCTGCAATTTTACTGGCAGCCATAGTTTTGAAAATTTTTTGCAAAAATAGGTGTTTTGATTGACGGGCGTGAGAGGAAGGAACACAATGTAAATATTTGCAGATGTGCTAATGTGCAGATTGAGTTGTTTTCAGAATTGTTCTCAATACGCTGAAGAAAGGAAATTTGCACATTTTCCTATCTGCACATCTGCACATCCAATTATTGTAATGATTTTCTAATAACTCCAAAATACTCCGCCGCATAAAGCATCCTGCTTCCGTACCAGCTGAACATTTCCCCATCTACAAGTATTATTTTTTTATCAGGCAGTAAGGCCGATAATTCCGTTACATGCGAATCTTTGAATGGATATGGTTCTGAAGAAAGCATGATCACTTCCGCACTTGAAACTTTCATCTCCTCTACAGAAATTTCGGGGTAACGGTTTCGCCTGGCAAGCACATTAGGAAGGCCTGCAGCCTCCATCATGTGGCTGATGAAGGTATCTCCGCCAACACTCATGTAGGGATCTTTCCAGATAAGGTAGATAGCTGGAATGGAGAAAGTTTGGATGCTTGATGTTGAATCGCTTGCCCGCCCTGGGCTGGGTTGGATCAACTGAAATGATTCCTTTATCTGCCGAACAAGTTCTTTTGCGCGATCATGCGTTCCCGTTAGCCGGCCGACATTTTCTATCATTTCAAAGGCATCGGAAATAGTGATCACGTCTGTAAGGAAAACGGGGGAATGCAAGGCTACCGCGTCAACCTGTTCTTTCACGTTCTCTTCCCGGCTGGCGATCACGAGATCAGGTTTTAATGAAATGATCTCTTCCACATGAATGTTTTTCGTTCCACCAATACGCCTTTTTTCCCTTTGCCATTCGGGCGGGTGCACGCAAAACTTCGTAATACCGACCACTTCATCATGCAGGCCCAGAAATTCCAGCAATTCAGAAATGGAGGGAACCAGGGAAATGATCTTTTTAGCGGGCGGAAAAGAAGCGGGTGGGGAGGTGAACAACATCTTTGGCAAATCTAGCGCATAAAAAAACTTCCACTAGTTTTCGCGACCTGCAAAAAATGGCGGAAGTTGTAAATTTCGTATCCAACTACCCAAGTTGGTTCTTCAGGATTGGTTTTTACTTTCAGAGGGGGTTGGCTCTATTGGGTAAAAAATAATGTTATCCTAGTTTCAGTGTTTGGTCTTTTCTCTCCCCGGAGCTGGGTAGGCTGCGGGCTTTAGGATAATTGGATCACTTTGCCATCATCGCTTTTTAGGGCATAGGCTGATATTGGTTTTTTCTGATCTTTCGTGCCATGTTTTCACATGTGCAGGATGTTGGAATTTGGTTGGCTTTCGGCCGGATACTGGTTTCTTTCGGTCTTCGCTCAGGATATTGAAGCGGTTGGATTTGGATTTTCCCGTGGTTAGCGGGGCGGGTCTTTTTTAGGATGTTGGAAGAACTATCTTTTGTTTTGTTCTTTCAAAAAAAATAGAAGTTGACTGATACTGGATTTTAGAGCTTTTCTTTTTAGGATATTGAGCACTAAGCTGGCTTTTTCTGGATCTTTGGATAATGATTGATTTGTTTCCTTATCAATCAACTTCTGACACAAAGATGCAACGCTTTTATGCTTCAGGCAAGAGCAGATTTGCTCATTTATTGGGATGTCAAATACAACCAACACCGCTGAAATTTCTCATTTTTTACTTAGAAAAGTTACCCTAAACAGTATCGTAGATTTACGTTTTTCAACGTAAAACGGCTTTGTGCAATTAATGAATTTAGAAATTTCATGATGTCTTCGAAAAATCGGGATTGCGAAAATCTGCGTGGTTTCACATTTTACGGCAGGCTTTTTTTACCACGAGGTGTGAAAAAGAGGCTGCAAAAGCAGGTAAAAAGCGTGGACGAAGGTCAACAGATAAGAGTGGATTAAATTTTTAAGCACGCTCACCTAAACGGTTGAACTCAACCATTGCGCGCCTTCGCATTTTCTAAAGATCTTAGTTTGTGAAACCATGATGCGAGAAGCAGCATAAACAGCGGGGCTGAACGGCCCATGGGTATCCGAGCAACAGCAGGCTATTATTGTAGTTCGGGGCAAAATAAACAATGGATATAAGGGGTGTAGTGAGTGCATGAAAGATCATGGCGAACTTTACCTTTTTATGAAAGCCCTGGTTTTCAAACGCCAAAGATGCAAAAGCGGCCGCCAGGCCCATTAATATATATCCCAGCGCATCAAAATTCCAGAACATGGAATGTGGTGTTTGTTCGAGAATATGCACTTCAGATATCAAACCTTTTCTTTTCATCGGAATCACCGTTGCCAGTTGCACAACATAATTTGCTACTACGAAAAAGACATATAGAATTGTGCAGCACAAAGCAATGTGGGTCCAGAATTTCCTATGCGGCTGCACTGAATAGTGGAGGGCTATCATCATGAGCAGGAAGGGAAATGCAATACACAATGAAGAACTGTAAATAAGGATCTCGTCAGCCGGAAAATGAAACAGACTCAACACCTGCATTAATTGTACACAAACGTAGGCAATTGTTGAAATGCCTGCCGCAAGCGCGCACCAAAAACCCGTGGAATAGATGGTCCGGAACATACCCGATATGAAATTTACAAATAAAATCAATTGTTTTCAAGTAAAGAGGAACCTGTATTGTAATGCAGTTGCCCGGAAATTACATTAATGATCAGCTTGATAAGGAATGCTATTCGGAATATGACCACCGATCACGCTTCCCATGGCGGGTTGTAGCTACCGCGCCGCCGATCAAAGTCCAAATCCCGAATCTCATCTCTTCAAGCCCAGCTCGCAAGAAAAAAGTAAACGTTTGAAAACACCTCACCTCAAAAAAAATCGGGAACTTAATTGCGGGGATAGGGGTTGACGATACCCCGGGTGAAAGAGAAGTTGAAAAGAAACGGAGATACTAATACCATCGTACGGAAAAACCTGGCAGCCTGGCCTCTGATTATACATCCCACATCCCATTTCACATATACCAAATCCCATCACCCACTTTTCTACCCGCCTTAGTTCCGAATGCGCACATAGGTGTATGTAAGTTTTGAGGGACCTTCTCTCTTACATGCAAAACGGTCAGGGAAGGTTTGCTCTACAAGAAGGTTACGGCTATCGAAAATATTGGTGACCGTACCTGAAATGATTGGATCCTGATTTAACCGGAAACTCAGTGTTACAGGCGAATACGGATAAAAAATTGTGTTGGCTGGAAGATCCGTGCCGAAGAACGATAGCGCGTCGTTGGATTCCAAATGCATAATGTGATAAAAATCCAGCGTACTTCTGATCTTCCTCAACGTATTGCCTACCTCGCTTCCCCGCGTTTCTCTTTGACCAACCTCGGTAACCGATGTTGCGATTTGCTGTGAAAGAGGACTACGGTGACGCTCCGTATATTTCATTAAATTTCCGGGAGCGCTGTACTCAAACTTGCCGTAAGTGGTATCCAGATAAACGGCTCCTCCAAAGAGGGTTTTATTGATGAACACTGTAGAATCGATGGACCGCTCTGTGTTGAAATAATAGCGGTATTCGTGACCGGCTACGGATGGGTCAGAATGAAGCGTATCATAAATGGTTAACCGCCGCATGTCAGCAGAATAGGCGAATTGATGCACGGACGTATTTCCAAAAAAATCCGCTATTGTTAAGCTACTTATTTTATCACCTGAGTAATTAACATTCATAAGGTCAACTTCATAAATAAAGGCGTCCGGGTCAGTGACATAATCATTTTCATACTTAATCAACTTTCCCTGTGCATCGTAATAATAAGAGTACTGGATAGAATCATATCGAACTGGAGAGTAACCGTCAGTATAAACCGATTTATGAATGATCTTCCCGGGCAAGTATGTATAACTGTCCCAGGCCGTGTCTGCCTCCATCCCATTATTAATTTCAATGCCCACCCGCTTAACTGTAGATACTACCCAGGATGAATCGCTTCCGGGAGCCTGAAGATCATTTGAATCATCAGAACAGGATGGAAAGAGAAAAAGTGAAACTGCGCCAACTATTATTAAACTGCTCAGCGTTTTTAGCATGGGTAAAAATTTTTGATTTCGCTAAAGATATTGCAGAAAAGTATATAAGCGATTACGAGTTTAAAACTGAAACAGATTCAGTCGCATCCTCAGTTGGTAGCTGATAGTTGGTAGTTGGTAGTTGTTAGTTGGGCTTTGGCCTCCAGGCGATTTACGGTGTACGATGTATGATGTACGATTTGGGATTAAAATTTTTATGGGAAACTAAAGTCGCAAAAGTATTTAAAGTCCCAACCGATTTGGCATTAAACAACTACTGATTACGACAAAAAAAAACTCCCGCCACCTTTTCAGATGCGGGAGCTTAAAACTTTCCACCGGTTTTACCCGGGTGTTTCAGGATGGTTTTACTTTCAGAGGGGGTTACTCTATAGTAAAATTCGTTATCCTGGTTTAGAGTGCACTTGGCTTTTTGAGCCGGACGGCCTTCTCTAGGGTTTGGATCTTGTTGCCATCGTCGCTTTTTACAGCATAGGCAGGTTTTTGGATATTGGTCCTTTGGTTTTTCTCTCCATGTTTTACCATGGAATAGGATAGTGAACTGGTTTGCCATCATCGCTTTTTAGGGCATAGGCAGGATATTGGTTTTTGGTCTTTCGTTGCCATGTGTTACCATGTGCAGGATATTGGATAATTGGTTTGCCATCATCGCTTTTTAAGGCATAGGCGGGAAGTTGGATTTTAAATTGGTTTCATAGGGACTTAATTCTGTTTAACCGTATTCAGTATGTCAAGGAACAAAAAGTAGAAGTTGACTGATATCAGATTTTTAGGTTTCTTCTGGATATTGGAAACGTTTTTAGCGTTTCAGGATTTTTGGATAATGATTGATAATTTCTATCAATCAACTTCTGACACAAAGATGCGGCACATTTGTGGCTGAGGCAAGAGCGAATATGCCCTTTTTCGGGTATGAAGTATTCAACATTTACAGGCTTTCCGGCACGGAGATCAACGAATTTTTCTGAGTATTTATACCCTCGTAGTTTTACGATTTTCTACGGGGCCGGTGGCACAAAAAAAAATGCCGCATCTTCTAAAATGCAGCATTCATCAATGTTTCCGCGAAATTAATAGAAAGTTTTATCTTTCTATTTAGTCAGGCTCTGAATGATATCATACTTCGTAACGATATGGTACGATCCGCTCTCATCCTTGCTTAAAACCGCGCCGTTTTCTTTGTTTATAAAGGATGATAATCGCTCAACCGGGGTATCAAATGCCACTTCGGGGTAAGGATTTTCACATATCTCACTTACCTTTTTTTCCTTCACGTCCGCATCGGCCAGTATTTTGTTAAATAAGCCGCCCGCAGATATTGCTCCCTTATTGGTAACGCCATCAAATACAGGAATGTTTTCGATGTCGTATTTCTTCATCAGTTCAACCGCTTCCATCACCGTCTGATCGGGTGAAACTGTTATCAGTTTCTGCGCTCCACGGCCGCCAACGAGGTCTTTAAAAGTCTTGACATCTAAAAAACCACGCTCAAGCATCCACTCATCATTATATACCTTTCCTACGTAACGGCTTCCGTGATCATGGAAGATGAGAACTACCACATCGTCCTTTTTAAGCTGATCCTTAAGATTCAACATGCCCTGCAGGCAGCTTCCTGCACTGTAGCCGCAGAACAAACCTTCTTCCTTCGCTATCCGCCTGGCCATCACCGCACCATCCTTATCGGTCACCTTGGTAAACTCGTCTATAACCGACATGTCATAATTCTTCGGAACAAAATCTTCCCCGAATCCCTCACTGATATATGGATATACCTCATCCTGATCGATCTCGCCGGTATCAAAGTACTTCTTTAATAAAGATCCATAAGTATCTACCGCCCATACTTTTATGTTCGGATTTTTTTCTTTTAGATATTGTGCTGTTCCTACAATTGTGCCCCCCGTTCCGGCACAAACAACCAGGTGAGTAACCTTGCCTTCCGTTTGTTCCCAGATCTCCGGACCCGTCTGCTCGTAATGGGCAAGGCGGTTTGCGAGATTATCATATTGATTTACGTACCAGCTGTTTGGAACTTCGGTAGCCAGCCGTTTTGACACCGAATAATAGGAGCGCGGATCTTCGGGCTCTACGTTAGTGGGGCAAACGATCACTTCCGCGCCAACGGCACGAAGAATGTCAGCCTTTTCTTTCGATTGTTTATCTGTAGTGGTAAATATGCACTTATAACCCTTAACCACCGCAGCCAGCGCAAGGCCCATACCGGTGTTGCCGCTTGTGCCCTCGATGATGGTTCCGCCGGGTTTTATCTTTCCTTCCTGCTCGGCAACCTCAAGCATCTTCAAAGCCATACGGTCCTTTATAGAGTTGCCGGGATTGAAATACTCCACCTTCGCCAATACCGTACAAGGCAGGTCGCGCGTGATCTTATTTAGTTTGATAAGCGGAGTGTTTCCAATGGTTTCCAAAATGTTATTCAGCCACATAGGTGCATTTTTTTTGCAAATGTAGGGAGGTTTGGAGGAAGTTCGGAGTTAGCAGTCCTTAGTTGGTAGTTCGAAGTCTGTAGTCTGTAGCCAGTAGTATTTATCAAATAGTCGGTTGATCGGTTCCCGAAATGCGTATCTACAAACGAAAGCCTATACCATCCATTTATAATTTATAATCCAAAATCTATAATTCCCTTTGTGGTTGAGTAGTAAAATTTCTACAAACGAATTAAATCGTAAACTACATGTAAGTATTTAATGGATAATTAGATTTGTACTAGTATTATCCCGTTTTAGCATCCAATACATTATTGTAACTCCTGTTGACAAGTTTTTGAACTGGTGAATTTTATTCAAGCCTCCTTTTGGAGGCTTATTTTTTCAGGAGGGAAAGGGCCTTTATCACCACCTCATCTTCCTTATTCATCACCTCAAAGAATCCTTCGTTTCGCCAAAGCTGGCGCGCTATGGACAGGCGCATATTTTTTTGAATGAAATTTTTCTCTTCGCCTTTTATATAATCGAGGCTCACGGAATCGGCCGCGGCAAGCCCTTCAAAGTAAGTCCAGGCCTCATTACCAATGGTGAACTTTGTATTGAATGCGGCAGGGTCGGCATATTGCTTCAGCCTGTCAAAATTTTCAACCGTGTACTTATACCCAAACTCTGAAACCAGTCCGCGGGAGAAGATCAGCGCTGTGGTATAGCCAAGCTTTGAAGTGTCTGTACCTACGCGATAATCGGGTGTGATACCGCCCTCAGCATACAATAACTTTCCTTTCGGGGTTGTGAATGGTTTAAGCGGAGAAAGTGAATCTACCACAGTGATAGAATCGGGAACCACCGTTCTGTGCGCCACCTCGGCATAGTAAGCATCAAAACCTTCGCTGTAAGGCCGTTGAATGCTGCGCCCAAGCGGAGTATAGTAACGCGAAACCGTTAAGCGGAGTGCGCTTCCATCCCCAAGGTTGAATTGCTCCTGCACCAGGCCTTTTCCGAATGTCTTTCTTCCTACGATCGTGGCCCTGTCCCAATCC
>JAFAGR010000006.1 GCA_023422565.1 Bacteroidota bacterium | reverse complement strand
AAAAACACCCCAACACGGCTCGCAATCTTCTACCGGTATAAGGCGAAAACACTAATTTCGGCGGACGAGATATAATAGGTATTTGCAAATCTGCAAATTTGCACATCCTTGTTACTTTTGAATTTTGATATCAGTATGCACGACCTAAGCGAACACACCCGTAATATCCTCGGCCTTAAACTTCCCACCGATCCACGTTGGGTGGACCTCGCCGAGATCTCTTTGGAAGACATTCTCACCGATCACGCCTGGTGCGAACAGAAAGCGGCTACAACCTGCATTTCCCTTATTCAGAAAAATCCGGATAAGGAAAAACTCGTGGAAGAACTGAGCCCGATCGTTACGGAAGAATGGGGACATTTCCGGGCCGTGATCGCTGAACTCAATAAAAGAAAGCTGAAACTGGGGAGGCAACGCAAAGACGTATATGTAAATAAGCTGCTGGAATTTCAGAAGAAAGGCGGGAGCCCTGATGAGCGTTTTCTCGACCAAATGCTCACCATGGCGCTGATAGAAGCCCGCAGTTGCGAGCGATTCAAAAGGCTAAGTGAAGGCATGGAAGATGCCTACATGCGAAAGTTCTACCGGCGCTTCATGGAAAGCGAGGCCGGGCATTATACACTTTTCATCACACTTGCTGAACATTATCTCGATAAAAAGGTTGTCCGCAAAAGATGGCAGGAATGGCTGGATTATGAAAAAGAATTAATGAACAGCATGGAAGTTCGGGGAGACAGGATACATTAGAAGACGCAATGCGTAGGTGCCTGTAGAGACGCAATGCATTGCGTCTCTACAGGCAAATCGTAAATTAATTTTGTTCTTTTAAAAACCTGATCTCCCCGCTAAGATCAATATGTTCATATTTCTCCGCCATTCTAAGCGCTTTTTCCAAATACGTTTTCTTAAAGGCCGCATGCTGCGCCGAGGCGGGATTAAAAGGTTTATGATTTACGGCAGATAAAATACCTGATAGCTCCTTCATTATTGCCTGCGCTTCTTCGTCTACACAGGCCGTTATGAACTTCTCCCATACATAGTTTGTGGCCGCATAATTGGGATGCACCAGGTCTTCCGCATAAAAACGATAATCCCTCAGATCATCCAGCACCAGCTCATAGGCGGCAAAATAAAATACCCTCCCTTCCTGCAGTAATTCATGAACCGCGCTTATGAGTGCCGCCTTGCTGCGGTTGTTCTCAATAAATCCTTCGCGAAGATGGCGCACCGGGCTTATCGTAAATATGATCTTCAGGTGAGGGAACCTTTCTTTTAGCAGATCAAGAAGTCTCGTGAATTGATCAACTATTTCTTCCTGCTTTAGCAATCGCCTGTTAAACTTATCGGTCGGAACCTTATGGCAGTTGGCAACCACATTTTCATAATTATTATCCTCGGCACCGACCAGTTCGTAAACAAAGGCAGAGCCGAGCGTAAGCATCAACCATTCGCTTTGCTGAAGAAAATGATGTGCACGGCTACGCTCCTCATTAATGCGCGCGAGTGTGACCTCCGCATCCGGAGAAGAAAATCGCGTATGATGTTGCCAGCTTCCCCATAATTCATTCGAGTAAAAAAGATCTTCCTTCTTTGCCGGTATATTATGAATGTATGATTCAATAGACTGGCAAATGCTGATGGGATTGAAAAGGATACCGTTGGGGTTTTGCAGCACCTTAAACTTATTGTGTAATAATTTGTTGCCCACCTGTTCGGTGAAACAACTCCCCACCAGCATCATAGCATCACTATGCCTGATCTTCTGCGCAAATGGCTTCGGAAAAAATTCTGCCCTGAACTGCATCAGGCAAAATTAATGGATAGCCGGGAGCCCGCAGGGTTCGTTCGGCCTATGTTGATTAAATTATTAACACTTACAATTGTCAAATACTTAGGAGACTGTCTTTTAACACAGTCCCCTAAGTATGTAACTATATATAAGTAAGACCACGTTCTGATTGATTCATGAGATCATAACTTGACGATCTTTTCCACTTTGCGAAGTTTACCCTGCGTCACTTCTATGAAATAGATTCCTGGCCTCAATTTTTCACCAATGGTTTTGGTTTCCCCAGGAAAGACTCTCATTTTCGTTTGTGCCTTACCGTTAACATCGATCACCCTTACCCAAATTTCATCTTTTAAAATACTTCTTACCGTAAACCGAAAATCTGATATGGATGGATTCGGATATACTTCCGTGCTTAACTTCTCTTCTTCCCCACCTTCGGGCATTTGTAACGTACGCCTGTACTCCTTTGACATAATAGAACAAGCTGGCAATTTAACGGCAATGGAACGCGTAGAGCTGGTCGCACAGCCATTATGGCTAGTTGCGGTTACATTACCGCTTATTGGTCCGCCGGCATAACCTACTTGTATGCTTGCAGTACCTTGTCCAAACAATATGTTGCCACCCGCAGGAACCGTCCATACCAATTCTGTTGCATTTGCGGGAAGCTGCGCAAGTGAATAAGTATATATTCTGTTCGGGCACCCTTGAGTTGCTGCTACATCTACCGGCCCCGGCGTTGATGGATTATAATTTACCATGGCCAAAGTTCTTGCAGCGCTTACACCGCAATTGTTTGAAGCGGTAACACTCACCGATCCCGTTGTGAAGCCTGCAGTAAACTCAACAGTAATGACATCTTCAGGGCCAGCGGTAACGTGGTTGGTAATATTGGCTCCCGGAGATACTGACCAATTATATTGACTAACATTAGCCGCCCTGGTAACACTGAATGTGGCAGGAACCCCGGCCGGGTTTGAAGGTGATGGCTTGAACAGGCAAACATTGTAAGATCCATTGATAAGACCCGGCGTTGACGGAAGTATTTTTTTCACCACCAGGCTCCTGTTTCCACTAACCCCGCATGCATTCTCTGCATTTACTGCAATGGATGATGTTACAAATAGATTGCTGAAGGCCACTTCCAGGCTGTTTCCATTATCGTTCACCACGGATGCTCCGGCGGGTAATGTCCAATTATAATCTGTTGCCCCGGCAACCAGCGGAACGCTGTAAACCGTGGTAGCCGGGGTTCCCGCAATATCACAAACATTCGTTGACCCCGTGATGGGTAATGGCGTTACAGGCAATTGCGCAGCCAGGTATTTTATACTCATTGGAGTATTTCCGCATGCTGTTGTTCCGGTTACCCTCAACTGTTTATAAGGGCTTTGTATAAAGCCGTTGAGGAAAATAACTTTTAGCGTACCCGTACCTTGTCCGCTGACTATCTCCACGGTTGAAGGCACAACCCAGGTATATGATGTTACTGTGGGATCAGGAAAAACTGTGTAGGTTACTTCTTCCCCGGTTGCCACAAACTGACATACGTTCTTCACTCCATCTATAAAAGGCGCAGCAGGAACTCCGGATTCAAAAATATCGAAGGGTGCTGATGGCGCACTTTTACATCCTTCCGCACTAATTACAACCACTTCAAAAGATCCTGCCCCCGCCACAATGGATTGAGTAATTTCTGCACGCGGGGAACCGTTTTCAAACCACGAATAGCTTCCTCCCAAAATTTCTGAAGAATTAATAGTAGTTGTTCCCCCTGTACATACTGTGTTATTACCGGAAATAACCGGCATGGCGGGAGTTGGGTTCACCACCACCTCTATACCAGCGGATGTAGTAATACAGCCCGGTGCTTCAGTAACAGTAACGGTATATGTTCCTCCTGCAGTTGCCAAATAATCTGCTCCCGTAGCTGAAAGAATCGGATCACCATCAAGGTTCCACTGGTTGCCTGAAACTGAAGATGAGGAAAGGAGCACTGAGCCGCCTTCGCAAAAAGTTGTACTACCGGCCGGAGTTATTATTACCGCCGGCGGCACGCAGAAATTGAATCCTCCAAGCGTTGCCGTACCGGCAAGTGTTGTCACCACTACACTTCCTGATGCACCACCCCCTACAACTGCATTGATCGTTTGATCGTTTACTACAACAAAGGAAGCCGCAGCGATTCCGCCAAAAGTGACCGCTGTGGTGCCGGTAAAATTGATACCGGTGATGGTTACCGTTGCTCCTGCACCGGCCGTTAGTGGTGTAAAAGATGTAATAGCGGGCAACTGCAGATCGAACACAGCAAAGGCCTCCCGGCTTGCACCGTTGAATTTTGTAAAATCGCCACCCACGTAAAGCCTGTCTCCGTCAATATGCAAAGCCCTGATCACGCTCGCATCCGCATTAGGGTTCCAGGGCAATATTAACCCGGTAGCCAGTTCAACTGCCGCAAGCCTGCTCCGTGGCTGCCCTCCCACGCTTGTGAATTGCCCGCCAAGAATCACCTTGCCGCCACTAACCTGGAGACGTGATGCCGTTCCCAATGCCATGGGGTTCCACGGAGTCGCAAGTCCGGTAGAGGCCTCTATTGCCGCAACACGCGATCGTGCCTGGCCGCCAATATTGTTAAACATTCCGGCTGCATAAACGATATTATCCTGTACGACTATATCGTGAATTAGGTCATCGGGATTGGGATCCCATGGGCTCACCGCTCCGCTGACTTTGTCGATCGAGGCGATCTTAAACCTCGGCTGCCCGCCGACCAATGAAAAGTCTCCTGCCGCGTAAAGCAAGTCATCTTTTATGACAATAGAAGAAACCTGCCCGTTAAAAGTTGTATTAAGCGAAGTGACCGTTCCCGTTGTAACATCAACTGCCGCAAGCCTTTCCCTGGATAATGCGTTAATGGAGGTAAAGGTGCCACCCACATAAAGCATGTCTCCGTCAACAGTTAATTCCATTCCATTACCACCACCGAGCCCCGGGTTCCACGACGTTGCCAACCCGGTAGTCATATCGATTGCGGCTATACCCGACCGGGGGTCAGCACCTACTTCAGTAAAGGTGCCCGTGGCATACAATTTTCCGCCCGCTATAGCCAGTGCCCACACCCAACTGTCTATGTCAGGGTTCCAGGCAGTAAGTTCACCGGTTGTAGCATCAAGCGCGGCGATGTGATTTCTCCGCTCTCCACCCGTGCTGCGAAAAGTTCCACCATAATAAACCATACTGCCGCCTGCAGCTATGGCATTCACCGTATCTCCGGCTTCCGGTTGCCAGAACATCGGCACCCCGGTTGCTATATCCAATACTGCAATTCTGCTCCGGTTTTCCCCGCCGATAGTTTTAAAATTTCCTCCTGCATAAATGCGTGTTCCGTCAATCAGCAATGTTTGCACAGTTCCGTCTGCACCAGGATCCCACGCAATCGGGGCTCCGGTGGTATTATTAAGCGCTGCAATCTTACTTCTGGGATTTCCCGCAATTGAAGTAAATCCGCCGCCAACATACACTGTGGCCCCGTTGACAGCGATGGAATTGACCGTAAAATTTGCATTGGGATTCCAGGTTTCCAGAACGCCGGTGAGGGTATTGACTGCCGCCAAGTAATTTCGGGTTGATCCGCCAAGGTTGGTAAAATCTCCTCCCGCATAAATTCTATTGGATGAAAAACAGAGGGTTCTTACGGTGTTGTTTGCGCCGGGGTTCCATGCAGTGGGAATGGCCGTGGAAGCATCAATCGCCACTAGACGGTTGCGCGCCTGTGCGTTAACAATGGTGAAATTGCCTCCTGCGTAAACAACCCCCGATTGGTATTCGAGAGCGAACACTGTGGAATTGGCTCCCGGATTCCAGGAGGTTGCGGCTCCGGTGGTGGCATCAAGAGCGGCTATCCTGCTCCGTGATTGTCCTCCTGCTGACGAGAACAATCCGCCTGCATACACTATGCCGCCATTCACTTCAAGCGCATAAACCGTATTGTTCGCCGTGGGGTTCCATGCATTCAGACTTCCATCTGCATTAATACGCGCCAGGCGATTGCGGGTAGCGTTTCCTAACTGCGTGAATTCCCCGCCGATGTACCAACCGCCGCTTCCATCAGAAACAGCGGCATACACAACACCGTTCGGATTAATAAAATTGAAGTTGGGAACACCGGTCACCTTATCTGCCGCGGTTCCAAAAGGTTCTATCGGGCCTATGTAATCGAAGAACCCTCCCAAATAAACTGTGTTGCCCTGCCTGACCACAGAGGTTACATCATTATTAGCTATCCACCACTGCGATTCAGGTTGTGAAGATTGTCCAAAAGTGAAAAGGGAAAATACCGCTGCGAAAAGGGTGAGAATCTGTTTCATACCATGTGATTTACGTGTAATAAAGGATTAATGATTGCATAAGCCTGCCGGCGCTGAATTTCAGACGGGCAAAACCCTGCATTTTTCCCGGATCACAAGGGGTAAAGCACAATTGTTCGAAACGGATAGATTGTAAAAATCTAATATATATTTTAGATTTCATAAAAAAAATACCCGGGCAGGTATTTATAAACATTGCACCACCATTTTGGATGCGCTGTTGAAATTCCGCTAAACAAAAGGGGAAATCAGGAAAGAAAATCAAATGAAAATTTCAGATGCGGCCAGAGATGCATTTTTTAAAGCAGATTCATTAAGCCGGGTATCGATACCCTTACTCCGAAAGTGGGCGACCATCACTTCCGTATCCATATTACCAACCAGCGCATCGCCGGCCATCGGGCATCCACCGATTCCTTTGATGGCAGAATCAAAACGAGTACACCCTGCTTTCAAAGCAGCATCCAGTTTGTCTGCACGATGATGTGGTGTTGAATGCAAATGGACGCCAATTTCTGTATCTGCAAATGCCGGTATCACTTCATTCATAACATTATAAACTTCCTCGGGTGTAGCCAGCCCCACCGTGTCGGCAACGGATATTATCGAGATACCCTCCTCCTCCATCCTTCCGGCCCAGTCCGTTACCGTCTTTGGCGAGTATGCGTCACCGTAAGGGTTACCAAAACCCATGGAAAGGTAAACTACCAGTTGCTTGTTATTCATTACACACAGATCTCGTATAGTCTTAACCGTTATGAAAGAATCTGCTATTGAAGAATTAGTATTCCTCTGCTGGAAAGTTTCCGAAATCGAAAAAGGAAAGCCGAGGTAATCTACCTTTTCAAATGTCGCGGCTTCTTCTGCTCCACGCACATTTGCTACGATGGCAAGTAATTTTGTTTTAGTGCGGGTGAGATCTAGTTGCGCCAATACTTCCTTCGTGTCTGCCATCTGGGGAATGGCCTTTGGAGAAACGAAACTCCCAAAGTCAAGCGTATCAAATCCCACATCAAGCAATTTATTAAGATATTGCACCTTCTTACTCGTCTCAATAAAATGTGGCCAGCCCTGCATTGCATCGCGCGGGCATTCCACAAGCTGAATATTGTTGTTGTTCATTGTGCAAAGATAGCAGTTGGTAGTTCGTAGTTCGTAGTTTGTAGTTTGTAGTTGTCAGTCGTACATCGTGGATCGTACACCGTAATTCCTAAACCGTAGTAATCCTCCCCTTTTTTTCCCCTCCACGCCCTTTCGGGTTTCGTATATTTACACCTTACACTATCATAACATGGATCCGCGCGAAATAGAAACGGAAATAATATTACACAACAACACGCCGCTGGAGGAGTTTTCAGGCTTAACTCCCAACCAGATGCAGACACTTTTATTTGACACCTTTGGTGAAGGATCGCCAATACAGTTTCGGAAGAATGTGCCGGATGAAACGTTGGATAAGGTGCCACTTTTCCGCATCGCGGAAGAATTGCTGAAGATCGTACAGCGTGAGAAGTATATCAAGCTTACCAAGGGCGGGGCGCTCCCCAGGAAAGTGGTTGTGGAGCTTTATGAGAAAAAATTCATTCCGGAGCAGATGATAGATTCCGGTATAAAAAACTTGCTACGAGAGGATGACAGCGAATCCATCAGCCTGGCGCGGACAATTTCAGAACTTGCGGGTTTTATCGAAATTGATAGCGGCAAAGTAACCGTTTCATCTGCAGCGATAAAATTGATTGACAATAATGAGCGGTTCGGATTGTTTAAAAAGTTCTTCGAAACCTTTACCGAAGGCTTCCACTGGGGCAACCTTGACAATTTCACCGAGGCGCCGATTGGCCAGGTGGGTTGGGCTTATTCTTTATTATTGCTGAATAAATTCGGAGAGAAAAAGTCCACCGATTTTTATGTAGAGAAATACGCAACGGCTTTTCCAATGTTATTATCCTCTATGCCAGGAAGCTTCCCTTTCACGCCTGAACTAAGTTTTAGCTTTTGTTACAACCACCGCGTCTTCGACACTTTCTTCCCCTGCTTTGGCTTCATTACATTTCATGAAACAAAAAAAGATAAAAAAGGCAGACCAGAATTTGAATTCCGGAAAACGGATGTGATACAGAAGATGTTTAAGATCGAGAAATTCTAGGTGACATGAGAAAAATAATTGCATCGATAAACATCACCGTTGATGGATATTGCGATCATGATGTAATTACACCTGACGAAGAAATTCATCAACACTATGCGGAGTTGCTGCAACAGGCCTGAGAAATGAGATATGAGATGTGGGATATGAGATGTAAGATATAGGAGATTAGAGCATCAGGCGGCAAGCGACAAACTACATGCCTTTTAAATTTTTACTTTTGACTTTTCCCAGTCGCCTGCACCTTGGCTTGTGAGAAGTGAGATTTGAGATGTGAGACTTTGCGCCTTATGATTTTTTTGCGCCTTTGCGTGAAACGCCGTGCCTTGAGGGTACATGCTACATGGTACAAGGCCTTTGGAATTTTTACTTTCAATGCGTGAACAACCAAGGTTCTTTTGAATTTTGACTTTTGCCTTCTGCCCATACTCAAAATACAAAACCTTCCTGCACCATGCGCTACAACTCCATCTCCATTTGTATATCGCTCCTTTCATATGGACTCACCCTTCCGTACACTCTTTTGAAACCCAGTTTTTCGTAAAGACTGATCGCCGGTTTCAAAGAAGTATTGCTTTCCAGGTAAAGCATCTTGCAGCCTAATTCCTTTGCTTTTTCAATCGTCGCTTCACCCAGCATCTGTCCAATGTGCTTTCCCCGCATAGTGGGAGAAACGGCCATCTTAGCCAGTTCGAAATCATACACAGGGTCATTTATCTTAATTAATGCGCAAACGCCCACAGGTTTATCTTCATACAAGGCCACGATTATAGCCCCGCCTTTTTGCAAAATATATTCCTTCGGATTATCCAATGCTTTGTAATCCCATTCCTCCATCTTGAAATATTGAGATATCCATTGCTCATTCAGGCTCCTGAAAGCATCGCGGTATTTAGATTCATAATCAACAAACCTAACCGCAGACTGATTTACTGAATTTTCCATGAAGCGAAGTTAGTGTGAAAGTGCATGGGGTTATGGGTTATGGGTTATGGGTTATGGGTTTTGGGTT
>JAFAGR010000094.1 GCA_023422565.1 Bacteroidota bacterium | reverse complement strand
GTTGGTTGGGTGGTTGGGTGGTTGGAATGGTTGGAACGATTGATCGCTAAATCAGCAATTTCAGGCTCTCAACCAAAAAATTCCAACTAGTACCCTGAACCTTGAACCTCTTATCCTGCACCTTTACCTTGCACCATGCATCTTGCACCTTGCACCTAATAACTCTTATCCTCCATCGTATCCAGAATTTTCAAATAGCTGATATAACGCTCCTCATGCACTTTCTTGCCCACGGCCATTTTTACTGCACAGCCGCTTTCATTGGTGTGCATGCAATTGTTGAAGCGGCAGTCATTTAACAGTTCACGCATTTCAGGAAAATAATGCGAAAGTTCCTTACGTGAAATATCCACCAGACCCATCTCCCTTATACCGGGTGTATCAATGATTTTACCTGCAGGTTCGATGTCATACATTTCTGCAAAGGTGGTGGTATGTAGTCCTTTTCCGCTCCATTCACTAACGTCCTGCGTTTTAATTCCAAGCCCGGGAAACAGGTAATTAATGAAAGTTGATTTTCCCACGCCCGAATGACCGCTGAGCAGGGTGGTCTTATTCTCAAGCAGAGCGCGGATCTCCTGCATTCCCTCACCGGTTTCTACACTGGTATGAATCACGGTGTAGCCAATTTCCCTGTACAAGTCCGTTGCCCATTCCAGTTTCTCATGCTCCTTCTTTTTATACAGGTCTATCTTGTTGAACACGATTATCGCCGGAACATGATACGCTTCGGAAACCACAAGGAACCTGTCAATAAAGCCAAGAGAAGTTTTAGGATCAACAAGAGTGGCGAATAAGAGCGATTGATCGAGATTCGCGGCCACAATATGATGCATGTTTCGATTATGCGGCGAGACCCTGTTGATGTAATTCTTTCGTGTATGAATGGCCGTTATTACAACATTCTCTTCACCCTCGCCTGCATCCACATCAACCACATCCCCTACTGCAATAGGATTTGTGGAAGTGATCCCATCTATTTTGAACCGGCCTTTCAATCTCGCTTTAAAAGTTTGTCCACCTTCAGCTTTTACCTGGTACCAGTTTCCGGTCGATTTATATACCAATGCCTGCATGAAACGAAAGTATTGAATAGTTTAACACCTTATGGAAACTTGCGGTACAGAGTATAGCGCAACAAAAGCTCGAGCAATAAAAATCCGAAAGCCGCCCATGCAAAAGGAAAGTACTTTTCACGATACCGTATCGTTTTTATTATTTCCACTTTTGTTTTCTCAAGCTGATCAATGGTGGCGTAAATGTCATTTAATCCCTGGTTGTCTTTCGCCCGAAAATATCTTCCGCCCGTTTCGGTGGCGATAGAAGTCATAAGCTTTTCATCAATATTCACCTTTTCGTTTTGGATCACTACGCCGAGCGGAGTGTTAACAGGTTGCGGCGCATAGCCGTCAGAGCCAACCCCGATGGTATATACTTTTATGCCGAATGTTTTAGCGATCTCCTTCGCAGTGTTAGGGTCGATCAATCCTCCGTTGTTGATACCGTCTGTAAGCAACAATACCACCTTAGATGGAGATTTGCTTTCACGCAAGCGGTCAACACTGGTGCTTAGTCCCGAGCCGATCGCGGTTCCATCCTCCAGCAAACCATTACGTATTCCTTTGATGGCCGAAAGCAAAATCGCATGATCTGTTGTGATCGGGCAAAGCGTGAAACTCTCTCCTGAAAATATCACCAGCCCGATCCTGTCTGTTGGCCTTCTTTGCACAAAATCCATTGCAACCGCTTTTGCCGCTTCAAGCCTGTTTGGGTGAAAGTCTCGTGCGGTCATACTCCCGCTTACATCAATACAAAGCACAATGTCGATACCCTCTCCTTCCGCATGCTGATCATCGTTCCGGGTTTGCGGCCTTGCAAGCGCAACAATGATGCAACTCAATGCAAGCAAACGAAGAATGAATGGAAGATGACGTGTGGAAGCTTTGAATGAACCCAGGCCTCTCATAGAGATGGTAGACATACGTATCGCCGCTCCCCCTTTCTTTGTTTCTTTTAAATAAAGAAAAGTTAGCAGGGGCAACAGCGCGAACAATCCAAAAAACAGAGGCTGCTGAAAAGTGATATTTTGAAAGTACTCGAAAAGCAAATCCCTAAATTTTAAAATGCGATTTATCAATACTCAACACTGCTTCCTTCCATTGCTGAATTGCATTCAGATGAGCCTGGCTACCCGGGTTGTATTTAGCATACTTAACGGCATCGCCTAAACGAAGCGGATCTGCTACCTTTCCCGCTATTGTGGCATCAGCGTATTTTGAATTGAGCTGCAATAATAGCTCCCCGGAAGTTTGATTCAATACGTCAACCTGCCACTTCCTGCTGATGAATTTTTTAAAGATCAATGCAGCGCGTGAATGCAGTTCCTTTGCCGGCGGCGGATCTTTTTCAAGTTTATCAAACTCCGCCAATGCCTCTTCCGCGGGAGATAAGGCCGCGTCAAATACAGGTTTCGGGCGATTACGCCTTTTCCTGATATACCGGTAAACCAACCAGGCAAGCAGCAGGGCAATGAGAATTGCGGCCGCGATGTAATACCAAAAATTATCGGCAACACTAACTTTTCTCACAGGCCTTATATCATAAATTCCGGTGGTGTCTTCAGGCGAATAACCAACCTGCACAAGTACGGTAGATGAGGCAAGATTCATTTTGCGTCGTCCATCGGTAACCAGCACCGGTATGGCAGGAAAGACCCAACTCCCGGAATCAAAGCTGGTGAAGGTGATCACCTGCTCAAGCGCGGGAGGCTCGCCGGGTAGCGTCACTATTTCTCCCCTTTTAATTATGTCAAAATGCGGAATAGAATCGGGTATCGCAAAATGAACTTTATACCCGTTTGAAGGAACCTGCACTTTCAATCCATACTCGATCTGCTCACCAATAAGAATGTTATTCCGGTTAACGGAAACCTCTACTTTTTGCGCACGCAATAATTGCGAAAAGCACGCAGAAAATAACAAGAAAATAAAAACTAGAAGCTTATTTATCATCATTTCCGGTTCAGGAAAAACTGTTGTAAGATTTTCACATAATCATTATCTGTGCGCACATGCAAAAGGTCGGCTCCCGCTTTGCGAAACCACACCTTGCTTTGTTCGGAATGTTTTAAAAAGAACTGCTGGTAATTATACCGTACGTTGGCGCTTGATGTATCAACCCATTTGTAAGTGCCGGTTTCGGCATCCACCATTTCAACCGATCCCACATCAGGGAGGTTCATATCCATTTTATCATACACCTTAATGCCGATCACATCATGCTTCTTGCCTATCACTTTAAGGTCATTATCGAAGCCCGTTCCCAGGAAATCACTCAGAATAAAGGCGATGCTCTTTTGCTTAATGTTCCGGTTAAAATACCTGATCGCTTCATCAATATTGGTTCCATAGCCCTTTGGCTGCATGGTGAGCAATTCACGTACAATGTACAATGCATGTTGCCTTCCCTTTTTCGGCGGAATGTATAGCTCAACACCGCTGCTGAAAAAAACTGCGCCTACTTTATCATTGTTCGCAATCGCACTAAAGGCAAGCACAGCCGACATTTCATTGATCATATCGCGTTTACGCGTTCCCGTTGTGCCGAACAAATTACTTGCACTCGTATCAACGAGTAACATTACGGTAAGTTCACGCTCCTCTTCAAATACCTTGGTGAAAGTGTGATTGAACCGGGCACTTACGTTCCAGTCGATAAACCGGGTATCGTCGCCCGGAGCATAATCCCTCACCTCGCGGAAGTGCATACCCTTTCCTTTAAAAGCAGAGTGATACTCACCTGTAAAAAGATGTGCTGTGATCTTCTTGCTTTTAATTTCAAGCTCACGAACTTTTTTCAATATGTCTTCCGTGGTGGCCAACATAATTTATGGAACATTCACCGTTTTCAAAATCTCGTTCAATATCATCTCTACATTCACATTCTCCGCTTCTGCCTCATAGGTAAGCCCGATCCTGTGCCGCATCACATCGTGGCAAATTGCCCGCACATCTTCAGGAACCACATATCCTCTTTGGTTAAGGTAGGCATGCGCCTTCGCCGCCAATGCCAGATTAATACTTGCACGTGGAGACCCGCCGAAACCAATGAGCGCCTTTAGTTTGGGAAGATTGTATTTATCCGGAAAACGGGTGGCAAACACAATGTTTAAAATATAATCTTCCACCTTCTCATCAAGATATACCTGACGAACAAGTTCTTTCGCACCCAGTATTTCAGATGTTGAGGCTACGGCGGCTATTGCCGGGCCAACAGCGCCAACCGTATTCTGACGAATGATAAGCTGTTCTTCCGATTTTGAAGGATAACCCACAACCACTTTAAGCATGAAACGGTCAACCTGCGCCTCAGGTAGCGGATAAGTTCCTTCCTGCTCTATCGGGTTTTGCGTGGCCAGCACCAGGAAAGGCTCAGGAAGTTTGTAAGTTGTATCTCCAATTGTAACCTGCCTTTCCTGCATGGCCTCCAGTAAAGCACTTTGCACTTTTGCAGGAGCCCGGTTGATCTCATCTGCCAAGATGAAGTTTGAAAATATCGGCCCCTTGCGAACATAGAATTCATTCTTTCCCTGGTTGTAGATCATTGTTCCGATCACGTCGGCAGGCAAAAGGTCGGGTGTAAACTGAATGCGGCTGAATTCGGCATGTACAGACTGCGCAAGAGATTTGATAGAAAGCGTCTTCGCCAGGCCCGGCACACCTTCCAGCAACACATGCCCGTTGCTTAACAATCCGATAACCAATCTTTCTATCATATTTTGTTGCCCGACGATCACCTTGTTAAGCTCGTTGTTGATGCGGCTCACAAAACCGGAGGACTGCTGAATTTTCTCGTTCAGTAAGCGGATATCGTCTGCAGTTTGTAGCATAAATTCTAAATTTCTGTGTATTGCAAATTACGGCTATCTCTAACAAAAACACTGCCATGCGCATAACAACTCGAAGTTTAACAAGCACTTAGAAAAGGAAGGCAGGGCATCGCCAATGAAAAAAGCCTCCGGTATACGAAGGCTCAAAAAAACTAGTTTACAGTATATTATTTAACCATTCCCGGAAGTTGGGCATTGGTTTTATTTAAAACTGAAGTTATGCTTGTTATCACACCCGCTATATCGGAAAGATCAGCAGGAACGATCATGGTATTGTTCACCTTAGCAAGCTTCCCGAATTCCACCAAATATTGTTCGGCTATCCGTAGATTCACCGCACTCATGCCGCCTTCTGCATTTATGGATTGAGCAATTTCGGTAATTCCTTTCGCGGTTGCCACAGCTACGAGTTCAATTTCCGCGGCCTTACCTGCTGCTTCATTTATGCGGCGCGTTTTTTCACCTTCCGACCTTGCGATCGCTTCGGCCTTATCACCTTCGGCACGATTGATCTTAGCCTGCTTATCACCTTCTGATTCCGCGATAAGCGCACGTTTTTCACGCTCGGCCCTCATCTGCTTTTCCATCGCATCTTTAATACTTTGCGGCGGAGAAATATTTTTCACTTCATAGCGCGAAACCTTAATTCCCCATGGCCCGCTCGCCTTGTCAACCGCCTCCACGATGGTCGCGTTTACAGTTTCCCTTTCCTCAAAGGTTTTATCAAGCTCCATTTTTCCGATCACACTTCTCATGGTTGTTTGAGAGATCTGTATCACCGCGAAACGGTAATTGTCGATACCATAGGATGCCTTTTGCGGATCGATAACCTGCAGGTAAAGAATACCATCTACTTCCACTGCGATGTTATCTTTTGTGATACATATCTGCGATGCCACATCTATTGCCTGCTCTTTCAAATTTTGTTTATAGGCGATCTTATCGATAAACGGTATCAGTATATGAAACCCTGCATCGAGCGTGCGGCTGTATTTTCCAAGCCTTTCCACGATATAAACCGAGCGCTGCGGCACCACCTTAAACGTGGAAAGAAAGGCAATAAGAATAAAAACGACTAATAAAAAAAGTATGATGGTTGTTGGGTTCATAATGCTGTTTTGGTTGATTTAACTATTAATAAAATGCTATCGTTGCCTACGATCATCACTTCCTCGCCGGCATCGATACTGTCGTCCGACTTAGCGTCCCATGATGTGCCTTTAAAGTCGACCTTCCCTTTTCTGCCGGGACCAATATAAGTTTCAGCCCTTCCTGTTTTGCCGATAAATTCATCTTCAATTTCACTGCTTTGTTTCCTGGAGTATAAGATCCTTTTTACGCCCTTCCGGAACAGCAGAAGAGTAATAATTGAACTTATGCCAAAAACGATCAATTGGGCATCAATAGAAATATCAAAAAACATACACACAAGTGCAGTGAGCCAGGCTCCTACCGCAAAGAAGAACAGGATCAGCCCGGGCAGGGCAAATTCAAGAATGAAAAAGATGAATCCCGCGATAAACCACACTACGGCGGCATTGTATAAAAAGTCCATTGTTCGTAATTAGAAATCGAATTCATTCAAATATAATGAATTACAGCAGAATTTCACACCCTACTCTTAAACCGGCAGGAAACGCGCGGGAAGAAATAAGGGTATAACTGGAACGCATATGCGCAATGCCTTTGTTTTGATTTAATGGAAAGGCGGTACCAATTATAAATAACGAGCCACGATCGGCACCCTGCGGCCCACGCCAAATGCTTTCGGAGAGATCCTGATGATGGGGCAAAACTGGTTTCGTTTGTATTCATTCCGGTTCACCAAACTAAGCACACGGTCAACAAGTTTTTCATCGAAGGCCGCATTTTTGATATCTGCCGGGCTCTGAGTTCTCTCTATGTAGCGATATAATATTTGATCAAGAACCGCATAATCCGGGAGACTGTCGCTGTCTTTCTGTCCCGGCCGCAGTTCAGCGCTCGGCGGCTTTTGAATGATGTGCGTGGGAATGATCTCCCCGTTGCGGTTTATATAACGCGCGAGTTCGTAAACCTGTTGCTTATAACAATCGCCCAGCACGGCAAGGCCGCCCGCCATATCGCCGTATAATGTGCCGTAGCCGGTAGACAATTCGCTTTTGTTGGAAGTATTCAATAAAATGTAGTTGAATTTATTCGCGATGGCCATCAGTAAATTACCACGCGTGCGGCTTTGTATATTTTCTTCCGCCACGCTGAAAGGAAGATCTTTAAACAAAGGGGAAAGTTCAGTTAAGAATGCGTCGTAAATATTCTTTATCGGAATAGTGTGGTAAGGATTTTCTAAAGTGGTACTTAGCTTCTCCGCATCCGTAACCGAATGTGATGTGGAATATTCTGATGGCATCAGTACGGCAAAAACGTTTTCCTTTCCCAGGGCTGCAACGGCGAGCGCAATAGTCACCGCTGAATCAATTCCGCCGCTGCTTCCCACAATGGCTTTTGTAAAACCCATTTTTTCAAAATAATCGCGAATGCCCATTACGAGGGCAGAATAAACAGTGTCGATATGAAGTGAGGGCTCAAATGTTTCAGGATTCAGTTCTTCGTTCCTGATGTGGGTTGACTGTTCAATTATCGGTCCGTTGATCCTGCCCTCATCCAGCAATTCAAAGCATGCGAGGTCTTCCTCAAAACTTTTCATCCGCCCACAAAGATTTGCATCCTTGTCGAACACCAGGGATGTTCCATCAAAAACGATCTCGGTCTGGCTTCCTACACCATTACAATAAAACATCGGCAAACCATACTTCAATACATTTGCCTTAACTGCGGCCTTCCTGTCTTCATCATGGGTATAATCGTATGGAGATGCGGATAGATTGATCATCACATCCGGCTGCTGGTGCATCAACATATCCATCGGACAATATCTGTACAACGGGTTGTTTCCGAGATTCCAAATATCTTCACAAATGGTAACGGCGAGCTTTTTCCCTTTGAATGGAATCACTTCCCAACCTGTTGCAGGTTCAAAATAACGGTCTTCATCAAACACATCGTAAGTGGGCAAACAAGTTTTATGAATTACATTCTTTATTTCACCCTCTTCAAGAAAGTAGGCAGAATTAAAAAGATCTTTTCCCTGGATCACATTGTTTCGTGAAGGTGCACCAACCAAAACGGCGATCCCGTTGGCATGAACGGCGATGCGGCTGACGGCATCAATACACTTCTCTATGAAATCATCAAAATATAAAAAGTCGCGCGGAGGATAACCGCAAACACTCAGTTCACTGAACACGATCAGATCTCCCCCGGCATCTTTAGCCTTATTAATCGCTGAAATTATTTTTGAAGTATTCGATTCGAAATTTCCGATGTGATAATTCTGTTGTGCTAAAAAAATCTTCATACTAACTTGTTGAAATATCTTTACCCTTTCAAGTAAGAAGTAAAGTTAATTTATTCACTTATGCGCATTTTCTTTTGTTTGATAGCCGCCTGTTTCATGCTTTCCTGTGATGGCCCTGCAGCGCCTGATGTTTCTCACATAAAGATAGAGCTTGACACAAAGCGTTTTGAAAAGGACTTTTTTGCAATTGACAGTACCAATATAGAAGCAGGTATATCAAAATTGATGCAGGATTATCCACGCTTTGCACCAAATTTCTTCTCGACCATTTTAAATGTTGATCCAAGGTGGGGAGGGGACACCGCATCAAATTACATTCGTTCTTTTCTCACGGCATACAGGCCTGTGTATGATACAAGCCTGAAGGTTTTCAATGATTTCTCAAAGGTGGAGAAAGATATTGTGTACACGCTTCAATTAGTAAAACATTATTTTCCTTCCTACCCTGTTCCAAAAAAGCTGATAACCTACATCGGCCCTGTTGACGGATACGGAGATATTCTTGATGAGAATACCGCGATCGTTGGTCTGCATCATCATTTAGGCAGCGATTATTCGCTTTACAAATCTGCTTATACCCTGGAAACCTATCCTGAATATATCTCGCAAAGATTTGTTCCGGCAACGATTCCCGTGAACCTGGCGAAGAATATTTTACTGGATATGTATCCCGATCCGTCAGATGAAAAATCTTTAGTGATACAAATGGTGGAAAGCGGGAAAAAACTATTTGTTATGCAAAAGCTGCTTCCTAACGTTGACGAATACCTGCTGATCGGCTATACCGAAAAGCAGCTAAAAGAAAGCTATGAGCGGGAAAGGATCATCTGGGACCTTTTTATACAGGGAAGCCTTTTACAATCCACCGATTATAACGTAAATAAGAATTATGTTGGCGAAGGCCCGAAAACAATGGAGCTCGGTGAAGCTTCTCCCGGTAATATCGGTTCCTTTGCAGGATGGCAGATCGTGAAAGAGTACATGAATAAGAATAAGGAAACCACACCGCAGCAATTAATGGAAACTAACGCTGAAGAAATTTTTAAAACAGCAAAGTACAAGCCTTAGCGCGGGGGTTTGTATAACGGACTGCGATTTAATTTTGTTTGAAGGGAACCATCATTTGAAATGAAGGGATTATCACTTCAAATTTTTTCCCTCCGGGCACTTGTTCAAAAAGATATGTGCCATGCATTCTACCTATTTCTGACCTAAGGTTGCATCCGCTCACGTATTGGTAGGTTTGGCCCGGAGATATAACAGGCTGTACACCCACAACTCCCTCTCCTTCCACCTCCCGAACACTTCCATTACTGTCATAAATGTACCAGTGCCGGGTAAGCAACTTCACCGCGAATTCATTGCTGTTATGCAGGGTTATCCTGTATGCAAACATGAACTCATTGTGTTGCGGGTTACTGTATTCAGATTGATAATAGGTTTCAACGGTAACCGTTACGCCGCTTGAAATTTGAGAAACCATAGGCAGGAATTTCAGACTAAATTAAACTTTTTTCTAAAGATGCGATTTTCAGGAATTTCACAGAGGAATAAAGCAATGCCGAAAGTTTTTCAGTTGTATTTGGTAGCCTTTGCGCAACCTCTTTTCAAAAATAAAGGGCACGGAGATCCACGGAGGTACGGAGGTTCACGAAGGATTTCTTTAATGCCGAGAGTTTTTAAACTTTTTAATTTCTACTTCATTTCTTTTTCGATGCTGTGTAACCGTTCTTCAAAAGCCATTGAAGAATCTTTTCACGGTTATCGCCCTGAATAATTATCTGACCATCTTTCACGGACCCTCCGGTGCCGCACGCATTTTTCAATTGTTTTCCAAGCGCTTCTATCCCCGGGCCCTCAAAGCCTTCAACAAGTGTGACTACTTTTCCTGCGCGCTGTTTTTTATCAAGAAGCACCAGCAATTTTTGAGATGCAGGCTGAACGGGTTCACCGATCTCTTCAGGCTCTTCCTTCATTAAATTTTTATCGGTAGAATAAACCAGTCCTGATGAAAAAGTTTTCTTCGCCATTTTTAAGAAATGATTTTTGCTTTTAAACTGAGGTCTAAACTCTTTGCCTGGTGAATGATGGAGCCGCTTGATATAAAGTCAACCCCAGTTTCTGCGTAAGCCTGTATGTTATCAATTGTAATTCCGCCGCTGGCTTCGGTTTCATAGCGGCCGTTAATTACTTGTAAAGCTTCCTTTATCTGTTCCGGTGAAAAATTATCAAGCATGATCCGGTGCACTTTACCGGCAGCCATTACGCGTTTCACCTCTTCAAGGTTGCGGGTTTCAATTTCTATTTTAAGACGCGGGTGTTGCTGAATGTAAGCAGCGGCCTTTTCTATCGCGGGCTCAATTCCGCCGGCATAATCAATGTGGTTATCTTTTAGCATGATCATGTCAAACAATCCAAAACGGTGATTATGTCCGCCGCCGATCTTCACGGCTTCTTTTTCAAGCAGGCGGAAGTTTGGAGTGGTTTTACGTGTATCCAGCAATTTGGACCGGTATCCATTCAGTTTTTCGGTGTACGAATGAGTAAGCGTGGCAATACCACTCATTCTCTGCATGATGTTGAGAACAAGCCTTTCCGCTTTCAGAATGGTGTGCACGGAAGATTCCACCGTGAAGGCTATATCGCCGGCCGTCATCTTCTCTCCATCATTTTTTTGGACTGAAAAAACGGAGGAAGGCTCAAGAAAATTAAAAATGAATTCCGCCACTTTTACCCCTGCAAGTACTCCATCCTGTTTTATTTTCAAAACGGCACTTCCCTTCGTTTGCGGTGGTATGCAGCATAGCGTTGAATGGTCGCCTTCGCCAATATCTTCCGCCAGGGCCGATGTAACAAGTTCTTCTAAACGTTCATTGAAATTCATGAAACAAAGCTACGGAGATAGTCGGTAGTCTGCAGTCGGTAGTCTTTAGATAATATGTTTTGGCAGGGTTTTCATGCTTTGCTACCCTAAGGATTTAGGACGATAAAAGAAACGATCGATTTATTGGCGTGCACAATGTAGATGCGTAAAAAAAATGCTTAGACAGTGAAACAATTATCAAATTTCCAAATCATCAAATTATCAAATCAGAAATTACCGATTCTCAAACCTGATCTCCTGGAGTGCCTGCTTATTGGCCTTTTGTTTCATGAAAAGCGTGGTGCGGTAGGTGGCCGTGGAAGTGAACAAGGTGCCAATACAGTATTGCGTTCCGCCATTATCTCCCATGTGGATCACATCAAAACCTTTCACAGCCTTTGTACGAAAGAAATCCCTGAGAATAGTCTCGGCCTGAGTGCGGCTGTAACTGTTACTTTTCTCCGGCAGGGTAATTTCTACGGTATTATCAAAATATCGGGCAACCTGGGATGCATTTCCTTTCTTCAATGCCGCAACCACATCGTCCATCCCAACCATTGTGGTAAAGGAAGACATCACTGCCGCCAGTGCAAAAAAGGTAAACATTTTTTTCATTTATATCAGATTTAGAAAACCTACACGCGAATTGTCAAAAAACCTGCCAAGCCACGGTTCTGTTTACAACTTCATGTTAATAAAATCCGCATCATCGTAAAGCCTTGAATTCAAACAACTAAGTTTGCAGCATGGAAAGTAGGAAAATAATTTTAATTATAATGGATGGTTGGGGAATTGGTAAAGTACCGGCAAGCGACGCGATACTGGCTGCGGATACGCCTTTCGTAGACAGCCTGTATAGCCTCTATCCAAATTCAACCCTGGTTACCTGCGGAGAAGCGGTGGGATTGCCTGACGGCCAAATGGGAAACAGCGAGGTCGGCCATCTTAATCTCGGGGCAGGGCGGATCGTTTATCAGGAACTGCAGCGAATAAATGTGGCGATAAGAGATGGTGAGCTGGCCATTAACCCGGTATTGCTGAACGCGTTAAACGCGGCGAAAGATAAAAATAAAACCTTACACCTGATGGGGCTTGTAAGCGATGGCGGCGTTCATTCTCACATTAATCATTTAAAGGCCTTGCTGAACATTGCAGCCGATCATGGCCTTACCGATGTGCTTGTTCATGCCTTTACGGACGGCAGGGACACCGACCCAAAGAGCGGGCTTACTTTTATAAATGAATTACAGCATCACATCAACCTCAGCACTGGCAAACTGGCCACGGTGATTGGCCGCTATTATGCGATGGACCGCGACAAACGGTGGGAGCGTGTAAAGAAAGCCTACGACTGCCTTGCCCACGGGAAAGGCGAGATCACCTATAACTTTCCTGAATCCATACAAAATAGTTACGACAGAGATGTGACCGATGAGTTTCTGATGCCAATGATAAACGGGCATCTTCCTTCAGTAAACCTGAAAGATGAGGATGTGGTGATCTGTTTTAACTTCCGTACAGACCGTTGCCGGGAGATCACTGAAGTGCTTACCCAGCACCCGCTGCCTGATTTTGGAATGAACCCTCTCAGGTTGAATTACAATACCATGACCCAGTATGACGAAACCTATCGCAACGTTAATTGCTTTTTTAACCAGGATGACCTGAGCAATACGCTGGGCGAAGTGTTGATGAAAAACGGAAAGTCACAGTTACGCATAGCCGAAACCGAAAAATATCCACATGTCAGTTTCTTTTTCAGCGGAGGGCGGGAAGTTCCATTCGAAGGTGAGAAAAGAATAATGATCCCATCGCCAAAGGTGGCCACATACGATCTTAAGCCTGAAATGAGCGCACCGGAACTTACGGCTGCCGTGGTAAAACAAATCGAGGAAAACGATTTTGATTTTATCTGCCTGAACTTTGCCAACGCCGATATGGTGGGCCATACAGGGGTTTGGAACAGTGTGGTGGCCGCCGTGGAGACGGTGGACAAATGTGTGCAGCAGGTGGTGAAGGCCGCGCTTGCCAAAAACTATACTCTACTGGTAACGGCCGACCACGGCAATGCGGATTATGAAATAAACCCTGACGGCAGCCCGAACACCGCCCATACCGTAAACCCCGTTCCACTGTTCCTGGTTTCCAATGAAAAGCACGGCGAACTGAAAAACGGTAAACTGGGCGATATTGCGCCCACAATTCTATCCCTCATGAATTTGCCCCTGCCTTTGGAAATGACAGGAAATGTATTAATTTAATGGGATGAGAAAAGTGTTGAAATGGGCCGGCATCATAATTCTGGTGGCCTTCTTATTGCTACAGTTCATGCCACGGCCTGCAAAAAATGTGAGCCCTGAGATCTCTGAAGCGCACATTTCTAAAATGGTTGAAATACCGCCGGCGGTGAACAAGATCTTAGACGAAGCCTGCATGGACTGCCATAGCAACAACACAAAATATCCCTGGTATTCACGCATTCAACCTGTTGCATGGTGGATGGGCGACCATGTGATCGAGGGCAAAAAGGAACTCAATTTTTCGGAATTCGGAAATTATACAGCCAAAAAGCAGCAGAAAAAATGGGAAGAAACGGCTGAAATGGTCCGCGATAAAGAAATGCCATTGAAATCTTACACGTATACGCATCCCGGGGCACGGTTAAGCGCACAGGAAAGGCAAACACTCATTGCCTGGGCTGAAGCGCAGATTAAGCCATAAGTTTTTACCGCCCGTCATATTTTAAACGGCGAAAAACCCTATGCAGCGGTTCAAAACGCGAAATTGTCTATATTTATAAGGCCTAAACCTTACTATTTATGACCGAAGAGCAAATGCTTGCCGGAAGTATTAAACACAATGCTGCCGCGCAGGAGGCGTTGTATAATCGATTTAGCCCACGCATGCTTGGCGTGTGCTATCGGTTTGGCCGTAACCGGGAGGATGCAGAAGATATGCTGCAGGAGGGTTTCATTAAAGTGTTCACTCAATTGCACCAATTCAGAAATGAGGGTGCCCTTGAAGGTTGGATACGGCGGATCATTGTGCATACCTGCATTAATCACCTTAAGAAGAATAAGAAATTCAGTGAGAGCGTTGACCTGATCCACGCGAACAGCATGCACATACGGGAAGATTATATTCCCAGCATCATGCAGGCAAAGCAGGTGGTTGAATGTATCCGCTTGTTGCCGCTAGGCTATCGCACTGTGCTGAATCTTTATGCGATAGAGGGATTTTCTCACCGCGAGATCGCCCACATGCTGGAAATTGAGGAGAGCACAAGCCGTAGCCAGTACACGAGGGCGAAGGCCATGCTGGAAGATATTCTTGTTAAAAAACACATTATACCAAAACCAATGTCTTCACCCGGTTACGGCGCCGCCGCAGCCAGGTAGAATACATGCTTACCTATAACTAAACCGCTTTTTGTGAATAATGGAAAAGAGAATTTACAACGATAACTTCGAACAGTTCCTCAAGGAAACTGTGGATGATTTCCGCATGTACCCTTCGAGGAAGGTTTGGCATAGTATCTATAACGACATTCACCCATCCAGAAAATGGCCATCGCTGGCGGTGCTTCTACTTCTTGTTTCATCGCTGATGTTCATTGGCGTAAATAATACCAATAAGGGCGTGACGATAGCGGCCAACCAAGATGCGAATCCGGCAAATCCATTCATACTTGAGGAAATGCCTTCAGGAAGAAATATTCCTGCATCGGCATTGGCGAATCAGGGTGAGAGGTCGCGCGAGGATCAACAAATTTCTGCCAACAGCTTGCGGTATGATATCAATGTAGAAAGTTTAATTTCTGATGAAAATCCGCTTTCCTTTCTCCGCGGAAATTTGAATGCCGTAAATGAAGATGATGAATTTAACCTGAAGCTGACCGGCCAGGTTGGAGAGAGAGAATTGAGAACGCGCGAAGAGAATGAAGAAAAACTTGCACGACTCATTGCGATGAACAATGTTTCGGAATCACGGCCGGATAATGATGGTGCGAAAGAGATAAACACTACGGTTGAAGAAGAAATTTCAATTGAGGAAGAAACGACGCGAAAAAAGAAAAAGAAAGGATCTTTCGCCTACCAATTTTACGCAACGCCTTCCGTGGGCTTCCGCTCGCTGAGCAAGAATACAGACTATGTTCCGGTAAACCCTGCAGCTTCAATGCTGGCCAATACGGCCGATGAAGAGCCCGCCCTCTCCCATTCCGCTGCGGTGAACATTGAAACCGGTGCAAACGTGCTCTATAACCTTTCGGGCTTCATGCGTATCAAGGCCGGTATACAGGTTAACTATACCAACTACCACATCAATGCCTATCCCCTGCACCATCCCAGCATAGCCAACTTATTGGTCAATGATCCGCAACCGGTGCTTCAATCGCGCATGACCACTCTCTCCACACAGCCAAATGGTGAAGTGCAGAACCTGAATAACAACACTTACCAGTTTTCAGTGCCTGTGGGTGCTGACTTCAGGCTGGCGGGAAACAGCAGGATGCAATGGTTTGCGGGCGCTACTATTCAGCCCACATTTGTAACGGGAGGAAATGCTTTCCTCATTTCAGCAGACAGGAAGAATTATATTTCAGACCCTACAATGCTGAGGAGATTCAACATGAATGGCGGAATTGAAACCTTTGTATCGTATAAGGTGGGAAGCGGTGTTACGTTAAATGCCGGACCCCAGTTCCGTTACCAGTTGCTGTCATCATACGATGAGAAATACACTTACGATGAAAAATTATATAACATCGGGTTAAAACTTGGCATAACCACTTCTTTTTAATCTGAACATAGATAGTATAGCGGATGTCTTCCTTCACAGGAAGACATCTTTTTTTAATTTTGTGAGATGAAGTTTATAGGAGGCATTTTATTATTTATTGGGTTAACGGGTTGCGGTTCAAAGAAAACGGAGCCTGCAAGCGCAGCGGCCATTGTTAGTGAACCAAAGCAGGAAGAGAATTATTTTCCCGTTACCACTTACATCCGCGGGCAAATAAATGATATTAAACATAGTGCAGTGAATCCGCTGCAGATCATCACTCAAAACAACCGGAGCGATTCTTCCTGGCTGAAGATAGAGTTTCTGGATACTGTGTTTCGCCAATTCCTTTCACCTGTTATTGATACTGCCAACCTTAAGGCATTCTTTTCAGAATCAAAATTCCTCGACAACAGTGTTGGTTCGTATACCTGGACCTATGAGCCCGCAAAACAACTGCCCGACACGCTGGATCTGCAACGCTGGACGGTTTATGTTGATCCATTTACCGAACGCGTGTCCAGTATATTTATGGTGAAGAAATTACCTGACAACAAACAATTGCAGTTGTACTGGCTTGCCGATTCAGCAGGGAAGATCGTACAGATAAAAGACAATGCGGGCACGGCGGTTGTAGAAAAAGAAACAGTGATTAAATGGGATTTTGACGAGTGACACAAAAAGAATTTTCATCCATAGCTCCTACGATTCCGGTTCAACCGGGCGTTTACAAATATTTCAATGCGCAGAACGAATTGATCTATGTGGGAAAGGCCAAACATCTCCGAAAAAGGGTAAGCAGCTATTTTTCAAAAACGTTCACGAGCTATAAAACGCTGGAACTTGTTAACCGCATTCACCGTATTGAGTTTACCATTGTAAATTCAGAGCAGGATGCTTTTTTGCTGGAGAACTCCCTGATTAAGGAATTTCAGCCCCTCTTCAACATCAACTTAAAGGACGATAAAACCTATCCCTACATTGTAATTAAAAACGAACCCTTCCCCCGCGTATTCTTCACACGGAGAAAGATCAATGACGGATCGAGGTATCTTGGGCCCTATACTTCGGTTGGGCGTGTACGTGAGTTGCTGGAAATCATTAAGCAAAACATCCCCCTGCGGACCTGCAAACTCAACCTCACTCAGAATAACATCAACAAAAAGAAATTCAAGGTTTGCCTGGAATATCATTTAGGAAATTGCAAAGGCCCTTGCGAGGCCTATCAAACAGAGCAGGATTACCAGCAGGGGATTGAAAGGCTTGTACATCTTTTAAAAGGCAATCTCGCACCGGTGATGCAATATTTCAAACAACAGATGAAAGAGCATGTAGCTAACCTGGAATTTGAAAAAGCGGCACAATTTCAATCTAAAATTCAGCACCTGCAGGCATACCGGGAGAAGAGTGAAGTGGTGAATACAAAAACCGGCACCGTGGATGTGTTTTCAATTTTAGAAGAAGGTGATATCGCCTACGTGAACTATCTGGGCGTAAATAATGGAACGATCTATCAAACCCATACGCTAACGCTGGAAAAGAAACTGGAAGAAACCCGTGAAGAAGTCCTCGCCTTCGCCATTGCGCAGATAAGAGAGAAATTCAATAGCGAGGCGAACACCATATTCGTTCCTTTCGATATTGATTTCCCGGGAGACGAACTAACGGTAACGGTACCACGAAGCGGAGACAGGAAGAAGTTGATGGACCTTTCCCTGAAAAATGTGAACTACTTTCAGCAGGAACTGCATGCAAGGAAAATTTTGAAGCTGGAAGACAAGGCCGATTCTGAAAAAGCTGAAATTCTCAGGAAATTGCAGGAAGACCTTCACCTGCCGGTGCTACCGGAACATATTGAGTGTTTCGACAATTCGAATTTCCAGGGAAGCTACCCGGTTGCAGCCATGGTGTGTTTTAAGAATGGTGAACCGAGCAAGAAAGACTATCGCCATTACAATATAAAAACCGTGGAAGGCATCAATGACTTCGCTTCAATGAAAGAGGTTGTTGGAAGAAGATACAAAAGGCTGTTGGATGAAAGCAAACCTCTGCCACAGTTAGTTATCATTGATGGAGGAAAGGGCCAACTTAATGCAGCGCTTGAAAGTATTGATGAACTTGGCCTGCGAGGCAAAATGAGCGTGGTTGGTTTGGCAAAGAACCAGGAGGAACTGTTCTTCCCGGGAGATTCAAAATCGCTGCAACTGCCGTGGGGAAGCGAAAGCCTCAAACTAATACGGCGAATTCGTGATGAGGTACATCGCTTCGGTATCACCTTCCATCGGCAAAAAAGAAGCAAGGGCACCTTTGTAAATGAACTGGAAACAATTAAGGGCATCGGTAAACAAACAGCCGATGTACTGCTTCAGGAATTTCGTTCAGTCAAAAATATCCGCGAACAAAGTTTTGAAACGCTGGAAAAGAAATTAGGAACAGCTAAGGCAAAGTTGGTGTGGGAAGGACTTAAGCGAAGTTCCTAGTTAGTAGTTCCGATACGGACTATCAACTATCAACTAAAAAAAATGCTCTCCGAAACGAAGAGCATTTTTTTTTATAAGAACAACAGGGTGGCATTTTTTAATATTGCCATAGATCCTGCTCGTAGTTAAATACTTTTTCTTTGATGTTTTCTCCTTCCAGCAATTGCAGGATACCGTTCTCAGCAAGACCTTTGTAGTTTTTAATGTACATGTCTTTCGGATTGTCAATGGAACTTTTAATTATCCTTCCATAAAACATTCTTCCTTCAAACAATTCCTCCCAGCTCATGCGGCCGCCATAGTTCTTTCCATTGTACACATCGTACCTTGAAAATACAGGGCGCATATCAGGATAATAAACCCAGAACAATTCAGCCTCACCCACGTTGATACCCATTGTAGTGATCACGTTTTTAACCGGGGCAATTCCAAGTATTCTCCAGAAGAGACGTGAACTTTCTTTATCAAAGATCACTTCTTCCTTGATCCTGAACTTATAGAATGAATCTAGGTTAACTTCCGGGGTCATGGTTTTTACGCCGGTTTGGTTACCCAGTGAATCGAAAATAGGTACATCAATAGGATCGCCGCCGATCACCTTGGCCACTTCGCCTTTCGTCATCGGGGTGGTGAAACGGTCATCCACACTGCTGAAAACCGTTACCGCACTGTCCTGGATGGCTTTCATCAAAATAGAAATGAAACGCTGGTTACCATTGTCTTCATCAGCCGCATAGTTAAACGTATGGTTGATCTTCTCCCTTGTATCGATCTCTCTCCAGATCCTGTGGCGATAAACGGCATCATCTGCGCGCAAATGCTCATAAGGCAATGGAGTGCGGTCTTTTACTTCCAGGGTTGAATAATCCACTCCATAATCATTACGGAGCGACTTTTTCACTTCCCTGATCGGGAGGCTATCATTCACCACAGCCGGGGCAGCCGCAGTTGCCACTGTATCAATGGTTGCGGTAGTAGGCTGAATGCTGGCCTTTGTTTTTGCTGAAGTAGTTTTCCTGGCAGTCGTACGTTTTTTAGCCGTACGCTTTTTTGCCTGTGCGTGCACGAAATCGGAGATTCCGAGCATCACCACCACCAGAAATAAAACTTTCAAAATACGCTGCATGACAATAGTTGTTTTCATAAATATTAGTATAAGATGATACCAACACCCTGAATAGTGCGAGCACCATCAGGACCGGACACCTTCACATTATCAAAGGTGATGGAAGTACCGGGCTGGCATCGGGCCATATATTGTGCCAAAGGCGCAAGGCTGTTGCCGCTTATAGAGGCAGTAGCCACGTTGTTGAAACCGGCACCTGAAAAATAAACAGTGGCACTGGTTACGTTGTACCTTAGGTCAAAGTCAAAGTTCTCAAGATCTGCACGGCAGAACTGCTGATTTTTGAAAGTAACCGAAGGCATCCTTGTTCCGCCGGGGCCCACTTTAAAGATCGGATCAGGGATCCTTTTCACCCTGAAATCAAAAGTGGCGGCTTTCTTATCGGCGTTAACCGTGATAGAAGCCTTACCCGGAGAAGAAACCCTTACGATTCTCTTATCGTTGCTACCGGTAATGGTACCACCGCTCATGGAAACCGTAGTTTTATCCCAACCTGTAGGAGAACCGATAGTTACCGGGTTATCTACGCCAATGTAGAACACGTTCATCTTATCAAGCATCACCGCAGCACCGCCCGGGGTACCTACAGTGTACTCCACGTCTTTTGTTTCAACTTTTTCGTTACCGTCCTGGTCTCTGTAACGAACCGTTACAGGAACTTTACGATTTCCACCGCCCGAAGCTGTGGTTTTGTAAACTGCCTGGCCATCAACCACAGGAACGTTAGCTCCGGCTATGGAAATTTGAGGTTGTGCTGCAGAGCTGTAAGCTCCGATACCTGCAGTGATAACAATCTCCTGGCCGGGCATCACGTAGTTTGAACTCTGGCCAACCAATACTCCGGTTTTATCGAAGCGAACCGCAACCTCACCAATCTTGTTGTGAGCAAAGGTTACAATTTGGTTTTCCGCGTTCTTCACATTGTTTTGATACTTACTTAACAAGGTAATGGCTGCTACCGTAGGCATCATGCGGAAACTCGCGGTAACATTGTCCTTATTTGGTTCTGTGATATCAACAGGAAAGGAGTTTTGAAAAGCAGCTTTGATTTCAGGATGCAGGTTTAGCATTGCATTCTTGTAATCTTTCAGCTTTTTGTCAAGATCAGCTCCTTTCTTTTCCGTATCCATCAGCCTTGAAGAAGTGTTAAGGTCGTCAAGTTTGTATTCTTCCTTGCCTTCTACAATCTTCAGGCCTGAACCCTCTTTCATCTGTTTTTTTAACGCTTCAAGGTGGCTTACTAAAGCATCTGACTGTGCTTTTGCCTTATCGGCTATAGCACCCCATTGCTCTGCTTTTTCCCTTGTTGCTGCCTCAGCTTTTTTAGCAGCAAAAGACTTGAAAAGCGTATTGTTTGAAACATCTATGTTTTTATTTGATGCTATAAGACTCGCATCAACCGTTTTGAACGCGTCGATAACTTCTGCCGATACGTTCAGCGCCAGCAGAGCCGTGAGTACCAGGTACATCAGGTTGATCATCTTCTGCCGGGGCTCTTTAGGTAAAGCCATATAAAATGGATATTAAATGTTTTATGGAATGTTGTTCTCTAAATCGGTTTGTTTTCGAAATTATCTTCCCTGCATTGCAGTGAGCATATTTCCGTAAACGGCATTCAATTTACCTAAGTTGGTTGCCAGGTTACCGATTTGTTCTTTCGCACGGTTAGCATCATCCACACTGCTCATCATAGCCTGGCTAGCTTCTGCCATTTTACCGTAGAAGCTGTTCAGTGCCTTCAGGTGGTTGTTGCTTTCTTTCAATTCCAGTTCATAAATAGTATTCAAAGAGCCAAGGTTTTTGGTTAACACCTGAACCTGCTCGTGGAAACCTTTTGCACTTTCAGAAGCATTGTTGAATGATGCCATAGTTTGTGCGCTGCTTGAGAAAGCAGTTGCCATAGTACTAATAGCATTAGTTGCCTCTTTAGTTTTTGTTGAGAAGTCGCTGGTAGATTTAACTACATCGCTTACATCAGAAATCCCGCTAACGGTTGTTCCAAGTTTGTTGAAACCTTCGCCCAGTCTCTTAAGGCTGGTTGGTGTAATGTCTGCTTCCTGCAACATCTTATCCATGCTTTTCAGCGCTGAATTTCCTTCTGCCGGGGCAGCAACAGGCATTCCAGGCTCCGGAGGAGGTGCAAGCCAGTAAAGCAATGCATAAGCAAGGAACACGGCAGCCTCAGTATACAAACCAACTTTCAGCCAGATATCGGCACCGGGGGCGTGAGTGATTTTGAAAAGGGCTCCTAATAGTACGGGTACAGCAGCAGCAGAAACGAAGACGTTCAGAATTCTATCAATTGGACGAGATTGACCAGCAGCCATAGTGTTGTTGTTTTTTAAGTTTTAGTGGATTTTGTTAGTGGTTATATAAAAAGTTAGTAGATAACCCGCCCATTCCATTTCAGGGCGAGTTATCCAATTATTTACAGTAAATCAATTTAAAATTTTTCTTATCAGCGTTTCCTTGAGGTTGAAGCAGGTAAATCGATCACACTGCGGAAACCGATGTACGATTTAGCAGTATCCTGGTATTCATAGCTACGAGTAGAAGTTTGGAGGAAGAACCCAACATCTTTCCAGCTTCCGCCGCGAAGCACTTTACGCTTCATACGTGGAGGATCTGAATCTTTCGCATTCCAGCGAATATCCGGGTTCATGTCGTGTTGGAAAGCATAACCACCTTCATGGTAGAGAGAAGATGTCCACTCTGCTACGTTACCTGCCATGTTGTACAAACCAAAATCGTTTGGCCAGTATGCATCAGCACGAACGGTGTAAAAACCGCCATCTTCGGGGTAATTACCTCTGCCCGGTTTGAAGTTGGCAAGAAGGCAACCTTTCTTGTTACGAAGGTATGGACCTCCCCAAGGGTATTGAGCCTGTGAACGGCCGCCGCGGGCTGCATATTCCCATTGCGCTTCTGTAGGCAAACGGAAATCAGATTCGGGGTTACGTTTTTTACTTTCCAGGAAGGAGTTGAAATAATGTGTGCGCCACTCGCAGAAAGCATTTGCCTGCTTCCAGGAAACACCAACTACAGGGTAATTTCCAAATGCGGGGTGGTTAAAGTATTTTTTAGCCATTGGCTCATTGTAAGAATAGGCGAAATCCCTCACCCAGCAAAGTGAATCAGGATAAACAGGGATCTGTTGTTTTACAATGAAAGCAGAGCGGGGAATAGTCACATCCCTGTTTTGCGCTGCGGCTTTATAGTCGAAAGTTTCAGACTGGTAAACGATCTTCTTTGCGTCAAGTTCTTTTTTACCAAAGATCCTGTTGTCCGGCGTAACGATGATGGCATCGATCTTTTCGATAGTAGCCTTATCAGCCCATTTGATATCCTTGGTTTTTTTCCAATCTACATATTCATTACCATCGGCACCCTGTTTCACAAAGCCCATCAGCTTGGCGCCGATAGAATCTCTTACCCAGTTAGTGAACTGGCGGTACTGATTATTGGTAATTTCAGTGGCATCCATCCAAAAGCCGCTGATTGAAACAGATTTGTTTCTTGCAGTGAAAGCGTAGTTCACATCTTCATCACTGGGACCCATGTGAAAAGTACCCTGCGGCACATAAACCATCCCCACCGGTTTTTTCAGGTTCCATCTGGCACCGGGAGCAACCCCATGCAGTTGACCGTCGTTCGGGAGAGAGCGCGATTTCTTCTTGCCGCTAAGCATTTTACAGCTCGACGCGGTAGTTAAGACAGCAAGCACGGCCATCAAATAGAAAAACCGATTTGTCATTTTGTTAAACTTTGAGGGTAATGGGCAAATGTAATGATAATTCTGAACTTTTTCCATTTTCAAAAATATTCGTGACAAGGTAAAATTTTATTACAAATCTTAGTCCCGAATTACTTAAACGATGATTTAAATTAATTATTGCAGGTAGAGTTATTTGATCATATAGTTTTTTACATAGGTTTCATAATCCGCTACACGGCTCATTGGTGGGAGGCAGATGTAGTTTTTACAGATGTGGATCATGGTTTTTGAATTGCTCTTTCCCCTCAGTAAAGGAAATTTTGAGCCTCCAATATTACTTTGTAAAACTTTATTCGGCAAATAAATTTTCAAAACTTCTCCCAACAAATTGTTAAAGCCTTCTCCTGAAACCACCACCTGAGCCACCTCCTTTGCATTATGCAATATTAATTTCGCCCATACGCCAAAAGAATTGGGATGTGCTGTAATATTTTTTGTAAGCCGCCTGATATTTAGTGTTGCGCGGCGGGTCCATTCCTCCCGGTCCCAGATCATTCCGAGGTACAACATATTATGCGCCATGAGGGCATTAGATGAGGGAACTGCGGCATCGAATACTTCTACTTTTCTAAACAAGATATTAGGCTCCGATTCACGGGTATAATAAAACATGCCGCCGGGAGATGAAAAGTGTTTGACTGAAAACTCCAGCCAGGCCGTCGCTTTTTCCAGATAGGCAGGATTGCCGGTAACTTCCTGGAGCGCGATGCAGGCTTCAATCACGGTCGCGTAATCTTCCAGGTTCCCGGAAATTTTCGCCACGCCTTTCTTATAGGTATGCAAAAGGCCGCCTCCCCCGTCATCAAACGAGGTTGTGCAAAATTCAAAAAGCCGGAGCGCTTCATCCCTGAACGAATGTTCACCAAGCGCAGCATAAGCTTTACAATAAGCAGTTATAAGCATAGCATTCCAGGCCAGTAAAATTTTATCATCTGTGCCCGGCCTTACTCTTTTGTTGCGTTCTTTCAACAATTGGGCATTTGCCTCTACCAATACGTTAGATAAATCAGAAAAGTCCATATTCTGTTGCTGAGCGAAGTCCTTCAGAGTGTATTTCCGCGTAAGAATATTCCTGCCTTCCCAGTTACCATGGTCGGTAATCCCATAAAATTTGTTGATGACAGTTGCGTGCGCGGGAATTACTTTTTCGATCTCTTCTTTGGACCATACGTAATATTTACCCTCCTCTCCTTCCGAATCGGCGTCGAGGGCAGAATAGTAACCGCCGGATGCATCACGCATTTCACGCTGAAGAAAATCGAAAGTCTGGTGGATCACTCTTTCATATTCCGGCTCATTGCTTTGTTGATAGGCTTCGCTTAAAACGGTGATAAAGAGGGCGTTGTCGTACAGCATTTTTTCGAAATGCGGCACCAGCCATTCTGCGTCGGTTGAATAACGGGCCAATCCCCCGCCGAGCTGATCGTAGATTCCGCCGGCAATCATTTTTTCCAGGGAAAGATGGGCCTGCTGTAAGGCATCACCGCGTTTAAAAAAGGTTCCTGCAAAAAGCAGGTTTTGAATAGAAAATGTCTGCGGAAATTTGGGCGCTTTGCCGAAACCGCCTTCAACCGTATCTGCGGTTTTAAGAATGTTATTAATTATGGTAACGGCATTTTCGCTCGTAAAAAAATCTGCCTCCCCGCTTTCAGGATCTTCCTTCGCATCCAGCAGCGAGCCGCCTTTTAAGTGAGTAAGAAGATTGGAGGCCTGCTTCAATAATTCATCCCTTTGATTTTGCCATGCATTGGAAACACCACTCAATACTTCAATCCACGAAGGCATTCTGAAAGATCTTTTTGGAGGAAAGTACGTGCCTCCGTAAAATGGTTCCAATTGCGGCGTAAGAAAAACATTTAGAGGCCAGCCACCACTGCCCGTCATCACCTGCACAGCCTCCATATATATATGGTCAAGATCGGGACGTTCTTCACGGTCAATTTTTATGTTGATGAAATTATCGTTCATGAAGCCGGCGACAGTGGCATCTTCAAAACTTTCTCTTTCCATCACATGGCACCAGTGACAGGCAGAATAACCGATGCTGACCAGGATGGGCTTATCAAATTGCTTCGCGAGCGAAATTGCTTCATCCCCCCAGGGATACCAGTTTACAGGATTATGTGCATGCTGCTGCAGGTAGGGGCTTGATTCGTTTATGAGTTTGTTTGATGGCATTTTTAGTTTACTACCTCCCCTTCATCACCTTATAACTTTTCGTTTTGCCTGCATTATCATCAAAGCACACAACATACGTGCCCGCCGGGAAGTTGCTGAATTCATTTATTACAAATTCGTTGTTGCCGTCGATATTTTTTAAGAAGATCAGTCTTCCCTTTGCGTCAAAAATTTTGCAGTATTTCAAATTCATATCCCTCGTGATGCCGGAAACCGTTAGTGCGTCTCTGACAGGAACGGGATATAAAATTATTCCGGAGAATACATTTGGATCCTGCACCGCATTCTTAATAATTGTATTGCTCACCGCATTGTTCGAAGTGTAGCAACCGCTTCCTGATGCTCTCACTTCATACACCCCGGTGTCCTGCAGATTGTGAAATTCGGTCCCGGTAAATTGGGTGCTGATGTTGTTCCTGTAAAGTGTGTAGATCCATCCCGGCAAAGGATTGCTAACGGTAATGCTGAAGGGCAGCTCATTGCCTGCAGGGGTTGCTGTTATTTGTATTGTCGGAACTTCAGGCGTGGTAAGCGTGATGGTTATCGTATCTGAATTCAGTTGCACAGGATTTGTTCCGCCGCAGGAGGGATAATTTCCTGAAACGGTGAGGCTCACCTTGTCACCATCCTGCAATGAATTGCTATTAAAAACATTTGAGTTTGTGCCCGCGTTAATTCCATTGACCGACCATTGATAAACCGGCAACTGAAGGTTTGTACTTGCCGTAAATACAATTTCACTTCCCGCGCATGCAGGCAAGGTTGTGGATGATATGCTTAATGTTGGTGTTGCACCCGGAGGTAAAACAGTTATCTGAATTGAAGCGGTGTCTTTTTCTTTTTCGATACATCTTTGGCTACTGGTTACGATCACGCTGACTACATCATTATTATTTAATGATGCAGGAGAGAATGCACTACCCGTGCCGCTTTGGGTTCCGTTGATGAACCATTGATAAACGGGATCGGTTCCTCCCTTTTCTGCAGCCGCGTTGAATGTGGCCGGCTGACCGCTACAAATTGTTACAGGACCGCTGATGTTTACCACTACTGAATCCGGATAATGTTCAAACGCACCAATATCAATGGTGCCGTTGAAGCGGTTTCTTTGGTTTAGGTCTACCATGCCACCGAGCGAAGTGTTATATAGTGCATCACTTCCCTGATCGATTCCCGTACTGCATATAAGAGCAAAATTGCCTGCAAGAGAATCTTTAAAAATAGGCTCCTGTAAAATATTGCCACCAAGGTCTTCACCCATACCGGTTAATGAACCTCCATCTGCAAAAGTGTTGATGATGGAATTTTGAATGAAGGTTCGGGTGGTTCCGGGCTCTGAATAATTCACTGAGTTATTTATCAGTTGTTTGGGAACGCTGATCGATCCCCAGTGTTTTGTGGAAGGCCAAATGATGCTGTTCTGAATATAAAAATGCGTAACAGCCCCGGTACCTGTAGTATTGATGCCTTCATTCAATATCATTCGCCAGCCTCTTAAAGTGGATGCCTCGCTTTTGAACAGCGTGGAGTTGACAAGAAACACTGCTGATCTGCGCCCGTTGAATGCCTGGTGAGCAATGTTGGTGTTCATGTTCTGGCAGTTATTGAAAAGCACATTGTAAATAAAGGTACTGTCGGTACCCCGCTGCTCGGCCGAGATTGCAACTGTGGTGCTTTGTGCAGGATGATAGTAGGAACTGCTGTTATTGATACGTGTATTAAGAATGTAATTTTTATTTGTTCTGGTTCTGCTTGCCATTATCACCGCAGTATTTCCGTGGCCGTAAGGCAAGGAAGGATTTGAATAACCGTTGCTGTCTATTACGCAGTTGTTCATAAGGAAACGGCTGCTATCAGCCATGTTAGGGAAATAATAGACGGTGGTTGACACATTGTTGTCGCCGAAATAACAAGAGTCCAGATCAAGTGACACCACACCTTCGGGAACTGTTTGGCCCAAGTAGATAGCTGGTGCAAACATGATGATGGCGCCGGTTTGAATTTCAGAATTCCCTTTGAACTCGCAGCGGTTCAAATTTATGCTTGCTGAATTATTCGTTCTGCTGGCTCCATTAAGTACAACTACGTTGCCGATGTTGTTATAAAACCTGCAGCTGTCTGCCACAATGGTACTGCGATTAGCAAAGTATTCCGTTCCGTGGCGAATACCTACTGCGCCATTATAATTTTCAGTGAAATCACAATTAAAGAAATGAAACATGGCATGGCCTGCCATTGGATTTATGAAAGCGGCTGCCTGAGAATTGTAGATTGATTTGTTGTTTTTAAAAACGGAGTTTCGCACGAATACACGGCTCTGTGCGGTTTCATACATCTGGCTTTGGTTGAGAAGTGCGGTTCTTCCGTGCGCATCCCGAATTATAAAGCCATCCAGGATGGCGCTATCCGCATTTTGATACCGGATAACCACATCACTGTAAAGGGAGGAGTCCGATGGATGAACTGCGCCGCTTAAAACAGTCGGGTTACCGGAAATGTTCCGTTCGGAGATGGAGGTTTCCGTGCCGGCGAAACCGCCATAGAGATCGATGCGCCTGTTATATATGTAGAATGAAGAATCTTTTGATGAAGTATGAGGCTTGTAGGTTCCTCCGGCTATCCAAAATGAGGTGTTAGCGGGGGCCGTCCATATAGTGGCTCTAAGGTCATCACCTTTCAGTGCATTTGTCCAGTTGGAGCCGTCCATATTTCCCGCGCCGGATTGTGAAACGTATATGATGTTTTGGGAGAAGGAGGATTGGGTGAGTGTGGAGAAAAGGATGACCAGGAGAAATTTTGTGGTGCAGTTAGGAAGCATAGCAGTTTGGAATGGTGTGGTTAAAAATAGGGAATAATGTTGAGGGGGATGAAGAGAAGGTATTTGAAGTATATACCAAATACTGACGAGATATTTTTCCTGCGGATCTAAAAACCAACAATCCGATGTTCCATCCTTACCTCGTAAAGCACCAAAACGGGGGATTGACAGGGAGCAAAAAGTTTTAGAATTTGGTACTCTAAAAACGATTAATCATGTTTCAGGGAATGAACTTATCCGATTTTATCAAAACGTTTAAAACAGAAGAACATTGCAAACAATACCTGTATAATATAAAATGGAAAGCAGGGTTCTGTTGCCGCCGTTGCGGGAACGAAAAAAGCTGGCCTGGCAGAACCAGGTTTCATGTAAGATGCAGAAATTGTAATTATGATGAGTCAGTTACTGCACACACTGCTTTTCACAAGATCCAATTCAGCTTATTAAAAGCATTTTTTCTTGCCTATCATGAAGTAGCGCTCTTAAAAAGCGTGTCATCGAGAAATCTTGCAGAGGTTGTGGGAGTGAATCCCAAGACTGCCCTCTACTTTGCTCATAAAATTCGAAAAACAATGGGAGATTGGGTTTCAGCTCACATGGAAAAGGAAAAAGTTGCAGGGAATTGCCCTGTAGACAGCATAATAGTTACACACCGGGGGAAAAACTTAAACGGCCTTCAAAAAGTCAATATTTTACTAAAACAAACAAGGAAATGCGGTAGGGCAAGTTACATACATTGTAAAGCGATAAAGCCCGATGAGAGTACACTCAATCCCTGCCATCTCGTTGCAGGAAAATATGTGGATGAGGCGAAAAATATTATTGCCTGGAATTTCAAAAGTGGGTTAACGGGAGTTCATCATCACTGCTCGGTTAAATACCAACAAAACTATTTGGACGAATACAGCTTCAAGTTTTGTCATCGGAACAATAAAAAGCTCATTTGGCATAGCCTGATTAGATGGATGGTAGTCGGGAAACGTCCTGAATTTCAGCGAAACGCGGCTTGAATGGAGCATCGGGAAGCTAAACAGCCCGAGGTTGTTGCTGATTGAAAAGTTTCTTTTAAAAATCCCCAAAATAAAAATCAGCACCATCTCTCCTAAGCAACCATCTTAAGAAATCAGACACAAACATCATTCTCTGATGCCTCTGCAAACCCTTTGCCTTATCCTTTTATTTTTTCTTCAACGAAAGAATATACTTCTCAATCGCACTCACCATACTGGGCGTTTGCGGCAGCGGCGCCTTCACATCCAAACGTAAACCTGCATCCTCAGCCGCCTTAAAAGTATTGGCACCGAAAGCCCCGAGTGTGGTTCCGTTTTGCTTATAATCCGGGAAGTTTTCCAAGAGGCTGCGCACGCCGCCGGGAGTGAAGAAACAAATCATGTCGTACGAATTAGACATTACCTCTCTGATATCATTGCTTATGATCTGGTACAATACCGGTGTGGCATACTCGCAGTTATGATTGCGAAGCCAGTTCGTGATCTCACTATCAAAATTTTCAGAACAGGGATAAAGGAATTTTTCGTTGTCCTTATGCTTATTTATCACATCAAATAAGCTTTTGTTAGACCCGTCTGCGCCATAAAAAACTTTACGCTTTCGGTAAAGGATAAACTTTTGCAAATAAAGCGCTACAGCTTCCGTGATACAGAAATACTTGGTGTCTTGGGAAACGGTCACTTTCATTTCTTCGCAAATACGGAAAAAATGATCGATAGCATTTCTGCTGGTGAATATCACGGCGGTAAATGCGGAAATGTCTATTTTCTGTTTGCGGAAATCCTTCGCAGGGATACTGTCCACCACAATGAAGGGATGAAAATCGATCGTAAGATTATACTTCGCTGCAAGATCAAAGAATGGCGATCTTGAGCCTTCCGGCTTGGGCTGGGTTATAAGTATTCTCTTGATCTGTTGCTGGTTAGCAGATGTTTTTTTTCCTACTTGTTTGGCCATACTTAACTCTCCGAATTAGTGCAAAATTAAGCATTCTCCAACAATATATTTACCGATGCCCGGTAAATGAGCAGAAGAGGCAAAATCTCCACTCCAATTATGTAAAGAAAAAAATGAAAGCGGTTTACCTGAACGCGGTGCTGCAGTATACCATAAGACCTGAAAAATCTCAACAGGAACAGTACTAGAATTACCATCAGCGAAAGCACAGCTACAACTGTGGCTATTTTGTTACTCGAAAAAGCAAGTACGAAAGAAAGAGGCAAAAGGACAATTCCAAGTATTTTGTTCACAAGAAACACAATGAAAACATATGTTTCTGCTTCCTTGCTGAAACCGCTTAGCCAGCCCGTAAATTTTAAAACAATGTATTTACCACTATACATAACCGTTAGTGCTGCAGTTATCATCAGCAATATTCTTGCATCCACGCCGGGGGATATCACACCGGAAAATTGAAGGAATTGATAAATAAAAAATCCTGTGCTGAATACAAAGAAAAGATTAAAGAGCATTGATGACAGCCTGGCCTGCAACAACTGGTCGGTTAGCTGGCCCTGGCGTAAGGAAGTATTGAAAAATACGCGAAACATATTGGCGAAGTACCTGGGATAAACTGCGCGAAGAATTCCTGCGAATATGAAAAGAGCGAGGAGATAGTAAAAATCAAATTCATCGCCAGTTTGTTTCCGTGGCAATGCTCTGTAAGAAACCGCAGAAATCGAATCGTTGATAAGGTAATTATCCGAAAGTAATTTTTTAAGAACAGAACCGCCGGCAGGAATGGCCGCTGAATCGGCAGAAAAAAGGCTATCTCCGGAAAGCAGGGTATCACGGTTTTGTTGGAACGTCTGTGATGTTGTATCCAGAGATGGCAAGGAGTCTGTGGTTTGTGCCACGGCTCCATTCACGGAAACAAGGATCATCAAAAACAAAAGCAGTTTCAAAATAATAGTACCTGTTTAAAAATAATTTGTGTAGCCAAAATGAAGTTTGGAACCCTCCCGCAAATTAAAAGGAATGTCATTCCTTTTTCCCGCAGCATAGCCAACATTCAATAAACCCAGTTTGGTTTCAAACACCAGACCGAGGCCTGCTCCGAAAAAACGGTTATTCAAATTACTGACCGTATTCTTTGCCCATGCCATGTCGGCAAACATAAAAAGATATGAATTAACGCCGATCAGGTAGCGGAACTCCGCGGTATTGATCAGGTATTTATCAGTAAATATCGCTTCTTCATCGAAACCCCTCAAGGTCCGGAAACCCCCGATCTGGAAGAGATCATTTCGAAAAATATTTTTACTGAAATATGCACCGCTATTAACTGACCATTTGAATGTTGATTGTTTTGAGATCGGAAAAAACCTGGCCAACTGAATCTTCGCGCGCAACTGGTAACCTTTTTCCTGGATGCTGTCGTATAAAGTAGAGTAATCGAAACCCGGATCCTTGATCGAAATAATATCAGCGCTTCTTCGAGTTTTCTTAACGCCAACCGTGGTTATAAAATTCCCCTCCCATCCTTTCCTGGGGTTAAAACGATAATCAGTCGAATTAAATTCATACTGCAGCCCTGCGTTCACAGCGCTTATATCCATTATATCAGGCAATTTTCGATTTTGTTTCACCGCATTTGTATCTATCCCACCCTGTAATATTCCGGTACTCTGCCATTGCATGATCACCTTCCCAGTTTGATTGGCGGATGCAGCGTACACAAGCCCTAGTTGCCCATTAACCTGCAGGTAACTTGAATCTTTTTTATACAGGTCAAACAAAAAATCAATACCAAATTTTGATCGGAATATGTACGGAAGGGTGAAACCCAGATTTAATCTTGGTGAACTTTTTTGAAGTTGCTGCCATTTAAAAAGTATGTTCTCCCCATTGCCAAGTGCGTTCTTCAGATCAATGAGTACATCTCCGGTCAATAATAGTTTTCCGTCTCGCGAAGCATCAGGTAAAAATCCCAGCAGTACGCTGGCCTGGCTGTTTTTGCGAGGTTCAAGATAGAGGTCGAGCAGTGCACCGCTGCCGAGCATTGTAATTTCGGAAGGCTGGGAAGCTTTTACAAAAGGAAGGGCAGATATTTTTTTATCGACCTGATTAAGTTGTTCCCCGTTGTATAAACTTCTGTCTGATATTCCCAGGTATTGATTGAGAAAATGTTTTTTCAATTTCACCTTGCCGAAAACCCGGATACTGTCAATATGATACAGTAACAATGTTTCCGATTTCAAAAGCGCATACATATTACCGTTAGTAACAACCACACTATCGAGATACACCCGGGCAAAGGGATAGCCAACTCTGTCGTAGTACTGTAATAACTTAGCCTGCAATTGAGAAATTTGTGAAATGTTGAGGGGCTTGTTCTGAAAATTCCTGCTTCTAAATCCGGCCGCAGCCAGTGCATCATCGCCGATTCCGGAAGGCTTCAGAGAGATAAATTTATATTCGGGGCCTGCAAAAATCTTCACGTGCACAGTTGAATCAATAACCCATGAACTATCTACGGAAGCAAGCGGATAGCCACGCATTTGAAGTGCGGCAGGAAGTTTTGCCAGATAATCATTTAGTTGTTCCCTGGATGTAAACCTGCTTTCCCATTTTAAATCGCCTGGGCGAAAGGAGGTATCTTTGTCCACAAAATGGTGCTGCAGAAAAGGAACTTCCAAGGTATCCTGCCCGGATGCAGAATTGACCAGGCCTCCGAAAAACATCAACAGCAGCAGCTTTAACAGATTTGAGGCAGGCATGTGGCACTTGGGTAATAATTTTGTAAAACTAACATTTTGGCGGGCATTTACATACATATCCCTTTCTGCAAAAAGAGTTGCAGCTACTGCAACTTCCACTTTTCCACCACGCTTACTCAAAAAAAACTCGTTTTGGATGCCATTGTGCATGAAATTACGGGGGCAGCTATTTTGGCAGAAAAAGATACCTTGATCCAAACCATTTATTTCGGAGGAGGCACTCCAAGTATTCTTGAAGATGCTGAACTGGTAACACTTATGGAGGCTGTAAACCGTTTCCACATCAGCCCCGAAGCCGAGATCACTCTTGAAGCAAACCCTGACGATATCAACCCGCAAAAATTAAAAGCATGGAGGGAAACTGGTATAAACCGCTTGAGCGTGGGTATACAAAGTTTTAACGAACAGGAATTGCAGTGGATGAACAGGGCGCATAATTCGCAGCAGGCACTTCAATGCATTGATGACATTTCAGCTGCCGGATTCGAAAATTTTTCCGTTGATCTCATATATGGTTCGCCCCTGTTGAGTGACGATGAACTGATAAAAAATATTGAGGTGATCGTTGGCAAAAAAGTGCCCCACATTTCATGTTACGCCCTTACCGTGGAGCCAAAGACCATTCTGGACCATCAGATTAAAAAACGTTTATCCGAAAACGTTAGTTCGGAAAAACAGTCCCGGCAGTTTTTAATGGTGATGGATCATTTAAGAAATGCCGGTTATGAACATTACGAGATAAGCAATTTTGCTCTCCCCGGCTTTAGAAGCAGGCACAACAGCAGTTACTGGAAAGGGCTTCCTTATTACGGCTTCGGCCCTTCCGCCCATAGCTTCAATGGAAATGATGTGCGAAAATGGAACCTGAACAACAACGCACTTTACGCAAAGAACATTTTAAACAATGAACCCTGCGCGGTGTCGGAAACACTCAGCTCTTCAGAAAAATGGAATGAATTCGTTATGATATCCATTCGCACCATTGAAGGCATTTCAATTGAAAGATGCGAAAGGGAATTCGGAAGGAACCTAACGGAAAATTTACTTCAGGAGTCGCAACAATGGATCTCCGGCGGAAAAATGTTGAACACTAACAATTGCCTCGTGCTTACTGATGAAGGCAAATTATTTGCAGACGGAATCGCAGCTTCACTATTTGCTTAAACCAACACGCTTTCAATTTGCGCAAAACCTTCTTCGGCAGGCATGTTTTCCCATAATATCCTATACACTGCAGAGGCGATGGGCATATCAGCCTCTATCTTACTGTTCAGGATGTGCATGCACCGGCTGGCATTATAGCCTTCCGCCACCTGGTTCATTTCAAGTTGCGCAGCCTTTACCGAATATCCTTTACCGATCATATTCCCAAAGGTGCGGTTGCGGCTGTGAAGGGAATATGAGGTCACTAAAAGATCTCCAAGGTATACTGAAGCCGCATAGTTGGTGTGAGTTTCCTTAGAATGAAATTTTCCATGGTCTATATACCCAACTTCAGCATTTATAATACCGGCTTTGCGCAACATTCCGGCCATTTCATCAGCACTGTTGGCAATTAAGACACTTAAAAAATTGTCGCCGTAATCAAGGCCGTGAGCTATCCCCGCTCCCACAGCATAGATATTTTTTAACACGGCGGCATACTGCACTCCATAAATATCTTTGTTGATCACCGTGTTCAGATACGGTGTTTTAAAAAGAGCAGCCATCTCTTCAGCCCCCTTTTCATCAATTCCGGAGAAAGTGAGATAAGACAATTTTTTTGCCGCAACTTCCTCCGCATGGCACGGGCCCATCACAGCGAAATAATCTTCCAGCGGAAAATTGAAATGCTTTTTAAGATAGTCATTCAACAACATGTTCTGCGAAGGCAAAATTCCCTTTATTGCAGAGATAACCTTCTTTCCTTTCAAGCTGTCTGCGGGAAGTTTTTCTAAAACTTCTTCCACATATGCCGATGGAATTGCGATAACGATCACTTCAGCATCTTTTAATACTTCCAGAGGATCTGTACTAAGCGACAATCGCGATACATCAAAATGAGCGGAGGAAAGATATTGCGGATTTCTCCCGGTCCTCATGATCTTCCCGATAGCTGCCTCGCTCCTGTTCCACCAGGTTATTCGCCGGCCGCTGTCTGTCATCAGTTTCGCAAGGGCAGTTCCCCAGCTTCCACTTCCTAAAATTCCAATGCTCTTCATCTTCGTGTATTAGTATCCGTTAGACATCTTTACAGTCCAAGCTTTTCTACTGCCAGTTGTGCTGCTATCTGGCTCGCATCTTTTTTATTAAAACCTTTTGCCTTTGAAATAAGCTCGCCGTCAACGGTTGCGCCTATTGTAAATAATCGCCTTCCGTTTTCAAATTTTTCCTCCAACGTAGTAAACTCAAGTGCGCGGCCGTTCTTATTTGCCCAACCGTAAAGTTTATTTTTTATGTTGATGTCAATGCTTTCGAGTTCTTCAGTAATGAGGTGGGGAAGAATGATCCGCTGCTCAACCCATTTTGCAGTCTTTTTATAGCCGATATCAAGATAAACCGCACCTATCAAAGCCTCGAGCGTGTTGCCAAAGATCTGTGATATCTTCAAAGCGTTATCGAACTTGTTATAAAGCGTGATCTTTTTCAAGCCCATCTTCAAAGCGATCTCATTAAGCTTTGTGCGGTTCACCATTTTACTTCGCATTTCCGTTAAGAACCCTTCGCCTTTGTACGGGTACTTTCTAAAAAGATGGTGGGCAATAATAGAACTCAGCACGGCATCGCCTAAAAACTCCAATCTTTCATTATTTTCATCCGTGCCTTCTCTAACAGAACGATGACTCAGCGCGGCTTTATAAATTGCAAGATCGCCGGGAACAAATCCCAATACATTATGCAATTGTTTCTTAAATGCCTTTTTGTGAGGGGCTCCTTCAAAAAATTGCCTGATGAATCCTAGTGTCTTAATACGATATAGTTTTTCCCGAAATTAAATCAATTAACCGATTTGATGATTTGGCAATTTGGAGATTGGTTGGCGATCCTTTTCGAAGGACCTGACAACACTATGGAGACCTCCCTTAACTCTTGTCAAATTTCGAAAAACCAAAATAGCGACGAATTACTTGTATTTGCGGATCACCACAGAGGCATTGTGCCCGCCAAAGCCAAAAGTGTTGCTGAGTGCGGCATTCACCGTGCGATGTTGCGCTTTGTTGAAAGTGAAGTTGAGTTTGGGATCAAGTTCCGGATCATCAACCGAATGATTGATCGTAGGTGGAACTACATCTTTGGTAACTGCGAGAATGCAGGCCAAAGCTTCCAATGCGCCGGCTGCGCCCAGGCAGTGGCCGGTCATACTTTTTGTTGAAGAAATATTGAGGTTGTATGCCTGTTCTCCAAAAACACTGAGTATCGCCTTTGTTTCTGCAATATCGCCGAGTGGAGTGGAGGTTCCATGCACATTAATGTAATCGATCTCCGAAGCATCCATACCGGCATCTTTCAATGCAACCGTCATTACATTTTTTGCACCAAGGCCTTCAGGATGTGGTGCGGTAATATGATGCGCATCAGCAGTGGCGCCACCTCCGGCGATTTCGCAATAGATCTTTGCGCCGCGTGCAAGAGCATGTTCCAGGCTCTCCAATACAAGAACACCGGCGCCTTCACCCATCACAAAACCATCGCGTTCTTTATCAAATGGCCTGCTGGCAGTTTTGGGATCTTCGTTTCTTTCGCTAAGCGCTTTCATGGCATTAAAACCACCAACGCCGGCAGCGCTTATCACGGCCTCACTTCCTCCTGTTATAATTATATCAGCCTTATTCAAACGAATGTTGTCAAAAGCATCAATGATGGCATTTGTAGAAGAAGCGCATGCACTCACTACGGCGAAATTCGGTCCGCGAAATCCATGGCGCATTGAGATCTGCCCGGCCGCGATATCCAGGATCATCTTGGGGATGAAAAAAGGATTGAACCTTGGAGTTCCATCGCCTGCCGCGAAATTCATCACTTCCTCCTGGAAGGTGATGAGCCCGCCGATACCGGATGCGAAGATCACGCCCACCCTGTCGGGGTTAACGTTTTCTGCATTTATGCCCGCGTCTTTGACCGCTTCATCGCTGGCCACGAGTGCAAATTGGCAATACCTGTCCAGTTTACGGGCTTCCTTTTTATCAAGGTAAGTTGTAGGATCAAAATCTTTAACCTCACAGGCAAACCTGGTTTTAAATTTTGAGACATCGAACTGGCGGATGAAATCGCAACCGCTTTCACCATTGATCAAACCTTCCCAATATTCAGGTACGGTTTTCCCGATCGGTGTAATTGCTCCCAATCCCGTTACAACAACTCGCTTTAAACTCATGATTGCCTGTGAAAATTAAAATGATATTACTTGGCGTTCTCTTCCAGGTAAGACACTGCCTGCCCAACAGTGGTAATGGTTTCAGCCTGTTCGTCTGGAATAGAAATATTAAATTCTTTTTCAAATTCCATGATCAATTCTACGGTATCCAGGCTATCGGCACCTAAATCATTAGTGAAAGAAGCTTCAGGAGTAACTTCAGCTTCATCAACCCCTAATTTGTCAACAATGATTTTTTTAACTCTTGTTGCAATGTCTGACATGATAGTATATTTTAGTTAAATACAGGTGCAAAAATATACTTTTTGAACTAATTCCAAATATTTCCCTCAAAGTGCTTCAAACCCTTTACCAGCAAGCGTTACAGTGTACCGGAAACTGCTCTTAGCCGCCCTCTGAAAATGGGAAATACCTGTTTTCAACTTCCCTCCTCCCGCTCTTTCATTAAGCGGGGCCTGATAAACGTCGATTCTTTTGTATATTGTAAATGTTTTAAATTGTTTGTAAGAGTCAAAAAAATCTATGGGCTTAAAGCAGATAGACCACGGCACTAAAGATTACGAAGAAATGGTGCGGCTTCGCCGGCAGATACTCAGGCAGCCTCTGGGATTAGACTTTTCACCCGAGGAACTGGCCTCGGAAAAAGAGGAGATTCTCATGGCATCCTTTGAAGATGATGAAATGCTTGGCTGCTGCATGCTAACCAAAACCGACGAGCCGGGAGTTTTGCGGTTGCGCCAAATGGCTGTTCCGAAAAACCTGCAGGGTAAGGGAATCGGCGCTGCTCTTTTACTTTTTGCGGAAAACATTGCGCGAGACAAGGGCTATAAGAAGATAACCATGCATGCGCGTGATACGGCGATAGGCTTCTACGAACGATCCGGTTATCATTTAAGCGGCGAGAAATTTCTTGAGCTGGGGATCCCTCATCATATTATGGAGAAGTCGCTCTGATCTTCTCACGCAGTACTTTTCTCGCCTCATGAACATCATCTCCTTCAAAAGCGTCTTTCGGCACAATGAAAAAAGCCCTTTTTGAAAAATAAAGATGATAGAAGTGCGGGCTTTCCATCCACCCGGAAAATTCTGTCCACGGCCACGACCTGTCGCCCGAGCGGTTCTCCAGCGTGAAGGCACTATCGGTTAAGCGTACACGAAACGTATCGCGGAAAGTTCGGGCCTTCTTATATATAACGGTGGGAAGGATGAACCAAAACATCAGCATTAAAATGAACCACATTGCCGAGCTCAGCAAAAATGCAAGGGGAGAGATCTTTTTGAAGAAAAAAGCCGCTGCCGTTACTACGGCAAATACATTCACCAATATCATCAGGATCTTTATCTCTCTCCTGCTGATAAAATGATAACGTAGGGCCTGGATAACTTTCTGCCTGTTATAATCAAACCAATTCGATTGCATACCGCAAGTTAAGGCAAGGGCGCTTTTAATTCGGACTCGTCAACTTCCCATGAGGCAATTTGTTCTCCTTTAAGCCCAATGAAACTGACGCGCAGTTTTCTTTTTTTGGGTTCTCCGCTAATGGATATGTTTCCAAAATTGTGCAATTGCACAAGCGTGCCGGGCACGCGGGCGGGATTGTTTTCTTCATTTTCTCGAACCCGGCTAATCCCGGCGGTGAAAGGCGATACAGTAACGTCGTATAAAGGATAGTTTCCGGCTCGTTCCAGTTTTATCACCTCGCTGTGATGCCTGTCTCCTGAAAGAAATAATACACCACTTATTTTAGCTTGCTGAAGAAAATTGAGCAGGTCATTATATTCGAAAGAATAAAAACGCATACAATCAAAGCTGGAAGCAGGATTAAGAATCTGTCCGCCTGTTGCAATGATCTTAAAAGTAGCACGGCTTGCGAGAAGGGCGTTTTTCAACCAATCCATTTGTTCGGCGCCGAAGTATGACTTGGCGGGATTTGGTTTACCATCGATACTGTCGGGGAAAGTTTGTTCGCTGCGGAAGTAGCGGTTATCAGTAAGAAAGATGTCTACATCACTGTAACTTATCTTGGTGTAAATACCTTTCCCGTCCATGCCATAAGATGGGTTGGCGGTATAGTTAATAAATATTCTCCTGCTCTCCTCTTTAAAAATGAAACTCTTGCCGGCGTTGTTGGGGCCATAATCATGATCTTCCCAAATATGGTATTGCGGCATTGAGGCGAGAAAAGGCTGAAGAATTTCGCGGCTTCTGTCAAGCGAAACGCGGTAATTCATTCCCCAAACCGTGCTATAATCCACTTCACGCGTGTACCAACTGTCTCCCAGCCATAAATTGAATGTGGCGGGAGTTTTAGCCATGGTGGTAAAAATTGTAGAATCGCTTCCATAAGCCCTGCCGGGCCTGTCGAAGCGCGGTTCATTAAAATATGCGCAACTGCCGGTAAGAAAATTAAAATCAGGAGCCGGCTTCCGGTACTGCCACAGATCTTTTGTAGTGAAGGATGTAGTAAAAGGAAGAACTTCTTTTTTACCATCCAGTTCTATTTCATAGGTATAATTTGTGTGGATGTCGAGGCCCGTAAGTTCAAGTTTTACCGGGGCGAAATCCTTGCCTAACGTTGTCGCATAAACGACATTTCCCGCGAAGGTTTTTCCGGGCATTCTGAAATAATTCACTTTTATATTCTTTACATCAGGAGAAACTTCCATCCAGATCGTGGCCGTGCGCAATTCAACATTCCCGGCCCATGGCCCGCTTTTCAGTTTCTTCGTTTGCGCGGTGCCGTTAGTAACCGTAAAAAAAGCGATCAGGCATATAAGTGTGTGCTTCATGGTGCGAAAATAGTTTATAGTTGATAGTTGGTAGTTTGTAGTCATTAGGATAGTCTTTAGGTTTCGGCTAACAACGATTCATCTATTAAACCATTAAACCATCCAGCCAACTGCGTTAGGGATAGGCAGCCCTACCGTGTAGGGCAGATAGCCCGGCGATGACGGTTGTGGTTACGTTCCTATGGTTCGTGAGCCACGAACCACTGACAAGTTGGAGAGTCACGAACCACAGACCGGCAGCCAACGCCCAAAAGAGTCAGTAGTTGTTAGTCGTTAGTAGATGGCTTTTGCGACTCAGCTAACAACGATTCATCTATTCAACTATTCCAACCAATCGTAAATCGTAAATCAGTTAGAGTTTCTCGTTCCCCTTATGCCGTTCTCTATCGCGCCTGGTTTTCTTTTCCATGTTCTTATAAAATGCTTCGGTAAGATCAATGCCTGTTTGATTGGCCAAGGCGAGCAAAACCCAAAGCACATCGGCCATTTCATCACCGAGGTCTTTTGAAGTTTCGCCTTCTTTAAAGGATTGTTCGCCGTATTTGCGTACCATAAGCCTTGACAATTCGCCCACTTCTTCCATCAGAATCCCGAGATTGGTCAATTCATTAAAGTATCTCACGCCATGCTGCTTTATCCAGTCATCCACATTCGTTTGCGCGTCTGCAATGCTTAACTGCATATAATGTTTTTAAAAGTTTATTCCTTGTTATGTGAATCTATCAGAATGGTGACCGGGCCGTCATTCACCAACTCCACCTGCATATCTGCGCCGAAAATTCCGCGCTGTACTTTTTTTCCATGAACCGATTCAAGTGTGAATAAGAACTTCTCATACACAGGTATTGCGAAATCGGGTTTCGCCGCTCTTGTATAACCGGGCCTGTTGCCTTTTTTTGTTGAAGCGAAGAGGGTGAACTGGCTTACCACGAGCACGCCTCCTTCCACATCGGTGACAGATAAATTGGGTACTTTATTTTCATCGTCGAATATGCGTAAGGAAACGATCTTATTACACAACCAGCTGATATCTGCATCCGTGTCTCTTTCCTCTATTCCCAGCAATATCAAAAGCCCGCTTTTTATTTCGCCGGTAATCTTTCCGTCAACCGAAACTGAAGCTTTTTTTACTCTTTGAATAACCACACGCATGATGCATTTTTTATAAAGTTATGTTCCATAACAGGTTCCGGTTATGAATATGTTTTTTTCCTATCTGATTAATCCAAAAAAGCTTCAAAAAAAAATTAATTCTTTCCACAAAAGGTGAAAAACGCATGCAATTCGCGGTGATGTTGAACCGCCATTTTATACACAATTTTTTTCCACAGCTTGTTGATAGAATAGGATTGTAAACCTCAGGGTGAAAAGATATTTTCGTTTCCCTGCACAGGAATTCTAACTATTTACGCAATTAATTAAAATATTATGTCAGCAAAAAAGCAAACCCCTAAAGCGCTCCAGTTCTCCCGCCAATTCACACGGGAAGGCATCAGTCCATATGAAATGTTTGAATACGATTACCGTACCTCGGTAATTAAAAACCCTACCGGCGAGGTGGTTTTTCAAATGGATAACGTTGAAGTGCCGAAACAATGGAGCCAGATTGCTACTGACATTCTAGCACAAAAATATTTCCGTAAAGCCGGGGTTCCGCAACCTAACGGAACTACCGGAAGGGAAACCTCGGTAAAGCAGGTTGCTCACCGCATGGCACATTGCTGGCGTGTTTGGGGTGAAAGAAATAATTACTTCGCGTCTGCTGACGATGCACAAATCTTTTATGAAGAACTTGTTTATTCTATATTAAACCAAGCGTGCGTACCAAACAGTCCGCAATGGTTCAACACCGGCCTTCATGAAGTATATGGTATCACCGGAAAACCGCAGGGCCATTACTTTGTTGACCAAGCTGATGGCAAATTGAAAAAATCCACTTCAGCTTATGAGCGCCCTCAACCTCACGCCTGCTTTATATTAAGCGTGGATGATGATTTGGTGAATGATGGTGGCATCATGGACCTCTGGGTTCGTGAAGCAAGGATATTTAAATATGGTTCGGGCGTAGGAACCAACTTCAGCAGCATTCGCGGCGAAGGTGAAAAACTCAGCGGCGGCGGCACTTCCAGCGGATTGATGAGCTTTTTGAAGATCGGTGACCGTGCAGCGGGTGCCATTAAGAGCGGCGGCACCACAAGGCGCGCTGCGAAAATGGTTTGTCTTGACCTTGATCACCCTGAAATTGTGGAATTCGTAAACTGGAAAGTGGGTGAAGAAGACAAGGTTGCTGCATTGATCGCGGCGGGATATTCCAGCGATTATGAAGGCGAGGCTTACCGTACGGTGAGCGGGCAAAACAGCAACAACTCTGTTCGCATACCCAACAGCTTTTTCAAAACCCTCGATGCCGATGGCGATTGGGAATTGAAAGCGCGCAGTGACGGTCACACCATGAAAAAAGTGAAGGCGAAAGACCTGTGGAAACAGATCAATTATGCCGCATGGCGTTGTGCCGATCCCGGAACACAATATGATACCACCATCAACGAGTGGCACACCTGCCCTGAAGGCGGCCCGATAAGAGCGTCTAACCCATGCAGTGAGTACATGTTCCTTGATAATACCGCATGTAACCTGGCAAGCGTTAACCTCCGCAGGTTCTTCAATGAAGATCAGAATACGTTTGATGTTACAGGCTTTGAATACACCTGCCGTCTTTGGACAGTTGTTCTCGAAATATCTGTGCTTATGGCGCAATTCCCTTCAAAGGAAGTGGCGCAATTAAGTTACGATTACCGCACGTTGGGCCTTGGTTACGCAAACCTTGGAAGTATGCTGATGGTGAGCGGTATCGCTTACGACAGTGAAGATGCACGCGGAATTGCAGGCGCTATCACGGCGATCATGACCGGTATCGCCTATAAAACTTCCGCTGAGATGGCTGCCTTCCTTGGCGCTTTTGGCAAGTATGAAGAAAACAAAAAACACATGCTTCGCGTGATGCGCAATCACCGTGCTGCGGCCTATGATGCTATGGACGCGTATGAGGGCATTGAAATTAAACCGCAGGGAATAAATGCAAAGTACTGCCCGGATTATCTTTTGAAATCTGCCACTAAAGCATGGGATGACGCGGTGCGTTTGGGCGAAAAATTCGGATACCGAAATGCGCAGACCACCGTTATCGCTCCTACAGGAACGATCGGCTTGGTGATGGATTGCGATACCACTGGCGTGGAACCTGATTTTGCTTTGGTGAAATTTAAAAAGCTAAGCGGTGGCGGCTATTTCAAGATCATCAACCAAAGCGTGCCGCAGGCATTGCGTAACCTGAAATATAGCGAGCAGCAAATCGAGGACATTGTTAATTATGCGAAAGGCCATGCTACTTTAAAAGGAGCGCCTTACATAAATGAAGAATCACTTCTCGCGAAAGGCTTTCTTCCTGAAGAATTAAACAAGCTGAACGCGGCCATGGGCAGCGCATTTGAGATCGGGTTTGTATTTAATGTATTCACACTCGGAGAAGCATGTTTACAACGCCTTGGCTTCAAAGCGGAAGAGTACAATGATTTCGGATGGAACCTTTTAGAAGCACTGGGCTTTACCGATGAACAAATTGACGCTGCGAATATTTATGTATGCGGAACCATGACCGTAGAGGGCGCACCGCATTTAAGAGAAGAACATCTTCCCGTTTTCGATTGCGCGAATAAATGCGGGGCAACAGGCGAACGCTATATTCATGCACATGGCCACATACGAATGATGGCTGCGGCTCAACCTTTCCTCAGCGGCGCCATCAGCAAAACCATCAACCTCCCTAATGAGGCTTCAGAAGCGGACATCGCGGATTCTTACAGGCTTAGTTGGGAACTTGGCTTAAAAGCGTGTGCGCTTTACCGTGATGGCTCTAAACTCAGCCAGCCGCTGAGCAATAAATCAGACAAGAAGAAAAAATCTGGCGAAACAGAAGAAGTTAAGAGCAATTCAGTAGGTAGCTCCTCTGCATCCTTTGTTGATATGGGCAAGCTCACCATTGAAGAACTTCTTGAGGAAGTGAACAAGCGTGTTCAAAACAGTGAAGACACTTCATTGAAGCGCCAGTTAGCAATGATAGTTGAACGCCGTACGCTGCCTGCTAAACGTTACGGCTATACGCAGAAAGCAAAGATCAACGGCCAGGCCTTGTTCATCCGCACCGGAAATTATTCTGACGGTACGCTTGGTGAAATATTCATCGATATGGCCAAAGAAGGAGCCACTATGCGCAGCATGCTGAACTGCTTTGCGATAGCTGTTTCTATCGGTCTTCAATATGGTGTACCTCTTGAAGAATATGTGGAGAAATTTGTATTCACACGGTTTGAACCGGCCGGAATGGTTGACCACCCAAACATTAAAACAACCACGTCTATCATTGACTTTATGTTCCGCTGCCTTGCTTACGATTACCTTGGCCGTACAGACCTTGTACATGTTCTCGACAAACCCGAGGTTGAAAATCTCGGCAATGAATCATGGGATGAAGAAACGCCCACCATCGGCGAACGCAAACATGAATTGAGTGATATACGTTTGGTGAGCCCACAGCCTTCCGCTTATAAAACTCCTGCAGGTGCAAAACCGGCGATGGATTCTGTAAGTCAGGCCAATAAAGTTATGCAGGGCGATGCACCGGCTTGTAATGTTTGCGGCCACATCACCGTTAGAAGCGGTACATGTTACAAATGCCTGAACTGCGGCAACAGCCTGGGTTGCAGCTAAACTTTTACCTATACTAACCGCGTATTTTGAAAGCCATTTCTTCGGAAGTGGCTTTTTTAGGTTTAATAGTTTCTAGCCGGTATTGGTTTGATGGTTTATTGGTTTGATGGTTTATTGGTTTGATGTTTATTGGTTTATTGGTTTGATGGTTTATTGGTACAAATAATACGTTGGCCGTTTCATAGAAAACTTTTTGCAGATCTGCTTTTGGTGGCCCCTTGTGATTGAATCCTTTGTGAACCAATGATTTCTCAATTATGAAATATTGTAACACTACGCCAAAGGGTTGAAGTTATAAGATAGTGATCAGCCCGGGCTTTACTCCGAACATATCGTTTAATACATGGGTCAGCGACTATCTGCATGGGTTATCAGCCGGTATAAGGACTATTCCGTATATTTATTTTCTCAACCCTAATCAACAAAAATTACCATGCTAGCCAAAAGTCCGCGCATATTTACGTGCATCATTCTCGCAATCATTTTACAAACTGCAAATTCAGCAGGGCAACAAAATAACCCGCTTATTAATAGCGGTGAAAAAATAAGGGAAGGCCTGAAAAAATACCAGGAAGAAAAATACCAGGATGCAATTAAAATCTTCAGCCAGATTAACCGCAGTGATACCAACTACGTGCTGGCTGTGAGAAATATCGCCAATGCTTATTATGCAGACAGCCAGTACAACAAAGCGATGGAGTATGCACAACTGGGCATGAAGATGTTTCCTGAAAAATTCAGCACATTTACAATGATCGCTGCAAACGCTGTAGACAACCTCGGCAGGTCAGACGAAGCACAAAAAGAATACGACAAAGCGATCGTGTACAATCCGCATGACCATACGCTCTTTTTTAATAAAGGCATTACACACTTCAATGCAAAGAATAATGATTCGGCGAGAGCATCATTTGAAAAATGCCTGCTCATCAACCCATTTTATTCATCAGCACATTATTTTCTTGCCGGAACCCATCTCCGTGAGGGAAACCTTGTGCCCGCCGTTCTCGGCTACTCCACATATCTTCTGCTTGCACCGGAAGGAAACTATTCTACGAACGCGATCAAGATATTATCTAACATCTCAAAATCTACCGATGATGTTTTGGAAATGGTAAAAAATAAAAAGCCGTCGGCTGAAAAAAACTTCAATACCATTCAGGAAATTCTTCTTTCAAAAATTGCAACAGACCCCAAATACAAAAGCCTGGTGAACATTAATGACGACATGATCAAACAGATCCAGGTGATTTGCGAAAAGCTCGAATACAAAAAGAGCGACCCCGGATTTACCATGCAGTACTATGTTCCCTTCTTCGAAAAAACTTTCAAAGAGAAAAGATTTGAACCCATGATATATACCATGTTTTCCGGTGTAGATATTAAACCGATCAAAACCTGGAACCAGGGAAATAAAAAAGAAAAAGAGGCCTTTATTCTTTTAGCCGCCAATTATCTGAATGAAATAAGATTCAGCAGGGTTCTGCCTTATACGGAGCGGCAGGCGGCAACCTCACTGTATGTGTATAATAACGATGTGCTCGTAGCAAAAGGCTTCTATGTAATGGCAAAAGGCGAAATGCAACCACAGGGTACCTGGGAGTTTTTCAATGATGAGGGCAGGATCACCTTGAGGGGAGAATTCTCGAAACAATCGAAAAAAACCGGTGAATGGGTTTCTTTCTACTCGAACGGAAAAGTGAAAGAAAAAATAAACTACAAAGAGGATATGTACGAGGGCCCCGCCTTCGGTTGGTTTGATAACGGAAATAAATGGTATGATGAAACTTATAAAAACGGGCAGCTTCACGGCGTGCAAACCATCAGGTACCTTAATGGAAACCGCAAATCAATAATAAATTTCGACAATGGTAAGGAAACCGGGGAAGTAAAATACTTTAATATCAGCGACCAGCTTACACACACCTATACTTATAAAAATGGTGTTTTGGATGGCCCTTACAAAACTTATCACAGCAACGGAAAATTGAATGAAGAATCGGCTTTTATAAAAGATGTGGAAAGCGGAGATTACAAAAGCTACTACGAAACAGGTGAAAAGTTTGCAACTGGTAAGGTAAGTAACGGCAAAAGACAGGGCTTATGGATAAACTATTATAAAGATGGAACGCCAAAAGCAAAGTCCACTTACCTCGATGGCGAATTCACCGGCGAATTCAGCGAATTCTTTGAAGACGGTAAAACCAATGTGACCGGCAATTACGTTAAAAAGAAACTTGATGGCAAAGTGAGCTATTATGATAAGGATGGAATTTTATACAGCGAAGCAGTTTACGATAAAGGCAGATTGAGGGAACTAAATTACCTCGATAAAAAGGGAAATGTTACGCACACCAATACAACGCGAAAAGGAGCAGGGCTCATTACATTTTACAGCCCTAACGGCAACAAAAGCTCAGAAGGATTTTTTGATAAGGAAGGTTTGAAGCAGGGCAAACATGAAGAGTACTTTAGCGGCGGTAAGAAAAGTTTGGTGTCAGAATGGAAAGACGGCGAACTTAATGGCCCTTACGCTTCTTATTTGCCTAACGGAATTAAAGTGTATGAAACAACTTATAAAAACGGAAAAGAAGATGGTTATGCAAAGGCCTATTTTACTAACGGCTCTTTAAAAAGCGAGGGCTGGATGGTTGATGGTGAAAAACAACAATCGTGGTTGTATTACACACTCGCCGGCCATCTTTACCGTAAGATCTATTTTCGTGACGATGAACTATATGGCTATTCAGAATATTTCTACCCATCACAAAAAATTGATTATGAATTCAGGTATTTGAATGGATGGATACAGGAAATGACACAGTTTGATACATTGGGAAATGTGATACAGGAAAACAAACTCACAGACGGCAGCGGTAAAATGATATTCAGGCTGATTGACGGCAAACTTCTTTCTGAGGCAGCCTACACACATTTTCAAATGAACGGCGAAAAGAAAGGCTACTTTTTCGACGGAAGCCTCAGCAGCAAGAGCAACTACAGGAACAACAATCTTCACGGCCCTTACATTTCTTATTTCTTTGGAAACAAGGTCTCTTCTGAAGGCAATTACGAAGACGACAAAAAGGTGGGCAACTGGAAAAGATATTTCGGCAATGGAAAAGTGGAATCGGAGGAAGTTTATGTAAACGGCCAATTACACGGGATTGTGAAAACGTATTCCCGTAACGGCTCTCTCGACCGGGTTGCAAATTATAAAGAGGGTGATCTTCATGGCACGGTAACATACTACGGCGATAAGGAAGAAGTGGCGCTTGTATTGAATTATGAAGACGACAGGTTAATGTCGTACCAATACATGGGTGCCGACGGAAAATTAATTGCCCCTGTTCTTCTGAAAAATTACAGCGGTAAAATCAGCGCGCTGTACGCGAACGGTAAGCCGAGCGTAGAATTCACCTATTATGAAAATAATGTGGACGGGCCATTTAAGTACTTTTATTCAAACGGTAAGGTGAAACATGAAGGAGTGATGAAGGGTGGATATTTTGACGGGGAGGTCAAATGGTTTCATCCCGATGGCTCACTTCAGAAATCTGCAGTTTATAGTTATGGCAACTATCATGGTGCCTCCAAACTCTTTTACCCCAACGGAAAGCCCGAAATGGAATTGAATTATTATGATGACGATCAGCACGGCGTAAACAAATACTACGATGAAAAGACCGGGGCGGTTCAAACCAGAAATTATTACTACGGCTTCATTCAATCTGTAAAATGATGAAAACATTCCAAACCGGGATCGCATGCATTGCCTTGCTGATTTCCATTGGGTCGCGTGTTTCCGCGCAAGACCCCGCCGCTACCCGCGCATTGTTCCCTGATGCCAATGTGGTGTTCACCTCATACGAAAAGGTGCTCAAGCTGATGAAGAAAAACGATATGCCTTATGCGGAAAGTGAGTACAATATTGATATGATGATGCTTACGGACAAGAACAGTAATATGTTGTCTCGTTACAAAGTTTATCATAGCGGATATAACGAATTAATGAGCCTTGAAGCATATACCAGGGTTCCGGCAGGCAAAAATAAATACCGCTCTGTGAAAGTGCAGGATTTTAAAACAGCCGGCAGTACGCAGGACAATGTATTCTACGACGACAGCAAGGAATCAAGTTTTGATTTTCCCAACCTGGTGCAGGATGCCGTTGCACATGTGAGTTATAAACTTAAACACAAAGATCCGCATCTGCTCATGCCCTTTTATATTCCCGATCATCTCCCTGTACAACAAGCTGAATTTCGCGTAGAAGTTCCGGAAGGAATTTCCATTAAGTACCAGGTGCAAAATGATCCGAATAATATATTCCGTTTTAGTGAGGAGAAAAAACAAAAGAGCACGGTATATACATGGCGCGTTGAAAACTATAAACCATATGACGACTATTATGATGCGCCCTCTTTCAGGCATTACCTTCCGCATGTAATTGTTCAGATCACTTCTTACGATTCAGATAAAGGAAAGGTTCCTTTTCTTTCAACCCTTGATGATCTCTACAAATGGAATTTCAATTTCACGCGTGAATTGAATCTTGTTCCCGACCCTTCTTTGAAGAAACTCACCGATTCCCTGGTGGCGGGCCTCACAGATCCTTTAAAGAAAGCAACAACAATTTATAAATGGGTGCAAAATCATATTAAATACATAGCCTTCGAAGACGGCCTTGAAGGCTTCAGGCCACGCCAGGCGGCGGAGGTTTATAAAAAAAGATATGGCGATTGCAAAGACATGAGCAGCATACTTACTCAGATGCTAAACATTGCCGGCTTGAAAGCTTATTATACCTGGATAGGTACAAGGGAAATCCCCTATCGATATTCCGAGGTTCCTTTGCCTATCGTGGATAATCACATGATCACGGCGCTTGATCTTGATAACAAATGGTACTTCCTGGACGCCACCAACTCCCTGGCACCGATCGACATGCCTCCTTCTGGTATCCAGGGAAAGGAAGCTCTTGTAGCAATTAATGAAAAGGAATACAAAATTCTGGTAGTGCCGGTCGCGTCCCCTGAAAGCAATATTATCGTAGACAGCACTTTTATCTCCTTAACTGAAAAAGGAATTAAAGGTTTTCAGAAAGTGGATTATTCCGGGTACTTCGGCCAGAATGTTTACTCCGCAATAAAGTACCGCAATGAAAAAGAGAAGGAAGATTATGTAAAAAGCAGGATGGGCAAGGGAAGCAATAAATTCATACTCGGTAAATATTCCATCAATGAAACCAATCCATCATTAAACCATGCGAACATTACCGCTGAATTTGAAATTCCGGATTACAGCAAGAAAGTGGGCTCCGAATATTTTATCAATCTTAATCTTGAAAAGCTTCTCGAACACAGCACGGTAATGCAGGATAAAAGAAAAATTCCGGTTAGCCACGAATTTAAATACACCATCATTCAGCATCATATTCTGGAGATACCGGAAAACTATAAAGTGGCCCATTTGCCCGAAGATCTCACCGTGGAAAATGAATTGATAAGCGTAAAGATCCGGTACACGCTGGAGAAGAGCCGCGTTATCGCCACCCAGGAAGTGACGAACAAAACTCTGATGATATATCCCACCCAGTTTGCCACATGGAATGATCCTGTAAAGGCGGTTCAACCCCGGTACAAAGAATCGATCGTTTTAAAAACCATCAACTAAACTTTTATGAAACTCCTTACCACCCTAATCTCCCTTCTTTGCATTGCCGTTTTTGCAGAAGCCCAGCATCCCTGGCTTAAATGGCAATCAACGCCAACAGTTCATTCACCAAGAGAAGAAAATAAAGCGATGAGTGCCGTAATTCTTGAAGATGCGCGCTACCATGAATATAAAACAGATGCGAGGCAGCAAATGTTTGTGACCACGGAGCACCGAAGGCTCATAAAAGTAAATGACGACAATGGCGTAGAAAGCTTTAATAAGATTTACATTTTTAAATCGCCAAATGCGGAGGTGGAAAAAATAATGGCTCGCGCAATACTTCCCGGCGGAAAGGTGGTTAACCTTCCCGAAAACAAAATATTTGACGTGGAGGAAGAAGGCCGTACCTATAAGAAGTTTGCCATGGAGGGGCTTGAAAAAGGAAGTGAAATTGAATACTACGCGAGAATTAAATATCCGGTTTACACATTTGGAATTGAATATTTTTCGATGAGCGGAACGCCGATTGAAATTGCACGCTTTGCACTTAGCGTACCCGAACATCTTGTTTTTGATGTAAAAGGATATAACGGATTTACCGTGGGTAAAGACACTGTGCTGGATAAACAACGCATCATTTACGGCGAGGCTTCGAACATTCCTGATATTCGCGAAGAGAAATACTCCAGTCGCGATCCTTATCTTACTAATGTACAATACAAGCTTTCTTACAATCTTGCAAAAGACAAGGGCGTGAGAATAAACACATGGGGCGAACTGGGCAAGAACGTATATAACAACTATCATTCTTTTTCCGACAAGGAAATAAATGCTTTGGATAATTTCGCAAAGAAGATCCGAATTCGCGATGGAGCTTCTCCTGATGAAAAGATCTCCGCAATTGAAGATTATATTAAAACCAACATCAACATTGAGGAAGGCACAATTGGCGATGACGGAGATAAGATAGAGAAAATTGTGAAATCTAAAATTGCCGGCCATTTCGGAGTTACACGGTTAATGATCGGTGTGTTTGAAAGAAACGGAATTACACCTCAACTTGTTTTTCCAAGCAAAAGAAACGAAGCGCAGCTTGATGAAAACTTTGAGAACTTCAGGCTGGTTGATGAGGTGATGCTTCAATTTCCTGAAACCGGATTGTTTCTTGACCCTGTGAATATATCATTCCGGTATCCGGTGGTTAACCCGCTTTGGACCGGAACAAAAGGCATCTTCATTCGCGGCACTTCCATCGGCAACTTTAAGACAGCGCTCGCTGAATTTGACACCATTCCGTCCATGCCGTACGAGCAAAGCGCCAGCAACCTCGACCTGCACATGTGGTTCAACAAAACGAACGACACAATAGAGATGAAAAGCAAGCAAATCCTAACCGGTCATAACGCAGCTTCCTACAGGCCCATATTTGCTTTCGTAAAAAAGGATAAGATTAATGATGTACTAAAAGACATCATTAAAAATGTGGGCAGCAGCGATTCAGTAACCAACATCACTTATGAAAATTCGGCCATGACCGATGCGGCAAAAAATTTGCCTTTAAATATCATGGGCGATATTAAATCGGTTGCCATTCTCGAAAAAGCAGGTAATTCCATACTGGTAAAAGTGGGCGAAGTGATAGGCACCCAGGTGCAAATGTACCAGGAAAAGGAAAGGCAATTGCCTATCCAGATCCAGTTCCCTCATGCGCTCGACAGAAATATTGTTTTCGATCTGCCGGAAGGCTACCGGGTGAAAAATTTAAGTGATCTTGAGTTCAACGTAACCGATGAGTCTAAGTCAATGGGCTTTGTTTCCACCTACAAACTTGATGGAAAAAAGCTGACCATTCAACTTCACGAATACTATAAAAAGATCGACTACCCGGTAGACCAAATTGAGATTTTTAAGAAAGTGATCAATGCCGCGGCGGATTTCAACAAAGTAACCCTTGTGCTGGAAAAGATTTGATTGTTAATACGCGAATATGAGAAGGCGCTGCACATTGTAACTTTTTAGAGCTAATCAACAATTTCAACCGTTCAATTATTCGCGTTGGGGATTAGCAACCCCGACGCTATTCCACTATTCAACCATTCCAACCATTATCTTTGCAGCCTTATGGCAAATAATGCGCAACAATTCCAGGATATAATTGCTCATTGCAAGGAATACGGATTTATTTTTCAATCGTCTGAACTTTATGATGGCCTCAGCGCCGTGTACGATTACGGGCAAATGGGCGCACAGCTCAAAAAAAACCTGCGCGATGAATGGTGGAAATTCATGACGCAACTTCAGGACAACATAGTGGGCATCGATGCAGCTATTTTCATGCATCCTACTACCTGGAAGGCAAGCGGCCACGTGGACAATTTCAGCGATCCGATGATCGATAACAAAGACAGTAACAAGCGTTACCGGGTTGATCATTTGCTGGAAGCCCATGCGGAAACGCTTGAAGCCGATGAAGCGAAATCATTGCTCGAGAACGTAGATCAATTAATGGCTACCAATGATTTCGAGGCACTTAAAAAGCTTATCGAAAAAAATAACATAAAATGCGCAATAAGTAAAACCTGTAACTGGACAGACATCCGCCAGTTCAACCTCATGTTCAGCACACAAATGGGAAGTGTGGCAGAGGGGGCCGATACTATTTACCTGCGCCCCGAAACGGCCCAGGGAATATTTGTAAACTTTCTTAACGTTCAGAAAACCGGAAGAATGAAAATTCCTTTCGGTATTGCACAAACAGGAAAAGCTTTTCGAAATGAAATTGTTGCACGGCAGTTCATCTTTCGCATGAGGGAATTTGAGCAAATGGAAATGCAGTTCTTTGTACGTCCGGGCTCACAAATAGAATGGTATAACCATTGGAAAAGCGAAAGAAAAAAATGGCTCGTGGATCTTGGTATACCTGAAGAAAAACTTCGCTTTCATGATCATGTGAAACTAGCGCATTATGCTGACGCGGCCGTAGATATTGAGTTTGAATTTCCTTTTGGATGGAAGGAATTGGAGGGCATCCACAGCCGTACAGATTTCGACCTTAAACAACACCAGGAATACAGCCGCAAAAAAATACAATACTTCGATAACGACCTTAATGAAAACGGAAAGCCGATAGGCAATTACATTCCTTACGTAGTAGAAACGTCAATAGGGCTTGATCGTCTATTCCTAACCGTTATGAGCCTTGCCTACCAGGAGGAAAAATGGACTAAGGAAGACGGCACTGAAGATGGCCGTGTGGTGATGAAGATTCCGGCCAGGATCGCGCCGATGAAGCTTGCCATTTTGCCGCTGCTTAAAAAAGACGGCCTCCCAGAAATCGCGCGTGAATTAATGAATGAATGCAAACCTCACTTCCATTGTTTTTATGAAGAAAAGGATGCGATCGGGAAACGTTACCGTCGTATGGATGCCATCGGCACACCGTTTTGCGTAACCATAGACCATCAAACCAAGGAAGACCAAACCGTTACCATTCGTTACCGGGATGATATGAGACAGGAACGAATTCCGATTTCTTCAGTGAGGGAAGTAGTCGAAAAGATGATCGGAAAATAGCTGTTAGTCGGCAGTCACAAGTCGTTAGTCATTAGTCAAAAAAACTACTAAAAGGAGCTCAAAAAAGTCGATAAATTTTACGGCGGACTACAGACTATCGACTACAGACTATCGACTACAGACTACCGACTACAGACTACCGACTGCGGACTAATGACTACAGACTAAAATCTATCCGTACAATTCCTGGTGAATACACTTCCGGTCGAATCCCATTTCCTGTATCCGTTTTTTTGCTTCATCGATCATGTCTTTCCAGCCGCATAAATAGAAAGCTGCGCCGCATTCGTCTACCGGCCCCGTTCGGGTTTGGTTCTTTTTCAAAAGGTCTTCATATACCTGGTGTACATAACCTTTCCTTCCCTCCCACTCTTCACGGGAAAGTGTAGGTAGGTAATGAAATTGAGGAATATCAGCCGCCAGTTGCCTCATCTCATCGTAGTACAACAGGTTTCCGCGAGTGCGTGTGCCGAAGATCAGGTAAATGGACTGATGTGGAATGTTGTGATCAAGAATATGATGCAGCATGCTTCGGAAAGGAGCGATGCCGGTACCGGTGCAAATAAAATAAAGGTCTTTATGCAGGGAAGGCGGCAATGTAAAAACTCCCGAAGGACCTCTGTACTGCACCTCCGTACCAACTTTGAACTCTTCGAATATGTAATGCGTGCCCACACCACCTTCCAGCAATACAATACACAATTCAAAACCATTCGTACCATCTGGCCAGCTGGCTATAGAGTAGCTGCGCCACCGCTTGTTGGGCTTTTCGTGAATTGGAAGATCAAGCGTCACAAACTGCCCGGGCTTGAAATCGAACTGTTCAAGTTCCGGTACCGAGAAATAATAACGCCTCGTGCCTTCGGCCTCTTCCTCTATTCGCGTAACAACCGCCGTTCGCCATGGTTCTGCAGGCATATAGTTTAGTTTACAGAAAGATACTGTCTTAACGTAGAACTAAAAATTAAAAAGCAATTTAATAC
>JAFAGR010000068.1 GCA_023422565.1 Bacteroidota bacterium | reverse complement strand
GTATGTAGGTTCGGGTGAGTATGTGTTTATTTTCTCTAACCCTGTACTTACAGTTGGAAAAACAACGGTGGAAATTATCTCAGGGCGTGAAAACATAGACGGTACAGCCAAAATACGCTGCTTCACTCCCGGAAGTACTGAGGTGAATATTAAAACATACCTAAGTGGATCACTTGATGAAAGTGCCGTTGCATCACTTACCTCACAGGCTGAGCCTGTAGTTCTAAAAGTAACAACTTATCCATAATGAAACTCCTCCTCTCCCTCTTACTAATCTGCTCATGCGCTTACGGTCAATTAACAACCGTGGGCTTAATTCATTCATCATGCAAGTAACCAAAACAGTTTGCGGCGAATACCTGACCTGCTACATTGCCAACGGCAAGGCGTATTATACCGGGTGGAATGGCTACACAGTACCTTCCATAAAAGAGCTGCCTATCACCAACGCAGTTGACGGCCACGGCGGTCAATATTCCTGCATCCTAATGGATAGCAGCGGCAAGCCTTACATCGTCCGCCTCAATCAGGATAAATGCGATACGGTTCCTGTAAACTTTACCGGCGCATCAAAAGTGTTTGCCTTGTATGATGCTTACTTCGCTATAAAAGCAGGGAAAGTGTATGCCTTTGGGAAGGACTATCTGAAAATTAACGGAGGGAAGGATATTGTAAACCCGATCTTACTTAACGGCTCGGCAAACATTGTAAAACTGGATGGCGGCTCCTCCACCAGTTTCGGAGACTTTCAGCTTTCCGGGATTGATAGTGAAGGAAAAGTTTGGCGGTGGATCAACAAAACACCTACGCAGGTAACATTCCCCGGCAACATCGCGCGAAACATCGCGCACGTTGGCCCTAACTGTTTTGTGGTAGAAACGGCAACCGATCTTTTTGCGTGGGGATTCCGTCCTAATTATGTGGGGCTTCCATGGAATCAAACCACGCCTGCATCGATTAAAAAACAATACACCGACAGGGGCGCGATATTCCCGCTAAAACAATTAATCGGCAACTACAACACCCTGCACGTTATCGACAGCAAGGATGATATGTACGGGCAAGGCGACAATTTAGATGGGCAAGTTGGAGCGGGCCCGGTGTATGACTGGAAAACGAATCCGAAAAAACTTACTCCGTACAATGCGCCGTGGGATATGACCATGTACCAATCTGTTATTCAGATTCCGGGCAAATGGGCTGAAATCTTTACATCCAATTCAATCACGTTTCATTTGTTCGCACTTGACAAGGTGGGCAACCTCTTTTCGTGGGGAAGAAATAAGGCGTTGAATCTCGGAAACGGCATTACGCTTCCTGCTTTTGGTACAAACGCTTACGATAAAATGCCGAACGCATTGGATATGCCGGGGCCGTCATATGTTTCACCATTAACCCAAAGTTGGAGTGTTCTGAAGTTTGATCCGGCCAATCCACCGAAACAAACACCAATTCCAGCTCCGGTAATAGTTGAGCCCGCGCCATCGAAGAAAGTAATTGGTACAATCTCATGGGCAGGCTTAGGCTTAGTTACATTCTTTGATGATTATACCTGGAGTGAAGGAGATGGGAAAGTGAATTAAACCTCTGAACCAATGAAACATGGAAGATCAAACACCAGCAAGGCACGAGCGGTTCGTGCCATTGGAAAAAAGAGAGGTACGGGGCCTGACCATTCAATACATCACCCAGCTTTTATTAATTATAGGCGCGTGCATGGGTGGGTATTTGACTTTAAAGAAAACTATTGAGTCGCAAGGTGCGGAGATCATTAAACTGAAGGAAGAAAAAACAATCCTTCAAAAAGATGTTGAAACGCTAAAAATTAACCAAACCACCACCGAAATATGGAAGGCAAGGTGGGAAGAAAAATTTAACCGATGACACTGCCAAAAAATGTTCTTATCGATCCGCAAGAGTTCAACAAAGCAATACGCTGGTTAATTGTCTTTGAGATTATTTGTGCCGTTGCGATAATCTGTGCGATCATCTTTGTTCCGCGCCCTGTTCCAAAGTCTTCAACCGATGCCGACTTTATCCAAGAAATGCGGCGTTCAAACGCTGAACATAGGGCTGCTCTTATTCGGCAGGATAACGAAGCGCAGTTGCGGGATGCAGAAAGCCGCCGCAAAGACAGTTTGTTGAAAATTGAATTTGAATCCACCCGATCAGAAATTAAGAAATCAAGAAACATCACCAATGAAAAGATTACTCGTATTAACGGTTTTGGCTCTGCTGACATTCAGCGGGAATACGCAAAACTTGACAGCAGCGGGCGCTAAATATGCCTTTAATGATTCGACCTGCTTACCCAATGCACAGCTTCGCGCCGCACTAAAATTGATTGAACAGGGGAAGCAATGTGAGCGTGAATTGCAAATTTCGGAGCGTTCGATCGAGATCCTGCAAGGCCGGTTAATCTTGAAAGATTCCATCATTGGCGTAATGGCTGACCGGATCAGCATTGCTCAAAACATCCGTGAAACTTATGAGCGGGATGTGGAGCTGTACCGGATAGAAAATTCCGCGCTGGCCGGTACGATCGCAAGCCTTCGGAAAGATCTAAAAAAACAGAAACGTAAAACCGTCATGGCGCGGATTGGTATCGTGGCCGTTGGCGCATTGGCAACCTATATAATTCGGAAATGATGTGGAAGAAAATTAAATATTACCTGCAGTTGTGGGATGGCTTTTGGAGTGTGCCTTTAATGTTTGGAATGTTCTGGCTCACCGGGCTATTGTTACAAACCTGGTTCGGATATGAAACCGGCGTTTATGATCTGGCATTCATTCAACCGCTTTTCCTTTCCATCTGCATTGTGATCGGTGCGACTAATGGAGCTGTGGCAGGAATGTATTTCACTTTTCGCGGGCTTTACCGCTATCTATATGGCGAAATGAAAGACGGCAGGCGCCGCAATTTCTCAAAAGAAAACTGGACTCACTTAAAAGAATGGCAAAGGTTTATTATAGCGTTCTCTGTATTCTTCTACTATGTAACTGCCATAATAATGGTGTACAGGATGCTGGTATAAGCGATCCTGTTGCAACTGTAGAAACTCCTGCTCCTCCCGCTGCCGTGGAGGACATTCCTGTTTTGGTAGATACAGCCGTTGCAATGCCGGACAGCCTGCCAGCTGTTGTGGTAGTTACGACCGTTGAAACTGATACCGTTTCGATCGTGCATCAGCCCTCCCTCACTGAAATATATTTGGCTTACATCGGCGTGCGCGAAGCAACCGGTAAGAATGATGGGCCGGTAGTTAGGAAGTTCCTGAGATCAGTAGGTCTGCCTGAAGGCTTCGCGTGGTGTGCGGGTTTTGTAAAGACCTGTTTAATGGAAGCTGGTATTCCCGGAGTGGAGAAGATCAACGGCATGGCGCTCTCCTGCGAGAATAAAAAGAATATGGTGTGGGCTAAAGGGGCTAAGATAAAAGATCCTGAGCCTGGCGATGTGTTCACGCTTTACTATCCATCATTAAAAAGAATCGGGCATACTGGCTTTCATCATCACCGGATCAATTCATCCATTTATGAATCGGTAGAAGGAAATACCAATGCCGCGGGATCGCGGGAAGGTGATGGCGTTTATAAAAAAAAGCGGTCGTACAACGCAACGCATTCAATAAGTAGATGGAGATAAAAAACGAAAATAAAAAACCCCAGAAAGCTAAGCCGCAGTTTTACGCCTGTTGCTTTCAGCCGCTGCAAGCTATCGCGCGGGAAATGGGTTACAATCTATTAATGCACGGCAGCATGGATAGGGATATGGATTTGGTGGCAGTGCCTTGGGTTGATGAACCAGCCGAAGAGTTAAAATTGATCACTGCGTTTGACGATTATTTACGTGGCGATCATCATGAGCCGGAAACGGCAGAGAGGCACTACCGACACAATTTTCTTCCAGGCGGTAGAAGTAGTTGGACGATTGACTTGAACCGAGGCGGCTACTGGAACGGTGGTTTTATCCAAGATGGCCAATGGTATATCGACATAAGTATAACACCTCTTATAAAAAAATTTCATGAAAAATTGTAAGACCATGCAAACACATTACAGACAACCGAACTGGCCGATATGGGCGCTCATTCTCATAGTAGCGTTGATCCTCTTTTCTGCGCTCAGTAGCCGCGCCGAACCCGGCCGGCATGAACTCATTCCGCTTGGTGATTGGAATGCGTATGTGTACACGCCAGGCGGTTACGCAAATAATAATATCCTTTATCCGGCCATCATTTTTTTCCCGGGCATCGGTGAAGTAGGCAATAATGCACCTGCAGTAATTCAGAATGGCCCCGGTGCATACATTCAGCAAGGTTGGGATGGATCGGTAACTGTGGAAGGTGAAACGGTGCAATTTATCGTGGTATCTATTCAACCACTCACATCATATCCCCATCCCGAACTGGTGAAGCAGTACATCGATGCTTTATTGATGCTTTACAGGATCGATCCGGCGAGGTTAAACTTTACCGGTCTTTCTCATGGTGCATGGGTGAGTAACATCTTCGCTACCTACAAACCGGCTGCAGGAAATTTCTCTTTTATGGATCGGGTGAAAACCATCGTGAACATCCAGGGAGTTACACCTGGTGATACATACGGCGCAACTTCAACTTATCCCGGGCGGTTCACAGAATGGGCTGGCCGCGGAGGAAAGGAACTCGGTATTGAACAGAGCAATGATCCGCGCGACATTCAAACCATTACCAATGCAATGGGATCCCGGGGCTTCTATGTTCGCACTTCTTTTGGCAGCGGCGCACATTGTTGCTGGAATATGTTTTATGGTGGGCAAGGTCAATCGCCTCAGTCGTTTATGATCGCAGGAAGATCGCAAACTATTTACGAATGGATTGCCCGGGAGAATCGGCTTGGTGTGGTGCCGATCGAACCAACGCCACAAGAACCACCAACAACAAGGCCGGAAGATTTTACCGTGGATCGCGCGGGAATGCGGGTGATCGTGAATGTTGATCGCGCGGAATATTATCAGTTGTTCAATTCCCTCGGGCAACGGGTAAAGGGCGGCGTGTTAAGGCCCGGAAATAATGAGATCCGTTTGAAGGTTCGCGGCGTGTATTACCTGCGTATGGAAACGAAGAAATATAAATTTTTACTATAGCTGCAATACGCAGACGGCCCAACGGGGATAGTAAGAGCGAAGGAAGGTGGTTAAAACATTTAGGTTAGAGTTCATGTGCAGGCCGCTTCTCCTTCGCTTCAAAAAATAAATTATGAGAGATCCAGATCAAAAATGGTATCACATTCCAGGTATGACTGATAAAGAGATGCATCAGTTTGTAGGTCTTGTGATTTTCTTTATTACAGGCGTGGCGTGCTTGTTTTTTCTGAGTGATATTAACTCCATCTACACAGCTTTGGCCGTAACCTTTTCAGCCGGAGTGATTAAAGAGATCATCGACAAAAGATTTGATTTGATGGATCTGCTTTATACCATGTTCTGGCCTTTGGCACTTTCAATTCCTTTTATCATTTATAAATTCTTATCATGAACAAATCAAACACTAAAACATTTTGGAAGGGCGCGATTCTTTTTCTTGTAGGCGTTGCAATCGCATCAGCTCCCATCTTCATTGTAAAAGAATTCTTTCAAACCAACACGCCTGAATGGATGATGTGGGCAATGATTGTGTCTGTTGTGCCTCCGGTATTGGCGTATAAATTAATCTTGAAGCAGCTGTATGCAGAGAATCGGTTGCCGCTGTTTTTCATCATTGTGAATTTATCGATTGCGCTGCTATCTTTTCCGAATGGGTAGAATAAACCATGCTCATCAAATTATGTGGAATCAATTTTTTATATGCATCCAATCTCGTTTGTATCTGGCAAAAAGTGTATTTTATGGGCAAAAGTAAAGACTATGAAGGCCATTATATTTCTTCTTTTTTTGAGCCCTTTTATCGGTTTGGCACAAAGCGAACAGTCGGAAGAACTTTCCGACACTTCGCTTGCCGTCGGGATTCTAAGCGAAGATGCTTTTGCTGGCAAAGCAATCGGGAGCTATTGTTTTTCTAGCCCTGACAAATACTTGAAACGAGGCACAACGGTTATAATTAGTGGGGCTGAAGTATGCCAACAACTTTCCACGGGAACGAGAAAAGAGTTTTTTGAAATTCTCTTTAACCATAAGTTCTATTTAATAGAAAAAGAGAACTTGGTCACCAGGCCCACATATTTTACGCAATTGGAAAAAATGTCTGTTGAAAGTAAGCTTGCATTTCGCAAAAAAGCAGAGGATGTTTCTCGGATATTGCAGATTAACAACGCTAATATGATCGTCAAATATTTTGAATCTTGCAAATCCTACGGTCTATCTATCCTTGATTGGGGACCTTTTGACGAGAGTGAATACACAGATGGTACAGGGGTAAAAATAAAAATCTATAATCCAACAAATAAGACTATTAAGTATGTATGGTTTGTACTTGTTGGTATCAACCCGGTCGGAGATCAAGTGGGTACCGCAGTCACTAGGAAAGGCGTTGGGCCAATTGAGCCCGGGAGCTCAGGGACCTATGAGTATTCTTATGTGTGGTTTACCGATTTGGTTGAGACCGCTCGCATTTCTTCAATCAAAATTCAGTATATGGATGGAAGCTTTAAGACCATATTGAAGCCCAGGGATGTCATTATGAATAACGAATTATATGAAATTTTATTAGAGGAGGAGGATTAGAGTCGAATGAATCAAAACTCCATCACTACCCCTTTTTCCACTACTCTCCCCAACTCCTCAGCCAGTCCCCTAAATTCTCCATCCATCTGCCAGCCGAAGTGGTGAGTGAGCCATAACTGGCCGCAATAAAAGTTATCGATCATTAAATGATAGTGGTTACTTCCCGCGCCGGAAACGGCAAGCAGGTGGCCCGTGTAATGTTTTTTCTGATGGGTGAAGGTGACGGGGATCTGTTGCATTGGAGCAAATGTAATGTGAAACAAAGTGAGCTGAAAGAAGTCGGGAAAAATTGCATGAGTGCTAAAAGGTGTTAGCTGCGATGATAATAAACCTTGTAATAAGAAAAGATGGTAACTGAATAATATAAGTTCTATTTAATCGCCATTAGAAATGGTTGGGTCCGGCTTCATGGGAAAGCCAGTGGTTGGCTTTGTTTGACTTGGAGATTTTAATGCTGGATCTACAGTTTTAAAAACTAAAATATACCAGCTTGCTATAGCGATTACCAATAAGAAAACAAAGGTCAGGAGGTTATCTTTAAGTTTGCTTGCGCCTCTTGTGGTAGATATAATTAACAATACAAATAATGCCAATGACGACGATAGAGCAAACATGAATAAACCTGCTTGATAGGCAGTTGATATAAATTTAAACGTCGGTAACGACCCCACCACAAATGTCACAATTGCCGTGAATATGGCAATCACTTCCATTGACTTTATATCTCTATCCATTACTTCTCTTTTCTTTTTGTCAAATTCAAGAATCTCCGGCTCTATGTTTTCAAAAACCTCAATCGAAGTCTTGAGGTTGTAAACCTTCTGCCGGTTCTCTTCGAACTTCTTTATATACTCTTCTTTAGGAAGCGGTAGCAAAAATGTTGAGAAAATGAACATATTTGGTATTCTCGAATTCCTCACTTCTACAAGGGATTCTGAATGTGGTAGCTTAAATGCATAATTGTAATTTTCTTTACTCCATTCGACATTCTCTTCATATGCTGAGAATATCTTTTCACATTCGTCAACAATTTTCCGGGCGGCTTTTATAAAACCAAGCGCCTGACGTTGATTATACACTTCCTCCAGTTTACCAACCAGAAACTGTAGATATTTGTACTGGGGAAAAAAGTTCTTAACATTTGTATCGGACTGCACAAGTAATACCTCTTCGTACAAGGTTCGAATCCTTTCATCGTCTCCAAGACGGAGATCGATTAAAAGAGAGAATTCGTTGTTAATTGCATAGTTGAAGGCAATCGCGTAAGTATATTTATAATCATAATTCTCCGAGTCCCTGCATTCGTCAAAGCGGCGGGAAATTTCCTTTCGAATTTTCGAAAGTTGCGTCAAATTGTTATCTACGTCCTTATAATATTTGATCAGTGTGTGCAGCTTGAACAATGGTAATGTAGTAAGAGTGTTATTCTTTAGAGTAAGACTCTCCTTTTGAATTTCAGCCTTCCATTTTGTCGAAAACTCGTAATGCGTGTCTATATACTTGTACCAGGTTTGAAAGCTTTCGCTTCCTTTGTATTTTTCAACAGTAACTTCAATATCTCTTGATCCTTCAATGGAATAGATAGGCTGCTTTGTAATGTGTTCTTTTCGCAAAATCCATTTGGCGAGTAAGAAATCACATTTCTGTTTGAGCAAAATTGACAAGAGATTATTAGAGAGATTTTTTAAAATGTCATCCGAAATTTGCCGCAACTCCTGAAAATCTTCTTTGTCCGGTTTTAACGAAAAGTCAACAATTGCCAGTCTTAAATTGGTACCAAAAAACCTCAATTCAAACTTTACTTCATCGGGAAGAATGTATGTCGGAGAAGATCCTTCTAGCTCAGGACCCGAAAAGTGAACAAAATGCCTAGTATCAAACTGGAATTTTAATTCTTGGAAGAAAGCAAATGAACGATAGCCGCGGATGGCGGCCTTAACAGGTTGGATAAAATTTTCGTTTAGGTGCTCTTGCAGGAACGCTTGTGCATCTTCATCCTCAGGCATCACAGGAACGATATTATCTATCTCAGACTCCAGAACTCCTAAGTATTGGCAAAAGTCGTTAACCGAGCAATATTCTCCGGTTAACAATGAAGCGTTTAGGTTAACAAAGATGTCCGCACGAAGGTCCGCAAACATACCCGCTAATTTTTCAAATACAACTGGCTTCCTTTTTATAGGCTTTTCTGTCAGATCAGACCACCAGTCTTCTGAAAATTTAGTCGTCAATGATGTACGTATCTGCGAGATATAATCCACCACACTTAATTATTACAGGCTAAAGATTTTATTCTCGTCTTTGATGGCGTCAGTCGGAATGGCAATACTTCTCTGCGAATTACGTCTTGCACGCTGATAGTAATGTTGCCATGAATACCAATGGTGGCTTAAATCTACAAGGTCAAATGCGGATAAGCAAACTAATGCCTGATTTTGACTTTTTAAATACCTAATTGAACTATCTATTTCCTCTTTCAACTCAGAATCCAACTTCTTAGGGAGATTTAATGTAGAGTCCAAATCTTTGACTGTTGTGCATTGATTATCGATAACGTAGCATTCAAGCAATTCTGGTTGGTTCCTTAAAATTTCATACACCGCACTTTCTACATGGCCAAATGGCATTGCGTAGTAATCAGAAAAAACTTCCTCTAAAAGTAAACTTCGTTTGCCTTTATAGGTGTTTGCTGCAGTGACAAAAAAAAGTAATTTCAAACACTTCAAAATACTAAAATCATTTTTACACGACCCTCCAGTCACACACTTTTCCGAATACCATTCGAGCAGTCTAAAGACTACATATTCAAATGCTACGATTTTATTGGACATAGACATCATTCTGTATAAATATAGAAAGTAAGTGTTGGGAAGTAGTACAAATACAAAGCTAACCTAATAATTGAATTCTTAAAATGTTTGCAAAATCGCTTTTTAAAAATGTGCAAATCTTGTTGGGAACCGCATTATCAATCACACTTTCCTACTCAACCTGCTAAATTTCGCCGCATCCGCATCCATACCAAGATCACGCAGGTACTTCGCGTAAGCGGTATAATCCCGGTGCCGGGTAAGCGACATGATATCCGCATCAGTCGCGCCATCTTGTTTCAGGTGAATAACCCGCGTGTGCTTCGCGCCATACAGTGTGTAGGCTTTATCCATTCCGTATCGATCGCGAACGCGTTGGAACTTTTTGGCCAGTAATCCATGGCTGAATTTTATTGGCGAAGGCTCACCATTCGGACCAAAGATGTAATATTCCGCCGGCGCATCTTTTATATAATCTTTCAGGATAGCTTTGATGTGGTCATCCATCGGGATGTAATTCTGATCCGTTTTTGAAACTTCCACCAGGATCTTGTTTTGCTCCCACATCACATTGCCGACTTTCAAATGCTGCAGTTCCTTATCGGATCGAACACATAAATAATACACAGCCTGGAAAACGATGTACATGTAAGGATCAAGCGTTTGCAAGGCGCGGGTGATCTGCTCCAAAGCTACCTTGTCATAGAACCGGTGTTTACTTGCTTTGGTCTTCAGTTTTGAAATTCCAGCACAGGGGCTCTCAGCAATGAATTTTTTCTTTACGAAGAAGTTGAAGGCGGTCCTGATAAAGTCATAATGGTTATTGTACTCCCGGTTGCTGAAGTCATTTTTCTTTTTCATGTCAGCAAGGAACTGCTCAATATGATCTTCAGTGACCCGGGAAAGTTCGATATAAGGGATGCGTTTAATTTTCAGCCATTCGATCAAACGGCCGATGTAGCGCTCATACTTTTTGTAGGAATATTCTTCCAGGCCCTTCTCCCTCCATTTTTCCAGGAAAAGCAGCAACGCATCCGTGGCGTTTATTTCCTGCTTCGCCGGAAGCTCCGGAAAGGCATCCGCTTCAAAAATTTCCTGATCCGGCTTGAACGGGTTGTAGCCTTTTTTTAACGAAGAGGTTATCTGGTCCAACAGCCAGGCGGCATACTCAGCGCGATCAGATCCTTTTCGTTTATTGATGTCAAGTTTCACCCGGAACCGATACCACTCCTTGTCGTCATATAAATGCCGGACGTCATGCGGAATTCGGTAGTAATACTTAATGTACCAACCGTCCTTTGCTTTTACCAACTCGGGCTTTCTGAAGTGACTTATTGCTGACACGGAACTGACACTGTTATTTCCTGAAATGATAAAACCCGCCACAGGAGCGGGTTTCAAATGTGCGGCAAAGGAGATTCGAACTCCCACACCCTTTCGGGCGCTACCACCTCAAAGTAGTGCGTCTACCAATTTCGCCATCGCCGCATTTTTGGTGGAAAACCACCTAAGAACTCGCCGCAAAAGTAAAGGTTTTTTTGTTTTGAAGAATAGAAAACAGAGCCCTTATCATTTTTTCAGCACTATCCTGAAAGTGGTTCCTTTGCCGGGTTCGCTCAGTTTTACAAAAAGTTCGCCGCGGTGGTATTGTTCAATTATTCGTTTTGAAAGCGAGAGGCCCAGCCCCCAGCCGCGTTTCTTTGTGGTGAAGCCCGGCTTGAAAACCATAGGAATATTTTTCTTCAGAATTCCTTTTCCCGTGTCGGAAATGTCTATCAAAACACGTGTGGCTTCACCCTTTATTTTCGCATGAATTTCGCCCTGCCCATCCATTGCGTCCAACGCGTTCTTTAATAGATTTTCAACAACCCAGTCGAACAAAGGCGGATTGATCATGCCAATAACTTCTTCCCCGTTACCTTCCACAAAAAACTTAACCCGTTCCGGCGCACGGCGCTTAAGATAGTTCACCATTTCCGTTACCTGCACTACGATGTTGGCTTCCTCGAGCTGCGGAGTGCTCCCAATTTTTCCAAACCGGTCGCTCACCAGCTTTAATCTCTCCACATCTTTTTCCATTTCCGCCGCGATCTTTTCGTTCCCCGGTGACGACTTCAACATTTCAACCCAACCCTGTAAAGAAAACAGCGGCGTTCCCAACTGGTGTGCGGTTTCTTTTGCCATGCCCGCCCACACCTGGTTTTGAGTGCTTTTGTTTCTGGTACTGATGGTAACAAGCGTAACAATTATAAAAAGGGCCGCCACTAAAAGTTGGATGAGCGGAAAATACCTTATCTGCTTAAGCAATTCTGACTCGCCGTAATAAACCAAATTGTTTTCGGATTCATTGTGCGGATTACTCCATACAATAGGCTCATTGAGTGATTTGAATTCCTCCAATTTGCGAAGGAGATATTTGTCATCACGCAAAGCCTTCAGCGAATCAAGATTCCTGTGATCCAGAATGCTGTCGCGCTCCGTGACCGCGATCATCGGGATGTCTCTGCTGTTTTCGGTAAGAATTTTACTGGAAAGGTGAGTTTCTACGAAATGCGGGTTGTTAATGTCTTTCAAGGCTTCAACCCATTGTTCTATTTTCATCTTCTCTTCAGCGGCAATTTTTTTGGCGAGAAAATCAGAATAAAAAAGCGTGGCAACAACAATAGCAATAGCAATTAAAGCGAGACCGGTTCTCCAATTGAACAGTTGCAAAAACATAAGGTAAATGTAAGGATGATTTATTTTGCCCACGCCATTCATACAAATTACCGCGAGCGATTTACGAAGAATCAATAACTTTAGCGGCTTCGTTTCATATCATGAACGACCCGGCAAAAGTGCAAATGGATACTTTAAACGAATCAACTCTTCCCGAAGTTGCGGTAGTGATCTTAAATTGGAATGGCAGGTCATATCTTGAAAGATTTCTGCCCTTCGTGCTTGCATCCACCTATGGTAACATGAGCGTGATTGTGGCCGACAATGCTTCTACCGACAATTCCGTGGCCATGCTGCAGGAAAAGTTTCCTTCGGTAGAAATAATTGTGAATTCCGAAAACGAGGGCTTTGCGAAAGGATACAACACCGCGCTCCGCCAGGTTAACTCTCCCTATTACGTGTTGTTGAACAGTGATGTAGAAGTCACCCCGGGCTGGATCAAAAACATTATTTCGTTGATGGAACGCGACCTCCAAATAGCTGCGTGCCAGCCAAAGATCTTATCCTACAACCAAAAATCTAATTTTGAATATGCCGGTGCCTGTGGTGGCTGGATTGACAGGTACGGCTATCCGTTTGCGAGAGGCCGCGTATTTGAATATTGCGAAAAAGATGAGGGCCAATATGATACCGCTGAAGAATGTTTTTGGGCATCGGGTGCAGCAATGTTTTTGAGAGCCTCGGCCTTTCGCGAGGCCGGTGGCTTCGATGAGTTTTTCTTTGCTCACCAGGAAGAGATCGACCTGTGCTGGCGTTTGCAGAAGAAAGGTTTTAAGATCTACTGCGAGCCGTCTTCTGTTGTGTACCATGTTGGCGGAGGTACACTACCGGTGGGGAATAAACGAAAAGTATTTTTGAATTTCAGAAACAACCTGGTAATGATGCGAAAGAATCTGCCGTCGCGAAGTGCCGGAAAAAAGATCTTCGCAAGGTTGTTTCTGGATGGCCTTGCGGGTTTGAAATATCTTGTAAGTGGCGAACCCTCTTCAATGATTGCGGTAATACGGGCGCATTTTGCGTATTATAAGTGGAAGAAAAACATGCAGCCAGAAAACAATGAAGAAGGTTCAACCGAGACTTTTGCCGGAAAATTTAACGGCAGCATTGTTTGGCAGTACTATTTAAGAGGCAAAAAAACGTTCCTCCAAATTGTTAAGCCTAAATAGATTTTATTAAATGATTCCTCTTACTTTTGCGAAGAAAAATTAACAATATGGAACCGGAAATCATAGAGACCAAACACAAAGACTTTGCGCACAATTGGGTTTCTTCATCCCGTTTTTTATGGTATTGCCAGGTGTTCCTGGTAGTGGCATTTGTTTTAGGTGGTTGTTATAATTTGTATACACACCGTTATAAGGGCAAACCTCAGGTTAACGTTCCTGAAAACACGCTTTACACTCCGAAATACAAATAATTTTTTTTGGATTCGGGTTTCACCCTATTTTTGCAGTCCGAAAAAAACGGAAACAGTTCTTATCTTTTGCGGAAGTAGCTCATTTGGTAGAGCACGACCTTGCCAAGGTCGGGGTGGCCGGTTCGAGCCCGGTCTTCCGCTCCATTATCCTCTTGCCCTTTTGGCGGAGGATTTTTTTTGAGTGGGCTTCGGCAAATTGTGCATCATTGTTGCAGCTTGCCCGCCGCAGGCTGGTCGCACTCTTGTGCTTCCGGTAATTCTGCTGAGCGAAAGTTCTTGCAAATCGGATGCAGGAAAAGGTGCGTAAGCAAAGAAGATGAAAATAATTTCTATAAACTTGGGTGGTGGAACTTAATAAAAAGCCCCGGTGGTGGAATTGGTAGACACGCAGGACTTAAAATCCTGTGATCAGCAATGGTCGTAACGGTTCAACTCCGTTCCGGGGCACATTCTAATCCCGAGTACTTATCCCGCTTATATGGCGGGATTTTTTTTGGTTCATTAGGTTTTGAAGGATGAACCGTACACTTCGCCTATCCATATAGTTCGCAAAATCGGCCTGCATTTTACTCCGAAAGACCACAATAGAAAATGAGTTTACCCGACTATCCATTTAGTGCTTAAACACAAGCTAACACTGAATGTAATAAAAGTACCCTCCCATAATTAATTTATCAGGATGCCGTTGCTTATCCATCGTTAATTCGCAACACAGGTTCGCATTTCATTTATTGCAAAAAGTGATCAAAAAAAGATTCCCGCATCTTTCAAGCCTGGCAAATGTGTCTCTCCGACTATCCATTTAGTGCTTAACCACGCGCTGATTGTGAAAGTCAGATCATCTATAAGTCAATTACCTTACGGATTCTAATGGTCCCCCAACTCTATCAATAGACGCCCCCGATTATCCATTTAATGCTTAAATACGCATTGAAAGTGGAAGACAGCACTTGCCAAAGATCATAACAGTACACAAATGAAAAGAGAATTCCTCTTCGCTTCCCTTAACAAAAACGTTCGGGCAAGAAGGCTAATTCTCTTCATCAGGTATTCTCAGGGTTATGCAGGCGCAACTTATTCCGGTCAATAGCACTCCTGCGAAATATTTGCGAACTAAATGGAAAGTCGGACCGTGCAGAGTCTTCTATGGAATGGGAATTTCATCTAAGAAAATTTTAAAAGGCAACGAACATGGAACGGCCTTTCTCCAACCCCAACCTGGCCTCATTTGGAGACCTAAATGGATAAGCGTATATCTCTTCAGGATGGCAAACCTTCAGATCATATCGTTAAAAAAGACGGCCAAAATCCGGATAAAAACTTTTCTCTCCGTATGATTTTCCTTTTAAAAGACGCACCGTCATTTTCAAATTTGCAATGCAGTCATTAATCTGCAGGCTCGAATGATCTCCGACAGCTTTGCCTTTAAAACAGCGAGGTAGGAACACAGAGTTGAACTGTGCCTGAAAGAAAACTTTCTTCAACACCACACTTTAAATACCCTTTTATGAAAATGTTTTTCACCGTTCTTACTGCATGCATCGTTGCAGCAGCCGCCCTTGCCCAACCAAACAACCCTTACAACCAGGTAGGTAAAGATTTTATTAAGTCGGCCCAAATAGTTGCCGGCGAAATTAAAAACGGCACAATAAAAACCGCTGACGACGAAACCATCGGTAAAGTACAGTCGTACATTCCATCTAAAACCCAAATGAATCCCTCTTTGGCAGGCCAAATTGTAAAGATGGTTTCGCATAATCCAATTCCACTTTCCGATGCGCTGAAATCATCGTCGCTGAAGCCGGAAGTACAGCGAGAGATCAGCCTGATGCTTGAACATGCATTCACCGCAGACAATTCTAAGCATAAAGAATGGCTTAAAGAAAAAACGGAATCCGTTTTAGCGTCTTCCTTTGATCAGCGTGATAAAGAACTCCTTCTGAACCTTATTGCCATTCAATACAACCAGGGAAATTTTGAAGATCTAGGCCGGATCAGTTGTAATACAAACGTGAACGGACGCGTAGTGGAAACCGGAGAAGGGATGGACTGTGCCGGAGCGGCAATGCTTGTTGGCTTTACAGTCGGATACACATTCTGCGGAATCTATTGCGGAATTGGAGGCGCGTTGATCGGCTTTGTTGCGGTTGCCTTAGGTTCTTTGTCATAAATAAAATTCCATCCTTTTAAATGCCAAACCTGTTCCCTATCATGATGTGGTGTATGTATGCATTTGCGCATACGCCGGCCGTTAGTAGACCGCCGGAGCACCACATCTTTTTTCTGGGCCGCGCAAGTACCCTCAAATCTTCATTAATAGCTAAAGAATTTAACATAACCGATTCTCTTATAAGCCACGTAGGCATAGGCATAATTGAAAATGGCGCGCTGAAAATCTATCATGTGGAAGACAAGGCGGGAAACGCACTTTCCGCATGTACACTGGATGAATTTCTGAGCTTCGGTATTTTCTATTACTGCGTCTACTCGTTACCGCTACCCGCAGTATCCCTGGAGCGCATTGTTAACCTTTTAAAGGAACATCCACCGGTTAAGTTTGATAAGAATCTCCGTCTGAATAATGGCGATTTGTATTGCTCTGAATTCGCCTATCAAATTCTGACCAGCGCAGAACCTGAAAAATTCTTACAACCACCGGTAACAAAAAAAGTTACTGATCAATTCGCGCGCTCCTACCTCGGCAGAGACAGCATTTCCTATATTCCGGTCGACTTTTTCTTAATGTACCCGGACATTCGCAAAATTGTAAGTGCATTCACATCACACGATACCGCCTGCCGGGTACCTCTTGAAGATTGATTATCTTCGCCATAAAAATTTTAATGCAGAACGAGATCACCTGCCCCAAATGCAACCACAGTTTCACCCTCAATGAAGTAATGAATGAAGAGATGAATTCACAGCTGAAGGCAATGAGAATGAAACTCAACGAAGAGGCCGCAAACTGGAAAAAGCAGCGTGAAGAAGAATTTTCAAACCAACTTAAGCAGGCGGCCGACGCAGCCCGAAAAAAAGCCGGAGAGGAACTGGACGCAAGGCTCGCGTCTCTGCAAAAAGAAACGGCTGAGAAGTCGAAACTGTTGCAGGAATTTCAGAGAAAGGAACTTGAACTTCTTCGTGAGAAAAATGAGATGGAAGAACGCCAGAAAAATTTCGAAATAGAAAAGGAGAAATACTTTCTCGAAAAAAGCAGGGAAGTGGAAAGCAATATCATCAGGCGGGAACACGAATTGTTTGACATGAAGATGAAGGAGAAGGACACTCAAATGGAAAGCCTGAAAAAAACAATTGACGATCTGAAGAGAAAGAGCGAACAGGGCTCTATGCAATTGCAGGGCGAAGCTCAGGAGCTGTTACTCGAACAAATTCTTCGCGAAAATTTTCCATTTGATGCCATCACAGAAGTGGGCAAAGGTGTGGAGGGTGCAGATTGCATTCAACTGGTTAGAAATACAACCGGGCGCGACTGCGGCAAAATTATATATGAGAGCAAACGAACAAAAACCTGGAGTAATTCATGGATAGATAAATTAAAAGCTGATATGCGAAACAAATGCGCCGACATCGCCATACTGGTCACCCAGGTGTTCCCGAAAGACATGGACCGGTTCGGGCTGCGCGACGGCGTTTGGATTTGTAACTTTAGCGAAGTAGGCAGCGTTAGTCTCCTGATCAGGCACTCCCTTATTCAATTATATGAAATTCAGAAACGCGAAGAGAATAAGGGGGACAAAATGCAAATGCTGTATGATTATTTGACGGGCCTTGAATTTCGCGGGCAGGTTGAGGCAATTGCCGAAGGATTCAAAGCGATGAAAGATGGAATTACCAGGGAAAGAATGCAAATGGAAAAGATCTGGAAGGAAAGAGAAAAACAATTGGAGAAAGTTTTGTTGAATACATCGGGGCTTTACGGATCGGTAAAGGGAATTGCAGGTGCATCGGTAGCAGACATTCCGCTGCTTGATGGAGACACCACACCCCTACTCGAAAATTAAAAATCATGCCGCAGGAGGAACCTTATTTTTTAAGACTGAACGACTCAACTACTATTGAAGTGGCGGGCCGCCGCCTTCCTGACAACTTCAATTCTTTCAACGATCATCAGAAAGATTCTGTAGCACGGCAATTATACATCCGCCATATTGAGCAAATTCAAGAGGCCAACCGTCCTGCGACTGCAAAGGACTTTTTGGTGCCCTTGGGTATCCTTCTTGTTATAGCGGCTATCATAATGTTCATCGCTAAAAAAGTACGCGACAATCCGAAATTGTACAACAGAATGGTGAGGCAAGACGAAGATTAATGACTAACTGCTGCAAACCCATGCAAGACAATTTCCGTTTATCAATAAGCCATCCAGCTTTATACAGCGCCCGCCGTTTTTCCTGAAACTGATTTCCCCTTTATAACGGTTACGGACACCCGAAAATTCAGTTATAGGCATATGCTCCCGGAAATTCACTCCGCCTGATCCGTACCATTTGTACACGGCTTCCTTCATGCACCAGGCCATGGTAAGCGAGGCCATTCCATCCTTCCCTTCCGCCTTCACCAAAATTTGTTCGGCACCGGAAAGAAATTTTTCCTTTAAAGAAAATATTTTTTGTTGCGGCACCTCAATATCAACCCCCACCCTTTCTTCTGAACTTATGATTGCTGCAGCATAGTTATCACAGTGCGAAATGGAAAAATGATATGGATCGTTAATAAGGAATGGTTTCCGGGTGGGCGCAATAAGAACCTCATTTAATGGAAACCGGGGCTCGAGTTCTGTGAGCAGAAGCCGCCCCGTAAGGGTCTGCAGCCGCTTATGGGGATGCTTTACATCATCAGCAAAAATATTTTTTTCAGTAAAAAAGCTTTCGGGTTCAGAAATATGCCAAAGCCCCAGCTTGCTATGCAAGTTGATATTTTGTTGATAAACCAGCGGCATACTTCAGACTGAAAAAGAAATTTTGAAACTTAAAAAATTACTTTTACAAATAAACGAATAAACCGGCTACAATGATTTTGAGTGATACACGTATATTAGAGGAAATTGAGAAAGGTACAATATTGATAGAACCTTATCATCGCAGCAAATTGGGCAGCAACAGCTACGATGTTCATCTCGGAAAATATCTCGCCACTTATGTTGATGAGGTTCTCGACGCAAAAAAGCATAACACCATTGCTCATTTTGAAATAGGCGATGAGGGATTTGTTCTTCAACCAAACGTTCTTTACCTGGGCGTTACGCAGGAATATACCGAAACGCATAATCACGTTCCTTTTCTCGAAGGAAAATCATCTACAGGAAGACTCGGCATAGATATTCATGCCACTGCAGGTAAGGGAGATGTTGGTTTCTGCGGTAACTGGACGCTTGAAATTTCCGTAAAGCAACCTGTAAGAGTTTACCATGGAATGCCCGTGGGCCAGTTGATCTATTTCCCTGTTGATGGTATTATTGAAGTTCCTTACAACCGAAAGGCCAATGCTAAATACAGCGGTCAGCCAAACCGGCCGGTTGAAAGCATGATGTGGAAGAATAAGTTTTAAGCAAACCTGCCTGAAAGTCTACGGGCTTAGAATGCCCTCCTTTTTGTAATAAGCGATAATAAAGGATGTTACTTCATCATAGGCCATTATGCCCTGAGGCTGCTGGTTTTGCTCAAGAAATTTTCCGTACGCCCATCGAAATACAGGTTCCATAAAGGAACGGTGCTTCAGGCGGAACAAACGCCATTCATCAATATCCTCCTTCACGGGCCGGATAAGATTTTTTCTAAAATTATTTGCCGCTGAAGAATCTGTTGCGTAAAGATTTCGATTTGCGTAAAAAAACAGATCAAGGTACACCGAGTAGCGAAATAGTGGTTCGGAAGAATTCATTGCTGCCAGTGCTCCGGCAAAATTTGCTTCCATTTCCTTCGCAAATCCAATTTGATGAGCCACCTCATGGCAGGCGGTGTAGGGATGCAAAAACTTTGGGGTTGTGGTATTCACCTGCGCCTCGCCCGTAAATGGGTTGTAGTACCCGGTGAAGCCCAAATAATTTCCCGCGAGGCTCCATACAGAAGGCTTTATTGAGGCATGATCATATTTCAGGAAGTTATATTTCTCTGCAGCCTTCATGAAGGCTTCTTCCACCATTTTAAACAGTTGAGAGTTCGAGGGGTAACGCTGCCCAACGTCTATCCATTCCCTTTTTGAAACATTTACCCGATCCACAAGGTAGCTGTTCAACCTCATCAGGTCGTCTTCAGAATAAGCCGTCTCCGTAATATTCAGCCGCGAAAGAATGCCGGGGCGATTATAATTCAATCCCCACATCAAATTAAAAAGCAAATAAATAAGAAGCAGAAAATTAACTGAGGTTAAAATGATCCTGGGCCACCTGATCCCGGTTTTGGCCTTGTTCCGAAAAATCCGAATGATGCGATAAAGTAGGTATATTACCAATGAAGCGTATAAGAGATCGCCAATACTAAAAGGCGCCCATCCAAATCCGGCGCGGAGGAAGGCAGCAAGATTGGGAAAAATATCCGATCCATAGCCTTTCTCAACACGTTCTGAATCAAGGGAGTAAAGATGAACGGCGACCGCAAGCACGAAGAGAGTAAGGGTAACCAGGTATTTCCGGGAGAAAGTCATTCCCGTAAATATAAAATAACCGCTGTTTCCCCGTGCCGTATGAGGGAATTATGAATGAAATTTTAGATTCTTTTCACGGGAAAAGTTGTACATTTGCCGTCCTTTAACCCATACCCCATGGCTAAAACGAGGGATTTTGAGATCGCATTTGTAGGATTAAAGCCAGGGATCCACGAATTCAGGTATGAGTTGAACGATGAGTTCTTTCATGAAAGAGGTGCACCAGACCTGTCGAATGTATCAGCGCAGGTGAAACTGACCCTTGATAAGCATACCGGTTTCATGATGCTCAAGTTTGAGGTCGGCGGGCTTGCTGAAGTTTCGTGCGACAGGTGTGGAAACCCGTTGAAGCTTGATTTGTGGGATGAGTTCAACATGGTGGTTAAGTTGGTTGATAACCCGGATGAAATGAACGAGCAGGAGGAAGATCCGGATATCTGGTACATTCAAAGAACCGAAAGCCACATTGATGTAAGCACATGGATGTATGAGTTTGTATTGCTAAGCTTACCCATGCAGCGCATGTGCAGTGAAGATGAAATGGGCGGACCGCAATGTAACAAAGAGGTGCTGGCAAAGTTGAAGGAGATGGAGAAGATAACGCGTGAGAACAATTCCAATTCACTTTGGAAAGGGCTTGATAAATTCAAAGAGAATTAATATCCGTGAAAGCAGCGGATCTTTAATAAAGAATATAAATTTTTAAAAACAAACAGACATGCCAAATCCGAAAAGGCGACATTCACAACAACGCAGCGCAAAAAGAAGGACGCACTATAAAGCAACAGCTCCCACCTTAAGCACAGACCCCACTACGGGCGAAATGCATGTACGCCACCGTGCTCATGTAAGCGAAGGAAAATTGTATTACAAAGGAAAAGTAGTTGCAGAGAAGGCTCCGCTTAAGGCATAATTCCCGTGCAGATAATTTGATTCCAGTGTCTACGCCTGAGTGTTTTTCAGGTATGATGTTGGAATTTTTCATTTTTACAATACCTGAGAATGATCAGAATTGGAATTGATATGATGGGAGGCGATTTCGCACCCGCAGAAGCGGTTAAAGGATCAGTGGAATTTATTCTTGAACAAACCAATGGCGAAGTTCAAATTGTAATGATAGGTAATGAGCCGGAGATCAGGAAATACCTGGAGCGTTCGGACATCGCACCGGCGTCCTTTACGATTGTTCATGCAAGCGAGGTGATCGAAATGCACGAGCATCCAACAAAAGCAATGAAGGAAAAACAAAATTCCTCCATTGCAATCGGCTTCCACCTTCTTTCCTCCGGTAAGATAGACGCCTTTATCAGCGCAGGAAACACAGGTGCGATGATGGTGGGCGCACTTTTCAGCATTAAGGCTATTGAAGGAGTTAGCCGTCCTACAATCGGTGCATACCTGCCCCGTGAAGATGGCAGTTTGGGTCTGTTGGTTGATGTGGGATTGAATTCAGATTGCAAACCAGACAACCTAAACCAATTCGCCTTACTGGGTTCTCTTTTTGCCGAACACGTATTGAAAATAAAATCGCCGCGGGTAGGCCTCATAAACCTTGGCGAGGAAGAAGGCAAGGGAAACATTCTTGCTCAAGGCGCATTTCCCCTCCTGAAAGAAAACAGCAGGATAAATTTCATAGGAAATATCGAAGGCCGGGATATTTTGATTGACAAAGCTGACGTTTGCGTTTGCGATGGTTTCACCGGGAATGTAGTGCTTAAATTGGCCGAGAGCATTTACGATATTGTGCAGCGCAGAGAGATACGTGATGAACATTTTGACAGGTTTAACTTTGAAGCGTACGGAGGAGTTCCTGTTCTCGGCGTTTCAAAACCAGTGATCATCGGCCATGGAATCTCGCATTCCACCGCTTTTAAAAACATGATCGGAATTGCACGCACCATGCTGGAAACGAACCTTACCGGTAGAATTGAAAACGCATTTGCAAGTCAGTAGAGGTAGAGGCAAATCATCGCGTTTGTACGGTACTCACTAATTTGCGTGGGACTTTTTCGACACTAGCGATCAAATAATCACAACTTTTAAACCGGGCCCCGCATCCTATACCTGCACCTTTTGACATTCAACTTGCAGCCTGCCACAACTTGTACACATCATGTTAATAAGGCCGAACTGCTTTTGCAGATTGTGTTATTTTTATTTATCCAAACTTTTCCATTAATGCACCTAACTATATCCAGGCGAATTGCAGCAGCCCTCTTGCTCGTGATCATTTACATCAATGTGGGCGCGCAAAATTCCAGCAAAATTTCACTGAAAACCGGACAGCTTTATTCTGGAATTGAAGTAGGCTCGAAAGGCGTAAAAATGAGCATTCTTGAAATGAGCAAGGAGACTCAAAAAACCGGGAATTATACGGTTATAAAAGACACTTCGGTAAACACTGATTTCATTTCATTTACCGAGCCCACTTTTACCGCAACACTTAATGCCTTAACCGGATTATACCGCGTAGCTACTGACCAATACCGTATTGAACCACGTTTTGTTTTTACGGCTATCAGCAGCGGGGTAAGCATCCAGGCTGATAAAGATGAAAAGAAAGATTGGCTGAAACGTTTGTCTGATGAATTCAGAACCATTGTAAAAGAACCTTCGCGGGTTGTTTCCGTTATTGATGTAAAAGAGGAAGCGCGCTTATCTCATCTGGGTATTATTCCGGACTCAAGAAGATTTTCCACTTTCCTAATTGATATTGGAAGCGGAAATACAAAGGGTGGATTTTTCCCTACCGACAATACAAACGATATCAAATTGTTTCAACTAACCTGGGGCACGAAAAGCATTGCTAATGCTACCAATGCCCGCCTCGGTGAGGATACAGCAATGAGCAATTTCTCCAGGCAATTGCAGCGCGTACTTGCCGGTTCTGCCGATCAGGAAATTGTATACGCAGTGAATGTAAGTGGTGCGTACAACATGAGTGATAACATTGCCTTCAGCGGAGGAATTGCCTGGGCTGTGGCTACGCTTCTCTATCCTGAACTGATCGATAACGCCGTGGTGCCGGTTACATACGATGAGATCGCCGCCTTTATGGAACGAATTGCCAAAAATCACGCAAGCCTCTCCCCGGAAGCCGTTGCCAAGGGAGTTAGCGATGTTACCGTAGATAAAAAGCAAGTGGCGAATCAGGCAAAAACAGTAAACAAAGTTTTCGATCAGCGTGCACTGCTTTCAGGAACCGGCCTATTGCTTAAGATCATGCGCCAGTTTGAAGGCATTTATGAAAAGAAACAATTCTTTTTGGTGAAAAATGGCCAGGTAGGCTGGATCTCCGCCTTTGTAAATCAGGCGATCGCAAAACAATAAAACAGTACGATTCATGCGTGACATACGGATTTCGCTGCTTTTGCTGATCTCCTTTGTGTTGTTGCTCGCCTCATTCCTCGTTCTATGCATCTGGGGATATAAATTCTATAACTCACGCGATAAGCAAGCCGTTGTTACAAAGGCAGGGCAGGTAAAACAAGATTCGCTCCTTCTTCTCTATAATACTGCGATCGGTAAACTGGAAGAAAAACTGGTTCATACTTCATCGGCAGCAGATTCACTCGGGCAAAACATTGATGGCAGGTTACAGGAATTCTACCGACTGAAGAATGAACTGACACAATTGTTGCAGAACGCTACAACCAATGAAGATTTCGCTGCGGCAAGAAAAAAAATTGATGAACTCCAGCAAAGCATAAAAGACCTGAGACGAACTAATCAAAACATTTCAAAGGAAAACTTGCGCTTGTATGAGCTGCTTTCACAAATTCGAAATAATATTGAGACTGTCCCGGTGCAAACTGCAGTACGTTCAGTTGTCTCCAATACGCCTTCAAACAATATAACATCTCCATCGGAAGATGACGAGGAAAATGATTTTGTAGAAGTGCCGGTAAAACCTGCTCCTGCTGCAAATAAGACTACCGCAGCTCCTGCCATATATTCTGCAACAGATCTGAACCTGGAAAAGATCGGAAGTAAAAATGAAAGCGACCAGATGGAATTGGTGGGAAGTTTTTCGATAAAAAATAATCCGAAAATAACCACTAACGATGACCTCATGATCGTGGTAATTCAGCCTAACGGAAAAGTGCTTCAGAAATCAGCGTGGGAATCGGGAACATTTCAAACTGCAGACGGCAAGAAAATATATTCCTGCAAATTAAGGATCGAGAACCCGCAAGGCCCCGTGCGAAGAGTTACGTTTTCATTGAATGGCGACAAACAACTGACCGGTACTTATGTGTTGCAGGTATATCATAAAGGATGGATGATCGGAAATGTATCGAAGCGGGTGTAAGGTTAGAGCCGCACGAAGCGAACGAAGCGAACACAAGGCGAACACGAAGCGAACACGAGAACCGCAACCCTGGTTAACATAACCGTCAGATAAAAATATTTCTCCCTGGTGGAGTCTCCTGTTTGAAAAACCAAAAAGTCTGTACATTAAAAAAGCCATGATGTGCCCTCATGGCTTTTTTAATTTTGAAGACAGCTTTAGAACAGCAACTGGAATATTTTTTAAGACAAATGGCGGGAAGGCTTTTCAGATGAGAATGTTTTCGCTGAAGGGTTCCTGCTCTAAATATTTATCAAGTTATTGTGGCTTCGGAGACAAGGTTCGGCCTATTTTGCGTGAACAAAAAACATGAATTGCTTACACCATAATTTAAAACTTGGCGCTGATTGCGCGATTCCTCCATCACGCCGCGTTGCCGTATAGGTTCTTGGGTTTATACCTTACCACAGAGCGAATTAATATGTGCCAGATTTCCTCAAGCCTGTGACGGTTATTGAATTTGAAATAAAACTCATGTTCGTACTTCTGGATGTATTTAAGGGAACAATGGTGGTGAGTTCCTTCCAGCCATTTTCGAAAATTCCATATACGTATATCTTTTACTTCACCAACATAACTTCCGGCTAATAGCTGGCATGGTGTAATCTCATCGGACTTGGAAACGGTGCTTTTGCTGATAATAAGGTTTGAAAGACCTTTATTTGCGCTGTACTGCTCGAGCGCAACGTGAATCTTTTGCAACCCATTCAATCCCTCACCTCGATGCACGAGACTTATTCCATCCATTGAAGAAAATTTTTCATTTTCCTTTTCCCCAATCTCGTCTAAAAACCACGCCTCCATTGCATCCTGGCACTTTAACCGGAACCTTTCCGCAGTTTTTTCATTCACACCATACAGTCTGGCAAGATCCAACGTTGAAATCCCGTTTCTGCAATTGACGATGTGAGAAGACATTGGAAAAGCTTTCATAAGTGGGATCTGAATTTTGTGAAATATGGTATTGGCAGTAACCGATTCATCATAATCACAGTTTACACACCTTGCATGAAATCTTGTTCTACCCTTCCAACATTTTGTATGGCCGCATCTTTTGCAGACAAATCCCTTCTCCCACTTAATTTTAAATAAAAATTGGCGACAATCATCTTCGCATTGAAATGATCGATTGAATTTCTGGTATATACTTACCCTACTCATGGTCGTAAAATTTAGGAATACCAAATTCTACAAAACCAAAACACCAGTCAATTCCCCAAAGGAGTGCTTTTACGGGGCGAGGAGGGGGATTCGTGTGGTTCATCTACCCTTCCCGCGAAAGGATGCAAGAATTTCCGCATAGGCCCTGTTATATTGCGTTACTATCTTCCCTATTTCAAAATGCTCAAGCGCCCGCGCCTGCGCCCGCTCGGCCATCTTCTCATACTTTGCCAAATCCGACAACACTCCATCCAGATTCCTGGCCATAGAATCAACATCTCCCTTTTTAATTATGATCGCCTCATCAGGAGAAACGCATTCCTGGTTTTCTTCAATGTCTGAACAAATGATCACCTTGCGCGCCATCATCGCTTCAATCAATGACCCGGGCAACCCCTCCACGTAGGTAGGAAATGCGAAAACGTGGGCAATGCCCAGCAGGGCCGGAACATCATCGCGCCGTCCAAGAAGTCTTACATTCCTGCCCACACCCAGTTCAGTGATCAAACTTTCCAGTTGCGGCAGAAACCTGCCCCTTCCTGCTATAAGCAAAACTGAATCAGGATGTTTGTTTATGATCTTAGCAAATGCCCTGATCAATTCATCCTGAGCCTTACTCGGAATCAACCTTCCCACATTCAATACAACTTTTTCATGACTCAGCCCGAGTTCTTTCCGTAACATTTCCTTATCCGCTTCGGTAACGCTGAGTATTTTCTTCGCATTTCGTCCACGATGGATTACGCGTACCTTATCGGGCGAAACCTTAAGCCACTTCGAATTTGAGACTTTAATTGTCTCTGAATTGGATATAAAGCAATCAACTCCTGAAGCTGTCCTCTTATCAAGCCATTCAAAATATTTAAGCTTAAGCCTTGAAAGCGGAGAGAGGTGAGAATACCGGTCTTCCGAATAGGAATTACTTACGAAACTGTTTACCACCGGCACATCTAAAATTTTCCGAAGCTTTCGTGCTACGAGATCTGACCGTAGAAAGGTGGAATGGATTATATCAGGCTTTATCGCTCTGATCAGCGGAAGTATTTGCTGCACCGTATCCTTAAAACCCATCTTGTCTTTTCGGTTAAGGCAATGAACTGTAACGCCCTTGTTCATCAATTCCCGTGTCAGATCGGTTTCTTCGGTCAATACGATAAAGGAAGACCTGTTCAGCGAATTATGTAATGCTATTTCTGTAAGGCTTTTCTCCGCCCCGCCTGTTCTTAGAGAATTAATGATATAAAGTACACTTAACATTTTTCAAAACAATTAAAAGACCCGGATGCGGATCAAATTATACCTTCAAGGTCTCCTAGAGAAAATTTAAAATTCCCGGCCGGCTTATTTTCCTCCGGCCGGCTTACTACCACGAGTTCCCTGGTTTTTTTTGCGAAAGTTGTGCTGAGAGATGCAGTATCTCCATTTTTTAAAAACATGAAAACAAAGGCATTCTCCCGTGCGCAAATTGAGTTCACATATTTCTTCAGCGGCTGCTTCACAAAGAAGGAATCCACCAGAATTACTAGCGTGGATCCCTTCTTTTTTTCAGTTCGGTAAATTATAACCGTACCGTCTTCGAACACTGCCCATTGATAATTCTCCGGACGGTAACGCCAGCGGATAATATCCGCTTCAGCGCCTGAAACGGTTGCAGGAAGATCCCGGGTTTTATCAAATGATATCTTGCCCGCCAGTAATGGCCTGATCGAAATAAACACAGGCAACTGCTGGCTGATCTTTTGCCAACCCATCTTCAGGTAACCCGGCAGACTATTGCCGTTTGGTGTATTAAAAACAATATCATATTTCCCTTTAACCATTTCCAGTCCCTGTAAAGTCATCTTTTTAAAAAGCCCCTTCCCCTGCATATCAGGGTGCACCGCAGTATCAACCGGCCTTATCGCCTTCAATTTCTTGCCGTCAACTACCACATCCCAAAACATAAAGCAACGCAGCCCGACCAGTTTTCCCTCATCCTCCACCACAAGTGCAAAAGATTCACCCATGGGATTCTCCGCATGTTTCCAGAGTATAAACTCAGGAGTGAACAGGTCGCTCTTAAATGTCACCCGCAGCAAATCCGCCAGGGCACCAGCTTCCTTCCGCAGGTCTGCTTCTCTCATCACAATTTTCTGATCAACATCCATATTCACTTTTTTAACCGCTTTTTTAACGCAAGATAACGGGGATGGATACCCGAAACTATTAACCTGTATTTCCAGAGTGGTGTATGATCATTTACGCTCAGCCTGGAAATTTTTAATGGCGTATTAAGATCTTCCGGAATTGCATGATCGAACAGGAAGCCAAGTTTGAAACCCTGCGATCCCAATTCAGGTAAAACTTCGTCTGCAATATTTCCGTTCGGATATGCAATCACATCGAAATTTCTGAAGCCATTGGCCCGCAAAAATGCAATGCTGGCAGAAAGATCGGCCCGCAACTCTTCCGGCGTAACCTTATCCAGCATCGGATGCGTGGCGGTATGGTTAGCAATGGACATTCCATTGTTTTCCATTTCCCGCAATTGATCGATGGTTAATTGCGTTTGCGTAAACCGGCGCGAAGGCTCTTTCTTTCGTAATCCTTCAATATACCCGAGCCTCTCAGAATTGCTCAACTTCTTCGCCTTCCTCACATTCTCAATATCGCCCGTATAATGCATGATCTCATCCCACCAAAAAGGCAGGTTTGTTCCTATAAGTTCCGTGATCACAAAAAGAACGGATGGCAAATTGTGCTTTTTCAAAATCGGCATCGCGTTTTGAAAAACCGAATATTCACCGTCATCAAAGGTGATCAGGATATCTTTAGAACTAAGGGAGCCTGAAATATACTTCGCCCTGAATTCATCGAGCGATAAAACATTATACTTTTTACGTTTCAGAAAGATCAGTTGCCTTTCGAAATTTTCTGCGTCTTCTACCTTGTGATAGGTTAATACTTTCATATTTACAAACTCCCATAAATAAAATCAGCCACAAGTAATACCTATGGCTGATGTTTATAAAGAGCTAAAAAAAATTATTTAATTACGATGAACTCCACACGCCTGTTCATCTGCCTTCCCTCGGCGGTCATATTATTGGCGATTGGTTTGGTTTCGCCATAACCGCGTGTAGTAATTCTGCCCAGTTCCACACCTTTATATTCAAGGTATTCTTTTGCTGAAATGGCCCTGTCTTGCGAAAGCTTCATGTTGTCTTCCCTCGATCCGATCCAATCAGTATGTGCAGAAAGTTCGATCCTTATTCCCGGATTAGCTTTAAGCACTTTCACCACCTTGTCCAGTTCCGGATAAGATTCTGATTTAAGATACGATTTCGCAAAAACAAAGTACACGTTATTCAAAGTGATTATCTCACCTTCTCTCAACTCCTCATCATCACTAAGTTCATCCATGTTGCGGCGGGAAGAATCATCAGGATTCACAATCCGTACACCTTCGGGAGTTAGATAAAGGTCGCGGTGAATCTGTTTATAAGCATCTACAATGGTCAGGTCAATCGTATCCACCACGGTATTAAACGAATCTGCAGTGGCGCGCATTACATATTTCTTACCGTAGGGCAATACCATTTTATAATCGCCGCTTTGAGGCTCTGATAAAATGTTGCCTTCGTTCTTTCCGCCCACTTCATCATAATAAAGTGTAGCGCCCATTGGTAATTTAGTTTGCGCATCAATTACTTTTCCATAAACCAGCACAACAGCGTTTGGTTGCGCAAGAGAATCAAGTTTGGTTTTCACCAGGTCAGCACCGCCGGAAGTTCTTTCCATGCTGGAGAGGTAAGCGTATTCGCCACTGGCATCCAACGTGAAGTATGCATCCCATTTAGGCGTGTTAACCGGCGCACCCAAGTTTACCGGCTTGCTCCATTTTTTCCATGATTCATCAAGCCTGCGAACCATCCATATGTCGTGCTCACCAAGGCCGCCGGGACGGTTACTTGCAAAATACAGCGTAACACCATCTGCAGCCATGAAAGGAGAAATTTCATCATATTCAAAGGTGTTCACATCACTGCCAAGGCTCTCCGGCGTAGTCCATGTATTGTCATCATTAAGATGGCTTACATAAATATCGTTGATGAAGGAATTCTTTTCTTCTGAAAGGTAAATGAGAAGATGCTTGCCGTTGCTGGTAAGGAAGCCACCTGAATACATATCCTTTGAAAGGGATTCATATCCCGGGATATTGATCATCTGAGGTTTCGACCATCCGTCTCCTTCCTTATTAAGCATAGAGAAGCCGCGGCCTTTATAAACGCCGTCTTCGTATGCACCGCGGATCATTACGCGATTGCCATCAGGAGATATCCAGAAAACTGCATTGTTCGCTTGTGCATTCATCAGCGCCGGAGCCTGTGTGGCAGGTCCCCATTTGCCGTCTTCACCAAGCTGGCTGTACCAGATATCCTGCGCTTTTTTGTCGGAAGAATAATATGTGTTTTTAGGATTTCCCTCCACTACATAATAAAGCATCTGGCCATCTGCAGAAATAGTAGGCCTAATTTCATGGTAAGCCGAATTCACCTGCGGGCCAAGATTCTCCAGTGTATCCGTCTGGCTAAAACCATGCCCTGCCAGAACCAATGCAACTACATTGAGTATTACTTTTTTCATTGCTAATTATAATAGGTTATTACCAAAAATTTACTTTTCTGTAAAACTCTGTTCCGGGGTTGGTGTTTCTCTTAAAAGAAAACAACATTCCTATTTCAGCACGCTTGGCTGTATAGGCTGTGTACTTTTTAAAGTTAAGAGGATGTTCGTAGGTTGCGCGCAAATTAACCGCCTTCCCTAAATACAAGTTGAGGTAAGGCATAACGGTTCTGAATGAGCGTGTATATAATCCGAAATTAAGGTTTGTGTTTTTGAGCGGATTGGTTTTATAAAATTCAACGCCGGCCCAAAAGTCGGTGATGTGCATGCTGTCTTTGTTGAACTCACGGCTTCTAAGGTATAAACCCTCCTGCCAGTAATAGTTCTTCTGCACAATACCCCAGCGATCGTTAAACTTCAAACGCAGCATTGAATGTGCAGTAACGCGATGGCGAAGTTTTGTTTCATCATCCCGGTCAAATGCATCTGCCTGCGGGTAGAACAAGTGATACATGGCGCCACCGATCTCAAAAGCAACCGGCTCGGTTACCATTCCATAGTATCCGCCCACATTCGCATCAATATAATTTTTTTCGCCTTTGCGGTCTGTGATCGGACCATCCGGGTAAACAAATCCATCCCCTGAAATTTCACGGTCGTATTTATTTCCTTTGGTTTCGTCAACCTCTCCCATTGCATAAGTTACCTGGCCACCGAGCCCCCAATACTTGTTTCTGCGCGGATAAAAATGACGGGCGAATGATGCGGAAATAAATCTTGCAGACATTGGCGAACTGCCATCACTGTACTGGTAATAATTTAAACCGGCGGCCCAATAGCCTGCAGGGCGCAAGTTATCATTGATCTTATCTTTCGCCTCGGCAAGTACCTCCTTCCCGTCTGAAGAACGTGCTACATAAGAATAGTTTTCATCACCTGAAGATCTGTATCTACCAAACTTATATTCAAGAAAGCCGGCAACGTGATTCATGGTACCGAAGCGGGAATCCTGATAGCTGTACAAGGCGCCTACCCTGGCCTTACCGTCGAACCTGCCCGTGAGAGAAGGGTTGAACATTTGAGTGGCAGTGCCCAATTGCGAAAACCGTGCATTCTGAGCTTCTGCGGCCGTGGTTGATAACAAAAAAATTACACAGAGTAATTTTGAAATTCTCATATTCTTAGTTTTGAAAATTGTACTTGTTTGCCTTAAAATTGGGTTTCAAGATAACTGATTTTCCATCAGCCGGTAAATTATATTTATATTCAGGAAGCAAAAGCTTAATTGTACGCTTGTAAACATCCGGCTCAAAGTTATTCTCCAAAGCCATAAATGAGTGAATGATATTTTCGGCCTCTTCAAGTTGATGATCTGCTTCCTTGCTTATCATGATCTTCTCGTGATGAGTTTCCCGAAGTTTTTCCGTTTCAAGAAAAAGGTCTTCATACAGCTTTTCACCGGGGCGTTCGCCGATAAAGTGTATCTGCATATCTACATCAGGTACATACCCGGCAAGCCTGATCATATTCCTGGCGAGGTCAACAATTTTCACGGGCTGGCCCATATCAAACACAAACACTTCGCCTCCCTTACTCATAATGGAGGCCTCAAGTACTAACTGGCAAGCCTCGCCAATGGTCATAAAGTAGCGGGTCATTTCAGGATGCGTAACCGTTACCGGACCGCCCTGCTGAATCTGTTTTTTGAAAAGGGGAACTACAGAACCATTTGAACCGAGTACATTTCCGAACCGGGTTATCGCAAACTTGGTTGAACTTTTTGTGCCGGAATAACATTGCACGATCACTTCTGCAAGCCTTTTTGTGGCACCCATTACGCTGGTTGGATGCACCGCTTTATCAGAGGAAACGAAAACAAATTTTTCAGCATTATATTTAATGGCGAGCTTAACGATCTGCCATGTAGCAATAATATTCGTTTGAATAGCCTGCCATGGAAACTCCTCCATTAATGGCACATGCTTGTATGCCGCAGCGTGATAAATAAAATGCGGAGCGTACTTTTCAAACACTTCATACATCATCTCCTCATTACGCACATCAGCGAGTATGAAACGGTACTGAATACCGGGATAGGTTCTTTTCAGTTCCTGCTCAAGGTCGTATAGCGCGCTTTCTGAAAAGTCGACACAAACCACAAGAGAGGCGTTATGTTTAGACAGTTTCCGCACTATCTCACTACCGATCGATCCTGCCGCACCCGTAACCATTACGGTTTTTCCAGTAAGGTTACGTGCCACATGCTCATCATACAATTCGATCACCTCTCGGTTCATCAGGTCATTGATGTCAATTGAAGCGAGTTTATCAATATTGAAGTTGGAAAGAAGGCTTTTAATGGAGCTGATCTCCTTGATGCGCACATTCATTTTGATAGTGCTTTCAAGAAACTTCGCCTTACGCGCCGGGGTGAGCGCCTTATTCGCAATTATAATATCTGTTATGTCTTTTTCGCGGATGATGTCTTCCAGTGCATCGCCTGCAGCAAGAACTTTCACACCTTCTATATAGCGCCCGACCTTGTTGCGGTCATCATCAATAAAACCCATTAAGCGGAAACCGTGCTCATGCGTGCTGTAGATCGACTTTTTCAGGAAAACACCGAGATGGCCGGCTCCGTAAATAAGAAGTCTTTTTTCAGGGCCGATCTTTTTTGCTTTTCTATAATAAGAATAAAAGAAGCTGATAATAAGGCGGCTGCCAATGATATAAAGCGAGGTGATGAAAAAACTCACCAGGAAAACTTCGGGCCGAAGCAGATGATCTGCCGGAAGAAGCCTGCCTAGAGAAAGGCTTACTACATGGATAAGCAATACGATCCCGATCAGGTTGAGGTAATCGTTGCTGTTAAAGAAACGGATCACCTTTTTATACACCTTAAATATGGCCCAGGCGAAAATACCTACGGTCAGGTGGATAAGGCAGTGATATAAAACTGTTCTGAATGGAAATACAGAAATGTTCAGAATTCTGTAATGTGCAAACAAGGCGGAGATCAACCCGAGAAGAATTAAAACCTGATCACCCACTAAAACAAGGTCGGAAGGCCTGAAATTAAATCTCTTACTTCCCTGATTTGAGTACATCTTTGATTCCATTAACTATTGTTTTTAAATTCTCCTCCGTTAGGTTTGAACCACTTGGCAGGCACAGCCCTTGCAGAAATAGCTTATCGCTAACTCCGTTCACATAATTATCGCAGTCTTTGAATACGGGTTGCTGATGCAATGGTTTCCACAAGGGTCGTGTTTCTATCTCCATTTCTTCCAATGCAATCCTGACGCGGTCGTTCATTCCTGTTTCCCATTTCTCATCAAAAAGGATCGTGGTTAGCCAACGGTTCGAATAAATATTATCGGCTTCATAACAAAAATCAATCCCATCTATCTCCCGCAGTTCCTTTTTGTAAAAATCAAATATTTCACGGCGGCGATTTACCCGGTCTTTCAATACTTCCATCTGTCCTCTTCCAATCCCCGCGCATACATTACTCAGCCGGTAGTTGTAGCCCACTTCCTTATGCAGGTAGTATGGGGCAGGTTCCTTTGCCTGAGCCGAAATGTGCCGGGCACGCTTCATGATTCCTTCATCATCTGAGGCAAGGGCTCCTCCGCCGCTGGTGGTGATAATTTTGTTCCCGTTGAAACTCAGTATTCCGATCTTTCCCATACTTCCGCAGGGCTTACCGTGGTATAAACTCCCCAATGCTTCCGCAGCGTCTTCAATAACGGGGATTTCATGCCTGTTGGCAATAGCCATTATCTCATCCATTTTTGCAGGCATCCCGTAAAGGTGCACCACTATTATCGCCGAGATCTTATTGCCTTTTTTTCGCTGGTCGCTAATTGCTTCTTCCAGAATTTGCGGATCCATATTCCACGTATCTTTTTCACTATCCACAAAAACAGGCTTCGCGCCGCAGTATAAAATTGGAAAGGCCGAAGCCGCAAAGGTGAAGCTTTGACAGAGTACTACCGAGTCTCTCTCTACCTGAAGAAGGTCCATTGAAAGATGCAATGCACCGGAGCCCGAACTCAGCGAGAGCACGCCCCGCACGCCAAGTGTATCGGCGAGCTGCTGCTCAAACGCGGTTACATTGGGGCCAAGCGGGGCAACCCAATTGGTTGAAAATGCTTCTTCAACATAAACTCTTTCCTTCTCCCCCATATGAGGCGAGGAAAGCCAGATTTTAGACACTAATTCAGATGGTTTAATCAGAAATTACCCTGAAATCTTTCGATCGGGATATTGTTTGGGCGCAAAAATAAGGAAAAAACCCTATTATTTTAACATTCTCTTTAATAGTTAAGGAGTTAACGCATAAATAACACTAATGAAATTTAATGGGTTTCGCAGGTATACCCACAGCCGTACAATTTTCCGGGAGGCTTTTGGAAACGATGGCGCCCGCGCCGACTATGGTATTGAGGCCTATTTCAAGCTGATTGATTATTTTAGCCCCGGTGCCCACATATACGGCCTCTTTTATATCTACCTCACCGGAAATATTTACCCCGGGCATAAATGAGCAATAGTTTCCTATTATAGTGTCGTGGCCGACCGTACACGCCAGGTTTAGAATTACATGGTTGCCGATGCGGAGATCTACGGTTAGAATATTTCCTGCACATATTATACAGCCTTCTCCTATTGATACATTCGATTTTCCGGCTACCACATTAGGATGAATCAGGGTTGGATATTGAATTTTCGGATTCGTAATTTTTGAATGGATCTTCCTTTTTACTACAGGATTGCCAATAGCGAGTACAAGGAAAAGCGGCCCTTCATGAGCGTTCAATCTTTCCATGCCTCCAAGTTGCTCCTTAGCGGGAACCTTTGCCTGGGTGAAATCATCATCAAAATACCCGATGAATTCCCAAATCTTCTCTACTGCATTTATCTGGTCGATCAGCATCTTAACTTCTCTGCCAAAGCCACCCGCCCCGAAAATTGCGATCTGTTTCATACCTCCATATTTTAGTTGTTTCCGTTAAATGCCTCTATGGTTGCCTGGCCTTCCTGGCTAATGTCGCTACCCGCAATAACCTTCTGAATGGTTTTCCCGATTATGCGAATATCCGTGGCCAGACTTATATTATCCACATACCAGATATCCAGCTCGAACTTTTTTTTCCAGCTTATCGCATTTCGCCCATTCACCTGCGCCCACCCCGTAATTCCGGGTTTCACCAGGTGCCTTCTTTTTTGCTCAGGCGAATATAAAGGCAGGTAATTTACCAGCAATGGCCTCGGGCCGATCAGGCTCATATCGCCCTTTAACACATTTATCAGTTGCGGAATTTCATCCAGGCTGCTCTTTCTTAAAAACTTTCCAAAGCCTGTTAACCGGTCTGCATCAGGCAAGAGGTTACCCTGCGCATCAACCTTATCAGTCATGGTTCTGAACTTAAGCACCTTGAAAATTCTTTCGTGTAGGCCTACTCGTTGTTGGGTGAAGAAAACTCGTTTATGCCCCGTTACCTTAAGCAAAATAATGATGATGATCATTATAGGCAGGGCAATGAGCAATGCAGTAGCAGAGATCAGAAGATCGACAAGCGGCTTAAAAAAATTTTTGTACAAGCGTCAATTGAGTTTTAAAAATTCCCGGTATTTGGCGAGAAGAATGTTCCAGAGGTTTTGCTGATCATACCTGCTCACCATATTTGCCCTTGTGTTTTCCGTTAAGAATCGCTTTAGCTCCGGCTCCATTCTCAGGCGCATCATCGCCTCCTTCAAAGCAGTTTCATTTTTAGGAGGAACAAGGAGACCCGTTTTTCCATCCTCCACAATTTCATTACAGCCATTAATGTTTGAAAGAATGAGTGCGCAACCCATCGATGCCGCCTGCATCGGAACGTTGGGAAACCCTTCCCGGTAACTCGGAAAAACCAAGACCTCTGCCGCGGCAAGATAAGGCCTCACGTCATTTACAAAGCCCCACTTTTTTATCGCAGGATGCGAATGAAGGATCTCTGCTGCTACCGGGCCCAGCGGATCCAGCTCGGGCTCTTCCTTTCCCAACAGCCACAACCTGTCTTGCGGAAACTCCTTATGTAATATTTTAAAAGCACTCAAAAGCTCCTCCATCCCTTTATCTTTCACCAACCTGCCGATGAATATCCATATCCACGCGCCGGGCTGAATATTTTCGTTTACGCGTAACCGTTGTGCTTCCGATCTTCTCGTTTCAGTGGCCGAAAAATAGTTAGTGTCGATGCCATTACTTGAGCCATTGCCAAGCACTTCCATTTTATTTCTGCCGATGCCATTCCCTGCAAGAAATTCTTTCTGCATAACTGAGTTCGGAAAGACTTTTGTCGCCGGGAAAAAAGTAAGTTTCTCCACCAGTTTTAGCAGGCGCCGAAGCATGCCCGATGTTTCCATCCAGGGAAGCCCGGCGATGGTGTGGAGCCTTACAGGCACACCCGCAAATAATGCGGCCCACATGCCGATAAGCCCGGCTTTGGGTGTGTGCGTGTGCACTATATCAGGCTTCACCTTCCTCATCAGGCGAGTGAGCATGATGAGGCATTTCAGATCTTTAAAGGGACTGATCGTTCTGGTGAAAGGAATCACATAATGGGGCGCGCCCTCCTGCTGCTTCAGTGCTTCCACTTCCGCGCCATCGCTGCTTACCATCACCACATTAAAACCATTGCTGCCCATAAACCGAACTTGCCCTCTTAGCAACACCTGCATGGAAGCGGGTATGGTAGTGATGCGCATCAGCACCGGTTTATCTTTCTTCACGCTCATTTCTTCAATAACAATTGTGTGATCTCGCCCATGGTTAAAGATTCGAATGCGTACTTCTTACTGAGCTTTTTATAGTGATCAATTATTTGCTCAAGTTCGCGCATGCATTCCTTCGGATGATAGCCGAAATTATGCGGATGCCACCACAGGTGATAATAAGCTCCGCTTTTCGCCGCTTCCGTCATCTCATTTAATATGCGGCGCAACTTGAATGAATTCTGAATTTTATATTTCGATTTCCATGCGCGGTATAGCCGCGTGGAAGGAAGTAGTAAGGGAAGGCCGGACGATACATCAATGTCTTTCAGGTACACCGGCTTTATGGGCTGCATTTTAATGTAAGCATCGCCGGCACGAAAGAACTTTTCCTTAAAGGTTGATCCGGTTCCGTAACGCCAGTACCAAATGTCGGGGCTTGATCGCACGGCTTCAATGCCCACATCGGCGCAAACAGAAAGATAATCGCGGTTGAATTGATTGCGCGGAAATACAAGCGACTTTATGATGTGCCCTTTTTCAGCAGCCACATCTACCGCCATGCGGAGGTCGGCATGAAACTGCTCGCGTGTTTGCCCCGGCTCCAAACAAAAATAATGCGCATAAGTATGCGTGGCCACTTCCTGGAATTTCGTAGCCGCAACCTGGTCAACAAGGTCGGGCGCAAAATGAAAGGGATCATTCTCGCCTTTAAATCCATGATCATCTATCCAATCGTAGGCGGAAGCAATTCGGTTTGAAAAAGTAGGAATAAGTGCCGGTTTTTTCTCATTCCATTCAGTTACACTTTTACGATACAACATGCCTACGATGGCCCAGGTTACGTGAATTTCGTTGCTTTGAAAAAGGTCTAGTTTTTTAGGTATTAGCTCGCGGGTATTGTAAAAATACTGTTGCTCTGCCTCATTCAAAAGCATTCTTTCGAAGCAGCCCCAGTGCAGTTCAAAATCGAGTGATATGCAAAATACGCCCGGGTATTTCATAAGTTTAGTTTACTGCTGGTTTTATGAAAAGTGATCTTTTAGCAGCGGCTCTCGAATAACTCACGGCTTTAAAAAAGATGATAAAGAAAAAAGGCATGAACTGCGCTTTCTGCCGGATAGCAATCCCTAAGTTTCCCGTCACCTGAGCAAGCGCTATCGAACCGAAAAGAAAAAATATCAGGCATATCCTAAAATACCCGTTCCAGCTTCCCCAGGCGGCAAACCCCCGGCGGATGACGATCGCAAACATAAAAATATACGCGAGGTTCTCAAACGAAACCATCAGGCCCATTAATCCCTGCCCGTCAAAGAACAGCGGCCTGAACCAAAACGTAAACATTTTCATCGGTAGACTGTAATCCTGCAGGTTTACACCGGAGGTTGATTTACCCAACTCCGACGCGCGATGCTGAAGCACATCGGAGTTAAGCACATTGAAGCTTTCGATCTCTGTAAACTCGGCCACATCATCGCTTATATAAAAGAAAACTATTCCAGCAACAATAAATATCAACCAGCGCAAATATGATTTTATCCCCGAGCTCGTTATCAGCAAAACAAGCATCACACTTAATATAGCCGTGAACAATATATGCGGACGAACCATGAAGGTGATGAAGCCGCCGAAGATAAGAGTGAGATATCGCCGGTTGAAACGGCTGAGGCCGAGTGCAAACAAAGACAGTCCGAATAGTATCACGCTTCCTTTACCAAGGGATGAGGACCAGAAATGCAGATTGGGTAAAAGAAAAACCAATTCTATTAAGGTAAGCCTTCCCCAAACTGCAGGCAGCTTTACGTTTTCCTTTGCCGCAAAATAAAAGAACATAATACCCAGGTAACCTATGTAGGAAAAAATGATCATCGTGGCGAGGTAGCCAAGATTGAACAAATAGGTAAATGGCCAGGCCAGAAAGTAGATGAAGGTGGTGGAAGTTCCCCAAAGGCTGAACCAGTTTTTTGTGGAAGAGGATATATTAAAATACTGAACGGAATCGCTCGCTGTGGCCGCGGCGTATAAAGTGTACACCGTACAAAGAATTGCATGTACCGCAAAGAGCAACCAAAGGTAGCTTTGAGAAAGTGCCTGGTATTTCTGCATAAACACTCTTATTAAAAAGGTGTTGATGAAGAGGATCAATATGGTTACGAGAATTGCATCCATGTTAGAATAGTTCCAACGAACCTATTGAAGGGCGCCACGCGTTAAAATTTTCAAAATCGTTTAATTGTGTGAGGTGAAGTTCGCGAATTGTGGTGATAGGCCCTTTTTGGTAAGGCCCGAAAAAGCCGGCCTTACCGCTGATCAATGGCGTGGGCGCACAACTTATCATTAAGGGACGAAATTTGTTTACCACGGTTTTTAACGCACGCCTCATTTCTCTTTCACCTGCAGGCCCTTCTGACCACATCTCACATATCCTTAATTCAGAAAATGCCTTAAGCTTTTTCACCCTGAAAATTATTCCGAATGAACCCTTCGCGGCAACCGCCCCATATTTCACCACCGGGCAATTGCTGTATCTCCATTGAATGTACGCCGCCGATAAGGGCGTATGAAAAAATTTTTTCGAAAAAGGGAATTCATTTTCCGATTGCAACAGGTCAGAAACTTTGCTGATACTAAAATGTTCGAGATGCGAGTTCACGTTCTCTTCATTATAAAACGCCGGAATAATGCTTCCCGGTTTTAACCATAAGGGCATGCGCCCTGCATCCTTCCAACCCATCTTTAAATATCCCGGCCTGCTGCTGGTGTTGGGCGAATTGAACACAATGCCCACTCCTTCCGCCTTACAATCGGCCACGGCCTGCATGGTCAGTTTTTTAAAGATCCCCTTCCCCTGGTGCGAAGGGGCGGTTGCCGTATCCACTGCACGAACAGCAGTTACTTTCTCACCGCCACGCATCCACTCCCACCGCATAAAAGCCCTCAGCCCTATCACCTCTTCATTCTCCTTTGCCAACAATACCATTGACCTGCCGAAAGGATTTTCGTAATGCTTCCAATTGAAAAACCCTTCAGATTTTGGCATCAGGCTTTCACCCAGGCTTTTTTTAAGCAGGGCTATCATTGCCGGCATATCTAACGGTGTGGCAGAAACGATTTCCATCGGCTTATTTTGAAAGTACTTTTTTATATAAATCCTCGGTTTCTTCCACCATCTTCTTCATGCTGAAAGATTCGATAACCCTTTGCCGTGCGGCTGATCTAAACTTATCAAGCAGTGTGTTATCATTAACCAGCTTTAATGCAGGTTCATGTAACTTCTGCCAGTCATCTACAGGCACAAGAAAACCGTCCACTCCATTCCTTATCACCTCGCCGATACCACCGGCATTGGTGGAAACGACTGCGCATTCCATACTCATCGCTTCAAGAAGGGCAATGGGCAAACCTTCAAATACCGAACTCATCATAAAGATATCCATTGCTGAATACCATGGCTTCACTTCAGTTTGCAGACCGGGAAGTATGATCTTTCCTTCCATGCCTTCGTTCCTGATGTGCTCTTCTATTTCGCCGCGCAACAAACCTTCTCCCACAATTATGCCCCGCGTACCCGGCAATTGCTTTTCGATCATTTTAAAAACGGAAACCCATTCCTTCAACCGCTTCTGAAAACGAAACACGGCTATGGTTCCTATCACCGCAGCACCGGGAGCAATGCCCAGTTCTCGTTTTAGCTTTTCGCCTTCTTCCCGGTTTCTCCTGAACGTTTCCACGTTTACGCCGTTAAGAATGGTGGTAACGGGAACGCGTGGACGAATATGCTTTTTAATTGATTCGGCCACATCTGCCGAAACGGCAACTACATGGCTTTGAGAATTAAAAGAGATCCGGTTGATCGTTTTGGTAAGAATATGATAACGTTCCTGTTTATTGTGTTCCGAATATATTACGGGAGTGCCGGTCATTTTATGAACCAGTCTTCCCACAAAGCCTGCCCAGGGCAGGTGGCAATGCAGAAGCTGAACATTATGCTTTTTAATATAACGGGCAATTTTACGGGCCTGCAACATGATCACCGCATTGTTTTTAGCAGGGAAATTCTCAACAGTGCCACCGTTTTTCCTGATCCCTTCCACCATCTGATCTTTCCATGGCAGAAAATAGATGTAATGAAAATTAAAAATATCCCGGTTGTGATAAGGAAGCGTTTCCTGCAATAACATTTCGGCACCACCCCTGCCGAGCGACTTCACGAGATGCAGTATGTTTATCTTTTCATTCATTTCAAAGGTTGTAAGCTTTTATACAGATCGATAAATCGAAGTGCGATCACTTCGTTTCTGAAATTTTGCGTAACTGTTTTGTAAGCGGCATCAGTTACAGATGTTTTCATGATGGTATCCATTTTCAAAACCTCCATCATCTTATCTGCAAATGCATGTTCATTGCCCTGCTCTATGAGCCAGCCATTCTTGCCGTTTTCCACCAGATCCTTAATTCCTCCCACCTCGTAAGCAACCACCGGAGTTCTGCAGTAGAAAGATTCAGCCACTACGCCGGGCAACCCTTCAATAATGCTGGGCAGAACACAAAGGTCTGCCGACAAAATATGATCCATTGGGTTGTTTACGTGCCCGGTGAAAATTACCCTTTCCCTTAACCCCCGCGCGGCCACTTCGGCCTTTACTTTTTCTTTCAGCGGGCCCTCACCTATTAACCAAAGCATCAGTTGCTGATCCTTCTTCATACATTGTTCAAAGATGCGAATAAGGCCTCCATGATTTTTTTCAAATGAAAAACCTCCTACATGCACAATATTTTTTTTGCCGTTTTCAAAGGAGGCAAGCTTTCTAACTTCAGCCGATTCGATTCCGATGGGAATCACCGTCACTTTTTTATTTGAAAGATTGAAGAGAGCCGTAATATCTTTTGAAGAAACAGTACTTACTGAGGCAATACGATCAGTGCGCCGCACAAGAAATCCCGTCAGGGCCTTGGCAACCGGGCTTTTCAGGTAACGTGAAATAACGCTGGCATTCCTAAAAACGATCGGCACGTTCCAGCCAAAGAACATTCGGGAGAAAATTGCGTATTTCAATGTATCTCCCGCATTGGCCTGTACAACATCAGGCCTGAACTCTTTTACTATCCCGCTCAGTTTTTTCCAGCCTGCCCAATCGAAAAACTTATTTGAGAGGTTTACATTCAATGAATCTATCTCTCCGCTAAAAGGAAGGGTTGCCGTTCCATCTGCAAGCGAAACTATCTTAACCTCGTGGCCTTCCCGAACCATGTGCGAGGAAATTTGAGAAGCGAAAACTTCAGCTCCCCGCATTTGTTTTTTTTGTATGAGCTGTAAGATCTTCATACCGGGGAAATTATCCGGAAGATTTTTAATGTTATACTTAATTAATTATCCAGTTCACATTTCCGTAAACTCTTTTACGAACATCAGGCAGTGTGTTGTTGAAAAATGTATCAAAGTCAATTTTGTTCTCCACTACCTTATCTATTGATTCAGCAACCTTCGCAGCCCATTGCTTATCGTTCACATTCACCGCAGCAACCGGATATTTAAATTCGTCAACCAATTCCCTTGTTTTAAAAACCTTTCCTTCTATCGGAATAACCGGCGTGCCGGCAGAGAGGGACATTACGTTAGTATGTAATCGCGTGCTTATAACAAAATCAAATTGTGACAGTTTTTGCGCATAATCAAGATAACTTTCAGAAGCAGTTAAGGATGGAATACCAAACCTGGTGTTAAACCCTTCGCTGATGGGCGAATCCCCAACAGGCTCATTGGTGATGTACACGATCTTCTTATTCTTTTCACGAAGCTTCTTAACTACAATTTCAGCATCCTCCCAATCAAAGCTTACATCGCGTGTGAGGTTGAGGCCCACGGTATTTGTGGATGGGGGCCTTTGCCCTTTTGGTTTGGTAAGAATAGCGGTATCCGGGAACACTGAAACTTTCTGCGCCTCCACACCTATCTTAACCAATTCTTCTTTTGAAATATTTCCTCTCACCACCACGTGGTCCATTTTTCCATACACATGTTTTACGATGCGCTTGTACACATCAGACCTTACCGTGAGCGATTGGTTAATACCACCGGTTTTCTTACCGAGCTTTTGCGCAATGCGCAGTTCGAGCAACTGGCGAAGAAAAATATGATAATCGCCAATCTCTCCCGCGCCACTGTACACCACATAATCGCTGTTGTTTATCACGTCAAGGCGGTTCAGGTAAGACTTATTGAACAAGGATGATTTTCTTATGAAGCGAACCATCGGGCGAAAGATCGCTTTTAGCCGGTGCACTTTTATTGCCGCACCCTTTATCTCATCAAGCGAAAAGCTTCCCACCTTTGCGCGAAAGGCACCGCCCTTACTAAGTTTTTTATACTTCCTGATAATGGCATCTGCCCACTTATCAAACAATTCCTCCGGGTTTGATGAAGCGAGTAAGGCCTTTTCATTGTACCCCACAAGGCCAAGCGGCCTGCCTGCCACATGCAAATTTTCTTTACCGATCTTCTCTTCAAAAATTTTGATCAGTTCCATTGTGAGCGCCTGGTTACCAAGATTGGTGGTTTTCAACTTGGTGATCAGGAAAACTTTTTTACTCTTCTTATTTTCTGTTGTGTTCATTTAACATTTTTTGATGCGGGCATTATATCCCCTGCAATTCAACCATCTTACTAAACAGTGTTGACTTGCTGATAAGTTCTTCAAAGTTCCCGCTGGCTTCTACCTGTCCCTGGTTCATCAGAATGATCCGGTCGGCATTTCGAACTGTGGAAAGGCGGTGTGCGATCATGAATATTGTATACTTACCTTTCAGGCTTTCAATATTCTCACGGATCATTTTTTCTGTTTCTGAATCCAGCGCTGATGTAGCTTCATCCATAAAAAGAAAATCAACCTCCTTATACAACTCGCGCGCAATTGATAAACGCTGCTTCTGCCCTCCGCTTAGGCTGATGCCGTTGTTGCCTACAATTGTATCCTCATTTCCGTCTTGCTGCATCACAAAATCATAAATGCTCGCCTGTTTCAACGCGTTCTCAAAGCGGGCAAAGTTCTTTTCATTCTTTTCTGCCCAGAAGGTTACATTGTTAAACACGGTATCATTGAAGATCACGGGCTCCTGTGTAATGTAGCCGATATGCCTCTGGTAAGTTTCGGCCCTGTACTTTTCAAGACTGACACCATCTATCAAAACAGATCCGCCGGATGGTTTTAATAAACCCGCAACCATGTTCAGCAGCGTCGTTTTTCCTGACCCGCTTTCGCCGATTATGGCGATGGTTTCATTCTTTTGAAACTGCAGGTTTATGTTATTGAGTATCTTCTTTTCATTGTATTGAAAATCAAGATTGCGGATCTCAACTCCGGTTGTAAAGCCCGGAAAATTTTCTTTACCGGTCTTCTCTTTTCCTGCACGAAGTTCTTTAATGAAGGAATCCATGTTTAACAATGAACCTGAAATTCCCAAAAACAGGTTCCAGAAATTCTGCATTCCCATTAAAAAAGTAAGGGCGCGATAAAACAACAGCAAACTCAGAATTATGATCGCTATGGTTTGTCCGAAATAAAAAACCTGCAGCAAAATAACCGCAACTACTACAAGGATGATCAACGGTTCGCGGATCGCCGCCAGCAATGCATTTATAGTTCCCGCCTTTCTTTGTGAAAGCTCGATGGCATTATTGGTATCCTCCAGTTTCTTTGCATAGCGGCTCATCAATCCCGTTGCTTTGAGGTATTTGAAAAAAGCCACTTTTTGAATCAACAAGCCCTGGAAATAGTGGCTGTCTTTGGTGATCTTTTTTGACAGCCCTTTCGTCCGTTTATGAAACCGGGTGAACAACACGCCGGATAAACTGCCGCCGATAACCACAAAAAGTGCAAACTGTGGATTGGCCATGAAGGCGAGAAAGATGTAAACAATTACAGACACGCTGTATTGAAGGCAAATGAAATAATACCGGTAACCCTGGTTAACCTTTACCACCTCTGCTGTAAAGGTATTCTGGATACGCCCGATATCCGAATTCATAAAACTATTGAAGTTGAAATTCGAAAGGGCTTTTATATTTTGATGGCGAACGTTCTTCATAAAAGACTGTTCGTTTTTTACTCTTACAAGGCCTTCAAAAAATTTCATTATCCCCTTCATGCTGAAGAAGAAAACAATAATGCCCAACACTACGCCGAGCGTCAACGGAATATCAAGAGTATTCAACAAGTCGCCCAATGCGGAGAACTTCCCCATATCCTCACTTCTCACTTCCTTACTGCTTCCATCTACCATTTGAAGCAAAGGAATGAACATCGCGAGACCGAGTCCGTCCATGAGGCCCACCATCACGCTAAGCCCTAAACTGAGGAAGATTCTATGCCGGAGGTGAGAATAGAAGTAATAGAAATATTGGAAATATTTTTGAACGAATTTTTTCACTGCGCTTTCACTGTTTCAATAAAAACCAGGCATGCAGCCCGGTCTTAAAATTATTTTTTCCCACCCGAATAATACGTGTATCCGTATTTCCGCTTGTAATAGTAATTACCGTACTTACTTCCGAAGTAACCTTTATTCTTCACGCCGTTAAATACAATAGCGATCCTTCTGAACACTTTACGGCTTTCCCATTCATTAATTTCCGCAATCTGGTCTTTGATCGTTTGCTTGAATCTTGTAACGATCAAGGTTACATCCGCCCATTGCCCAAGGATCTGCGCATCGGCAACAATGCCATAAGGCGGCGTATCCACAACCACTATCTCATAGTTTGCATCAAGATGGTCTTTGATCACATTGATGTATTTACCGGAAAGAAGTTCCTGCGGGTTTGGAGGAATGGCCCCGGCCGGAAAGAAATCAAGTTGGCCCAGTGTATTATCGCCAAGCGTCACTATGATGTCTTCCACTTTGCTTTTACCGATCAGTACTGAAGACATACCGGGCTGATCGCGAGGAGTGCCAACGGCAGAACTGATCTTCGGGCGGCGAAGGTCAAATTCAAGCAAGGCAACTTTTTTTCCCTGCAATGCATAGCTCTTGGCAAGGTTCATTGAAATAAATGACTTTCCTTCTCCACTAACGCTGGACGTAAGTACAATGAATTTACAACCCGGATCACCGGAAGTATAAAAGTTGATGTTTGTTCTTAAAGCCCTGATCTGTTCGCCAAACATTGACCGCTTCGTTTCTTCAACTACAAAAGGCATCTGCGCAAAATCGTCTACATGTTCCAATTCGGCGATCACGGGAATTGAGGTCATTGACTGCAATTGTTTTTTGCTGACAATCTTGTTGTTCAGCAATTCTTTGATTATAAAGAACAACAACGGAAGAAACAAGCCGGAAAGAACAGAAATTAAAAGTATGTTTCCTTTTGAAGGCTTAATGGTGGCGTTGATGCGGGCAGGCGGAGAAAGTATTTTTGTATTTACCGTAACCGATGCCTTCTGAATGCTCGCTTCCTCACGTTTTTGCAAGAGTGTGAGGTACAGCGTTTCCTTGATGCTCTGCATTCTGAACTTGCTGATCAGCACCTTCTCATCCATCGGCGTATTTCGAATCAGGCTTGTGGCCGTGCTTATATTCTTCTCGTATTTGTTCTCCGCAATCCTCAGGTTATTTTTATAATTGTTAACCTGCTTATCCATATTGCCCCTCATTTCAGCAAGTTGCTCATCAACCTGCTTCAGGTTCTGGTTATTCTCCGTCATTACCAACGCCATTTTATCACGAAGCGCACGTGTTTCCTGGTATTGCCTTAAAGAGTTCTGCAAGCCCTGGTCTACGATGCCCACAAAGGCAAGGTCTTCTTCTTTTAGTCCCGGATTTTTAATGAAGGCTTCCACATTAGAGATCGTTCCTTTCATTATATCGATCTCGTTCTTCTCTCTTTCAAATTCACGCATCTTTTCCAGATACAATTCACCGTTGGCGGAAAGGCCTACAAACCCTCTTGAAGATTTGAACTGGGCCAGCGAGGTTTCAATTGAATCAAGTTCGCGCGCGAGTGGCTCTATCCTGTTTCCGATAAAATCTATTGCCTGCGAAAAAGATTGCGTTTTATCAAGCTCCAGTACATCATTATAAAGCTGTATAAGTCCATTCAAAATGTCTATCGCCCTATCGCTTGAAATGTCGGCATAACTTATATTAAGGATGTTACTCTCCTTGGTTGAACTTATGTTCAGCTTCCGGCTTATTTCAAAAGCAGTAGCCAGGCGGTTTGTGCTGTAGCAGAGAATTGGCGTTTGGCTGGTGAACTCTTCAAGTTTGTAAACCACAACCTTGTTGTTTCCCACCATGAATGGCTCTCCCCACTTTGCTTTGCCTGATGAAGCATTGGCTGTGTAGTTGAAAAAATCTTTCTGCGCTTCAAGAGTAAAATTAATTTCAGGCACATCTTCATTATCCTTGTTGATGATGAACCATTTTATAAGACTGTAGAAGTTCCGGTCTTTCAGCCTACCCTTTGCTTCAGCCTTGTACTGCAGGCCAAGTGAATCAACAAGCTTTAAAGCAAGCGTTGGAGATTTGAAGAAAGCGATCTTATCATTAAAGGGATCGCGGGTAGTTCCGAAGATCGCCTGGCCGATGGCAACTTCCTGTTTCTCCTCAATGGTGATGCTTGTAGAAACATGATAGATATTTTCTACGTAACGGAGGTAAATGCTTCCGGCCAAAAAACCCAGGAACGCAAACAATAGCACATAGGGCCATGCAGATAATATTCTGCGGAAGTCGATATCCAGTCCGCCTTTCAACAGGCCTTCATTTGTTGGATCTTTTTCGGTCAAAGTAGTTTGACCCTCCCACACATTGTAATCCTCTTTCTTCATGTTATTGCCTTAATGCGATGTAGAGAGTGAGCAAAACCCCTGAGAGTGTTAGAATACTGCGAGCCGGGCTGTTTGGGCTAAGGAATGTACTCATTCTACCGGGTTGAAGGTAGATGAGATCATTGTTTCGCAGGTAGTAATAAGGAGAATTAAAAATTTCTTTACTCGCAAGGTTAAGCTGGGCGAAGTCGCGCTCCCCATTCTCTTCTCTCACCAGCCACACTTTATGCCTTTTGTCGTAAGGATCTTGCACCCCGGATTGGGCCATGGCTTCAAATATAGTAAGCCGCTCATTTCTCATAGGTATATCCGTGCCATTTCTTCCGCTCATGAAATACACTCTGCCGGTAAGGTTTACATCTACAAAGATTTCTTTGTACCAAAAGGAAAGCTTCGAGCTGATCATTTCCGCAGCCTCTTTTGTGGTAATGCTGTCAACCTTCACTTTTCCAATTTGTGGAAAGTCGATCATCCCTTCCTGGCTTACCAAAAATCCGTTGTTTGACTGCTGCTCGAAAGAACCCGCACTGGCCACGCCAAAAGGGTTCAGGTAGGTAGTTATTGCCGGGTCCGGCGAACTCACGGTTATCTGGAGACGGTCGCCTTTTTTGATCTTAACCAGTTTATCCTGTTCAAGCGAATCCAGCTTTTGCTTTGCAACTTGCTGATCGTGAAAGTAATAGAGCTTACTGGGTGATAAACAAGATTGAAAAAAAATGAGGAAAAGTACGCACAATCCACCCAAATAAAATTTATTCATATGTCGTAAAATTGCAAAGAAACGGAATAATTATAAAAACAGGCTAAAAGAATGAGCGGCGAGTGCTTTCCAGCACCCACCGCTCTCTTTAAAATCTTATCAAAATGACCTTATGTTATTGCCTGATCACCCTGGTCACTGAACGTTTGCCATTCTGAACAACTTCTATAAAGTATGTTCCGGCTTTAAGTTCAGAACCAAGAATAATAGTTTCATGGCCTGCTGCCATTTTGCGGCTTACTTCTCTTCCCATCACATCAAGCACGCGAACCTGAATTTTACCTGCTTCGTGAGACTTGATTTTCACGTTGAATACGTGCTGAGACGGGTTTGGATAAACCGCTACCTCAAACTCATTTTCCGCAACAGCCGTTTTAGTAACCGGCTTGCCGCCCACACAGGCCGCGAGTTTCACTGACAGCTTACGCGTACCTGAGGTTCCGCAGTTGCTGAAGGCCACTGCAGTTACGTTTCCGCTGATCGCCTCGTCAGTGTACGCTACTGTAATTGACGTAGTTCCCTGGCCGGAAAGAATGGTTCCGCCGGCAGGTACTGCCCAATTGATGCCTGTTGCATTGATTGGGAGGGAGGCCAGGCTGTAAGTATAAGATCTGCTTGGGCAAACACCGGTTTCAACTGCGGTGATACCACCCGGAGCCATTGGCTGAAGAGTAGTAATGTTCAAAGTACGGGCGGAGCTTGCGCCGCAACCGTTTGAAGAGGCAACGGAAATGGTTCCCGCAGTAAAGCCTGCATCGAAGATCACGTGTACCAAAGTGTCGTTAGCACCCGCTCCGTTAGGATGAGAAACGATGGTTGCCCCTGAAGGCACTGTCCAGATGTAAGATGAAGCGCCATTTGCTTTTCTTACACTGTATTCGGCGATCGTGCCCGAAGGATTTGTGCCACTCACTTTGTATTCGCAAACGTTGGTTGGTCCCGCAAATATTCCCGGTGTGCCCGAAGCCGCCGCTCTGGAAATCTGGATTGAGCTTGCCGCTGTGGTTATGCAACCTGTTGCCTGTACGGTGATTGACGTTCCGTTTACAAAGTTGTTATCAAATGCCACTTCAATGATAGTATCGTTAGCTCCCGTTCCGCCAGGATGTGCCATGATGGTGCAACCCGCAGGAACCGTCCACAGATAGGAAGGCGCATTCAGTACTTTATTTATTTTATAGGTAGCTACAGTTGCAGTTCCTATATAAGAACATGCTGATTCAGGTCCGCTGATAAGCCCCGGAGCTGAGTAAGTGGCGTTGGCAACAGAAAGTGAGCGGTATCCGCTGTTGTTACAGGCAGACTGTGCTCTCACCCTTATTTGGCCGGAAGTATAGTTTGCGTTGAAGGTTACCACAAGTGTTGTGCTTCCTTGTCCGCCTACGATATTGCAGTTTGAAGGCACAACCCACTCATAATTGGTGGCATTGGCAACTGGATCGATCGTATAGGTTGCCTGCGTGAGGTTGCCAAGATAAGGGCATGCATTCGTTGGACCGGTGATCGGGCCGGGAGCTGCTGCACCTGTTCTTCCAAGAGCCAATGACCTTGGCGCCCTTGATCCGCAATTTGAATTTGCAGTTACTTTAAGGCTTCCCGCCACAAATGCTGAAGAGAAACTTACTGTAATTGAAGTGGTTCCCTGTCCGCTTTCTATGGTTGCATTTGGTGGAGCAACCCAGGTATAATCTACCGCGTTAACCACAGGTGCGATTGAATAGGTAGCAGTTGTGGGCTGACCCATGTAAGTACATACGTTAGCCGGACCGCTGATCTCACCCGGAATTGCAGGAATAAGTTTCCTTACCTCATGGTCGCTGAATGAACTGCTGCAAGGGAAAGATGAATTTGTTCTCACCCTGAAATATTGATTGGTGAGTGCGAAGCTGTTATCAAATGTTACAGTAAGTGCGGTTGTACCCTGGCCTGAAACATAAGTTACTCCTGTGGAAGGATAAACCCATGTATAATCAGCAACGCCGGCTACAGGATCAATGGTGAAAGTTACAGGGATGTTTGTGTCGGTGTACGGACAAGCATCTGTAATACCCGTGATCGGGCCCGGAGCTGTTGGTATCGGACTGATTGTAACCGCGATACTGTTAGAAGTAGCAGGGTTTTGAGTGGCGCATGGTGTGATGTTAGAAGTCAGCACAACAGTAACCACATCACCATCTGCAAGGAATTCCGGAGCAAAGGTGGTGTTTGTTGAATCAGTAACAGCAACTCCATTCACATACCATTGGTATGCAGGGTTTGTTCCTTCATTGGTTGGTGTCAATGAGAAGTTGATCACTGATCCTGCACAAACCGCAGTTACATCAGCAGATATCACCACGCTTACAGGTTGATTTGCATTTACAACTGTTGCAATTGAATTGCTTGTTGCCGGGTTTTGCGTAGCGCAGGGAGTGATGTCAGATGTAAGTACAACTGAAACCACATCACCGTTTGCGAGCGAAGTTGTTGTGTAAGTATCCTGATCTGTTCCTACAGGATTACCATTCAGCAACCATTGGTATGATGGTGTTGGCCCGCCATTTACAGGAGTAGCAGTAAAGGTTACACTTGTACCCTCGCAGATCTCGTTATCGTTTTCAGAAGAAACGATTGAAACCGAAACAGGTTGATTAGCGTTAACTATTGTTGCAATGCTGTTGCTTGTTGCAGGGTTTGTAACCGCGCAAGGTGTAATGTTTGAAGTGAGTACCACAGAAACTACATCGCCGTTAGCTAATGAAGTTGTGGTATAAGTATCCTGGTCTGCACCAACCGGATTGCCATTCAGCAACCATTGGTAAGAAGGAGATGTACCGCCGTTAACCGGAGTTGCAGTAAAGGTTACCGAAGCGCCGTCGCAGATCTCATTATCGTTATCAGACGAAACGATGCTTACTGATACAGGCAGCAATGGATTGATGGTAACAGTTGCAGAACCGGTCATATCTCCGCCGATCGCAGTGCAATTTGCATCTACCAGCGTAGCGATTGTGTACGTTGTAGTTGAAGAAGGCGTAACATCAACAGTGATGGTTGGCGCGGTTCCGCTGAATGGCGTACCGTCAGATAATGTACCGCTGATAGTGCCGCTACCCGTAACCGTTAGCGTGAGAGTTGTTGTGGTAACATCGCCGTTGCAATAAGAAGCGCCGCCGCTTAACACTGCCGTCGGCCTTGCATTTACGGTAACTGTGGCGCTGCCTGAAAGATCAGCTGCAATTGAAGTACAGTTCGCATCTGCAAGTGTTGCGATGGTGTATGTTGTTGTTGAAACCGGTGTCACATCAACCGTAATGGTTGGCGCTGTTCCACTAAAAGGTGTTCCGTCAGATAGAGTTCCGCTGATGGTGCCCGCACCGGTAACGGCAAGTGAAAGTGTTGTAGTGGTTGTTTGGCCGTTGCAATACACCGAACCGCCGCTTAAATCTGCAGTTGGCCTTTCATTAACCGCGATTGCAGATGTTGCTGATGAAACGCAACCGGTAACCGGGTTCGTTGCAGTAAGTGTATAATTTGTAGTTGCAGATGGATCAACCGAAATGTTCTTGTTGGTTGCTGATGGAGTTCCCGCACCTGCAGGCAATCCGTTTTCACCGGAACCTGTGTCGGCAGTCCATGAATACAATGGAAGCAACTGGCCGTTGATCGCGATATCATCCAACGCCCACCAGTATGCATGTGCGGCAAAGAAACCTGATGAACCCGAAGCGGAGTAAACAAAGCGAACTCTTACCGAAGGATAATTTACGTAAGAATTCAATGCAGTATTTACAGAAGAAAATGAGCTGCTGCCTCCCTGGTTAGTGGTATAGGTTGACACTGTTGTCCAGTTAGTGTTATCAGTTGATACCTGAACAACTGCGGACCCGCTAACATTGGCATCGAGGTATGCATGGTTGTATTGCAGTGCCAGCGTATTGAAACCAATTGTGCTGAAAGCCGGAGAAGTTAAGGTGGTACTTGCACTTGATGTTGCAGTTCCGAAAGTTCCGGAAGCTGCGCTCACCGCTACTATCAAACCACCGCCTCCATTTGGCGGATTAAACGAAACGCCGGTTGAGTTTACATTGGTGTTTACATTTTCACGTGCCCATGTTTGGCTCCGGTTACCGGTAGTTGAACCTGTAGAAGACAGGGTAGACGCTCCTGTAAAATTATCGGAGAATGCAGAACCTGTTTCAGTAGTTGTACCGATCGCTTCCAGTGCTATGCTTTGACCGTTACAAATTGTACCTGACGAAGGGTTAATGCTTACTGCAGCAGGCAGCGGATTTGTAGAAATCACTGCAGCACCTGTCAGATCAGCAGCGATGGATGTACAATTCGCATCAGTTAATGCAGTAAGTGTATAGGTTGTATTGCTTGCAGGACTAACAGTGAAACTAAATGTTCCGTTTCCAGTGCCGCTTGTTGTTTGGTTGTCGCTGAGCGTTAGCGTCCATGCTCCCGATGCTGTAACATTACCGGAAATCGTTGTCGGGTAAGTGCTGCAGATAGTTGCATTTCCGCTTGTTATTGCAGCAGTAGGTCTTGCATTCACCACAAGTACTGCTCCTGCTGATGTGGCTGATGTGCAACCCGTATTTGAAACAACTACATCATAAGTTCCGCCGTCGGCCAATGCCGCTGAAGCGATCGAGTAAGAGGAAGTTGTTGCACCGCCAATGTTTGAACCGTTCTTCCTCCATTGATAATTAAGATTAGTTCCAGTGGCAGTTACGGTGAAGGTTACCGGCTGGCCTGCGCAAATTGTTTGTGATACAGGATCAACGGTAACAACAGGTGCAATATTCACTAAAAGCGTTGCTGCTGTTGAAGTTGCATCTCCGCAAGTGTTTGTGGCTATCACGCGGTAAGCACCGTTATCCGCCGTGGTTACACTATTAATCGTTAATGATGATGAGTTTTCACCTGCAATATCAAGACCGTCTTTCTGCCATTGATAGGTTACAGCGGGTACGCCCGATGCAGCAGCCGTGAAGGTTACATTTGATCCTTCACAAACTGTTTGAGAAACCGGGTTAAGTGTGATAACCGGAGATTCGTTCACCGTAAGTGTTGCGGCTGCAGAAGTTGCAGATGCACAACCGGTGCTAGAAACAACTACATCATAATTTCCAGCATCGCCGGTAGCTACGGCAGCAATTGTATAAGATGACGATGTAGCGCCATTAATATCCACACCGCCTTTTCTCCATTGGTAGTTAAGATTAGTTCCTGTTGCAGACACCGTAAAGGTTACAGGCTGTCCGGCGCAGATCGTTTGTGAAGCCGGATCAACAGTTACAGCGGGGGCAACATTCACTACAAGCGTTGCAGCAGCGGATGTTGCCGAGTTACAAAGGTTTGTGGCTATTACTGTATAATTTCCATTATCAGCCGTACTAACACCGTTGAGCGTTAATGAAGATGAGGTTTCACCCACGATATCGAAACCATCCTTTTGCCATTGATAAGTTGCGGCAGGCGTTCCTGATGCGGAAGCTGTGAACGTTACATTCGAGCCTTCGCACACGGTTTGAGAAACGGGATCTAAGGTAATAAGCGGAGATTCATTAACAGAAAGCGTTGCTGCTGTAGAGGTTGCTGATGCGCATCCGCTTGCAGAAACAACCACATCATAATTTCCTGCATCGCCCGGAGCTACTGTTCCAATTGTATAAGATGATAATGTGGCTCCGTTAATATCAACACCACCCTTTCTCCATTGGTAAGTAAGATTAGTTCCGGTTGCACTAACGGTAAAGGTTACCGGCTGGCCTGCGCAAATTGTTTGCGAGGCAGGGTCTGCGGTTACAGCAGGCGCTTCGTTTACGGTAAGCACTGCCGCTGCAGATGTAGCACTGTTACAATGGTTGGTTGCAATAACCGTATAGCTACCGTTATCAGCAGCAGTTACGCCGGTTAATGATAAGGAGGATGTAGTTTCACCCAAGATGTCAGAACCATTTTTCTGCCACTGATAGGTTACACCGGGAACTCCCGTAGCCGAAGCTGTAAAGGTTACGTTGGCACCTTCACAAACTGCCTGGGAAAGGGGATCAAGAGTAATAACAGCCGGCTCATTAACTGTAAGTGTTGCCGATGCTGACGTAGCTGATGTACATCCGGTATTGGAAACAACCACATCATAACTTCCCGCATCTCCGGGAGATACTGATGCAATTGAATAAGAAGAACCAGTGGCTCCGCCTATGTTCACTCCGCCTTTTCTCCACTGATAATTTAGATTTGTTCCTGTTGCAGTTACCGTGAAAGTTACGGGCTGTCCTGCGCAGATCGTTTGCGAAACAGGGTCAACCGTTACCGCCGGTGCAATGTTCACCACCACATTAGCAGTAGAAGATGTAATTGTTGAACATAAATTGGTAACGTCTACTGTGTATGCGCCCCCATCTCCATTTACTGCAGAAGGGATCGAATAGGTTGATGATGTAGCGCCGCCGATCGGGCTACCATTCTTTTTCCATTGGTAAGTTGGCGCGGGAGTACCCGTTGCCGTTACACTCAGGTTAACCGAACCGCCTTCGCAAATAGTTTGAGATTGCGGCTGAACGCTTATCGTAGGGCTTTTGTTTATAGTAACAGTTACGCTTCCCTCTGCTCCCCAACAGCCACTAGAATTACGTGACCTGAAATAGTAAGTTCCCGAATTGGTAACTACCTGCGATGTTGAAGCTGTTGCTATTGAAGTTCCGCCGGATGTTGTTCCCTGAAAATAGATAGTACCTCCGGTTCCGCCGGAAGCTGTGATGGTTGTGGAATTGCAGAATGTTCCTGCACCGGCGGCAACAGTTGCACCCGGCAGAGCGACTTTTGTGATTGCGGGTGAGGAGATCACTGTATTGCCGGGACCAACAACTAAGTTGTTTCCGGCAAACCATGACACGCCTTCATAAACAACGTCGGCAGTGAGGTTTTCCGTGCCTGCGCCGGTCGGAGGCACAACGCCGGGGAAAGTAAAGGTGGCTGTCGCGCCCGGGGCCAGTCCTCCGGCATCCTGGCGGGTAATAAAGCTTGGACCTGCACCATAGTCACTATCTACATTCCACTTCAATCCAATATTGATGTCTTTCCCAACATCATCCCACGCTATGTTTCCGATATTTTTAATGGTTACTGTAACATCCCGGGCTTCACCGGCACACCATGTATTACTTCCGTAGCTTAGTGAAATCATTTGGCTGCGATATCCATTGGGGATGAAGGTGAAGCTTCTCCTGCTGCCATCTGATGTACTTGTTAATCCGGTGATCGCTCCCGTTGAATTGATCGTGTTAATTATCCGGGTTGCCGTAGTACTCGTGTTATACGGCGCATCTACATCTACACTAAACTGGTTATCGGCGCCCGTAGTCTCCGAGAAACCTACCGCATAGTTCCTGTTGTTTCCTGAATTTGTAGCCACATTTCCTACAGACATACTTCCGTAAACAAACTCGATTATTCCATTTTCATATAGGCGTGCCTGGTAGGTGCCATTGGCTGAAGAACTGTTATAATTGATCTCCATATTCAGAAACTCCACAATTAGCACACGATTGGGTGAAGTTCCCTGAACTTTATAATGCACCTTTCCGTTTGATGCGGTTGCGAGATCTCCCCAAAACGGAGCAATGATCTGCTGGCTGCTTACAGGAAAAGAGTTACCATAAGCCGTAGCTGAAATCAAGGTACCTCCTAAACGAATAGCCCCATTTGACGATGCGGAAAATTGCGTTGTATTACTTCCCATAAATGGAAAAGTAAAGCCGATACTTGTTATGCCCGAACGCCCATCATCCTGGCCCGCACCTACAAGCTGAGTTGTTCCCGAGCCCATGTTAACGGTTGCGCCATTGCGATCAAGGGCAAGTGACGCTGAGCCCGAAGTTTGAAATATGTACTTGCTTGCCTGTTGGGCAGAGGCGCTATTCGCCGCGAATAGCCCGGCCAGAAGCAGGACGACTGATAACATCAGTGTTGCCGATCCGGAAAAGAAGTCTTTTCTTCCGGTGGTTAGGGGTAGAGAGGTTCGCATAAACGATTGTTTAGGTATAAATGAGCGAAATAATTTGCCTTTGGGAGATTGATTCAGTACTGCCGGGTAGCAGCGTTGAAAAGATTGCATGGTTCAGTCAGTTTGGTTGTTTTTTTCCGGTTAATGGAATTTCACGGATGTGCTAAGGTGTTGGAGGTGCTTCGAGGATAGTGGTTCAGGGGGTTAACCTGTTAGGGGTTCGTCGATGGATAGCGGCCAGGAATTAACCTGTAGGGGTCTGTCTGCGGATAAGGCTTAAAGCTGTTAGTCTCCGAAAACACTGCAATAGTAATTACCGCAGTAGAAATTCGAACAATGGTAAAAATACGGCTGCAAAATAGTCGCACAAATACTATTATCCAAATTTTTTAATGTTTTTTTAACCTGACCCGCCGTGCGCTTATGTATGAGCTTGAAAATCAATTAGAGAATTGAGGGAATGTGAACAACTTTTAAACCCGTAAGATTTTATAGTACTATGTAAGTGTGATATCAGAATTTGAAGTGGAAATTTGAGGCTGGGGAAACCGGACTTCATTTTGAAATTTTGAACCTACGAGAGGAGCCAGGGTTCACAAACTTCCGCTCCGCAGTTCTGCCTGAGGGCCGAAATCGCTTTACGATTCCCCCTCCTTGCCCCGTTAAAGCTTCCCGGTTGAACTTTGAAAAAAAATCTTTCTGGTTTCGATCAGGCAACAACCAAATAATTCCCTATACTTCTTACCCACATCAACTTTGTTTGCTCACTAACTCTCGCTTTTAAGCGATAATGCGTGTTTATCCTGACCTTAAAAAAGTCAAGCAAAAGGTTAAGCTACCTCCCCAAACCCGCGTCTGGCGCGGTTACGGGTCAACGAGGATGTATCGTGTAATGAATTCAAATACGTTTTTGTAAGGCTCAGAACCTTTCGTCAAAATAAAAGATCCCCGACACAAATGGCCGGGGATCGCTTTCATTGGTTCAGGCTTATTAAAGTTTTATCGCTCGAACAGCCTTACGTTTATTTCCCTGTTGCACTTCTATAAAATAACTGCCGGCTTTTAGGTTTTCGCCAAGCTGCTTCAGCTCTCCGGGCATCACAACCTGCTCAAACAGTACTCTACCCTGTACATCCATCACCCGCATTTTCGCTTTGCCCTTGTCGGAAGATTTCAGCATGAGCCTGAAACTTGACACGGTTGGGTTTGGATAAAGCGCCACATCAATTTCGTCCGCGGATCCGCCATCCACATATTCCGGCCTCACTGGTAATTTAGGCGCAGGCGGGCATGAGGGCAATTTTATGGCAACCGTTCTTACCAGGCTTTCGCTGCAATTATTGAATGCCTGAACAGTTACCATGCCTTCCAGGGCCGTTCCGGGATAAGAAACCAGTATAGATGTGGATCCCTGCCCGAAATCGATGCTTGCCCCCGGTGGTACAGTCCATACCAGTGAAGTGGCATTGGGCGGCATTGCGGAAATCGAATAGGTGAATTGCCTGTTGGGACAAATAGACTCAATGGCAATATCTATCGGCGATGGCATTCCCACCTTCAATCTTGTAACCAGTAATGATCGCGTTGCCGAAATACCGCATCCGTTCTCAGCCTTAACGGTGATACTTCCCGTTGTGTAGCCGTTAGGATAAGTGACGTAGATAGCCGTATCATTATCGCCCGGTGCATTCTCATGCGTTACAGTTGCCCCTGCAGGAACAGTCCAGGTATAAGAAGTGGCCACCGGAATTTTCCGGATAGTGTAATAGGCCTGTATAGCAGAAGGCAGAGAGAACTCGCAGGCGTTGGTTGGGCCTGATATTAAACCCGGAGTTGGCGGGTTCTTACGATAAACCATAATGCTTCTGGCCGATCCGCTTGTGAGGCAATTATTTACCGAGATCACGCTTATGAGTGAGGATACAAAACTATTGTCGAAGGTCACTCTAATCAGAGTATCATTCTCACCCGGGCCTTCAGGATGCACTGCGGTGGCTCCTGGAGGTAAGGTCCATATGTAGGAAGTAGCTGCCGTAACCTTGCGGATGTAATAGGTGGCCTCGGTGGGCGTATTTATGATGGAGCATACATCCGTAGGGCCGGTAATTATGCCGGGCGTTGTTGGGTATTGAGCCAACAGGTGCAAGGTTTTATATGCACTGCTTCCACAACCTGATTCAACACGCACACGCAACACCTTGTCTGCCGTGGCCTGGAAGTTAGCGCCCACGGTAAGTACAATGCTGGTAGTTCCCTGGCCTGAAACATAGGTGCAACTAGGCGGAAGTATCCAGTTGTAGTTTAGAGCGCCCGCCACAGGTTCAATACTAAAGGTGAGCTCTGTAGGCAGCCCGATATAAGGGCACACATTCTTCGGACCGTTTATCGCCAAAGGAGCTTCCGGTGTAGTGGCGCCTACATTAAATGTGCGGTTTTGAACGATACCGCAGGTGCTGGTAACATCCACTGATACTGTTCCAGATGTGAAGCCCGAAGGATAAGTAAAGGATATAGTTCCCGTGCCCTGCCCGCTTATGTTTGATGCACCCACAGGAAGGGTCCAGTTAAACACAGATGACGGGTCTGACGATGTGCAGGTATACATTGCGGAATTACCTGTCGGCGCCACATATTCGCATACGGCGTCCGGGCCGGATATCACCCCAATCACTGCTTCCGGCATCACTTCAATTGTGCCGCTTGCCGTGTTGTTCACACATCCTGAACCTGTTGCAGAAACTGAATAAGAGAATGATCCGGATTCTGTTGGTGTTCCACTTATCGTAAATATGCCGCCGCTAAATGATCCGGATACGCCATTAGGCAAAGCACCTGCGGAAATGTTGGCCCCGGTTGCCGTTCCGCCAATGGTATAAGTGATGTCGGTAACAGCGGTGTTGATGCATATTGATTGCGCATCGGTTCCTTCAGCAGAAGAAAGACCGATCGTTCCATCTGCAGTTATCTCAATGATTCCGCTTATCTGTGTGCTTTCGCATGGACCGCTTGCAGTGATGGTGTATGAAAAACTTCCCGATTCCGAAGGTGTTCCACTTATCGTGTATACGCCACCGTTATATGAACCCGTTACTCCACTTGGTAATGTGCCCGAGGTTATACTAGCATCATCTCCGCTGCCTCCGACAGCATACGTAATATCGGTTATAGCGGTATTGATACAAACGGTCTGCGCATCCGTTCCTACTGCAGATGAAAGAGAGATTGTTGCATCCGCTGTAACTGTAATACTGCCGCCCATTGAAGGATTGATACAAAGCGAACCTGTTGTGGAAACGGTATAAGGGAATGTACCGGCCTCAGTCGGCGTACCGCTGATAGTGAACACTCCGCCACTATACGTGCCCGTTAGTCCCGCCGGCAAGGAGCCTGCAGATATTTCCGCCCCTGTTGCCGCACCACCAATGGTGTAGGTAATATTTGTAATAGCCGTGTTGATGCAAACAGTTTGGGCTTCCGTACCAATTGCTGATGACTGGTCAATCGTGCCGTTCTGGTTAACGGTAACTGCAGATTGTGCACCCAAATTCTCACAACCCGTTACGGGATGCTGAACGCTTAATGTGTAGGTTGTCGTTTGAGTCGGATCAACAGAAATGTTGCTGTTGGCCGCGAGGAATGTGCCCGCATTTGGAGGAAGGCCATTCTCTGAAGGGCCGGTATCAGCACTCCAGGCATACAGCGGTAGTAAAGGTGTTCCCGAAATATTCACATCATCAATTGCCCACCAAGCAGTACTGAATGTAACGTTGGCCACGTAATTAAACCTGATCCTCAAATTGGGTTGGTTCAGGAAATTATTCAGGTTGAAATTGGCCGTAACGAAATTGTTGTTCGCTCCCTGGTTGGCGGTATAGGTGTTGGTTGCAATTACGTTTCCTGCCGTATTTATATTCTGCCAAACCGAGTTTCCGGGATCAGTAGAGACCTGAACGGATACGCCCGCCTCGCTTCCACGGTCGTAGGTATGCCTGAAACTGAGGCTGAGCGAAGAATAACCGATCGTATTGATCACCGGTGATGTTAATTGCGAATTGGTGTTCGCCGAGCCGAAAGCAGCTACAGAAGCCATCATAAATCTTGTGCTGTTATTGTTAGTAATTGTGGTTAGGCCGGCAAGGTTAGGACTCGTAAAATTCTGGAAAGCCGTACCTCCACCCGAATTTGTTCCGGCCGCGCTGAAGGTGCCTGAGCCCGCTACATTAAACAGCTCATTTACCAAAACGGGCGGGTAGTTGATATTGGAAGATGCCGTAAGCGCGGTATTATCTCCGACGCAAATCGTTGCAGCAGGAGGCGCTGAACTTAGCGTGGGCAATGCATTCACAATGATCGACCCATTTAATGAAGGATCCACGCATGGCCCCGTAGCAGAAACCGTGAAATTGAAAGTACCTGCAGAGGTAGGCGTACCGCTGATGGTGAACACCCCGGCATTGTAGTTGGCTGATAAACCCGCGGGGAGTGAGCCTGCGGTGATGGAAGCTGAAGTAGCCGAACCACCGATGGTATAGACGATGTCGTCAATTGCGGTTCCATCACATACCATTTGATTTGCTGTTGCCGGTGCGGAGGAAAGGCTGATTGTTCCATCCCCGGTCACATCTATGGTTCCGCCCGACTGAAGATTACCACAGGGCCCCGTTGTAGTAACGGTATAGCTGAAAGACCCGGATTCGGAAGGCGTTCCGGAAATGGTAAATACCCCGGCATTGTAAGAGCCCGAAACTCCTGCAGGCAGGCCCGTTACATTAGCTCCGGTTCCACCTCCCCCAATGGCATAACTGATAGGCGTAATCGCAGTATTGATACATGCGGTTTGCGCATCTGTGCCCGCACCAGAACTGAGGTTAATGGTGGAATTGTCCTGCACCACGATAGTAACACTTGCAGTCGGGGTCGCGCAGGGGCCCTCGCTCGTAAGCACGATATTGAATGTGCCCGCTTCCAGCCCGAAGCCTGTAATCGTAAACACACCTTCACTGAAGAAGGAAGCCATACCTGCCGGCAACGTACCGGATTGAATAGATATTCCTGTTCCCGATCCTCCAATTGCGTAAGTTATGTTCACCGGAAGCGCATTATTTATACAGAAGGTCTGATTATCTGACCCGGCACCCGAGGTTAATGTGATGGTTGCATCTGCCGTTACATCTATTGTTCCGCCCAGCGAAGGGTTGATGCAGGGGCCCGTTGTGGTTACGGTATAGGAAAATGAACCCGCCTCAGTTGGAGCACCGCTGATAGTAAGTACGCCCGCCGAAAAATTATAACTGACTCCTGCCGGCAAACCGCTAACCATTGCACCCGTGCCACCGCCACCAACTGCATAAATTATGTTGGCAATCGACGTGTTGATACATACAGTCTGGGCGGTTGTTGCTCCCGCGGATGTTAGACTAAGCGTAGAGTTGTCGTCCACATCAATTGTTCCGTTTGTGGAAACCGGGCAAGGGCCGTCTGCCGTTATCGTGTAGGCATATGAACCTGCCGAGGTCGGTGTGCCCGATATCGTGTATACGTTACCGTTATCCGTACCCGAAACGCCGGGCGGTAGTGTACCGGTGAGCGTCCAGCCGGTTGATGAACCTCCACGTGTGAAATCAGTTGATGCTATTGCCGTGTTTATGCAAACCGTTTGCGCGGCATTGCCTGAAGTAACATTTATCGAGCTGGCTTCGTTCGCTGTTATGCTTCCCGCAGGTGAGTTATTTGTGCAAGGCCCCGTAATATTAACCGTGTAATTGAAAACCCCAAAAGCCGTTGGTGTACCGCTTATGGTTAGAATTCCGCTTGAAAAGTTGTAACTGACACCTGCCGGCAGGCCGGAAACGGTAACTGAGGTTAAACCAAAGGCAGGAATACTGTAGGTAATGTCAGTAATCGGGGAACCCTGGCAAACGCTCTGCGCATCCGTACCCGGTGCTGATGAAAGCGTACCGGTACCATCTCCGTTTATGGTGATCGTGCCGCCCAAACTTGGATTGTTACATGGGCCTGTGGTTGTTACCGTGAATGGGTAGGATCCATCCGCAATGGCTGTTCCCGAAATAGTAAGAACACCTGCCACCAGGTTATAAGAAATTCCTGCCGGAAGGCCCGTTACATTCACGCCTGTTGCTCCTCCTCCTACTGCATATTCGATATCTGAAAAACTACCCCCATTGAGGCAGAATGTCTGATTCGGGTTCCCGCTTGTAAGAGACAGTGTGGAATGCTCATTAATTGTCAGGGGGCTTCCGCTCACTACTGTTCCCCCCGTATTGGTTATGCTGATATTTCCGCTCGTAGTTCCGGGAGCGGGGGTAACCACCATCTGCGTACCGGTGTTAGAAACTATGGAAGAAACAGGAGTGCCATTGATGAGTACATTCGCCGCAATCACGCCTGTAAATTCAGTTCCGTTAATGGTGACATTTACACCGGGGCATACCGCTGAAGGCGTGAACCCGGATATGGTTGGTGGAAGGTAGTAGGTTAAAATAATCCTACCCGCCGCGCCTGCTCCACCGGATGAAGTGGCTGTGTTGCTTTTCCCACCACCACCGCCTCCACCGGGTGCATTGCCCGTGAAGCCATTATTGGTCGCGTTAGTTCGGGCAGCTCCGCCCGTTCCTCCAATGTAGGGTGCGGCATTTGGCAACCCGGCACCTCCTGTTCCTGCAGCGGTATTGGTACCGTTGTTTCCGTTGCCATTATTTCCCGCACCGCCACCGCCACCGGCTCCGTTGCTGGTTCCCGTTCCGCCGTTGCCTCCATTGTATGTATTACCTGTGCCGCCTGCCCCGCCGGTTGCCGCTGTACTTCTTGCTCCTCCTGCGCCGCCCCCTGCAT
>JAFAGR010000056.1 GCA_023422565.1 Bacteroidota bacterium | reverse complement strand
TCAAGCGTATCATTTTCATCCGGCTTTTTCCAGTCCATGAAAACAGGCTCGTAGCCATAAGGTAATTTTGTATGATTGAAGATCCGTCGGTCGGCGCCAAGCCCCGGTATGAAATAAACTTTCATTAAATTAATCAGCCTGATTTGGTTGCATTAACAAATTTACAGAAAGGATTATCTTCACCTATCTGCCAACACAATGAAAAGATTGATTCAGCAAATATTTAACTTACGAACAGATGTTGGACTGAATTTTTACCTGGCCGATTTTTTCTTTCGTAGAATTTTGCGGCAGAACTCGGAGGCCGGTTGGGCCGTACATCACACCAGCACCCTGATATGCGCGAAAAATATTTATCGCGGCAAGAATGTTTTTCCCGGTGATTCCCCGAACAATTACATAGAAGCCTTTAATGGAATTCATATCGGCGATTATACCAATCTTGGGCCCGGGGTAGGATTACTTTCCGCGAATCATGATAAGATCAACAATGCTGTTCACGAAACCGCTGAACCGATCCGCATTGGAAAGCATTGCTGGATCGGCATGAACGCGATTGTGCTACCCGCGGTTGAATTGGGCGACTTCACCATCGTTGGTGCCGGCGCTGTAGTTACCAAAAGCTTTCCGGAAGGCTATTGCGTGTTAGGCGGATCCCCCGCAACTATCATTAACTATCTTGATAAGGATGCCTGTAAAAAATTTGCAGAAAACAGGTAAGCCCTCGCCCACCACTTTTGCAGGAAAATCGGCCCTGCTCACAGGAGGCAACCTAGTGAAATTGCTCGTGCAGATCACCATATTGATCCTGTACTCGCGGATGCTCAGTGTAGAGGAGTATGGAATATACCAGTCGGTTTGGCTGTACATCAACGTATTTGGGGTGGCAATTCTCTTCGGACTTCCATCACTTCTACTTTCGGCAGGAAGCGAAACAATTTTAAGGTGGATCAAAAAGAATAAACTGTTTTTTGTATCTCTCGCGCTGGCCGCACATTTGATTCCATTGCTCTATCTCGCCTTAACCAGCAATGGATTTGATTCAAATACATTGCCCTGGCTATATGCCCTGCTTCTCGCCCAAAACTTTTCTGTGGTCAGGGAAACAATTGCGGTAAAATATGACCGGCAAAAACGCTTATTTTTTGTGCAGATCCTCTTCAACCTGGCCTGGTTGATCGTTCACCTTCTTGTTGTAAAAAGCGGCTACTCCTTACCGTTATTAATTTCCCTGCTCACGCTGTTATGTTTCTTAAAAGCAGTATCGCTACCATGGAAATATGCTTCAATCGCGGAAACCAATGAACCGAAAAGTCTCGGAAAACAATGGATGTTCCTGGGCTTGTTTGATGTGGTGGGCGTGCTTTTTAAATGGGTGGATAAATGGGTGATCTTGCTTTTTGTTTCGGTGGCCCAGTTCGCGATCTATTTCAACGGTTCCTACGAGATTCCCTTGTTTCCCCTGCTGGTAAGCGCTGCAGGAAGTATTATGATAGTGGAATTGTCAAAAAGCGCAACAATGAACGAAGTTGCACCCCTGCTTTTTAGAAAGTGCATGCGATACCTGGCCATTCCTGTATTGCCCTCATTTTTCTTCCTTTTGCTAAATCATGAACAGTTTTTTCTTTTCATATTCAGTCAAAAATATGCTGAGGCCGTTCCGGTGTTCTTTGTCGCTCTATTTGTAATTCCCGTTAGAATTTGTCATTTCACTTCGGCCCTGCAGGCACTGCATCGAAACGATATTGTGGTGAAGGGCGCTTTTCTCGATCTGGCCCTTGCCATCATTCTCCTCATCATCCTTTACCCGCTTTTTGGCCTTCCGGGCCTCGCGCTTGCTTTTGTAATTTCTACCTGGATGCAGGCCGGATATTATCTCCACCATACTGCACGGCTTTTGAACGAACCGCTTTCTTCGTTCATCCCTTACCGTTATCTGATCTCAATATCACTCATCTCATTCCTTATCCTATTTATGGGAAAAGCGGCAGCCTCATTTCTTTCATTGAATACTTTATTTACCGGCGCTCTTTTTTGCGTGGTGGTAATTGGGAGTGTGCTGATGTACCAATGGAAGGCTGAATTATCTGAAACTCAATAACCCTCCCCGCATCATGTACTTGTGATCCGTCAAATAATATTATTATTTGTTTACTAATAAGAATTATATTTAGCAAAACAATTATATGAAACAGATTAACTCTCTTCTTGCCATCGCTTTTACGGTAATATTTGTTTTATTCCTTGGTTTAAGTTCATGCTCAAAAGATGATCTCGACCAAAATCGGGTGGCAAACGCCACGGATACACTTTATGTTGATATGCCTATCACTACCGACATGCTCTGCGGAGACAGTCTTCAGATAGAAGAGGTAAGGGGCGTACGCGGATGCTCGGTCTTATATTATAATAGAGGCGCCGGAGGATCACTTGCCAATACAGAGAGTTTCGATAATGAATTCATTAAATTTCATCCTAACAATACCGGCCTGTATCATCAGGACAATGGCATAGAAAGGGTTATCACCTGGAGTTTCCTCAATCCTGAAAACACGAAACTTATTATAAGCTTCACTAACACACCGGCTTCCTTCGATGTGATTTGGGAAAATATCCGGTATAAAAACGGGAAATGGTATTTTGATGAATATTATACCGATGGAAATACCGGAGAACATAGCCACGCGCAATTCATAAAAGTCAGCATGCCTTAAGAATTATGCATGGGCTCTTTACGTCGCGAAAAAAATAAACAGCCAAGAAAAGGCGTCCACGGAAAATAGTTGATCTCCATGAGTAAATAATCGAACAAAAGAAAAAGTATAAAGCAGGCGATCAATAATCGATCGTACCGCCGGGTGAAAAAACCAAGGACAAAGCTGAACTCAAGCAAAAATGCAAGGAGATAAATTGTGTAGGAAAGCGTTTTATTCGCGATCAAAAAAGTTAGCAGCTGCGAAAACAAGGAGGAGGAATCTGACAAAAGCAGGGACGCATGTTGACGCAGGAGTACGGCCGATAACTGGTCAGGATTAAATACGCCTCCAGCTCTGATCTTCCAAAGCGCGGTTGAAAAAAAGATGAGAAGGAAAATGATCCTGACGATATGGAGCAGGTAATAATTCGTTCGAAGATTTGAAGATGCGAACACAAGGGGAACGAACATCCATGCCGTAAACACCTCAATACTCACAAAAGTGAAGACGGAAAACAGGTAGGCATAGGCCATGTTGAATACCGCTGTGAATAAAGCAACGAAGGTCACGAACTTACTCTGCAAAAAAACCGAGAGAGCCAGCACAAAGGGAAGCAAGAAGAAAGTAACATCTGCTGCAAGCCGTAATTTACCCGAGGAAATCGCGCTTTCCGCCAGTCCGGCAGAAAGCAAAACATTGCCCGAAATATCTAACTTATTTAAAAAGAAAACCGGAGCTTGCTGAAACAGGGTGAGTCCATGCCAGGCAAACCATGCGAAACTCACAAGTGCGCAACCCAGATAGAATAAAGCAAACGTTTTTATGTGTTTACTGCTCAGCAACAGGAAAACTTTTTAGCATGCCTTCTTGAATTTGAATACCATTGATCCAACTGACTTCTCTTTGAAAAACTTCAAGTGAGCTTACTTTCCTTTTAAGAAGCTGTGAAACCATTCTTGAATACCAAAGATTAAAATCTTCCAGCTTCGCCGTTTCTAAAAGTGAAGACGGCAATGGAACTATCCTCCCAACGATCGACTGCATGGTGTGATACACAGCAC
>JAFAGR010000041.1 GCA_023422565.1 Bacteroidota bacterium | reverse complement strand
GTATTCCATTGTTGCATAATCAGTGGGGGTTTTTTATTTCGGTGGGGGTGATGCTTCTGGTACCGGTATTTATGATTATTCTCTTTAAGCGGCGAGGCTGGTTTTAGTCATCCGTACTAAATATACACGAATGAACAGATAGGCACCCTTAAAGCACGAGAATGGGGAATTGACATTGATACGGAGGTTTTAGAATTTTATTCTTTAAACCGCAACCCCATGTTTAAAGGTAATAGCCATCGAGATTTATGATTATTTTCGGAGTGAAAACGACTGCAGATATTATCTCTATGAATTAAAATGGGGTAAGGGTTACAGATGCCGCAAATGCGGTTCTGATAGGTACTGGGCTGGAACAACCTGGTTTCACACCCGATGCCGCCTTTGCGATTTTGATGAATCGGTTACTTGCCACACCGCATTTCACAAAATAAAATTCCCGCTATTGGCGGCCTTTGGAATTGCATTTCAATTAGTGGTTTTAAAAAAAGGAAGATCATCACTTGACTTGGCGCGCGAATTTGCTGTGCAGCCCTCAACAGTCCGACTATTCAGGTACAAGATACATGCGGCGTTGGACGCCGCCTTTGAAAGCACTGAGAAAGCAGAAAGTAAGGTTCAACAATATGTGATGGACAGCGTAGCACTTTTGAGGGGCAATAGACTTTTGGATGGATTTCAGCGTACAAATCTTATGATCAGCGCTTCTAAAAGTCTTAATAAAAAAGATCATTCCTGGCATGGCAGAATTTCAATGCCCGATAAAGCTTCGCTTTCCAATAGTCAGCTTGTTGCGGGAAAATTTATGGAAGAAAATCCCAGCTTAATGATTTGGAATTTTAAAACATGGGTGACCGGAAGCCTCCATCATTGTTCAACATCAAAAATGCAGGGCTACGTGAATGAGTCTTTTTTTCGCCTCAACTACCGGAAGCAAATTCCGATAATCTGGCACACGCTGATGACGATTCTGGTAAGAGGAAACCTTTAAAAGATAACTACAGGGATACCTAACTAATCAATCGTACAGCCGAACAAAAAAACGGGACTATTTTTTCTTAAAAACCGGCACGGTACTACATGGTTCTCCATACATAATACTCCTCACCACCGGCCTCAACCTTCGCGTTACCTCCGCATACGCCGCCGGCCCTATCTCCCTCTCTCCACAACCCTTAACCACCACACGACTATTTTCAAAGCCCCTCACATCCATTACTGCGATCCTTTCCAGCAAAAATTTTTCAGTTGCCTGCTTTTCATCTCCGAGGTAAACCTTTTCCGCAACCGGTTCAAGTTCCGAAGCGACAAGCATATAGGCCCACATCGGAATCACGGCATCCACTGAACAAGTCACCGCCACTACCTTCCCCTCATATAACTTCCGGTCCAGGTTTTTCATGGCTTCGCGGAAATCCTTTTCCTTCAAAATCATTTGCATGAACAGATGGTCTTTCAGGTCAAAAACAACAACCGGTTCATCGGGTAAAAACTCCTCCAGGTCAAGCTGCACCAACCCGCTCCCCGCAACCTTGTTTACAATAGTTTCCATTCTACAAATTTACGCAAAAAAAAACCGGCCTCTTTTTGGAAGGCCGGCCTAAGCGTTAGTTTGGTAAAGGATCAATAATGATTGATTCGATTGTCTTTTATTTTTGCCTGCTTCCGGAGATTTTCATACCAATTGCCCACTTGCGAACGAAGCATATTCATTTTTGTGGTTGTACGTTGTAAAATTTCTTCTTCAGAGGCCGGTAACTTTTCTCCAATGGCATTCACTTTTATCACAAATACTCCTGATGTACCTCCAAATGCGGGTGACGGTTTTCCCTGGTAATTTTTGTTGAATGATGCGCCCACCACTTTTGGCTCAATCCCCACGCCGGGAATCATTTGGGTGGTGAAGGTAAGGGTGGAATCCTGGCCCGCTTCCATTACCTGCTTTCCGTAGGCAGAAGCAGCTGATTCCAAGGTTGGATTGGCGCCGATTTTTTTAATGATCACCTCAGCTTTCTTTTCTTTAATGATCATCGCTTCAGCGCCGGAACGCGCAGTGGCCGCATCCTGAATTCCTTCTTCAAAGGCCTTATCAATAGTTGCTACTACAAAATTATCACCCACTGCAAAGGGTTCGCTCACTGCACCCACTTTGTTTTCTGAAACCCAGCGCACAAGCTGCCTTGCATCCTGCAGTGTACCGATAGAATAATCGTTCTCTTTTACCACCGTTGGGTTTTGCGTAAGTGATAACCCGTTCTTGGCGGCGTATTCAGCAAGATTTTTCGCATCCTTCAATGAAGAAGCTTTTGTAGCGTTAAGGCTTGCCGCATTTATCGTAACATCGCCCGGCAAAATTTCTTTAGCCATCAGCGCTATTTTGTAAGCGGGTTTAAAATCTTTTTGATTGGTCACTTCTATCACGTGCCATCCAAATTGCGTTCTTACTACGCCACGCGAACCTGCCGGCTTGTTAAAAGTAAAATCCTGAAACTCCGCAACCATGGCCCCGTATCCAAATGTGCCGAGGTCGCCACCATTATCCTTGCTGCCGTCAGACGAATACTGCGCGGCAAGGGCTGCAAAATTTCCGCCGGCATTCAACACGGCGAGTAAACTGTCTGCAAGCCTGTGTGCCGATGAATCATCACGAAGTTGCTGGCCTGTTTGGCGGTCATGTGTCGGAATAAGGATATGGCGTGCGCGAACACTGTCCGGCAAACTTTTCGAAGCCACCATTTTTCCGATCACATAATTATTTCCTGAAACAAAGGGACCGTATACATTTCCGTTCGCTGCAATAATGGAATCTACCGGAACATCGCCGTATGCCGATTTCGGTTTGAATTCGTCGGTGTATTCAATTACGGAAGAATTACGCAAAAGAAATGCATTTACATTTGAATCTGCCGCAAATTCAGTACGCAGAGAAGCCAATGTGTTTTCGGTACGCGCGCTGTCTTCCGCATTGGGCAACTGGCTAAAGGTGATGTAAGAAACCATCTTTCCTGCTTCCTGCTTGAACAAACCCTTGTTCTTTTTCACATAATCATTCACCTCTGCATCGGTAACCTTAAATGTGCTGTCTGGCATTTCACTGTAAGGCACCATCACATAGCTAATATGTGAATAAGAATTTGCTTCAGCCGCATCTTTCTTGCGCATCCATTCAGGGTAGTAAGCACTGGCGCTTAAAAGGCCAGAGTATTTTGCAACCATCGCTCCAAGTTTCAACGGTTCAATGATCTGCGCATCCACATTTGCCTTTTGCTCTCCTTTAAATTTTTTGATGTTGGCAATTGCCTTCTGCGCTTCGGCAATATTCAGCTTACCCGTTACCGAATCACGTAGTTGTGCTTCCTGCAGCAAGGGATTATTAGGTTCATTACTTAATAATATATAGGAGAGTTCTTTCGAAGTAAATTGAATACCCAGCTTCTCAGCCTCGGCACCGAAAACTTTTTCGGCAACCACCTGGTTCCACATTTCATCACGCAACTGGTAAGTGCGAACTCCGGTAACCGCCTGCCCTGTACGCTGCTGCTCCATCATCTCTGCCATGCGAACGCGGTTATTATAATCATTCATTTCTATCTTCTCGCCATTCACCTTTCCCACATCTGTGCTGATAGAATTAAAAATGCCACCACCCTGGTTGGCATCCATCAAAATAAATCCGATAAGGCTTAAGGAAATAACAATAATAACAATAGCCGCACCTTTATCACGAATAGACTGAATGATCTGCATTTCTTATATAGTTAGATTTTTGGAGCGGCAAAAATAGGGGAAAAAGGAATATCAACAAATTGTGGAAAACGCGCAAATTCAGCGCAGAACGAAGGTTTGGAGGTAGTTTTATGGTCGGTAGTCTGCTGTCAGTAGTTAAAAGTTTCGCCCTCTCCTGCATTTCAATCAAAGTTTGGAATAAGGGTGAATCAGGAAGTGTGATGTTTTTTTACATTATATCTCCGAAAATCAAAAAAAGTGGGAGGATTCTGTTGAAATGAATCGGTCATATTAATACATTCAATCAGGTTACAATTAGTGATACTGTTTTTTTGACTTTTTAATTTTGAATTTTTACTTGATGCAAGCTCCCTCTAAAGTCTGAAAGCCTCACCACTAGCAGGATTCAAAGGTTTTCAACTCCACCGTGGTGAATAACCCGTTTTACTGTGGATAAAGCCCCCTTTTGAAAAATCGGGCGGGAATATCTTGTGTGCAAAGAGCCGGTTTTTCAGAATGAAAAATTTTCAACTGTATATCTCACCACTTTTCCATGTTCATTTCACATCGGCCGGGTGTGTTTATCCTTCTTCTTTTTCCACGGCCTATCTTTTCAACAGGTGTGGATGATATCAAAAATTGATGAGGAATTCACCGCCATGCGCAATGGATTTCATCATACCGGAATTTTGCAGAATGTTTATAACATGTGAAAGCAGGGTGGATTAAACAAACTATCTAATTTTACAAATCATTAGCGGGGTTTCTTTCCACAAATCCACAGCCCTAGTAGTAATAGGAGATTATAAATATAAAATGTATTAATAGTTATTATGCCAGATATACACACTCATATAAGCGACGAAAAAATTTTGGAGAAGGGTTATCTTGATGTGGCCATAGATCCTTCTCTTGATCTTTTTGCAGAGATCGAAAAAATGAAAAAGGAAAAGAATGCTGTGGTTCTCGCGCACTATTACCAGGAGCCGGATATTCAGGATGTGGCAGATTATATCGGGGACAGTCTTGGCCTATCGCAAAGGGCTGCAAGTACCGATGCAGATATGATCGTTTTTGCGGGAGTCCACTTTATGGCTGAAACAGCAAAGATCCTTAATCCGCATAAAAAAGTGGTTTTACCGGATCTCAATGCAGGCTGCTCCCTTAGCGATTCGGCGCCTCCGGCATTATTTAAGGAATTCAAAGACAAACATCCGGATCATTTGGTGATCACTTACATCAACTGCAGTGCGGGAATGAAGGCTTTGAGTGATATTATTTGCACATCAAGTAATGCGCAGGCAATCATTGAAAGCTTGCCAAAAGATCAGAAAATTATTTTTGCACCCGACAAAAATCTTGGCGCCTACCTGGCGAAGAAAACAGGGCGTGATATGCTTTTATGGAATGGCGCCTGCATGGTGCATGAAATTTTTAGCCTTGAGAAAATTTTACGACTAAAGGAGAAACATCCATTTGCGAAAGTGATCGCACATCCTGAATGTGAAGACCCGGTTCTGGCCGTAGCAGATTTTATTGGCAGTACAACGGGTTTGTTGAAATATTCTGAAAACGACCCGGCCACGGAGTTTATAGTGGCCACAGAATCCGGCATTCTTCACCAGATGCAAAAGAAGAGCCCGCAGAAGACATTTATACCTGCACCGCCAGACAATGCCTGTGCGTGTAATGAATGCCCTTACATGAAGCTAAACACGCTGGAGAAACTTTATCTGTGTATGAAGTATGAAAAGCCTGAGATCCTGATGCCTGAAGATATTCGCCTTGCTGCTAAAAAACCCATCGACCGAATGTTAGATATTAGCGCACAATATGGGCTGTAACATTTTGGTACAGTATCGCCGCAATTGATTTTTTATTTAATGCCGGCAAATAGACGGAAAATTTCATACTTTTAAATTTTTCCGATTTTATTAAATCCTGATATTATGGCTATTCCTACCGTAGATCTCGCCGAATTTATGAGCGGTGATCCGAAGAAAAAGGCAGATTTCGTTCAACAACTGGGCAAGGCCTATGAAGAAGTGGGCTTTGTGGCGGTGAAGAATCACGGTATTCCTGATGAATTGATCGGGGACCTTTACAAATACGTACAGCAATTTTTTTCCCTCCCGCTTGAGCAGAAAAGAAATTATGAAGATCCTGAACTGGCGGGCCAGCGGGGTTATACAAGCTTCGGTAAAGAACATGCCAAGGGAAGCGATGCGCCGGATCTGAAGGAGTTTTACCAGTACGGACAGGTTCCACGTGATAATTTCAGCGAAGAAGAATATCCGGCCAACGTGGAGGTGAAGCAGGTAGAAGGTTTTAATGAAACTTTTGAGAAAGCATACCGGGCTTTTGAACAATCAGGAAAGGCCCTGCTTCAGGCCATAGCTCTATATCTGGGGTTGGATGAGCATTATTTTGATAATTATGTGCACAACGGCAATTCTATACTTCGTGCCATTCATTATCCTCCGATAACGCAGGAGCCAAAATCTGCCATTCGTGCCGAACAACATGAAGACATTAACCTGATAACCCTCCTTGTGGGTGCATCGGCAGATGGGCTGGAGATACTCACCAAGCAAAATGAATGGGTGCCGGTTACCTCCCTTCCGGAGCAAATTGTGGTTAATGTGGGGGATATGCTGCAACGCCTGACCAATAACAAATTGCGTAGCACTACGCATCGCGTGGTGAATCCGAAGCGTGAACTCTGGCATACAAGCCGGTTTTCAATTCCTTTCTTTCTTCATCCAAAAAGCAGCATGAGTTTGCAATGCCTTGAAAGTTGTATTGATTCTGCACATCCTAAGGCATATGAAGACGCAACGGCGGGCGAATACCTCGATGAACGCCTTAGAGAGATCGGTTTGAAAAAATAAGGGCGCTGATTAATTGACTCTTTTCAGACATATCCCTTTTTTAAAGGCGGTATTAAGCTACAGCCTTACGGCTTTTGGGGGTCCCCAGGGGCACATGGGAATGATGCTCAAAACCTTTGTAAAGAAGCGGCCCTATGTGTCTGAGGAGGAATTGGTGGAATACAATAGTTTCTGTCAGCTGCTTCCCGGCGCTTCATCCACGCAAACCGTAACGCTTATCGGGTATAAAAGGGGTGGTGCGCCATTGGCGATACTTACCTTGCTGGTTTGGATACTCCCGGCCGCCTTTCTGATGGGCGCCTTATCCTTCCTGGTTACGGGTTCCGATGCAGAAAAAACCAGCCATCTTTTCACCTACATCCCGCCCATGGCGATTGGCTTTTTAATTTATGCCATCGTTCAGGCATTTGGCATCTCCATAAACAATACCATCACTTTTGTATTGATGACCGCCACAATGATCATCTGTTTCCTGATGTTTAAGGCGCCCTGGGTTTTCCCCGCATTGATAGTACTGGGTGGAGTTGTAACAAATTTTAGCAACCGTCGTATTCCGGAAAGGGAAACCATAAAACCCCGACAGATCCGATGGAGGAATATTTTCTTTTTCCTGGTGATTTTTGCCACTGCGGGTATTCTTAGTGAAACCGCGCGGAAGCAGGAATGGGAGAACAGGCGTGTGTTTAACCTGTTTGAGAACTTTTACCGGTTCGGAAGCTTTGTGTTTGGCGGTGGAGACGTACTGCTTCCTATGATGTTAGATCAATATGTAGCCAGGCCCGAGGCACCCAAGGTGCAGCAAAATAATCCGAATGCTATAAGAGTTCCGCAGGAGGATATCCTTACCGGATATGGAATGGTTCGTGCAATTCCCGGCCCCGTGTTCTCGGTCGCATCCTATATGGGCGGATTGATAATGCGCGAAGAGGGTAAATGGATGCAGTTTTTGGGGTGCGTGGTTGGCACCCTTGCCATATTTCTGCCCAGTGCATTGTTGGTTCTGTTTTTCTTCCCGGTTTGGCAGTATTTGAAGAAGTATGTGGTGGTGTTCCGTGCTCTGGAAGGAATAAATGCGGTAGTGGTGGGCTTTATGCTTGCAGGCGGATTGTATCTTCTACAAAAGTCTTTAACCGGCCAGCCATGGGGTGTGGTGTGGGTTCAACTTGCTGTGATTGCGGGCACGTTTATGACGTTGAAATATACCCGCCTTCCTGCACCGGTGTTGGTGCTTATCTGTATTTTACTCGGCTTTTTTTTCTGAGGAAATATGCCTGTAGTAGCCGTTGCGCTCAATCTCCTTTGCCACGGCATCCGGCACGAAATAGCGTATGGGCGCGCCTTTGCGGATCAACTCACGGATATGGGTAGACGAAATTTCCAGCAGAGGCGCTTCCAATACCGTTATGTTTCCATCATAGGTTTTCTTTACCTCGAAGGAAGGCCGCTTATAAATTATTATCGGGTGGTTGGCGAGGATGCTTTCCGGGTTTTTCCATTTATCGAAATTGGTAAAAGAGTCGCTACCCATAATGAGGTGAAAGCGGTGCTGGGGATAGTGCTCCCGGAGATAAGCCAGTGTGTCTGCCGTATATGATGGCTTGGGTAAATTAAACTCTACATTACTTGCCCGCATTCTCGTTTCACCCTCAATAGCTTCCTGTACGAGAAAGTATCTATGATGTTCGTTCAGCAAGGAGGAAGAATGTTTAAATGGATTTTGAGGTGAGACCACGAACCACACTTCCTTTAATGCGGTGTTTTCCAGAATATGCTGGGCGATTATCAGGTGCCCGTTATGTATGGGATTGAATGAACCGAAGTAGAGGCCGATTTCCATACCGGCAAATTAACACTCTTCTACAAATACGTGTTCGGCTTCATTAAGGCGAAGGCTAAGCTGATATCCTGCAACTGATACCGAAATCGGATCTTTCAATGGTGCAACCTGGTCAACCGTAACTTTTTCCCCGGGCACGAAGCCCATTTCCATAAGCTTCAGAAATATCTCATCATTATTAAACTCTTTAATGATCACCGTAGCACCCACCTTTATTTCCGAGAGTTTTTTCATCTGCTTACAAAACGCAAAGTTATCCTATCCCGATTGTATTTAATTTCGATTATTCGCTATGGTTGAATTTAACTTTCTCGAAAAGGCTCCACTCCGCAATCGGGTTCTGCTGAAGCGATTCCTTCCAGAATTATGCAAGATGGAGGGATACACCCTACGGTCACTATCAATTGTGTTCTGTAGCGACGATTATCTCCTTGAGGTAAACCGAACCTATTTGAACCACGACTTTTATACCGATATTATCACCTTCGACTATTCTGATGAGCCAAAAGTGATTGATGGTGAATTGTTTATTAGCGTTGACCGGGTTAAGGAAAACTCAACAATTTACTCGGCGACAGCTGAAAGGGAGCTTCATCGCGTAATATTCCATGGATTGCTCCATTTGTGTGGCTATAAAGACAATACCAGGAAGGATAAGGAACAGATGAGGTTAAGGGAAGACTTCCATCTCTCAACTTACCTTGATCGTTCCACGTGAAACACTTACTCGGAATTTCGATAATAGTTCCACGTGAAACCTTCCCCCCACGATATTTTAGAAAGAATTTGCATTTAAAAATAGGTTCTGTTTTTCCTCCGCCCGATAAAAAACTAACTTTGCCGCCCATGTTTCAGAAATACGATGTAATAGTGGTTGGCGCGGGCCATGCCGGTTGCGAGGCAGCAGCAGCAGCAGCGAATATGGGCAGTAAGGTTTTGCTTATCACCATGAATATGCAAACAATTGCCCAGATGAGTTGCAATCCTGCTATGGGTGGAATAGCCAAGGGTCAAATAGTAAAAGAAATTGACGCGCTTGGTGGTTACTCTGGAATCGTTACCGATAAAAGTGCGATCCAATTCAGGATGCTCAACCGGTCTAAAGGGCCGGCAATGTGGAGCCCCCGCACGCAAAACGACCGTATGCTTTTTGCCGCAACCTGGCGCGAAATGCTTGAAAACACTCCGAATGTTGACTTTTACCAGGATATGGTGAAAGAATTGGTGGTGAAGAACGGAAGGGCTTGTGGAGTAATTACCGGATTGGGGTATACCATTTACTCCACCGCGGTTGTACTTACTAACGGTACTTTTCTGAACGGGGTTATCCATATTGGGGAAAAGCAATTTGGTGGAGGGAGAGTGGCGGAAAAGGCTGCTACCGGAATTACCGAGCAGCTAACCTCACTGGGTTTCGAAAGCAGCCGGCTTAAAACGGGAACCCCGCCGCGTAAAGACGGCCGGAGCCTTGATTACTCAAAAATGGAGGAGCAGCCGGGAGATGAGGAAGTAGGAGGGTTTAGTTATTTGGAAAAACCAGTGTTAACGGCTGATAATCAGCGCAGTTGTCATATAACATACACCAATCAGGCCGTTCATGATATTCTGAAGACGGGGTTTGATCAGAGCCCTATGTATCAGGGCAGGATTCAGGGAACAGGCCCACGCTATTGCCCCAGTATAGAAGATAAAATCAACCGTTTTGCCGAGCGCGACCGCCACCAGCTTTTTGTAGAGCCGGAAGGTTGGAGCACGGTGGAAATATATGTGAACGGGTTTTCGACCTCTTTGCCCGAGGACGTTCAGCTTAAAGCATTGCAACTGGTACCGGGCTTTGAGAAATGCAAAATGTTTCGCCCCGGCTACGCGATAGAATACGATTATTTTCCGCCCACACAGTTAAATTTCAGCCTGGAAACGAAGAATATCAGCCATTTGTTCTTCGCGGGACAAATAAATGGAACTACTGGCTATGAGGAAGCGGCTTGCCAGGGATTAATGGCAGGCATTAATGCACACCGGAAATGCAGGGAAGAGGAACCGCTCGTTTTGCAGCGTTCAGACGCCTACATTGGGGTTTTAATAGACGACCTTATTAATAAAGGCACCGACGAACCTTACCGGATGTTTACCAGCCGGGCAGAATACCGAACCCTTCTCAGGCAGGATAATGCGGATTTGCGCCTCACCGAAAGATCTTATCTTCTCGGGCTGGCCTCGGAAGAACGTATGGAAAAACTTCGCCGGAAACAGGAGGGCGTGGAGAAAGCAAAATCATTCCTTCATTCCACCAGCGTGGAACCCGAATCGATCAACCCCTATCTTGAAAGCGTCTATTCGTCACCGTTAGTAAGCCGCCAGAAGTTAGGCCAGTTGATACTCCGGCCGGGAGTTGACCTGCGTGGAATCCGCGGTAATCTTTCTCCTGAGCGCTCTCCCGTAAAAGAACTTAATACATTCGACACCGAGGTGCTGGAACAAGCTGAAGTGCAGATCAAGTACGATACTTACATCACCAAGGAAAAAGATTTGGTGAAAAAAATGACGGAGCTTGAAAATAAAATTATTCCGCCCGACTTTAATTATGATAAACTGGTTTCATTGAGTAATGAAGCGCGTCAGAAATTCTCGAAAATACGCCCGCATACGCTTGGCCAGGCCTCACGCATTTCCGGCGTAAACCCCAGCGACGTTCAAATACTAATGGTGTACATGGGCCGGTAAAAATTTATTATCTTTTGGCCATGACTCATGCCGACCAATCCTCTCAAAAGAATTACATATTTGAAAAAGCCGTTGAAAGTATAACTTCGTCTATGCGTATCCGTTATATCGACGACAGCCGTCCCTGGGGCGGCTTTCTGGTGATCAATGAAGAGGATACGGAAATTTTTATCGAACGGTTCTTCCCGCAGTTCACCGACCAGCTGCGGAACATGAACGCCCGCCTCAGCCCGAAAATCTTACTTGTGGCTCCTCATAGCAGGTTAAGCTGGCAATACCATCACCGCCGTGCCGAAATATGGAAAGTAATTGACGGCGCTGTAGATGTAGTTACGAGCGACAACGACGAAGAAAAGCAAACCCGTCATTTAAAGGAAGGCGATATAATTGAATTGAAGCAGGGAGAACGCCACCGCCTGGTGGGGCTTGGCGACTGGGGAGTTGTAGCCGAAATATGGATGCATACCGATCCCGGGCATCCGAGCAATGAGGAAGACATAGTAAGGGTGCAGGATGATTTTGGGAGATAATTTTGCGGCAGAAAATAGTTGAACAAGATCACAGGATTAAAATGTTTGCTCACTTATACATGTAGTACACCACTCCCTTAAGATCATCTGTAAAGAACAAGGAACGTTCATTATTCATTAAAGTATCGCATGGCCTGCCTTTTCGGTCTTTTTCATCTTTGCCGGTGAGAAACCCGGTTACAACAGGTTTATATCTGCCGTTCTTCTCCAGCATTACGATCTCATAGCCGCGACGCCTCCAAACGCTTGTAGAACCGTGAAGGCAAACAAGTACTTTATTTTTAAGGACGGAATCATTAAAATTCCAAAGCAGCTCGAAACCCAGCGGTGCACTATGAGCTTTGAAACCTGTTATCGGTTTCGGCGGAATTTTAACCCAGGGTGCACGAACAGAATCTTTGAACTCTGCATCTTCGTATATGCGTTTCCGGTAGTGAATGAAAAAAGGCCAGCCATAAAAATCTCCATCGTTCACTTCCACAAAAAGATCTTCAGGCTTGTCAGGGCCAATCAGGTCACGGCCCATTTCCGTAGCATACAATCTTTCACCAAGCCATTTTATGCCGACTGCATTTCTTAATCCGCGTGCAAAAATTCTTTGTCCACTGCCATCGGGGTTCATCTCAATTATGGTCGCCCGCACTTCTTCCTTTTCAATGCAGGCATTGCAACTGCTTCCCACACTTACATAAAGCTTATTCTTATGAAAGGCAAGGCTTCTTGTAAGATGCCATCCGCCGTATTTATAACTTAATCCGTAATCAGGGAACCTCGCTATCTCCTCAGCCTCCCCAGCCGGTGAGTTGCCTGAGTTATAACGGTAACGTGTGAGACGATGTGTTTCCGCTACATAAATATAATTGTTGTAAAAGGCCACCTGGTTGGGGTTGCGCAGGCCGCCCAAATATGTGATGACCGTATCGAAACGACGTAGAGGCTCGTTCCATTTATCTAAAAGAAGAACCCTTCCTTTTTTATTGTCGGATAGATCGTGCATGTCTGTTACGAACAGCCTTCCGTCCGGCGCTTTTGCCAAAAACCGGATTCGTGTTCCAGGCATTGCGGCCACGCTGAGTTTAAACCCTTCAGGTATTTGAAGGCTGAAGGTATCTTTTGGCAAGGAAACTTTTGCGGAAACGAAATTGAAATTTGTTTCATCTCTCATGCCCCCCGGCCTTTGCGCATATGAAGCCGGAAAAAGTAAAAAGAAAAAAATGAATACCGTAAATAGTTGCATCAGGAATGGAATTACTTTTACCGGATCATGAACGACAGTCTCAGCCATAACGAGCTCAGAAGTATTGCATCCCGGTTTGGAACTCCATTGTATGTATACCATGCAGAAAAGATTGCGGAACAGTCCCGCAAACTTAAGGAAGCATTCAGGCATTGCAACACAAGATTCTTTTATGCCGCCAAATCGCTCACCAATATCAACATTTTAAAGTTGATGAAGCAATTAGGCAACTCGCTGGATTGTGTAAGCATTAATGAAGTGTTGCTTGGCTTAAAGGCCGGTTTTGATCCGCTGGATATCCTTTACACACCCAATTGTGTGGACTTTTCGGAAATTGAACAGGCCAAACAACTCGGCGTACTTATAAATCTTGATAATATTTCTATACTCGAACAATTCGGTAACCGTTACGGCGGCTCTTACCCGGTTTGCATCAGGCTGAACCCGCACATTATGGCCGGAGGAAATTACAAGATCAGTACTGGCCACGTAGATAGCAAGTTCGGAATTTCCATTCACCAGATGAGGCATATTGAGCGGATCGTGAAAACAACCGGGATGCATGTGCACGGCCTTCATATGCACACAGGCAGTGAAATAAAAGATGTGGATGTGTTTCTCGCAGGCCTTGAAGTAATGTTTGAAATGGCCGGCCATTTTGATGAACTTCAGTTCATTGACCTTGGCAGCGGATTTAAAGTTGCCTACCAACCTGATGAAACCGAAACCGATATTGTTTTGCTCGGAGAGAAAGTGGCTGAGGCGGTAAAAGAATTCGAACAACGCTCAGGAAAAAGCATACAAGTGTGGTTTGAGCCCGGTAAGTATCTGGTGAGCCAGGCAGGCTATTTTCTGGTAAAGGCCAATATCATTAAGCAAACCACAGCTACGGTTTTTGTAGGAGTCAACAGCGGATTCAACCATCTCATAAGGCCTATGTTTTATGAAGCCTATCACCGCATAGAGAATATCAGCAACATCAACGGTGCCGAACGAATTTACACCGTGGTAGGAAATATATGTGAAACAGATACGTTTGCATGGGACCGCAAACTGAATGAGGTGCGGGAAAATGACATACTTTGTTTTTACAATGCGGGTGCATACGGATTTGAAATGTCAAGTAATTTCAACTCAAGGCTGAAACCTGCAGAGGTATTAATGCTACACGGCAACGCTCATTTGATCAGGAAAAGGGAGGAATTCAACGACCTTCTGCTGAATCAGGTCGAAGTAATTTAGAAATGAATTAATTGCCGTAAAATTTTGCAAGTCTTTTCACCGCCTCTTTCAGCGTTTCCTCTTTTTTGGCAAAGCAGAAACGGAGCACTTTATTGTCTGTACCATCATGATAAAACGCAGAAACGGGAATGGTGGCCACGCCTGCTTTTTCTACTAACGTTTGCGCATATACGCTTTCTGCTTCCTTACTCAGGCCCTCATAAGAGTAGAGTTGAAAGTAGCTTCCATGCGAAGGTAGCGGCAGAAGTGGCGTGGACCTCATCAATTCACCAAAGAAGTTTTTCTTGTTTTCAAGAAATTTTCCAAGAGATAAATACTTCTGTTTTTCATTAATGTAATCCGACAGTGCGTACTGCGTGGGGCTGTGGCAGGTGAAGCAATTGAACTGGTGCACTTTTCTGAATTCCTTCATGATACTTTCCGGGGCTATCGCATAACCCATCTTCCACCCGGTGCAATGATACACTTTTCCGAATGAGTAAGTGACCACAGACCGCTCAAACAGATCCGGATAATTAAGCACGGAATGGTGTTTCCTGTCGTCAAAAACCAGGTGTTCATAAACCTCATCGCTGATAATGATCACTTTTGAATGACTTACTATCTCCCGCAGCGATTGCAGGTCTTCCGCGCTGAGCAGAGTTCCCGTAGGGTTATGAGGCGTATTGATAATAATGGCCCGCGTTTTTTCACTTAGCTTTTCCTTTACAAGGTTCCAGTTTACAGAATATTCAGGATGCTGAAGTTTGACAGGCACCGGAACACCGCCGTTTATCAGGATGTTAGGCAGATAGCTGTCGTATGCAGGTTCAAAATATATTACCTCATCACCGGGCTGCAGAATGGCAGTGAGGGCGGTGTATATGGCATATGTAGCTCCGGGGGTAATTGTAATATTTGTTTCCGGATCCAGTGAGTTGTTATAAAGGTTTTTCACTTTTTCGGCTATGCCTTGCCGTAAGGCCGGCAGTCCGTTCATGTGAACATACTGGTTCCCGCCTTTCTGCATCGCCTCATTCACCAGTTTAATTAGTTGTTCATCCATGAAAAAATCAGGAAATCCCTGCCCGAGATTTATGGCCTCATGTTTAGCGGCAAGCGCGCTCATCACGGTAAAAATTGTTGTACCTGAATTTGGAAGCTTTGAAGAAAGGAATAGCATCTTAAACCGGCGCATTTTTTTAAAGCGCTACCCAAGATATTATTTCTTTGGCTTTTTTCTACTTACAAAGATCAAACTCAAAGGGATTATCCATGCAAGCTTTGAAATGGTTGCCGTTGCATTTTGAAATAGCCTCACCCTTAATGCAGGCTTGTGATTGACGGGGCCGAGGGTTGCCTTTTCACTATTGCCAAATCGGTAACTAAGTTGCGAAGAATCTGCATGCGGAAAGAAGCGCTTTAATTTTTCATTTTCTGAGCGCCAGTTTCGGTGCATCCGGTCTTCAAGTTCCATTTCGGGCTCCATGTTGGCATCCAGGTAGTACCACCGGTCGCCAAGATGCGCTTCAAGGGCATAATGATGCGGGAAATAAACGGGGCGGTATTCAATCCCCTTTCTCTGAAGCATCGCCATTGTGATGAGAGCCTGTTGAGAGCAGGCGGCATTGTTGTTCTTGAGTATGTCGTTGGCGCCCACCTTACACGCAAGCCCGATTCCGGTGATCCACTGCCCTATCGCCGCGATCCAGTTTTCATTCATTTTCCAGTGAGAAAAGCCATGGTAGAAACGTGCAGAGATCACTTTCTCCATGATTTCTAGATATCGAGGAGAAGGATTGTTTACGGAATGCTCTTTTGCAATACTGTCGATATAAATTTCAAGTGATGAAATAGTTCTGAGACTTGCGAGCGATTCCTCAAACTTCTCCCGCCCGTCATAGGGCAGCGTTTCATTAATATCAGCATTAATAAAGTTAGGGATAGCCAATAGTATGGCAGTAAGCAGCAAGACGATCTTTTTCACCATATAGCGGTTACTTTCGGTAATGCGTACACGAAGGGAGTTACAAATACTTATCGCCCTTGTTGCGCTTTATCTCTGCCACATATTCCTTAATCTCCTGTTCCTTTTCTTTTTTGCAAATGAGCAATACATCCTTTGTGTCTACTACTACAAATTCATCAAGCCCCTGAAGTACAACCAGCTTCTTGTTATCTGCATGAATCATGTTATTTGTAGCATCTATCACCATCACATTGTTTCCCGCAACCGCATTGCCAAGATAATCTTTGTCGATTGTTTCATAGGCGCTTTTCCATGTGCCGAGATCGCTCCACCCAAAAGATGCGGGGATCACGTACACGTTATCAGCCTTTTCCATAATGCCGTAATCAATAGAGATGTTTATGCATTGCGGATAAATCCTTTCAATTGCCGCAGCTTCTTTCTTTGAATTGAATTTTGATTTCTCCGCATCAAACACTTCGTGTATTTCCGGAAGAAATTTCTCAAAAGCCTTGATGATATTTTTCACTTCCCACACAAATATCCCTGCGTTCCAAAGGAAATCGCCGCTTGAAACAAATGTTTTCGCAAGGTCTTTATCCGGTTTTTCAGTAAAAGTTTTCACCTTGTACACATTTTCGCCTACTGCAAATTGTTCAAACTGTATGTATCCATATCCCGTATTGGGATTGGTAGGCTTAATGCCAAGTGTAATAAGCGCCTTGATGTGAGAGGTAAAGTGAAGAGCTTCCTTGCATATATTTTTGAAACTGTCGTTATCCGTTATCAGGTGATCAGCCGGGGCGCAGATAAGGTTTGCATTTGGGTTAAGCTCATGAAGTTTATAAGAGATATAGGCAACGCAGGGTGCAGTATTTTTTCGGGAAGGTTCAAGCAGAATATTATCGGCGTCCATTTCGGGCAATTGTTTTCTTACAATGTCTTTGTAAGACGCGGACGTGACCACATAAATGTTTTCCTTTGGAATAAAGGCGGCGAAACGGTTATAGGTTGATTGAATGAGCGTTTGGCCCGTATTCAGAATGTCGAGAAACTGTTTAGGGAAATCGGTTCTGCTCATCGGCCAAAAACGGCTTCCTATTCCGCCGGCCATAATGGCTACATAATTGTTTTTGTTCATCGCCTGCTGACTCTTTGATTAAATAATCCCTTCACGAATCAGGTCCTGCAGATGCAGAACCCCCATGTATGTTCCTTCTTTTAACACCAAAAGCTGGTTAATATTGTGCGTGCGCATTGCATCAAGCGCCGTTACGGCAAGATCGTCAAAAGAAATTGTTTTCGGATCTGCAGACATTATATCCTTTGCCAGGAGTTCGTTAACCGAGGCCCCGGATTCAAGCATCCGCCGCAGATCACCATCCGTAATTATTCCTTTTACATCACCTTCCTCGTTTTGTACCGCCACAGCGCCCAGCCTGTTCCGGGTGATCTCCACGATCACTTCCCTGACAGATGCCTGCAAACTCACTGCGGGTTTTTGGCGGCCCGCCACATCTGAAACCCTGACGTAAAGTTTTTTTCCAAGTGTGCCTCCGGGATGAAATTTTGCGAAATGCTCGCTGTTAAACCCTTTCAGTTCCATAAGGCAAACCGCCAACGCATCCCCCATTACCATTTGAGCGGTTGTGCTGGTAGTTGGGGCCAAATTATTCGGGCAAGCCTCCTGAGACACTGTGGTGTTCAGAACCAGGTGAGCGTGAGTCGCAAGGTATGATTCTGTATTGCCCACCATACCGATGAGAAAATTGCCAAAATTTTTAACCAGTGGTACAAGCACCTTTATCTCAGGACTATCGCCGCTTTTGCTGATTATCAATACAATGTCGTCTTGCTGAATCATGCCGAGATCTCCGTGTATGGCATCGGCCGCGTGCATGAACAAGGAGGGCGTTCCGGTACTATTCATAGTGGCCACGATCTTCTGCGCAATAATGGCCGACTTACCGATTCCGCTGATAACCAATCTCCCATTACTCATAGCGATCTTTTCTACAGCTGCCATAAAATCTGCATTCACAGATCTTTCGAGCGCTTTCACCGCTTCTGCCTGCAGGCTAATGGTGCGGATCGCGTTGGGTATAATACCGTCCTTTTTCATGTGCGTTCGCAAGCTAATCGAATTGCAGGAATTTATCAAAGGTGCTTCAGGAAACTGTTTGGTGGCCGCTTCTCATTGTCATAACAGTTTTAACACTTTAACGTTTGTAACGTGCTTCCGGTTTTTCAAAACAAATCGCAGAACGCAGAAAAAATGATTATCTTAATAAGAATTTAAAATTCTGATTGCATCCTGTAAAACCGCTGTTTATGGTTAACTTCGCTGCCCCTTAAAAAAAGGGTTGGCACCGGGAAAAACCTTTGAACAGCCAGTTTTTGAAATGAACTTTTATGCCTCCTACCAAATCAACATCCAAGAGAAAAACCCAAACCAAAATTTCTTCCACCGGGCGTGACCTCACCGCACCTCTTGAACAATTTTTTGGCTTCACAAAATTTAAAGGACCTCAGGAAGCCGTCATCAATAATTTGCTTGATGGCCGGGACACCTTTGTAATTATGCCTACAGGTGGGGGAAAAAGCCTTTGCTACCAACTGCCGGCGATGATGCTTCCCGGCGTGGCCATAATAGTATCTCCGCTTATTGCTCTCATGAAAAACCAGGTTGACCTGGTGAGAAGTTATTCAAGTAAAGATCATGTGGCGCACTTCTTAAACAGCAGCCTGAATAAGGGGCAGCAAAAAGTTGTGAAGAGCGATCTTTCTTCCGGCAAAACCAAGATGCTTTACGTTGCTCCGGAAACATTAACGCGCGAAGACAACATTGAATTTTTCAATTCATTGAACATTTCTTTCTTCGCTGTAGATGAGGCGCACTGTATATCAGAGTGGGGCCACGACTTCAGGCCTGAATACAGGAGACTGAAGGAAATGATGGAAAGCATCAGCCCGGATGCGCCGATCATTGCACTAACGGCAACGGCTACCCCAAAAGTGCAGAGCGATATTGTAAAGAACCTCAGCCTTCGCAATCCTGAAATATTCATCTCTTCGTTTAACCGGCCGAACCTTCACTATGAGGTGCTGCCGAAAATTAAACTTGAGGATACTAATAAAAGTATTGTCCGGTTTATTCAATCGCACAAAAACAAAAGCGGTATTATATATACGTTGAACCGCAAAACCACTGAAGAGCTGGCTTCGATGTTGGTAGCGAATGGAATAAAGTCTGTGGCTTATCATGCAGGCCTTGACGCAAAACTCCGGGCAAAGCGGCAGGATGAGTTTTTGAATGAAGACGTGCAGGTGATCGTAGCCACGATAGCATTCGGAATGGGGATAGATAAACCCGACGTGCGATTTGTTATACATTACAACATTCCAAAATCAATAGAAAATTATTACCAGGAAACCGGCAGAGCGGGCCGCGACGGACTTGAAGGAAAGTGCATTCTTTATTATTCGCACAAGGATGTGGCAAAGCTCGAGCACTTTATGAAAGATAAACCTCTCAGCGAACGTGAGGTGGGTGCACAGCTGATAAATGAAACCGTTTCTTATGCGGAAAGCAGTGTGTGCAGAAGAAAAACCCTACTATATTATTTTGGTGAAGATTTCGATGATAAAAAAAGTTGCGGGCATTGCGATAACTGCCTTCAGCCAAAAGAAAAAATTGAAGCGAAAGCAGAGGCTGTAACCGTGTTGAAAACGATCCGTGCACTTGGCGAGCAATTCACTATTGAATACCTGCTGCACATTTTAACCGGTAAGCTTACTCCGCAAGTGCAGATGTACAGGCATGATGCACTTGAAGTGTTCGGCTCAGGTAACGATAAAGAGCCGCATTTTTGGAGCAGCCTGATCAGGCAAATGTTGTTGCACGGATTGCTGGAAAAAGATATCCAGGAATACGGCGTGTTGAAGTTTACGAAGAAGAGCGAAAGCTTTTTGAAGAAGCCGGCATCATTTAAAATTGTATTGAATAATTTATTTGAAGGTGCGGATGCAGACGATGAAGAAGCCATGGCGGCCGAAGCTTCCGTTGGCGCTGCAGATGAAAAGTTGCTTGAAGACCTGAAATCTTTGCGCAAAAAAGTTTCATCTGAAAAGAAGCTACCTCCCTTTGTTATTTTTCTCGAAAGCTCATTGGAAGATATGGCTACCATGTATCCCACCACTATGGCCGAACTGGAGAAGATCTCCGGGGTGAGCAAGGGAAAGGCTTTGCGGTATGGCAAACCGTTTCTGGAAATGATTAAGGCTTATGTGGAAGAGAATGATGTTGTTCGTCCTGACGACTTCGTAATGAAATCTGTGGCTAACAGGAAGAATAACAAGATCTTCATCATTCAGAATGTAGATAAGAAAATTCCGCTTGAAACCATTGCCAAAACAAAGGAGTTGCGCATAGACGAATTGCTTGAAGAGATGGAAACCATTGTAGCGAGCGGTACCCGGCTGAATTTAAATTACGCCATTGAAGAAATGGTTGACGAATATGAGCAGGAAGAAATAATCGATTACTTCAAAGGTTGCCAGACGTCCAGCCTGCAGGTGGCCCAGGAAGAACTCGCTGAAAGCAATTTCAACTGGGAACAATTAAAGCTGATGCGAATAAAATTCTTATGCGAGTACGGAAACTAACGGTTGGCGTAAACGTTAGGTGAACCAGTTACCCAATTCAAATCAACCTGGGGCGTGTTCTGCACTTGTTGAATGGCATACAGTCTTTCACATTCCTCAATAAAGGGATTAAAGTCTTCTGTAGAGTAAAAGGTATTGTCAATGCAAGCCTGCATATGTGTGGCTGCCGATTGATAGTTGCCAAGCATGAAATAAGCGAGTGCTAAAAAGAAATCAGGTTCATTGTAATAAATGCCTCCGCGCTCCACGCATTTATAATTTATTAGTGCGGTTTCATAATCTTCCTGGTGAAAAGCATCGTAAGCTTTTTGCAAATGCTCCTTAGCATAATTGCTGAAACCTTTTGAATCACTTATGCGGAACGGAATTTTGCGGAGATAATCGGAAATGTCGAAACAAGATTTGTTCCCCGGCGCAATCTTCTTAATGATCTCGCGATTTTTCTCCTCCGCCCTGATTTTGCAGAATCCAAGCGGTCTGCATTCTTCGCAAAGAAAGGAATCGGCCCCTTCTAAATTTCTGTTCCAAAAGGTTGAATACTTCTTAAAATTATTTTGGCGACGGCTATTCTTTTTTGACATGGTATTTATCTTAATGATTTTTCTGCCGGGAGGCGATTGTGAATATACAATTTTAGAATGCTTATATGAATTGCCCCGAACCTGACTACTGTGTTGCCGGTATTTATTTTTCGATTTTCTTTATCTATTTTGCCCTGTTATTAGTAATTCAGAACCTATGAGTAAAAATATTGTACTGGCAGCCTTACTTTTCATAAGCCTCCCTGCGGCATTCGGCCAATATGGTGATGCTTATCACAAGCCCAATGAAATGGCCATTCAGGAGGCAAAGTGGCGTGCGAGCAGGCCGGTGAGTTCCGGCAGTCCAACCACAACTACAACAAAGCTGAATGTGACCGATCCTATGACTTTGGAAGAGTATTTCGCTCTTCGAAGAAAGAATTCTGCGAGATCGGTTGATCCTGAACAAAAAGAAGAAGAGATAAAGAAGTCGGCTCCTCAAGGTTATTACGAACAAATTGCTGCGAAATACGGGATGGACTCGGAAGATGTTGCGGGCCTTAAACACTGGGATATGGCAAAGCCTTTCGGAATCAGTTTTATAGCTGCAGGATTAAAAGAAGGCGAGGCATTGTTTCTTTCCCGCATGTTGTATAAAGTAGTGAGTACAAATAAGGGATATGAAGTTGTTTTTGTGCCCAACCAAAATATATTGAATGCAGGAACTGCTTTTTCACTCTTTCAAAAAGAAGTTTCTACGGGAACTTTTGAACAATTGATGGATCATGTAATGGATTTCCGGTATGCAGGTTTATCAGCGCTTAATGCATTGGATAAAATTGAACAACGGTTTCCGGAAAAGAGAAAGGTTATTTTAATGGCCAGGTCCTTTCCGGTAGTTTTTGCCCGGAAGAGTTTGCTGTACAGGGAATATTCCGATAAAGAGCAGGCGCAGTTACTCAACTACCTTAAGGCTATATATGCTGAAATGCCGCAAATGGTGTTGGCAGAGGACAAATTTGTCGGCCTGGCGGTTGGGTACAATAACACCCCGGCTTTTCATCCCTTGTTTGAAGAGGCCCTGAAGCAGAAAGATTATAAAAAAGCAAGAGAGATAGCAATGATGACACTATTGTCTGACAGTACAAATGCTGTAGATTTTGTCACCACTTTTGGAAACAAGTTAAAGAACCATAAATACGCAAAGTTCAAGGCACCGAAGGAACCTATTTTCACAGTGGACGACGTGGTCGCAATTCATAATCACATAAAGGATGTTCCCAAATACCATCCACGGCACCTTGCCCTGTTTTTCTACAAACTAGCCGCAGATCAGCAGAAGATAGTTTTGCAAAAGTTCGATCTTTCCGAAAAGGAGTTTAAAGAGGTAGTCGATTACGCGACAAGTTTTTAGCCAATAAAAGCAAAAAAGAAAACATCTCTCGCGGTTTTGCCGCTATTTCGCATGTAGAATTTGATGAACTTTAGCGGACATAAATTTCAAATTCACATGGAAAACAAAAACCTTCGGGAAACCGGAAGTACAGGTAAGGGCTTAAGGAAGGCCGGATTCTTCGATAAATTCTCATCAAAAGTGACGCGGGCTGTTGGAAGCACGCCTGCATTCTCCATTGCTCTCGCCGTGGTTTTGGCTTGGGGTATTTCTGGGCCGCTTTTTAATTTTTCGGAAACATGGCAACTGGTCATTAATACCGGAACAACCATCATCACCTTCCTAATGGTTTTCTTGATTCAAAAGTCGCAAAACAAAGATTCGCTTGCCATTCAATTAAAATTAAACGAGCTTATCGCCTCGCACCAGTATGCCAGCAACCGTCTTATTAACATAGAAGATATCACTGAAGAAGAACTTCGAACTATTCATCGTTTTTACGAAAAATTGAGCGACTATGCACGGCATGAGGATTCTCTTCATGAAACTCATTCCCTGGATGAGGCGGAGGACCGGCATTTTTACAAAGCTCAAAAGCGCAAGGAACGATATACAGGTGGCGGAAGGCGGAGTAAATAAGGAGGCCGAAAAAACTCAAAACTTGAAGAGACCGTAACTAAAAATCCCTTATTTTTGCTGCCCGTGTAAATAACATGGTGTCGGTGCGGTATCCGCCACTGGCGGAAAAGGACTGAAAATACTTGGTGCGGTAGCTCAGTTGGTAGAGCAAAGGACTGAAAATCCTTGTGTCGCCGGTTCGATCCCGGCCCACACCACAGAGACCTGTAACGAAAGTTGCAGGTTTTTTTTATGTATGTGGTTCGTATATATTTTATATTCCAGGAGTTGTAATAAAACGTACACCGGCTTTACGGGCGATGTTCAAAGACGCCTTTCCGAACACAACTCAAGTACTCATAATGCATACACGACCCGATGCCGACCGTGGATATTGATGCATGTAGAAGCTATCAACTCAAAGCAGGAAGCTGCACAGCGGGAGAAGTATTTGAAAACCGGGCAGGGAAGAGAAGAGAAAAAAAGGATTCTTAAAGTTTTCCTGTCCGCACTCTAATTCGCCAAACTCATTTTAAATTAACACTATACTGCGGTATCCGCCTTTGGCGGAAAAGGACTGAAAATTCTGGCGCTTGTGCGCCTCGGTGCATGGCCGGCTAAGACCTGTAACGAAAGTTGCAGGTTTTTTTTGTGTATGTGGTTCGTATATATTTTATATTCCAGGAGTTGTAATAAAACGTACACCGGCTTTACGGGCGATGTTCCAAGGCGCCTTTCGGAACATAACTCAGCTACTCACATTGCATACACCACCCGATGCCGCCCATGGATATTGATGCATGTAGAAGCTTTCAACTCAAAGCAAGAAGCTGTACAGCGAGAGAAGTATTTGAAAACCGGGCAGGGAAGAGAAGAGAAAAAAAGGATTCTTGAAGTTTTCCTGTCCGCACTCTAATTCGCCAAACTCATTTTAAATTATACACTATGCTGCGGTATCCGCCTTTGGCGGAAAAGCACTCAAGTTTTAGCGTATGTGCAAAATGCCGCATCGCCATCTATTCTGTAAAATAAAAAGAGGCGCAGGGAAGAATCCCCACGCCTGTTTCAAGCCACGAATCACGAAGACGCTTTTGAACCTACGAGTAAAAGCTCGTTCACATGGATCTCTGTAATGTATTTCTTAATGCCTTCTTTATCGGTGTAGTTCCGGTTAACCAGCTTTCCTTCCACCACCACCTCTGTTCCTTTTTCAAGAAATTTTTCCGCCACATCGGCCACTTTTCCCCAGGCCACAAGATTGTGCCATTGCGTGTCCGTGACCTTTTCGCCATTGCTGTTTTTGTAACTTTCGTTTGTTGCCACAGAAAAACGCGCAAGCTTTTTACCGGTTTCTGTTTGTTTTACTTCCGGTGCGTTACCGAGGTTTCCGATCAACTGCACCCTGTTTCTTAATGCGTACATAATAATGTTTGTTTAATTATATAATGCGTTCAATTTGTAATGCAAATAAAACACGCCCGGTAGTTGTTATCCGAATGTTATCCGTTTATATCCGCATGTAAATGATTGCAATTTTTTTCCCTCTTTGGGTTATTGTATGCAGAACGGTAGCTTTTTATTTTAGTGATCTAAAAGTCTACCGTATGGAAATAAATTATTTGCAAAAGAAGAGCTGCATAAACTGTAACCGGTTAATAAAAGGAAGAACCGATAAAAAATTTTGTGATGAAAATTGCCGGAATAGCTATAACAACCGCCTGCATGCAGAGCGGAATAACCTGATCCGAAACATCAACAATGCTTTGGGAAAAAACAGGCGTATCCTGGCAGAGCTGGCGGGCCCCGCTGGCAGAGTTTCTGATGTTCCTTTTCAGAAGATCATTAACAGGGGATATAGGTTGCAGTTTTTTACGCACAGGGCAAATTGCAGGCGAGGCCGCGAGTTTATTTTTTGCTACGATCATGGTTTTCACAGGCGCGAAGATGGCCGCTGCGTAATTGTTAAACATGTGCAAAGCTGGGCATAGCATGAATTTGACAACCTTAACAAAAAATACTGCATACTGAAAATGCCTTTTGGTTCGTTTATGAGTCTAAGAGAATGGGACAAAACCCTTGATCATGGCAAACGAATCCACACAACAAGAGATCCTGCTCGTAACCGGCAGCGGCTTTGCCCAACGTCCGTATGCTGAAAAGGATTCTACAGAAAACGCAAAAGGTTTATCGCAGCAAGATAAATTTAAGGAGGCCTGCTGGAACGGTCTGTTGAAAGACATGTTGCCGGAAGTATTTGCAATAAACAACTCTTCCGAAAAAATATTTCTTTGGCAAATGAGGGAATGCAAACACGTGCTTGCCCTTGAAATGGCTTCCGGGCCATGCGACATAAACCTTAATGCTTCTATTGATCCATATTGCTTTGCAGATTTTCTGCCGCAGAATTAAAATGTCTTTGTGGGGTTTATTCTGTGGCAACTGAATCAGCTGGCATTCATTGTTACAGCCAATGCAATAGCTATCCTCCGAATTGCCTGAGGTGATGATCCAAATGTTTATACATGCTTTGCCCCCATTGCTGCGGAGTAAAATGTCCAAAGATGGGATGAGGAAATTTGCTTATGCCGTCCTGCCCGGCTGAAAAAAACCGGTTAACAAGGGAAATCAGTTTTTGTTTTTCAGTTTCAAAATTTCTTTCATCGGCAATTTTAAAGTTGGGTGCGGTAGGAAGATTTTGCTTCCAGGGCGTATCATCATAAAGCTGTTTTTTAAACAGCGGTCCAATAAGCCGCATCAAAAAATTCCCCTTAAGTTTTTTATCAGATAAGGGCACACCGAATGCTACGGCGCAATGAGCAAGCATTTGAGAAACATTCATTTTCCCCCACTTCGCCGCGCTGTTTGGCGTGAGGGATTCAATTCTGTTTATGATTGTGTTGTAAACTTCGCGGTCAAAAAGATTCTCCATTGCTGTTGGTTGAAATATTATTTTGCTGAATAAGTTTTAAGGTACTCTCTTGCCGCATCCATATCTTCCGGAACATCAATCTTTACCATTTCCGAATCTGTTTCCACCATTCTAAGCGCAATTCCGTGTTCGAGGTAACGAAGACATTCGATCTTCTCCTTAATTTCAAGCGTGGTGGGTTGCCATTTTGTGAATTGCATCAAGGCTTCCTTCCTGAATGCATACACGCCGATATGCTCGAAGTATGTTACAGGTACATCTTTATCGCGATGAAAAGGAATTGCGCTTCGGCTGAAAAGAAGGGAATTGTTTAGTCCGTCTACCACCACCTTAACTATGTTAGAATTCTGCGCTCTTTGATGATCATAAAAAGGCTTCATAATAGAAGCTACTTTCACGGAAGCATCATCAAATACATCCAATAATTTTTTCAGGGGCTCGCGGCTTACGAAAGGTTCGTCGCCTTGTACATTTAATATTATATCTGTATTAATCTTTTCTACAGCCTCGGCTATACGGTCGCTCCCGCTTTCATGTTGCGCAATACTCATTATTGCCCTTCCACCATTTTGCGTGATCTCTTCATAAATGATATCGCTATCAGTAACCACATAAACTTCATCAAATAAATTTGTGGCCACTGTGTTTTCATAAGTATGCCTGATCACAGTTTTTTCTCCAAGCCGTTGCATTAATTTATAGGGGAACCGGGTGGCTGCATACCGGGCCGGGATCATGGCGATCTTTTTCATCTGTTAGAATTTTCGCCGTCCAAATCAGGAGGAGTCGAAGCAGTAAAGCCGCAACTTTCACACTCATAAACCGTTTCCGGGGCAACCGCGTAATTGGAAAATAGCCAGGTAAGCATGGCAGTTATTTTATTTGTACCCGACTGGCTGGCGGTGGGAAGAAAGCCCGTTGAGCCGCATTGGGGGCAAATGGCTTCCCGATTTTCATCTCTTTGAAACTGATTTAATAATTCGAGGGCTGCTTCCGCATCCGGCCTGGCCACCACCACTTTAATAAAACCAATGGCATTGCCAAAAAAAGGACCGATCGTTACGGTATTTTCATCGTGAAGGTATGCCCTCACCCCGTTGGCCTCCAGTCGCGATAACAAAATGTTTGCGCTAAAGTAATTGTCGAAGGTTTTTAAGACTACTGTTTCCAGAATTTTACCGGTTTAGAAGGCGAAGGTCAACCAAAATTCCCGCAATTCAAACAAATCCCCGTCATTCATCAAGCCTAATAACCGCTTGTCATTTTGCTCAAAAAAGGGTTTCATTTATTCAAACCCTTACCTGTACTGCATTCTACGTAAAAAATATCGCCAGTTACCATTAAATAACCAGTACTATGTTTTGTATAGTACTAAATAACCTTCTATATTTGTGTTATCAAATCAAACAAATAAAAATCACAGCAATGAAAACGCAAAACAATCAATTTTTGGTAGCCTTAAACAGGGAAGAAATGAAAACGTTAACTGAAACTGTAAAGGAAGTTGTTGACCGCAAAATGGCCAAAGTATTTAGTGCAGCCGAATTGTGGAATATCCAGCGTAATATGAGAACAGCACGCTCAAGGAGGTTATTCGCCTAAGGGGACGCGGTTTTCGCTCAAGGAACACGCCCCAACTAAAGTAGTGCAATGATAGAACAGGAATGGCTTCGAGCGGTTGGGGCCCGCGACAAACATAGGTTTGTTGAGGTTCACACTAAGGCGTCCCCATAAATAAAGTTAGATGATCCGTCCTTACATGTTCATTTCCCTGTTCCGGCGATTTTGGCTTCTGGCCTCGCCCCCTTTACGGCCTGCTTCGCGAGCCTCGCGTGAATCGAACTCATGAGCATGGCCAGACATATGCGCGGCTTTTCCTCCTTTTGATGAAATTTCTCTTTGACGGGCGGCATCCATAGAGGCAAATCCTCTCCTTGATTTACCTGATACGGGCTGGTTTGATTCTTCTGGCATTGTTTGAAATTTGAAGTGTGGAATAATACCTCAAACACAGTAAAAATAATGCCAACCACGAGTATATTGATAATGAATACCCGTGAGTTAAGTATGTAGAAGAAGTTCTATAAAAAGGGAAACTTTCTCAACCGTCTGCCTAGTTGTTAAGCATAAGCGGCATCACCAGCATGAGTAGGTTTTCACCCTCTCCCTGCTCAGTAGGCTTAATGATTCCGGCCTTAGTGGAGGTGCTCAGTTCCATTACTACGTCTTCCGTTTCGGCGCCGCTGAGCATTTCGATAAGAAATTTTGCGTTGAAAGCAATCTGCATATCCTCGCCATCATACTGGCAACTCATGCTTTCATTTCCTTCAAAACTAAAATCCACGTCTTGGGCAGCAAGTTGAAGTTTGCTACCGCTTATGGTGAGGGCCACCTGGTTTGTACTCTTATTACTAAAGATACTTACCCGGCGAAGGGCATTTTGAAACTCCGTTCGGTTCACGATAAGTTTATAGGGATTATCTGTAGGAATAACAACCTTATAATCCGGGAATCTCGCATCAATCAACCGGCAAACAAGCTCGGTACTGCCGTGCTTAACAAAGAAGTGATTGTTGTTATAACACAAAACCAGTTCGTCATCGTTGTCTGGCAGCGCAGCCTTCAATAAAGACAAAGGCTTGCGTGGCACAATAAATGAATCTGTTTTCGGGCATGAAACATCCGTACGGGTGTAACGTACCAGCCTATGGGCATCCGTAGCCACGAAGGACATGCTTTTTTTATCCAGCTCAAAGAAAACCCCCGTCATGGCAGGGCGCAGGTCGTCATTACTTACCGCAAAAACGGATTTATTAATTGCAGTAACCAAGGCCGTTGAGCTCATGGTAAACTCATTGGCATCGTCTGCAGTTGGCTCTTTCGGAAAGTTATCGGGATTTTCTCCCATCACTTTATACTTACCGTTGCTGCTGGTAAGCTCCACACTAAAATTCTTGTCCACATTAAACGCGAGCGGCTGCTCCGGTATATTTTTCAGTGAATCCATCAGGATCTTTGCAGGAATGCACACCCGGCCGGAGTCCTTCGCCTCAATATCCATGTGAATCTTCATCACTGTTTCAAGATCGGTTGCCACAACGGTTAATCTTCCTTTTTCAATTTCAAACAGAAAATCTTCCAGTATCGGCAAAACCGTATTGGCATTAATTACGCCACTGATCTGCTGCAACTGTTTCAATAATGCGGAAGAAGAAACGATAAACTTCATATGGATTTTTTAGAGTTTCAAAGATAAGTTACTGCAATTATTTGCCACCTTAATTTTTTGAGCTGTAAATTCATTTACTTCCTTTTATAAAGTAAAACATGCTTAACAGGCGTGGCATTTGCAGCAACACAATTAACTAAATTTGAAAAGAAGATCAGCGCGCTAATAAATGGGATTATTAAAAAATTTGTTTAAATGGCCACCGGGGCCCCAGGCGGAACGTAACACAACGCCTATGGGTCGATATAGCGATAACAATAAGTCTGTGGCTAAAACCCGGGATTGGGAAGATGCCGAATATTTATTTAAAGAGGGAAAATATATAGAGAGCCTGCAATCATTTTTCAAATACCTGAAAGACGATACCGTGAATAATGTTTCATTCACAAAGGAAGGGCAAAACTTCAGGTTCGAAATTTACCAGGGTTCAAAAGTGATCCGGGGAACGGGTAATGAAAAAACAATACAGGCGCGTGTTGTGCTCGCAAAAATGGCTCTTGCCTCCGTACCGGTAATGCGCAGGCTTCTTGAACAAAATTTTCATTTGTATTACAGCAGGTATTCATTAAGTAAAGACAAGCTGTATATGCAACTCGAGTCAGACACAAGTAGTGCGAACCCCAATAAAATGTATTACGCCTTAAAAGAACTTGCTGTGGTGGCGGATAAGCAAGACGATTTGCTCGTTCAGGATTTTCATTCGGTGGAACGAATAGATAGTGACCACATTGAAGACTTGCCGGACACTGAAAAGGAAACGAAATTCCGTTTTTTCAGAAGGTGGTTGACGGAAACGCTTGATGCAGTAAAGAAGCTGGATGATGAAAAATATGCAGGTGGAATCTCCTACCTGCTGCTCTCTGTAATTTTCAGGATAGATTTTTTAGTTACGCCTGAAGGAAGGCTGATGAATGAGTTGGAGAAAGCGCAGGCTGTTTATTTTAAAAAAGACGGAGCAAGTGCAGTGGAAAAAAACCGCGCGATGGTAAAGGCGTTGGAGAAGATCGCTGCGATGGAAAAAGAAGAAGTGTTCCGATATCTTTTTAGAAGCACCTCCTGTTTTTCCATACGCCAGCCTAAAAGTCACTCCACGGTAATAGATTCCATTCGGGGCTCACAAAAAAGCATGGAATGGTATAAACAAAATAATTATCCATCCATCGCCTCCCAAATTTTGGAATATGCATTAACCTATCCACAATACGCATATAGCCTGCCGAGGCCCTTAACCGAGATGATCCAGGTGTTCATGGAAGTAAATTACCCGGATTATTTCCTTGCTATCGGTTACGCATACACGCTTTATGATCCCGCAACCAAAAGATTCCATATCGAGGCGCTCGAACAGGAGATGAGCCGAATTGTGAAACGTTGGCGTGGCAAATATCCTTCACTTACCTTCCCGAGGGAGAAACTGGAATACAGCGATGTGCTTCAGTTCAACATAAGTTTTATAGGTATGATAGCTGAAATAAACTTCGACAATAAACTTTAGGGAATGCTCATTCAGGAGATCATAGAAAAATACAGGAAGGCCATCATTCAGATTTCTGCTGCCACGGGCAACGGCACAGGATTCTATCTGAAAGAATTTAAGCTGATCATCACCAACCAGCATGTGGTCGGCCACTCTCCGGAAGTGACCATAAAAGGATTGACATTTCCAAAAACATTCAGCCGGGTTTGGTATACGGATGAGAAGCACGACCTCGCGTTTATTGAACCGCCCGCCGGCACGGAACTTACGGACGTATCTCTTGGAAATTATGAAACTTTAAAAGACGGAGACGAAGTGCTCGCCATCGGCCACCCGTTCGGCCTTAACTATACTGCCACGCAGGGCGTGATAAGCAAGGTTGACAGGATAAGGAATGGTTTAAAATACATTCAGATAGATGCGGCGATAAACCCGGGCAACAGCGGCGGTCCGCTGGTTAACTCTGCCGGCGATATCATCGGGGTTAACTCCTTTATAATCCGCGGCGGCGATAACCTTGGGTTTGCTTTACCGGTGAGTTACCTGAGAATAGCACTCGAATTGTACAAGCCGCATTATGGAAAGGTGAGTTCCCGTTGCAAGGCCTGCGATTTTCTTATCACTTCTTCCAACATAGATATGGGAAAGTACTGCCCGAATTGCGGCACCGAGGTCGACCTTCCTGAAATGCCAGATAAACAACCGGAACCAACCGGCGTGGCACGAACTATCGAAGCGATCTTAAGCGACCTTGGAAAAGATCCGAGGCTTGCCAGAAACGGGGTTAACAACTGGGAAGTGCAGGAAGGCCAGGAACAAATAAAGATCTCCTACAATCCCGAAAATTATTTTATTGCCGGCGATGCTTTTCTCTGCCAGTTGCCGCAAGATCCCGCGCAAATAAAACCACTTTACCAGTTTCTGCTGGAAGAAAACTTCAATCTCAATTCAATGGTGCTTAGCTGTTCAGGGCAGGATATTGTGCTTAGTTGTATGAGTTATGATCTTGATCTTACACATGAGAAAGGAAAGGAAACATTTCAAACCCTCTTCACTCTTGCCGATAAATACGACAGAATGCTGAAAGAGAATTTTGGATGTGTAGACAGATTAGTGGAGTAACCATGGAGAAACTAAACATTGGCGTGGATGCGGCCCGAAAAAAAATTCAGAACTATTGCGCTTACCAGGAGCGATGCCACAGTGAAGTGAAAGGCCGGTTGTATGATATGGGATTGCGCACTTCCGAAGTAGAGGAACTTCTTTCTGAACTTATCAGGGATAATTTCTTAAATGAAGAACGATTCGCAATTGCATTCGCAGGGGGTAAGTTCAGAATGAAACAGTGGGGCAGAATTAAGATAAAACATGAACTAAAAACCCGCAACCTGAGCGAATACTGCATTCGCAAAGCGCTGCACTCTATTAACGATGAAGACTACAGCCTAACCCTGGAAAGCCTGTCAGCTAAGAAAGCACCTACTATAAAAGGAAACATCTTTAAAAAACGTGCTGCGCTCACACGTTACCTGATGCAAAAAGGCTATGAAACTGACCTGGTAAGAGAGGTGGTTAAAAACGCTTTTGAAAAACATTAAAGCACTTCGCAGGCCTCCGCACATTTTGTGCACGCCACCGCGCATTCCTGGCAATGCTCTGCATCAAACTGGCTACAATGTTCTGCACACACATCGCAAATGCGGGCACAAAACTTTGCCACCTCATTTATATGCTTGCTTCTAAGGCTCATGAGTTCTGCGGTGGCATAACAAATGACCGCACATTCCATAGTGTGTTGAACGCAGTCTGCATATCGCGCAGCATCGGGTTCCTTCGTACAGGATGAAGCACAATAATTACAAAGAGAGGCACACTTTAAGCATGCATCGATCGCCAGCTTGTATTGGTGGTAGCCATTCATTGCAGCAGGTTTGTTTTCCCGGTTCAAAATTCGCGCCATAGGCGGGCAGCGTTGTATCTTTGCTGAATGTCAGAAGATCTGGATTTTATAAGTGGTACCAAGGAAGAAAAGTATGAGAATATTTTCCCTCAAATTGAAGCCGTTGTTAAGGGAGAAAAAGATACTATCGCCAACATGGGCAATATTGCCGCAGCCTTGAAGGAACAGTTCAATTGGTTGTGGGTTGGTTTTTACCGGGTAGAGGGTGATGAGCTTGTGCTTGGGCCTTTCCAGGGGCCTGTAGCGTGTACGCGTATCCGTAAGGGAAGGGGGGTTTGCGGTAAATGCTGGCAGGAAGCCGAATCTGTGGTAGTAGGCGATGTGCTGGAGTTTAAAGACCACATATCCTGCAGCAGTTTGTCGCGCTCAGAAGTTGTGGTGCCTGTAATTAAGAACGGAGCGGTTACCGCTGTACTTGATGTAGACAGTGAAAATGTTGATCATTTTGATGAGACCGACCGGGTATGGCTGGAGAAGATTGCCTCACTTCTTTCCTGAATCTTTTTTCCTTTGTTGCTGTTCATTCTTCCACGTCCACAGGTAGCGGCAGGCGTAGGTTCTATAAGGTTTCCAGGGTTCAGACAAACGTTCCATGTGCGAACGCATCTGCTTCTTGTCATCAATGTTCAAGTCATATAATTCTGCCATTGCCTGTTGAATGCCGAGATCGTCTAAGGCAAAAACATCTTCGCGGCCAAGCGTAAATATCAGGATCATTTCTGCGGTCCACCTGCCGATTCCTTTTATCTGTGTAAGAAATTCGATCAGCTCCTCGTCTTCCATTTTATGAAGCCGTGTATCGGAAACTTTATGTTCAATAAAAAACTCACACACATTTCTTACATAATTAGTTTTTGAATTTGACAAACCGATCGACCTGAGTTTATCAAACGGTACGGCCAAAATATCTGCGCAGGAAGGATTCTTTTTATTGAACAAGGCCAGGAAGCGGTTGTAGATTACTTCGGCTACGCGGATGCTTAATTGCTGGCTGATAATTGAAGAGCAGATCTCCAGGTGAATATGTTTGCCTTTCTTTAATTCATACGGAGGATAAGTAGCAACAAGCTTTTTTAGCTTCTTATCTCTGCTCAAATGTTTGATATGCTCCATGTACAAGGCGGCATTAAATATTCCAGGAAATACTTCCGTCTTTCTCATCTTTTATGGTAACACCAAGGCTTCCAAGTTTATTGCGGATCATATCAGAAGTAACGAAATCTTTTTTTGTCTTTGCTTCTTTCCTGATGTCCATCAAAAGGTCCATCACTCCGCGCACAGTTTCGTTGTTGGCAACGGATTTATTTTGAAGTCCAAGAATATCTTCCATGAAAAGTTTTACTTTTTCCTGCATCAATTTTATCGTGCTTCCGGGCAGTGCATCTGCTGCTATGTGCTTGTCGCGAATTGAATTAATTACCGGCGCCAATTCAAAAAGATTGGCGATAACGCGGGCTGTACCCAGGTCATCATCCATAAATTCCTCAAGCTCATTGAGCCAGGTGAGTACCTGTTTGTTCAATTCATCATCGGTACCTTCCTCATGTTTGTGGGAAAGGGTTTTCAGAATTTCGTATGAATCCCATAAACGTTTAAATGCCTTCTCACTTGAAACAAGCGCCTCGCTGCTAAAATCCAAGGTGCTCCTGTAATGACTTTGCAAAATGAAAAAACGGATCGTCATTGGCGACATCGGTTGCGTGAGAAGGTGATGATTGCCGCTGAACATTTCAGAGAGCGTGATGTAATTGTTATAGCTCTTGCCCATCTTCCGGCCGTTTACCGTTATCATGTTGTTATGCATCCAGTAACGAACCGGCGGAGTATGATTACAGATCGTGCTTTGTGCAATTTCACTTTCATGATGCGGAAACTGGAGGTCCATTCCTCCGCCGTGTATGTCAAATTCAGCACCAAGATATTTTGTAGCCATGGCGGAACATTCAATGTGCCATCCCGGGAAACCTACGCCCCACGGGCTTTTCCATCGCATGATATGTTCGGGAGCTGCAGCCTTCCACAAGGCGAAGTCAGCAAGGTTCCTTTTTTCTTCCTGCCCTTCCAGTTCCCGCGTGGTTTCCAAAAGATCGTCCATAATCCGGCCACTAAGTTTGCCGTAATCATGGCTTGCGGCATATTTCTCTACATCAAAATAAACGGAGCCGTTTGATTCGTATGCATAACCTGCCGCGATGATCTTTTCAATCATATCCTGCTGCTCTACAATGTGCCCGGTTGCGGTAGGCTCGATGGTGGGTTCCAGTGTATTGAGTTCCCGCATTGCCGAATGAAACATGTTGGTGTATTTCTGCACCAGTTCCATTGGTTCAAGTTTTTCAAGCAAGGCCTTCTTGCTCACCTTATCTTCAGCTTCTCTTCCTTCCTCTTCAAAATGCCCGGCGTCGGTTATGTTCCGCACGTAACGAACCTTATATCCTTTATACATGAGGTAGCGGTACAAAACATCGAAAGTAACATAGGGCCGTGCGTGACCGAGATGGCTTTCTCCGCTCACTGTTGGTCCGCATACATACATGCCCACATGCCCGGGAGTGATCGGTTCAAATACTTCTTTCTTTCTGCTGTATGAGTTGTAGATTGATAATGCCATGGCCAATTGCTGAATGGCAAAGATATTATTGAAAGGCTGTAAGGTTTTAAGAAATCAGGGTTTTCTCAAAAAGAGATCGGCCACGAGCGGGTAATGGTCGCTCAGGTTTTTTTTGATCCGTACAAATTGTTCAACCGTGAATTGCTCTGAGCAGAAGATATTGTCTATGCGAAGTGTTGGGGATATTCCGGAAAAAGTTCTGCCTATCCCGGTTCCTTTTTCCGTGTAGGCGTTTTTCATATTTCTGCCGATAGTATGGTATGAGTAGCTGTTGGGCACATCATTAAAATCTCCGCAAACCACCACCGGGTAAGGGCTTTCGGCAATTGAGGTGGCGATCCTATTGGCCTGGTCGGCTCTTCTGAGAAAGCCTCTTTTAAATTTTGCCACCAGGTTCCTGGATTTATTCAACACTTCCCGGTCGTTCACCGCAGGCTTGTTAATGTATTCAAGATTTTCTTTGTTGAAACGAAGAGATTGCAGATGGAGATTGATAAGCCTTATTGTATCGCTGTCTTTCACCACATCGGCATATTGAAAAATAGAATTATAATCAAAGGGCGAGTAGCTCACATTATGCTTTTTGATGAGCGGGTACTTGCTGAAAATAATTATTCCAAAGTGATGCTCCCGGTCAAAATCGAGTTTAGGATTGAATGCGTAATGATATTCCCTAAAACCCAGTTCTTTCATTAACGCCGGCACATAGTTGATCGCGGCGCTGTCTTGCTCGGCGCCCACCATTTCCTGGAAGCAGGCCACATCAGGGTTGTATGCCCTGATCATATCAATCATCGCCTGCTTTTTTGAGGGGTTCTTTTTAAATTCGATTATTTCAAAGTGCTCCACATTCCAGCTCATTACACGAAGGTGGGCGGGATGCTTTTTCATCACGAAGTTGGGCGACATCCGTAACTGAACCAGGTTTTGCAAGGGATTCCATGCGGCCAAAACAGCTATTGTGCTTATCAATGCGAAAACGGGCTTTGCAAAAAGCCAGAAGAGGAAAAAAAGCAATAAAGCCAGAAGCAGGTAAAATGCCCCGAGGGCAAAGAAGCCGATAAACCAGAAAGCAACCGGATCAAACAGGTAAGCGTATGCACCTATCAAAAACCCAAGTGCAACCAGGCAGTTTAAAAAGATCAGGAAACGTTTAGTTACCTGCCTCATTTGCTGAAACATGGCGGTAAAGTTAGGCCATCCAACTTATCCTTTTAAAGGTGCTCCCACCTGAACGGCGCAATCGTGTCCCGGTTCGCCATGAGGCGGATTCAGTTTAACGCCCGGCCCGGCCTTTGGTGCCAGTGCGGGAGATACCGGAGTGATAGTTGCCGGCGCGGTTGTAGCCGGTTTTGCCACAGGGGTGGATTGGGTAACCACCGGAGCCGCAGCACCTTTAGGTGCCGAACTTAATGGAGCGCCAACTGCAATATCACATCGATGGCCCGGTTGGCCATGAGCGGGATTTAAGGCGCCTGCAGGCTTGGAAACCGCAGGAGCTACAGCAGAATTGGAAGTGGGAGTAATGGAAACGGGATTCTGAACCGGTGTGGTTTGTACGCCCGCAGTACTGTTAACAATACCGGAACTGTCGGATCCCGCCATCAATGTATCTGCAATGGTAAGCGGAGTTACAGGCTTAAATGCACTGCTATCGTTCAGCGTCAATGAAGAATCTTTTTCTTCAAGCGAGCTATCGTTACAGGCAAAAAGAGCAAAAGAGGCGAGAAGGGCGAACGAGAATTTTTTCATATTAATATTTGTTAGCCCCCTGAAAAATTGAAAGGGCTGGCAAATTTAATATAAATCTACGGGGTGGGAAAGTTAAAAGTTAATCTGAGTTTTCGTCAAGAAAAACATAGCCCTCGGCGGTGATATAAACAACTACCATTTCTTTTCCATCTACGATGGCATTGCGAACGCCAACCAGTTTTCTTTTGTATAAACCCGGAAAAGATGCGCCGAAATGTTTTGGAAGGCAGGGCTGATTGTTTTCATTCTCCATATCGCGGCACTCACGAAGCTTGGAAACCATTTGTTTTGTAAGAGGGCGGATCGATTTAGTTTTCAAGAGGTAATTTTTTCAGTGGTGATGCAGGTTCTTTCAAAACAAATTCCATACCTGCAAAAGTTTTCGCTAATAATCAATCCATAGCTTTACAAACGCAATTCTATTTACGGATTTGGCGGAAAAAAATGCACACTTTGTAAACTTTATTATATATGAACTTTAAAACAGTGATCAGTTGGTTCGAAATTCCGTCCGTTGATCTTGAACGGGCAACAACCTTTTACGAAACGATCTTTAATACAAAACTCAACGCAGTGGATATGCCCAATATCAGGATGCGCATGTTTCCCCTGGAGGATATGATGAATGGAACGGGTGGTGCAGTGGTTGATAGCAACGGCTTTCATAAACCATCAAGGGATGAAGGCCCGCTCATATATTTGAATGCAAATCCGAATGTGCAGCATGTGCTGAACCGGGTTGAAAATGCCGGCGGAAAGATCCTCGTTCCAAAAACATCCATCTCTCCGGAGTACGGTTTTATGGCGGTAATTATTGATACCGAGGGAAACCGTATCGGACTTCATTCTGTAGGCTACTAAGTGCGAAAGTTTTCCGGTGTTCTAAAGATCTTTCCGCGCGGCAATATGAGCGAAAACCTTTTTCTGAATCAGAAACCATCTTACCTGTTTCTGTTGCCGCTGCGTGGTTCTTTGCGGTGTTCTTTTTTGTTGTGCGTAACATCATCGCCTTTTACGTCCTGCTCCAGGCCTTCGCGGGAATCGAGGTTATCCTTGTTTTCAGGGCGGTTGCGATTTTGTTGACCAGGGTTTGCGTTTTGTCTTTGTTGTGACGGATCCATGTTCTTTTTCATGAGATGTAAATTTTGTTTCAAAACGTCACGCAAAAGCGAGACCAATATTATGGTTGAGGAAACGGAGAGATTTTAAATTATAGATTTTAGATTATAGAGGATGGGAATCTCAAATGGAAAAAGGAGATTCCTCACTTCGTTCGGAATGACGAAAACGGTTTTTCTTTTTTGGCGATAGCGACACGTCGCCATCGCGGAATGATTGCATTAATATTTCCGGGCACCATTTGGCAATTGATAAGCTGCTTACCAGGAACTACAAACTACCAACTACAATTAAAACCCCTCACTCCTCTCCCGCTTTTTTCAAAATATTCTTTTCTTCCTCAGTTAAAAAGTGATAGCCTTTGCTGTTGATCTTGTCGAGAATTTCGTCTATGCGTTCCTGTGTGATCACCGGCGTTTTTGTATAAGGAGCGCGGGAGCCATGGTTATAAAACAATCGTGATCTGTTTTCCTCAATCGTGCGCTTTTTATTTGGATTGAAAAGGTTGGAGAGCCAGCTGTAAAGGTTATTCATCCAAACGCTTCCGTCCCACCCTTTTCTAAGCAATATCACAAAGAGAAAGCCGGTGATTGCAGCCCCGAAGTGCGCCATTTTGTAGGCAGGGGGAAGCGGGGCAATGGCCGCGAAATCGATCAGGAAATAAATTGCCGTGAGCACCCAGATCGGAATCCCTTTTCTTATGTGTGTGAGAATTCTGAACTGAGGATCAACGGTAGTGGCGGCGGCTGCAACCGCCAGCACGCCGGTGTTTGCGCCAAGAAGCCCTGATTGCGGATGAAGCGGATCGCTCATTGCGGCGGCGATAAGAAAGAAAATTCCGCCGCCAACTCCGCCATATAAATAAACCGGAATAAGTTTATCGTTGCCGGCCATTTGTTGCAGTTGGTAACCGAATGCCCAAAGCCACAGCATATTGCTGAGCAAGCGGAAAATTTCTCCGCTTGAATCGCTGAATACGTAGCTGATGATCGTCCAAGGCCGTTCTGAAAACACCTCTGCGCTTGCGGAAAGTTGAAACCATTGGAGCACCCCGGCACGAAATTCCGCATCGCCGGCCTGGTAGTAATTATAAACCACCTTCACGGTGAAAAGGATCAGAAAGAAGACGGTATTCAGAACGAATAACCCGGCCAGGGCATTATTTTCCTGCCCAAGCCTGAAGCGCGGTTTCGCTTTTTTAAATTCCCGGTATCTGTCCGCTTCTCCCATGTAATAAATTTACAACCGCTTTTGCTGAAAAGTGGTGCCCCGACTTTTTTTATGAATCTATTTATTAAAAATTATCCCGCTTTTAATAAAAAGTTTTCTTCTGGGTTTTGTTCCAGATTATCACAATAAGGAGGCCGATGAGCGCTCCGCCCACATGCGCGAAATGCGCAATATTATCTCCCGGCACTTTTGAAATGCCGCCAAACACATCAAGGGCAATGACACCAATGATGGCCCATTTTGCTTTTATCGGGAAAGGAATAGGCATAATAAAAAGCGTGGTGTTAGGGAAGGTATATCCGAAAGCGGCAAGAATGCCCATGATGGCACCCGATGCCCCGACTGTTGCATTTCGTAACCAAACCTCTTCCACGTAAGCGCGTTGCATATCGTCAAGCGCAGACACCTGGATATTTCCGTAGTCAACCTGGTAATTTATCAATTGTGCTATTGCTGCGCCAAGCCCGCAGATAAGATAAAATGTTAGAAAGCGTTTCGGACCCCAAAGCCTTTCCATGTTTGTGCCGAACATCCACAAGGCAAGCATGTTAAACAACAGGTGAAAAAAATTGCCGTGCATGAACATATGCGTAACCAATTGGTACGGCTCAAATGCCCGGCTTCCGCTATGATGCAGCGCAAACAGATCAAAGGATCTTTCGCCAAACATTCCCTGTGCAAAAAACACCAGGGCGTTGATGATGATAAGGTTTAGAACAATGGGTGTTGTGCGCTGAAATCCTCCTAATGCCATTGCGCAAAGGTAGGGTAAACAATTTACCGCAGACGGAGCAGCACCACTGATTCAATGTGATGCGTATGCGGAAACATGTCAACCGGCTGAATTTTTTCAACCACATATTTTTCGCTGAGCAGAGCCACATCGCGGGCCTGAGTGGCCACATTGCAACTCACATAAACTATTTTAGGCGCTTCCATCTCCAGCAATTTTAACACGAGCTTTTCATGCATGCCCGCGCGCGGCGGGTCAGTGATCACCACATCAGGGCGGCCATGATCATTAAAGAATTCATCGGTGCATACATCGATCACATCCCCTGCAAAAAATTCTGCATGGTTCACGTTGTTTAGCGCAGCATTCCGTTTTGCGTCTTCAATAGCTTCGGCGATAACTTCCACGCCAATAATTTTTTTCGCGCCACGGCTCATGAAAATTCCGATGCTGCCTGTGCCGCAATACAGATCATAAACAATCTCATTTCCGGAGAGTCCCGCAAATTCTCTCGCCACAGCATACAGTGTTTCCGCCTGTTTGGTGTTGGTTTGAAAAAATGATTTAGGACTGATGATGAAACTGAACTCTTCAAGTTTTTCCACCACGTAACCCTTTCCGCTATAAACCTGCGGATCAAGATCGTGAATGCTGTCGTTCCATTTTGGATTGATGGTATAAAGCAAGGTGGTTATTTCCGGCACGATGGCCAATACATGATCGAGTAATTTTTTTCGCTTCTCCTCATCTTCATGATTCAAAACCATGTTCACCATCAGTTCTCCTGTGGTGCAGTATCTGATTATAATGTTACGAAGCCAGCCGGTGTGCTCCCGGATGTCGTAATATTCAAGCCGGTTTGCAATTGCATAATCGCGGATACCGTTTCTGAGACGATTGTTCACGCCATCCATCAGCCAGCATTCGTGAATGTCTATTACCTTATCAAAAATTCTTGGCACATGATAGCCGAGTGCGTTCTCGCGTTGCAGCACTTTATCAGTACCGATCTCGTCCTGCGTTAAAAATCTTTTATTGCTGAAGGTGAATTCGAGTTTGTTGCGATAGAAGATCGTGTCTTTACTGCCGAGACTCGGCATCACTGGCGGAAGGTCTGCTTTACCGATTCGTTTAAGATTCTGTTCAGTTTCCTCCTGCTTGTATTGAAGTTGCTTTTCGTACGGCAACATCTGCCATTTGCAACCGCCGCAAACGCCGAAATGTTTGCAGAAAGGTTGAACACGGTCCGGCGATGGAACTTTAATCTCCTTTACGGTTGCTTCGCCCCAATCTTTTTTGCTTTTGGTGATCTGTATATCCGCCACATCGCCCGGCACAGCACCTGAAATAAATATCACTTTTCCATCAACCCGGGCAAGCGCTTTTCCTTCAGCCGCATATCCGGATACCGCGATGTCTTGCAGCAATGGATGCTTTTTCTTTTTTCGCACACGCGAAAATACTTTATTCAGGCGTTCACCTGTTTGTTAAGAATATGTAATATTAAATTCCCGCAGTATCCGTAGCCCAAGCGATGCCAACGTTTTTAAATACATTTGTTCACTATATATTGTTTATGAAGCAGATCCTTACACTATCCTTCTTATTTATTTTTTCCGAAACTTTTTCTCAATACAAGATCGTTCTCGAAGCGCCCCAGTACGATTCGGGCAAAGCCTACCTCACCTATCATATGGGGAAGAACCTGAACGTGGCAGACAGTGGTATCGTCAACTCAAAGGGCACGGTGGTATTCAGCGGCGACAAAACACTTCCCGGTGGAATTTATTCGATCGTGTTTCCCGGGCGCAGGCTAACGGCAGATTTTTTTATTGATAAAGGCCAGCAGATCACCATTAAGGCAGATACTACAAAACTGCTCGAAATGGTTGTTACCGGCTCACCCGAAAATGTGCGGTTCCAGGAATATCAAAAGTTTGTAGCGCAAAAAGGCCCGCTGGTTCAGCAAGCGCGTAGGGCATATTCCTCCGCTACCAATGCCGCCGACTCCGCCAAATATGAGGCGGAATTTAAAAAGGTAAATAAGGAGATAAACGACTACCGCAACAGCATCGTAAATAATTATCCGGAAAGCATGATGGCGGTTTTCCTTAACGCGATGAAAGATCCGGCGATGCCTGAGAAAATTCCCGTTACAAGGCAGGATTCGATTGATAATTACCAATATTATAAAAACCATTATTGGGATGGGATCACTTTTCTGGACGACAGGATCTTGCGCACGCCTTTTTTCATCCCCAAAATGGAAAGGTATTACCGCGAAGTAATTCCCCAGGCTTCCGACAGCATCATCGCTGATATCGATTACAAACTTCTTCTGGCGCGAAACGCACCGGAACTTTTCAAATACATGCTGAACTGGCTAACCGATGAATACATCAACCCCAAATACATGGGCCAGGATGCGGTATTCGTTCACCTTTTTAATAAGTATCACAGCAAAGGTTTAAGCCCATGGCTGAATGAAAGGCAGATGGAAGTGATCACCAGAAGGGCTTATATGCAAATGAGCAACCTGATCGGCGAGCAGGCGGCACCGTTAGATTTCCTTGATTCAACCGGAAAAGCAAAACCTTTGTACGGACTGAAGGGAGATTACACCGTGGTTGTTTTCTGGGACCCCAACTGCGGGCACTGCAAACAGGAAATGCCGCGTATAGATTCTCTTTATCGTGCAGAATGGAAAGCGAAAAATGTAAAAATTTACGCCGTTCTTACTGAGCCACACTTTCCTGAATGGGTTAAGTATATAAAAGAACATGACCTTGGCGACTGGACGCATGTGTATCAAACCAAGGAAATGGAAGAAGAGGAAAAGAAAAACAACCGCCCAAGTTACCGGCAGTTGTACGATGTAACGCAAACGCCTATTTTGTATTTGCTTGATAAAGACAAACGGATCATTGGCAAAAAGCTAACCTTTGAGCAGATCAACGAGCTACTGAAAGTAAAGGAGGCTTCGGCCAAAAAATAGATCATACCAAATTGCTGATATGAGATCAATCTGCCTGCTGGCCCTGGGCCTTTTTATTGGCTATAACGGTAAAGCGCAAACGCTTTTCACCTATGGCCCTCACAAGGTTTCCAAAACGGAATTTTTAAGAGCCTATAATAAGAACCGTGTTGCGGCGGAGGATGAGAACCGCCTGATAAAGGATTACCTTGATCTGTTTACAAAGTTCAAACTGAAAGTGCAGGCTGCGAAAGACCTTAGGCTTGACACGCTGCAGCAGATAAAAAATGATGTGGCCAATTTTCGCCGGCAGGTGCAGGAAAATTACATGAATGACGAGGCTACAACCGAAGCGCTTTTCAATGAAGCTCTTCAGCGCAGCGAAAAGGATGTTCGTGTATTGTATTTCTCTGTGGCCTTACAGGATGCGCCGGGCGCGGAAAGTGCAGCCCGCGCGATACATAAAGGTTTGAAGAGCGGCAGGACGGATTATGAGGCTTTAGTGAATGAAGCATCTTCGGGTAGCCGTGCCGGTTACCAGGATATAGGCTACATAAATGTATTTGCTGTTCCCGAAAACTTTGAGAAAATAATTTATTCGTTGAAGCCGGGTGAGGTTTCCGAGCCATACAAAACGGAATCGGCCTGGCATATTTTTAAATCTGCAGGCGAAAGAAAAAATCCCGGGAAATGGAAGATGTCGCAAATCTTATTTTCACTGCCGCAGGATGCCACGCCGGAACAGAGGGTTGCGGCAAAACGAAAGGCGGATTCGGTGTACAGTTTATTGAAGTCGGGAAGAGACTTTGCCGATGCGGCCCGCCAGTTCAGCGATGATAAATTAAGCTATGCCGTAGGAGGAGAACTTCCTGAATTTTCATCGGGGAAGTACGACCTTGTTTTTGAAGAGAACGCTTTTGCATTGAAAAACGACGGCGATATTTCGCTGCCGTTTGAAACTCCTTACGGTATTCATATTTTGAAAAGGACTTCGCATACTCCATTCACCGGCACCAAGGACGGAAATCACCAGTACGACCTCAGGCAGCGTTTGCTGAAAGATGCACGCATGCAGTTTAGCCGCGAGAAATTTAATAAAGACATTAGGATAAAAACAGGTTTTACAGAAACGAAGGCGGTGCCTGAAAAAGATCTTCTTCGTTTCGCCGACACCGTTATGAAGAACCTGTCGGTGGAAAATTTTGAAAAATTTCCGATCAGCAACAAGACCGTGATCAAATTTAAAAAGTCATCATTGAAAGGCGCCGATTGGCTGAGGTTTGTTCGTGATTATAAAGCCAACTATGAAATGGACAAGGGCGAGAAGGGAGCTGAGCTTTGGAACCGTTACACCATTATTGCTACGCAGGAGTATTATAAGAACCATCTGGAAGAATTTAATGAGGCCTTTGCATTTCAGATGAAGGAATTTGAAGAAGGTAATATGCTTTTCGAAATAATGGAAAGAAATGTTTGGGGAAAAGCATCGGAGGATTCTGCAGGACTCGCCGATCATTATGCAAAGCATCGCACCGAATACAAGTGGGGTGAAAGCATTGATGCGGTTCTCTTTCATGCGCCCACCGAGTCTGCTGCCAATGCAGCACGTGCATCGGTAACAGAGGGCCTGAATTGGCGAACTGTTTCAGAAATAAATTCAGAAATACAGGCAGACAGCAGCCGTTTTGAAATTTCTCAGTTAATTGAATCGGGGTTCGCTTCAGGCTCGCCTATGGCAAGCGTTTCGGAAGTAAAGATTAACAGCGATGGCTCAGCGGCATTCATTCAATACATAAAAAAATATCCTGCAGGAGAAATAAAATCTTTTGAGCAGGCCCGCGGATTGGTCATTAACGATTATCAGCATGTTCTGGAAGAGAAATGGCTGGAGCAATTGCGCAAAAAATATCCCGTTAAGATCAACCAGCCGGTTGCGGATGAATTAGTTCGGAGTTTGTAGCAGACGCAATGTATTGCATCTCCTGCAACAGCGGCAGGCCGCTATTGCAAAAAAGAAAAAAGATTCGTCACTCGGCCGTTTGAAATTACATTTTACTAAATGCGGGATTTCTCGCGAGGCTCGGAATGACAGAAATAAGGAAAAACTCCGGCAACAGCGGCAGGCCGCTATTGCAAAAAAGAAAAATCATTTCCTCATTCCAAACAAAGTGAGGGATCTTGATTTCATTTATAATTTATAATCTACAATTTAAAATTCCCTTCATTATCCAACCCTCTAAAGGCGGGCAAGCTATCCAACATTCGCCACTTCACATTTTATCCGTGGCAGGCTTTTTGATTTTTTTATCGCCTCAACATTCACATTTCAACTGAGGCTCATGAAACATATCCTTTTAATTTTATTGTCTGTCGGCTTTATAAATTTTACGTACGCGCAAAACGTTTACATACAAGGCGGTGTGAATCTTGCAAATATTACCTCCAATGAAGAAGGCCATGTAGAAGACAACAAAATGCTCACTACGCTGAATGCGGGGATCATGGTGGGGCTGGGTTTTTCAAAACTTGTTGATGTGGAAACCGGGCTGCTTTTTACGGGTAGAGGCTCAAAGGCTGAAACTGTTTTTTCCAACGGTGATTATGTGAAAGCAAAATTTAATCCCTATTACATCGAGTTACCACTGAACCTTGTGGTAAACTTTCCTATTGATGCTAAAAGTAAATTGTTCGTTCATGCAGGTCCGTATGCGGCGGCTGGTGTAGGTGGTAAATCTTCACTGGAAACAAAATTTGGCCCCTTGGTAACCACTACAGAAACCGATATTGAATATGCAGGCGAAGAGCCTTTTTCTTCAAATGAAGAGGATGCCTCCTACAGCAAATTGAAGCGCTTAGATTTTGGCGTGAACATGGGCGCGGGCGTTAAACTCAACAGGTTAATTCTGAAAATGAATTACGGGCTCGGACTTACCAAGATCAATTCCACTGAGGGAGATAACAACGCAAACGATAAAAACAAATACCGGACTTTAAGTTTCTCCGTCGGCGTTCCCTTAGGCAATTAATATCAGACAAGTTTTCTTACCACATCCGCAACCAGTTCCGGCCGGCCAATAGTATAATAGTGGAGCACCGGCACACCCGCGGCTTTCAATTGCTTGCTTTGATGTAACAGCCATTCAGCACCGAGTTGCGCCACGCTTTCATCGCTCTGGCATTTATTCATTTCCGTGCTTAGCTCGGTTGGAATATCTATGTGGAAAGTTTTTGGCAATACATTCAATTGCTTTCTCGTGTACACAGGTTTTAAACCCGGTATAATGGGCACGGTGATTCCAATGTTTCTGCAAGCCTTTACAAAGGAGAAATATTTTTCATTGTCGAAAAACATTTGCGTTACAATATAATCTGCACCTCCTTCCACTTTCATTTTAAGGTATTGAAGATCGCTGTCCATATTCGGCGCTTCAAAATGCTTTTCAGGGTAACCCGCAACGCCGATGCAGAACTTTGTTTTTGCCGAATTTTTCAGGTCGGCTTCGAGATATACGCCGGAGTTAAGGTTGCAAACCTGATTCAACAAATCAATTGCATACCGGTGTCCGCCGGGTTCGGGCTCAAAAGTGCTTTCATTTTTCGCCGCATCGCCGCGAAGCACGAGTACATTATCAATACCCAGGTAATGAAGATTTATAAGCGCATCTTCAGTTTCATTAATATCGAAGCCTCCGCATATAAGATGCGGAACCGTATCTACATTGTATTTATTCATGATGGCCGCGCAAATCGCCTCTGTGCCGGGACGTTTACGAACCACCACCTTTTCAAATGTGTTTTCCGCCGTTTTTTTAAAAACGTGTTCGCTGCGGTGATAAGTAACGTTTATAAAGGAAGGCTTGAGTTCCATCAAAGGATCCAAAAGTTGAAAAAGAGATTGGATATCTTTTCCTTTAACCGGAGGAAGGATCTCAAAGGAAACCAGGGTGTCTTTCGCCTGTTTTATGTGGTCTATAACTTTCATGGGTGTGAAAATAGCGGTAAATATAAACGATGCAGTTTTAAAGAAAAAAAACCCTGCACGATCGCAAGGTTTTTTCTTTTGTAAGATTCAATTATAAAGTTCTTCTGCCGAGAAGGGTAACGGTTTGAGAAGAGCTGTTCACAAAGCTTCCGGAAATGTTGTCTCCGTTCAGCGTGCCAATGTGCGTGCCATCTTCCATGATCCTGTTGTTGTCTATTATGCCGCTGTGGCTTTGCGATGTGGTGTCGCCGTTTTCGCGCGAACTTCCACCCCAGATATTCGCATCACGGGAAAGAAGAATGTTGAACACGCCGGATGTTGAAGTTCCCTCGGTGTACGTTCCCTGGAAGCCTTCAATGAGCATGGTTGAAGTTTCTTTTACAACGGTAAATTCTGCATTAGGGTGGCCCGGGATGTTTGATGAAGTAATAATTGGGGTTGAACCATCTGAACCTACTTCAAAATTTACGGTTACCGGTTGGCCATTCAACATTCCGGTGAAGGCTGAAATGTATGAACTGCCGGAGCTCCATGGCGTAGCGGCTGCGAGGTTTATAGTCTGTCCGTCAAGAACCAGTACCGCGTAAATAGTATCGCTTGTGTTTGATATGTTGAAGGTGATGGTACCGGAAGATGCCGTGACCACGCCTTTATAAATGCCTTTGCTTGAGGTGTTATTGGCCGCAGCCGCATCAGGTACAGAAGCACAGGCGGTACATTCATACGGAGGCGTAGGGGTGGCTTCATCTTTACTACAACTTGTACCTAAGATTGCCAATGCGCCGAGCGCGAAGAAAAGTTTTTTCATTTTGATCATTTGGTTTTAAAAATTAATAAGGTGTTCAAATATCGGAAATTAGTAACGTATTTTAGGGCATCTATATTGTGAACCAAGCACTTATTAAAGCCGGCGATTTTAATTATGATGTTTGAACGCTTTCCGTGCCGGCTTCCCGGTTGAGCATATTATTCACATTTCCAACTCATCAAATTCCTCCATATTTGCAAAATGCCTGACGCAAGCCTTACGATAAAAACCAGGAACCTCGTAAAAATTTACGGCAGCCGAACCGTGGTGAATGATGTGTCTTTCGATGTTCGTCAGGGCGAGATAGTGGGTTTGCTCGGTCCGAATGGTGCAGGAAAAACTACCTCTTTCTACCAGGTGGTGGGGCTGGTAAAGCCTGATTCAGGAAATGTGTATTTGGGCGAAGAAGATATTACCACCCTGCCGATGTACCGAAGGGCGAAGAAAGGCATTGGTTACCTCCCGCAGGAAGCAAGTGTGTTCAGGAAACTTTCTGTTGAAGACAATATAAAAGCTGTGCTTGAAATGACACCGATGTCTCGCGCGGAGCAAAGAGAGAAACTTGAGGAACTTTTATCCGAATTCAGGCTGCACCATGTTAGAAAGAATAACGGCGATACATTGAGTGGCGGTGAACGCAGAAGAACAGAGATAGCGAGGGCGCTGGCGGTAAATCCAAAATTTATCTTGCTTGATGAACCCTTTGCCGGGGTGGATCCCATTGCCGTGGAAGACATACAGGAGATCATTGCCAAATTAAAATACAAGGATATTGGCATCCTGATAACCGATCACAACGTAAACGAAACACTTTCCATTTGCGACCGTGCATACCTGCTCATAGATGGGAAGATCTTCCGGCATGGAACTGCAGAAGAACTTGCAGGAGACGAACATGTGAGAAGGCTCTACCTCGGCAGAAACTTCGAATTGAAGCGCAAGGACTACCTGCATGAGCAGGCAAAAAGCGAGCAATAAGCACTCTCTGCCAATTTCAACCATAATTTTTTATCTTGCCTGAGATGAAACTCCTATCTCCGGTAATTTCCAAACTAGCAAGGCTGCGGGCGTGGCGTATTGAGAATTGGACCAATTACCCGGTGGCCTCGCAAAGGGAAGTTTTGCAAGACCTTGTTTCATCAGCCCAATACACCGTTTTCGGAAAGCATTACAACTTCTCCCAACTTTTTACCATAAAGGAATTCAAGAACCGCGTGCCCATACACGAGTATCCTGATATGCTGCCCTACATTGAGCGTATGATGGCCGGGGAGCAAAATGTGTTGTGGAATACGCCGGTGAATTGGTTCGCCAAAAGCAGCGGAACCACGAGCGATAAAAGTAAGTTCATCCCGATAAGCGAGGAAAGCCTGCAGTCAAATCATTACCAGGCGAGTAAGGATGTGCTTACTAATTATTACAAAAATTTTCCGGCGAGCGATCTCCTTACCGGCAAAGGCCTTGTGGTGGGCGGTTCGCACCAGGTAAGCAGGCTTGCGGAAGATGTGCAGTACGGCGATCTTAGTGCAGTGCTTATGCAGAACTCGCCGTTTTGGGGGCAATGGATAAGGACCCCGGAGCTCAGCATTGCCTTATTGGATGATTGGGAAAGCAAGATCGAAATGATCGCCAGAACAACATCTGAAGAAAATGTAACCTCCCTCGCTGGCGTGCCTACATGGACGCTGTTATTATTGAAGCGCATTCTTGAAATAAAACAAAAGGAAACCATTCATGAAGTGTGGCCGAACCTGGAATTGTATATCACCGGCGGAGTTTCGTTTGTGCCTTACCGTGAGCAATTCACAAAACTCATGGGCGCACCAATAAATTACCTCGAGATCTATAATGCCAGCGAAGGATTTTTCGCCGGGCAAACCCATCCTGAAGATGATGGCATGACGCTCTTTACCGAACACGGAATATTTTACGAATTCATGCCTGTAGACAGTTACCACGACGGCACTAAGCAAACCATAGGTTTGGCCGATGTGGAGACCGGGAAAAATTACGCGATTGTGATCAGCACCACCGGCGGCCTTTGGCGCTACCTTGTGGGAGATACTATCCAGTTCACCTCGCTGAACCCGTACAGGGTAAAGGTGAGCGGCAGGTTGAAGCATTATATGAATGCGTTTGGGGAAGAAGTGATCGTGGATAATTCTGACCAGGCAATAGCAATGGCGAGTTCAAAAACGGGTTCACGCGTGGCCGATTACACTGCGGCTCCGGTGTATATGAGTGATAACAGCAATGGCGCGCATGAATGGCTTGTTGAATTTGAAACTCCTCCTGCAAACCTTGATGAATTTACGCACTGGCTTGATGAAGGCTTAAAGCAGGTGAACAGCGATTACGAAGCGAAACGATACAAAGACATTGCCCTTCGTCCACCTATTTTGAAAAGCCTTCCTGCAGGGTCTTTTTCGAAATGGCTTTCTTCAAAAAATAAAATGGGCGGGCAACACAAAGTGCCGAGGCTTAGTAACGACAGAAAAATTATTGAAGAAATAAAAGCCTTGTGCGAACAACCATAAGAAGCAATTCCCTCCTTATTTTCGCGCAAATCTTATAAAATAACCAACATGAAATTATTAACCGGAAAAACTGCAATTGTAACGGGTGCGGCGCGCGGCATCGGCGAAGGAATTGTGCTGAAGTTTGCCGAGCACGGGGCTAACGTGGTGTTTACCTATGTGAGCGACAGCAGTGCAGAAAGAGCGCGTGCATTGGAAGATAAAGTGAAACTTCACGGCGTGCAGGTACTTTCCTTTCAAAACAATGCGGCCGATTTTGCAGCATGCGAATCTTTGGTTAATGATGTGGTGAAGACATTTGGAGGAGTTGACGTTTGCGTGAACAATGCAGGAATTTCAAAGGATAACCTGATACTGCGCATGACGCCTGAGCAATGGGATGAAGTGATGCAGGTGAATTTGAAAAGCGTCTTCAATATGACTAAACATGTGATCAGGCCAATGATGAAAGCAAAAAGCGGCAGCATAATAAATATGAGCAGCGTGATCGGCGAAATGGGAAATGCCGGCCAAAGCAGCTATGCAGCCAGTAAAGCGGGCATCATTGGCTTTACAAAAAGTATTGCAAAAGAACTTGGCAGCCGCAACATCCGCTGCAATGCGATAGCGCCCGGATTTGTAGAAACTGACATGACCGCTTATTTAAAAGAAGGCGAGGCCGGAGAAAAATATAAGGCTGGCATTCCATTAGGACGGTTTGCAACAACAGAGGATATCGCCAACACAGCCCTATTCCTCGCATCGGATATGGGCAGTTATGTTACAGGGCAGACCATAAGCGTTTGCGGCGGTTTGAATATTTAATGCGGTACGCAATCGTGGTGACGGAGTTTTGGAGACGCACTAATTTTCGCTCCACATTCACTTCCTTATTTTTAATGATGATCAAACCTACCCTTTCCTTCCTATCTCTTTCGCTGTTCCTTTGTTTACTGAATGAAAATTGTTTTTCTCAAAGGTTTTCAAAGCCGCGTTACAACAACAAAGATTCTGCAGCCACAATCAGTATTCATCCTGGCCGGCTTTTTAAATATGGTTTTGCATTTAACCGGGAAGAGAGTGAGGGTTACAGGTCATTGATGGAGATTTATGGCATTCAGAATGGTCAAACGGTTGCAGACGTAGGCGCAGCCAGCGGTTGGCTGGAAGGCGTGTTTTCTGTGATGACGGACAGTGTTACTTATTATGTGCAGGATATCGATACGGTGTACCTGAACGAAGATCAGCTTGGCAAAGTGGTTTCGCATTTCTCTTCGCTGAGAAGCACTCCTCAAACCAATCAGTTCAAACTGGTGATTGGCACTAAATCAAAAACGAATTTACCCGATAACACGTTCGACAGGATCATAATAAACAACACCTTTCATGAGTTCACTGCTATAAACAAAATGCTCAGGGATATAGCCACCAAATTGAAACCCGGCGGGCAGGTTATTGTCGGAGAGCCAATGAGCACTGATTTTAAAAAGGTGAAACACCCGGGTTGCAGGATAGAGGCTTATGCAGCCTCGAAAGTGATCGAATACTTTTCTGAAAACGGGTTTTTTCTAACAGGAATGATGATGCCCGAAAACTCGCCAAGAAATTTCCTGTCATTCGAATTAAATGAGGCAAAGGCTAAAGAGTATGATGCCGGAAGAACGAAGGTGAGTGAGCCGATCCGGGAGTTGGATAAATTCCACCACAAATCTGTTCGGCTAGATTCTGCCTTATCTAATGAGGTGATAAAAAAAGTTCAGCCTTATATAAATGACATTATAAAACTGTATCCCAAAACAGAACAGTATCTCAATCAACTGGGTTATGATCTGTTGGAAGATAATAAAACGAAAGAAGCCATTAACGTGTTTAGGGCTAACGTCGCATTTTTTCCTGCTTCTGCTAACGTATACGATAGCCTGGCAGAAGCCTTTATGCTCAACGGAAATTTTGCCTTATCAATTGAAAATTATAATCGATCGCTGTTACTTGATCCGGGTAATAAGAATGCACAGAAGAAAATTGCCGAAATGGAGAGTAAGCGCTAAAAAGCTAATTATCGAATCACCAAATTGTCAAATCATCAAATTTCCAAATTAAAATTGTTTATTTTTGCATCTCAATGAAAGCGACAGATACAAAAAGCATATATCAAAAGCTTCTGCAGTTTACCTCTGCAGCGCTTATGTGCGCCTGCCTGTTGCTGCTCACGGGTGCAAATTTTGTGGTGTATCCTTCTGAAACTTTATCCTCAATCGACCAGCGAGACCGGGAGCAGAAAGCTCCACCTACGCCTACGGAAGAGAAATCGGGTGAAACAAAAGCGCCAACTTCTATCCAGGAAGAATACCTCCACGATCACGATGTTACCTCATTGAAACTTATCAATAGCCTTTCACTTCATAAAATTCACAGGGCCGAAAAACTTCCCCTTCCTCCCGGCCGTGAAATTTACTATCCTCCCCGATTCTGCTGATCATCTTCAGTTAATCATTTTTTTACGCAACACTGAAACCGTGGCCCGGCCTTCGTTGCCGCTCATAAGGCAACATATCCAATGCTATACGGTGGTGTGTGATGCGATCATGCAGTAATTCAAATAGTAAGCTTTATGAAAAATATATTGAGGAACCTGTCCTCCGACTTCTCGTCGGGGATAGTGGTTTTTTTGGTGGCAATTCCATTGTGCCTTGGGGTTGCGGTGGCCAGTGGTGTTAATGAATTAAGCGGTATAGTGGCGGGTATTGTCGGCGGAATTTTAGTGGGTGCACTAAGCGGCAGCCAGTTGAGTGTGAGCGGTCCGGCGGCGGGGCTTACAGCAATAGTTGCCGCGGCGGTACTTAAGCTTCCGGCGATCGAAGCATTTTTTCTGGCGGTGGTCATTTCAGGCGTGTTGCAAATAATTATGGGCGCGCTGAAATTGGGTATCATTGGAGATTACATACCCAACAGTGTGATCAAGGGAATGCTTGCCGGTATCGGAATTATACTTATCATCAAACAGCTTCCTTACCTGGTGGGTTATGATGTGGGCCCTGAAGGATCAGCAGCGGGCGCCGGTTCGGGAAGTGTATTTAGTTCGCTGTCAGAAGCTATCCGACACATTACGCCCATAGCCATGATCATCGGTGTGGCCGGCCTTGCCTTGATGATCCTTTTCGACACAAAATGGATGAAAAGTAAAAAGGTGTTCCAGATTTTGAACGGGCCGTTGGTGGTAGTTTTGGTGGGAGTGTTGTTGGTACAGGCAGGAGGAGGCTTATCAACCAATCACCTTGTAAATCTTCCGGTAGCAGACAGTTTGCCGGAGTTTGTAGGGCTGCTCACCTTCCCCAACTGGCAATTTCTGAATAACCCTGACGTGTGGATCACCGCTTTTACTCTTGCGCTGGTAGCTTCATTAGAAACCTTACTGGCCATTGAAGCGGTTGACAAGATCGATCCTGAAAAACGCGCCACACCAAATAACCGTGAACTAATGGCTCAGGGATCCGGAAATATTGTAAGCGGACTTTTAGGAGGCCTCCCGCTAACCAGTGTAATTGTGAGAAGCAGTGCGAATATTAATGCCGGTGCGAAATCAAAGATGAGCACCATCATTCATGGTTCACTTATTCTGGTAAGCATTTTATTTCTTCCCACGGTATTAAATATGATCCCTAAAGCTGCACTTGCCGCGGTGTTGATCTATACCGGGTACAAGCTCGCAAAGGTTTCATTATTCAAAGAGTATTACAAAAAAGGCTGGCACCAGTTCATGCCATTTGTTGTTACTTTGAGCAGCATTGTACTTACCGATCTTTTAACAGGGGTAATGATCGGCCTTGTGCTCGCGGTGTTCTACATCATCAGGGATAATTTTCGCTCATCAATTTATATGGTGCAAGACAGAAATAATTACATGCTCAGGCTGCGTAAAGACATTTCATTTTTCAGCAAGCCCATTCTTAAGAAAAAACTCGCTGAAATACCCGACAACAGTAAGGTAGTGATCGATGTATCTCGCGCTGAATTTGTTGACCTGGATATTACCGATACCATCAATGAATTCAGGGAACAGGCCGGTTACCGGAACATAACGGTAAAGGTTAATGGCAGTTTCTACAATGTGTCTACCCGCCTTTGGCAAAAAAATGAAATCAGTAAAAATGGTGTTGTTCAGTATGACGACATCGCTCATTAAAAAAATTAGAAAAATTAAAAAATATGCACGCGTACGAAAAGTTATTGCTGGCCAATAAGGCCTGGGCAGAAGAACAAAAAATAATTGATCCTGATTTTTTCACACGTCTCGCAGCCCAGCAGGCGCCGGAGTTTTTGTGGATAGGATGCAGCGACAGCAGGGTTCCGGCCGATAAGATCACCGGTACCGATCCGGGAGAAATTTTCGTTCACCGGAACATTGCCAACCTTGTGGTGAACTCCGACATCAATATGCTAAGCGTTTTGCAATATGCCGTGGAAGTCCTCCAGGTAAAGCACGTGATCGTTTGCGGCCATTATGGTTGCGGCGGTATAAAGGCGGCGATGACGCGAAACCATCTCGGCATCATCAGCCATTGGCTGAAAAATATTAAGGATACGTACAGCAAGTACCGCACTGAAGTGGATGCTGTGCAAGACGAGGAAAAGCGCGCAGACCTGCTTACCGAAATTAGCGTTAAGGAACAAGTGATGAACCTCGCGAAGACCTCGATAATTCAAAAGGCGTGGAAAACGAGGAAGGGCCCGCACCTTCATGGCTGGGTTTATGGATTGAAGAACGGAATTATTAATCCCGTGTGCGAAATGGCTGCCGGCTCGGTTGTAGATGATCTGTATATGTACGAAAATCCACAATAACTAGTTTTTAGTTGGTAGTTCCTGGTTTGTAGTTGAACGACAGTTGTTGCACATTACATCTCTGTAATAATAAAGCCCACGGTTTCAATCGTGGGCTCTTTTATATAGTATCAAACTTTGGTATTATTTGATCCAAAACAATCGTACATCGTAAATCCTACATCGTACATCGTAAATCGTAAATCGTACATCGTACATCCCCTTCCCCCTTTTACCCCCATTTAAGGTATTGACCTGAATAAAAGAAATGCGCACCTTGTGCTTATGTTCACCGTTTTTGATCCGTACCCTAAAATCCCGGTGAATATCCGCCGGGATTATTTACGCTAAAAAAATTGTCATTAAAATACTAAATAAATTAGTGTTATTAAATTTTATGTTTTACATTTGACCCTACATTTAATTTTACACGCAAACAGATACATCACTTAAAACAGAAACAATGAGCAACGCAGAAAAATTAAAGGCTTTGAAGCTGACCATGGACAAGATCGATAAGGATTTTGGTAAAGGGTCGGTGATGATGATGAACGAAAGAGGGCATATAGAACAGGAAGTAATTTCAACGGGTTCCATCGGTTTGGATGTGGCGCTGGGCATCGGCGGCCTCCCGAAGGGAAGAGTGGTGGAAATTTATGGACCGGAATCTTCGGGTAAAACAACCCTTGCAATACATGTGATTGCCGAGGCGCAAAAGAAAGGCGGAATGTGCGCATTCATTGATGCGGAGCACGCCTTCGATAGTAACTATGCACAAAGGCTTGGGGTTGATATAGATAATCTTCTTATTTCGCAACCGGATTATGGCGAGCAGGCGCTTGAAATTGCCGATCGTTTGATCCTTTCCGGAGCGCTGGATGTGGTGGTGATAGATTCTGTGGCGGCGCTCGTACCTAAAGGGGAGCTTGAGGGCGAGATGGGCGACAGCAAGATGGGCTTGCAGGCAAGGTTAATGAGCCAGGCCTTGAGAAAGCTTACGGCAACCATTTCGAAAACAAATTCATGCTGCATATTCATCAACCAGTTGAGGGAGAAGATCGGCGTGATGTTCGGGAACCCCGAAACAACCACGGGCGGTAATGCGCTTAAGTTTTATTCTTCTGTAAGGTTGGATATCCGCCGCGTTGCACAGTTGAAAGACGGCGATGAAGTGATCGGTAACCACATCAAAGTGAAAGTGGTAAAGAACAAGGTAGCGCCGCCCTTCCGCCAGGCCGAGTTTGATATTATTTATGGCGAAGGAATTTCAAAAGTGGGCGAGATAATTGACATGGGTGTTGAACTGGGTATTGTGCAGAAAAGCGGAAGTTGGTTTAGCTACAATGCAGACAAACTCGGGCAGGGCCGTGAAGCGGTGAAGCAATTGCTGGTGGATAACCCCGCACTTGCTGCTGAAATTGAGGAAAAGATCCGCACCAAGATTCGCGAGATACAGGCGAGTTGATTACTATTGGATGTTATGGGTTAGTATGTATAAGGCTGTTCCGGCGACGGGCAGCCTTTTTTCGTATGCTGCGCTGCGCTTGATGCTACATCGCCCCTACGGGGCTTTGTTCCGTAAGCTACGCTGCGCGTGCATACGGTTATATGTATGTCGTCCCTTCGGGACTTGGATTCTGTTCGCCGCGCCTTCGTCCGTACGCTGCGCTTTGCTTGTATACGGTTATATGTATGCCGTCCCTTCGGGACTTAGGTTCGTACGCTGGCGCTTTGTCCGTACGCTGCGCTTTGCTTGCATACGGTTATATGTATGTCGTCCCTTCGGGACTTTTTGAATTTTTACTTTTGAATTTTGCCTTTGCCCTACCGACTGATGACTAAAAACGATATTTGCAAAAATTACATTAATTGCACAAGCGACTGCTGCCTCACCTTGCCCTTCTTTCCACCAATTTATTTTTCGCGATAAATTTTTCTGCAATTAAGCATTTGATGAATAATGATCTGGTAAAGCCATTCGGACTTAATGTAGTTCGCGTGGGCATAACCACCATCATGTTGTGGATATTGTTCGCTTTTAAAAAAGAGCGGAGCTATATCAGAAAAGAGGATGCAGGAAGGTTTATCCTTTGCGGGTTCACAGGAATAGCACTCAACCAGTTGTTATTTTTGAAAGGGTTGCAGCTTACCTATCCCATTCATGCATCACTGCTGATGTTGGTTACGCCGATCATCATCATTCTGGCCGCTGCATGGTTGCTGAAAGAAAGGCTGACCTCATTCAAGATCACGGGCCTCGTGTGCGGAATAACAGGCGCTGCAATTTTGATCGGAAGCAGAACCAGCGGAGGCGGAGCCACAGACCCTGTGTTGGGCGACATACTGGTTGTGATAAACGCGGCTTCGTATGCAGCCTACTTTATTCTTGTAAAACCGCTGATGACGAAGTACCCACCAATAATGATCCTGCGGATGATATTCACCATCGGCACATTTTTCATACTTCCATTTGGCTGGAATGAGTTCACGGAAATTCCGTGGAGTAATTATGCAACGGTTGATTGGACTGCAATGTTCCTCATAGTGATCGGAGGGACTTTCTTCGCTTATCTTTTCAACATCTACGGCATCAAAAAGCTCGGAGCTTCAGTAGCGGGGAGCTATATCTATTCGCAACCCGCGTTTGCTGCGGTAATAGCAATGCTGGTGATCGGTGAGAAACTTTCGGTGGCAGAGATCATTGCAGGCCTGCTCATATTTTCGGGAGTATATTTTTCCAACCGGCAATCTTTTATAAAGAAGTAGTACTATAACCTTTTCGGATAGTCGAAGAATAGAAATTTCTTCTCTGCATCTGCAAACTCTTTCCAATGTTTCACGTCAGCCTGCACCGCGAAGATGGCGCAGGTTGGCATATTATCAATGATCACTTCAGGGTTTAATGAGTTTGCATAATCAGTGATGCCGGGGTTATGCGAAAAGACGGCCACGCTTTTTATTGAGTCATCAAACCAGGAGATAACCTGGGCGAAGGTTTGAGGTGAGGCCAGGTAGAGGCTATCGATATAGATGATCTTTGATTCACTAACCCCAAATTCTTTGCAAAATAGTTTGCATGTTTTTTTTGCGCGTTTTGCCGGGCTTGATACAAAGGCATCAACATCACCCACTCTTTTATGCAACCGCTTTCCCATCTCCGGCGCATCGCGCAGACCGCGCTCATTAAGCTTTCTGTCGAAATCAGAAACGGAAGTATCTGTCCAACTGCTCTTAGCATGCCTTACGAGGTATAATGTTTTCACTCTTTAAATTTAGGAAAGCATGGTGAAAAACAATATTTTCGGCCGGTTAAATTAAATACATGAAAAGGAATTTTGTTTTGATATTTGTATTTACAGTGGCCTCTCTCACTTATTGCACATCATCAAAAAAGGTTGCGTCGACTGCCGATGCGGTTTCGTATGAAAAAAATATACAGCCTGTGGTAGCCGCATCGTGCGCGCCCTGCCATCTTCCCTCTAAAGGCGGAAAGAAACCTCCACTGGAAAACTATACAGATGTAGTGTACAACATTGATGAAATAATCAGGAGAATTGAAATGCACCCGGGTGAAAAAGGATTTATGCCTGCAAAGAAGCCAAGGTTGAGCGACAGCACTATCAACCTTTTCAAAGACTGGAAAAAGACCGGCCTCGCAAAATGATCTTGATCAAAAAAATAAAAGCCGGCCAAATGTTCAGCCGGCTTCATCAAAGACTATTGAGCTTTTTCACTCCGCGCCTGCGGTGAGGTTTCGAAGTAAAGGTGTTTTCATAATCGTTAGCAACGACCATGCTTCCGCGGGTATTTGATCAGCTTCAACAGATGCCCTGCATATTTAATAATTGTGCCACACCTGCAAGCAACTTGCTAAAATTCATTAACAATTTAATGGCAGGTGTAGCGAGGTGCAATGAGAGGAGATTGAAGTATTTTCGCGAAAATTTTTAACATGAATAAGGGAGAAGTTGCTTTAAACAGATTCAGGTGGATCGCGATCATTGAAGGGATCTCATACCTTCTGTTAGTATTCATTGCCATGCCTTTGAAATATTTTGCTGATCAGCCCTTGCCGGTGAAATACCTGGGTTGGGCACACGGAGTGCTGTTCGTGGCATTTTGTATTCTTTTGCTTCGCGTATGGATGGAGCGCGGCTGGTCTTTTTGGAAGGCAACTCTCGCATTTCTCTCATCTCTTGTACCTTTCGGAACATTTTTCTTTGATAAGGAGATAAAAAAGGAATTAGCAAGTATCTCCGCCGCATAAAAAATTATATTATGGCAAAGGCTGTTCATAACGAAGTTGAAAATTTCATTGCGCAGTTGCCTGATGACCGGAAGGCTGCAGTTACAAAACTTCGCCAGGTTATTTTAAAGAATCTTCCGAAAGGATACGCTGAAGGTTTTTCTTCCGGGATGATCGCCTATTCGGTGCCGCATTCCCTGTTTCCTGCAGGTTATCACTGTAACCCCTCGCAACCGCTGCCCTTCCTGATGCTGGCTAATCAAAAAAGTTTCATCGCGCTTTATCATATGGGAATATATGCAGAGCCAAGATTGTTGAAGTGGTTCACCGAAGAATTTCCAAAGCATGCGAAGAAGAAATTAGACATGGGCAAAAGTTGCATCCGGTTTAAGGATACAGACGATATCCCGTACGAATTAATAGGCGAACTAATGAAAAAAGTGAGCGTGCAGGAATGGATCGATACCTACCAGGCCGCTTTTAGAAATTCAAAACAGACCAAGAAATAAACTATTCACTGATGAAAAAGTTTCTTGGATTCGCTTTGATGTTTCTTCCACTCACGGGATTTTCATGGGGTGTGCTTGGGCACCGTATAGTCGGCGAAATTGCTGAAAGCTATCTTTCTGCAAAAGCAAGATCCAAGGTGAAACAGGTGCTGGGTAATGAATCCCTCGCGATGAGCAGCAACTGGGCTGACTTTATAAAATCTGATTCAGCCTATAATTATATTTCTTCCTGGCATTATGACAATTTTCCTGCAGGCCTAACGAAGAGCGAATTTTATAAATACCTCGCTGCAGATACTACGGAAGGCGCATACCGTGCTTTTAAATTTCTGAAAAATGAACTACAAAAGAAGGACCTCCCTCATCAAAAACAAGTGATGTATTTGAAGCTGTTGATCCATATAGTGGGCGACATGCACCAGCCACTTCACATGGGCCGGAAGGAAGATCTTGGCGGAAACCGGATCCGCGTGATGTGGTTCAATGATAATATAAACCTGCACCAGTTGTGGGATGAGAGGCTTGTAAATTTTCAGCAACTGAGTTACACAGAATATGAGAAAGCTATAAACCACACTACTCCCGCCCAGCGTAAGCAATGGGGAAATGCTCCTGTTGAAGAATGGCTGCTCGAATCGTATGAATGTGCGCAAAAAATTTATGCGGGCGTATCACCGGAGCAAAAACTCAGTTACCGGTATAATTTCGATCACATCGCCATGTTGAACGAACAATTGTTGAAAGGCGGGGTAAGGCTCGCGGCGGTGCTGAATGAGATCTATGGCAGTCGTTAGCCGGTAGTCATTAGTTTGTAGTCCATAGTGCCACGTTTCGCAGCGTCGCAATGCATTGCCACCGTACTCTTTTTTTTGATGAGCCAGCATCATGTTGCTTGCCGCCCGCGCCTTGCAACATTAATTATCACATCTCCAAATCTGCACATTAGCACATTGCTAATAGCCCCTCACATTCTTTCCTTCCATAAAATTCATGAAGGCGCGGTTACACACGCGATTGCCGCCTTTTGTGGGATAGTTGCCCGTAAAGTACCAGTCGCCGGTATTGTTCGGACATGCCTCGTGAAGCGATTCAATTTTTTGAAAGATAACGTCAACCGGTATGTCGAAGTTATCAGGAGTGATCAGTTCAGCAATTTTGTTGGTTATATCTTCAAGAGAGAACGGTTTGTAAACCTGTTTTACCACATTCTCTTCATCAAGCCTGTTATCTTTTTCCATCTCTCTGCATTTTTCAAGAAGGGAAGGAAGAAGGTCGTCCATTTTTCTCTCTTCGATAAGTTTTAGAGCCGCGCGAAAAGCAATAAAGTCGCCCATCTTACTCATGTCGATCCCGTAACAATCCGGGTAACGAATTTGTGGTGATGAAGAAACCACAATGATGCGTTTGGGTTTAAGCCGGCCAAGCATGCGCACAATACTTTCGCGAAGTGTAGTGCCGCGAACGATACTGTCGTCAATGATCACCAGCGTATCTTCACCCGGGCGAACCGTGCCATACGTAATGTCGTACACGTGTTGCACCATTTCGTTTCGGCTGCTGTCTTCCGTGATAAAAGTTCGGAGCTTAACATCTTTGATGGCTATTTTTTCAATTCTAATTTTTCGGTTAACCATCTCCGTTAGTTTCTCCTCGTCGAAGTCATTCGACCAACCAAGTATGCGTTCTACTTTTATTTTATTAAGATAGTCTTCCGCACCCTTTATCAATCCATAAAAAGCGGTTTCCGCAGTGTTAGGTATAAAGGAGAAGATGGTATTTTTCAGATCATGGTCCACCGCATGAAGTACCGTATTGCTTAGTTGGTAGCCGAGCGCCTTTCTTTCTTTGTAGATCTTTTCATCGCTTCCTCTTGAAAAATAGATTCTTTCAAAGCTGCAGGCCTTTCTTTCCTGCGCGGGAAGAAGTTGCGTGACCTCGTAGGTTCCATCGGCGTAGGCCAGGAGCACTTGCCCCGGCATCAGCTCCTTCACTTCATTTTCTTCAAGATTAAAGGCTGTGCGTATCGCGGCTCTTTCGCTTGCCGCCACAATCACTTCATCGCTGATGTAATAGTAGGAAGGACGGATACCGTGCGCATCTCTCAATACAAATGCATCGCCGTTTCCGATAATGCCGGATACGTGAAAACCCCCGTCGAACAAAGGCACCGAGGCTTTCAGTACATTCAGCAGGTTTAATTTCTCGGGTGACCTTTCGTCTTCCAGAACCAGGTGATGGTATATCACTTCCATCATTGCCGCGAGATCGCTTGTACGGTCAAAAGAATCGGGTTCAATATTTATCTCCCGGAATAATTCATCGGTGTTTACCAGGTTGAAATTCCCGGCGAGAGTCATATTACGCGTGGGGATGGTGTTCTTTTTAATGAAGGGGTGACAAAATTCCACTTCATTCTTTCCCTGGGTTCCGTAACGAAGATGCCCAAGCAAAACTTCTCCCATTACGGGAATATGGCCTTTCATTAAACCCGGGTGATGTTTGATGCCGGGTTGTAGTTTCTCAATTTCATTTATCTCGTTCCAAATGCGGGAGAAAAGGTCTGAAAGGGATTGCGCATGATTGCTCCTTATCCGGTAAAGAAAGGGATAACCCGGTTCTGTGTTCAGTTTCACCGCAGCTACACCGGCGCCGTCTTGTCCGCGGTTGTGCTGCTTTTCCATGAGGAGATACAACTTGCTAAGCCCGTAAAGAACAGTATTGTACTTCTGCTGATAATAACTGAACTGCTTTCGTAACCTGATGAATGCAAGGCCGCATTCATGCCTGATCTGGTCGCTCATAGTGGAGATTGAGCCGCAAAATTAAGCCAAATTGGTTAGTCTGAAGTCTGCAGTCTTTAGTCGGGAGCCAAAAGTCAGTAGTCATGGACTATAGGTTGTATTAGATAATCAGTACGTTTCGATTGCTGCCTGGGAGAGGGCTTAATAGCGAATCTGCAGTAAAAGTGTGCGACCCCGCCAGAGGCGGGAAAGCTGCAATCGAAGCTTAATAGATCAATACCGGCGACGCGATAAAAATTTCCCATTCTGACTCTGCAGTTTGTAGTCAGAATAGGTTTAAAATTGATCGCTGCCGGAACTTGTACCTTTTAGCTTGCAGCCTGAATCTTGGGCCACTTACAGTCCGCTGATGGTAAGCCCTACCTGCAAAGGATTGATCTCCGCCGCCACTCCGTCTTTGAAAAGGTTGGTGAAGGAGTATGAGCCAAACACGCCGAAAATTCCGTAGCCGGCGCGGAATGTTCCTGCGAGGCGTGTGGAATTGAAGAATGATTTTGTGGATTGCTTCTCAATGTAATTATTCACCGCATTTCCGGATGCGTTACGAAGCTCCTTTCCTTTTGTTTGTGCTTTAAGCATCGTGCCCAGCTTCACGCCCAGCGCCACTTTCACGGCATGGTTAGGGTCGGCAGGCTTGCTCATAAAACGCAATTCAAGCGGGATCTCCACATAGGTGGTGGCAAACTTGTATTTTTTAAAATGAGGTAAGGTATCCAGGCTTATGAAAGGAAGCGTTGCAGAGGTTGAGGTGATATCCACCTCCATGCGTTTAAAAAACATATTGCTGGTGGATACGCCAAGGCCGACGCCCACACTGAGCTTGGGGTTGCCTTTAAAAGGTTTATCCAGCATAATATAAATATTTGCGCCGCGGCTTAAACCTTTGAGATGGCTGCTGATACTGTCCGGAGCGCCAAGCCAATGGTCGGTAGCAAGCTGGATCATTATGTGATCAGCCGCACGGTTACCCAGGTTAGGCATTTTCTTTTTTTGCGCAATTGCGGAAGAGCCCGCAATTAGGAAAGCAACAGCAAACAGAATTTTTCTCATAAAAAATTAGTGTGGGCAAATCTAATTGCCGGCGGGTTAAGGAAAGGTTAAAGCCGGAAGCCTAAAACCGGGCGCAAATGTAATGAATAATGGTTTAGATGAATACTAAAGGCAAAGTGTGAAGCCGCTTTAATCGGTTAGTGAAAAGGATATGGCATAATTTTTTACAAGATTATCAAAACCCTGGTAATGCAATCAATTGACAACTATATGATCCCTGAGAACCATACGGGTAAAGCGGTGGATATTGAACATTCGAGAACAGAGGAAAGTGTTGGGGAGGCAATAAAAGTATTTTCAATTATCAAGTCTAGTTTTTTACGTCCCGGAAAGTGGCAAAGTATTGCAGGAAAAGCTACCGCGGGTTTTGAAATCGATTCCCCCGTGGGTAAAGGCGGTGAACTAAAAGAAGGTGATTTCATTAAGATCGATATACCCGGACCTGGTTCCTCTACCGGCGAAGGATATGACTGGGTACGTGCGGAAAAAGTGTTGAAAAACGCTATTGATGCTGCAGACGAGAGTATAGTTATTCAGGTACGAGCCTGCACCGATCCCCATACGAAAGGCGAAGACGTTGCACATTTTTTCAGCAATGAAGCTACTTCGTCCTTTATTTTAAAAAGGGAGGGTCAAAAAATTGTGGCCTCCTACCACGGAAGGAATGAGCGGCCTAATACAGCTACAGAAAAAATTACAGATACTGTCCGTAATGTAGTAGTTGCTGCGGGGGCAATGGTTGGATTGTCGGAGGTACAATGGGAATCTTTGATAAAGGGCTTTGTAAGTGATGAGACCGCTGCGGCATGATTCCCGAAATAATACTTCACCATGGAAGGCTGCAAATTGATGCTCGCAAGAAAAATGATTCAATAGAAATCTCGAAAACTTTCCAAATTTAATTACTTTTGCTGCCTTGCAAAAAGCAGTCATGCTTTTGCGGGCCTATAGCTCAGTTGGTTAGAGCACCTGACTCATAATCAGGTGGTCCCTGGTTCGAGCCCAGGTGGGCCCACTAGATGAGAGCCGCATTCGGCGCGGCTTTCATCCGTTTTTTGACCCCTTGTTTTGTGACATATTTTTTCAAGAGTTAACACTAAAGGTTAACACTTTAATGATTATGTCATGCCAAAGAAAAGAATTGAATTACCTAACGGATGTTGGGTAGGGAAGATCTCCATTTTTCCCGCTAACTGGGATAAGCCAGGCGCCACAACGAAAAAGAACTGGCGCATTCAGTACCGATTTTATGACCCCTTGCATCTGGAAAAATATCCAAAGGGAAAGCTGTGCGTTGTTAAGGGGATGAACCACCTTGGCCGTCTGGAAGACAGGAGGAGGGAAACCCGGGCGATCATTCAAGCAGAAATTGATATCCTGAAAAATGAAGGGTACCACCCGATCGATAAAAGAGTGGTAATTGAAAAGCCGGTAATGGAGATTGAGCCGGACACCCCTTTTATTCCGGCACTTCGTAAAGCTTTGGAGCTCCTGAAGCTGGCAAAATGCACAATGGCCGACATCAGGAATAACTTGGTTTATATAGAGAAGTCAATTCGTCTGTGCAATTACCAGGATTTGACGATCGGCGAGGTTTCCCGCAAGCACGTTACCATGATCCTGGAAAACTGCAAGCGGGTGAAAAACTACTGGAGCGGCCACCTCTTCAATCATTACCGCTCGTATCTGCAGCAGCTTTTTACTAAGTGTGTACAGCTGGAGGCGATGAATTATAACCCGGTGGACCGGTATCTGCCGAAAGAACAAACCGAATCTGTATTGCGGGAACTTCTCACGCACAAAGAGCGGAAACTTGTTGACGACCACTTTCGAAAAACCGATCGTTTCTTCCACCGGTTTATGAACATATTCTTCCACTCCGGAGCCCGGCCGGTGGAATTGTTGCGCCTTACCTCAGATAAGATCAACCTGCAGGAAATGTACTTCAAGGTGAGGGTTCGCAAGCGCAAAAAGATTGTGGAGGAAAAGCGGCCGATTAAGCTCATCGCTCTGCCGTTTTGGGAGGAAGTTGTAAAGGAAATTGAAGAGGGCGCATTGTGGATCCAGAAGAAGCCCAGCCAGCGGAAAGAGACGGGATCGGATATTTACCTGTTTGGAAAAAACCTGATGCCTTCGCGCGTACCTGCGCGCAGAGATTATATCTCACACAAGTGGAGTCGTGAGGTTAAAGAAGGCCTTGGCATTGACAAAGATTTCTATTCGCTGAAACATTTGAACCTTGATGAGGTCGCCACTGAGTTAGACCTGCTGGCTGCATCTCGGTTGGCTGGCCATAAGTCCACCGTAATTACCATGGAACATTATACTGTCGGTGAACGCGATCGCGCGAATGAGCGGATCCGGAATGTGGCTAATAAGTTCGCTGGGTAAGAAAGTCATGCAACTTTACACGAACTTTTATTTTTGACGGTTAAAGCGCTGAAAATGAATCAAAGTACTCATGCAACTTTACATGACTTTTTGAAAAGCGAACAGGTCAGCAGCTGCACATGAACTCTAACCTAAATGTTTAACTGCTTCCTATTCGCTTTAGGAAGTGCCCCATTGAGCCGTCTTAATTTATCGCGTATTGGAGCGCGCCAATGCACACCTTAATTCCGGAGCTGGGCCAGTTTCCCGCCGCTGCTGTGGGGTGGAAAGTAATCACACTCCCGCTTGCGGTTATTTTCGCTTCGCCAGTGGTCCAGCCTGTAGCTGTCCGCGCCCTGAATTCATCCCATTGTTCAGGAATTAAGGAATGGCCGGTTCCTTCGGGAAATGAAATTGTTGCCGAACCACCACTGCTTTCACCCTCCACATCGACCGCGAAAAAGATAAGTCCGCCTGCTATCGAATAAAGAACCGTTTTCCGAGTAAAACTTGCCCAACCAGTAAAAGTTGCCGATGCTGAAATATCTATCCAGGTAGGGGATGCCCCTGTAGGACCGGTTATGTCATCAAGCGCTACAATATTTATCCAAGTTGGATCACCAACGTATCTCCATTGAATATGAGTAGCACTCTTTTGAAATTCCACTTGTTTTCCATTTGCACCTTGCAGATCAGCTAAGGCAACGAGATTCGTCCAGCTCACCTCTCCCTCTCGCCTCCATTGAATGTGTGTACCATTATTTTGAATTTCCGTACTGAGCCCATCCTCGCCAGTAAGTGAAGACAATGTTATTAAATCAGTCCAGGCCACCTCGTTTTCATATTTCCATTGAATGTGTGTGCCATTGTTCCGTAATTGCACCTCCCGGCCATCACTGCCCCCTGTTCCGGTTCCTGATCCTGTTACCACTTTGACAAAATAACCGGCTACCGGATCTGTGATTTTGACCCCGTAGCCTTGCGGATTGAAAATTTTTATTGCGCTCATGAGGTGATGTCTTTTTCAATAATGAAATCACCTGCAAGAACAGTCGTCACAACACCCGTGGAACTTGTTTTTTGCAGATCATACCTGTAAGTTCCGGGCGGGATCTGCATTTCAACTGCAGTTTTTGTGAGTTTTACCGTATCAGAACCCTCAATTGAAAGACCGGCGCTTGTAGCAAATTCCATGATCACCGCACCGTTGTGTTTCACCTGTAGTTTGAATGTGTCCGTTGAAATGTTCAACGGCGTAACGTAAGACTGATCAGCAAAAAATTGCAACTCCCTAACGAACGTGTCGCCGCGGCGGTGAATGAAATTCAGATTTACTGCAACAGAACTATTTGAAGTCATGATAATTTTATTTTGCAAATGGTGGGATTGATTCAATTCCCTTTATTGTTAATTGAAAGGCTTTACCTTTTTGCTGCGCACGAATGGCGGAGCCTGCTGCGATTCCTCTCACATCGTAATTTCCTATCTCGCAATTCACGAAATCAAATAATCCAGGCTCCGATTCAGCTGTTGATTTTGAAAGCTCATCTACGATCACAGAAGAAAAAACACTCTCACGAACCAATATCGGCTTACCCGGAAGCACGTGAGGCATAATGCGTAACGGGTCTGTTGACAAAATTTTATTGAAGTGAGAAATGTAACCCCACTCATCGGTAGCGCCGCCTTTTGAAATGGCAAGCGCGTGAATTTCTATGGCAGTATCGCATTCAAAAATATGCCCATGGTTCCATTCATACGCATTACCGTAAGCCCCTGATTCAATACCAATTTGACAATGATAAATTACAAAATGACTTACTTCATGTTTAGCTGGATCGTTCTGCCAGTTTCGAAAACCGCAGGCGTAATTATTATGAGAAAGGAAATCAAGAACTACCCACACATTAAAAGGCGCATAGTTGGCTGATGATCGCCAGGTGCCGCCTGCAGATGAAGAACGGCCACGATTGCCGACCACTACGCAGCCGATGCACTTGTTATCTTTCCCGGCGCCAAACACAAACCCGGAAAGCTGATGTGATTCCTCCGTAGTATTCCACCGCAGATCGGCAGCGATACAATTAAGCCATGTGATATTATTACTGTCGTTTGAACGGTCAAAACGCCCTGTTGGCTCATCCCACCAATATGGATCTTTTTTTGTTCGGAGTGTGACACAGCCTTCATACAGGATATTATGTGAGGTGTGAGATACAAATCCCCGGTTATCGCTATCGAGAATAATGACGTTCTTATAAACCGCTCCACCTTTGTGGTGATGCAGGTGGTTCGGGTATCGGCCCAAAACATCCCGCACGCCCATGTATTGTTGCCGGACATTTTCAAACGTTTGAAACTCTGTACCCATGATGTTAATATGGGTATGCCCGCCGGGTGTGCCTTCGATAATAATGTTGCGCGTAGTGTTAATTACTTCCGCGGTATGGAGCTGGCCGGTGAATGGGTTTTTAACTACAGGATGATCGAAATCCAAGGGAGCGTTTAGGGTAACTTTATTGCCTGAAATTCTTACGATCGATCTTTCTTCAAACCCGGTTATATCTCCCTTTTTTGTGGGCACGATGCTCAGCACATCGCCGACTTTCCAGCCTACTGGATTTTGGTTGAGGGTGATAATTTTCTCGCCTACTGCTACGCCAGCTTCGAGCCTTACCCAAGGCGTTCTGTACGGGCCCACGAAATCAAACTTTCCTTTTCCACGTACCCAATAGCCCACATCACTTTCCGTTATGTCCATCCCGCCGCCGACGAACTTTGATTCATCTACGTGTTTAAATCTGAAGGTGTGGAAGATGCCTGAAAGCGGATGAGAGATAATAGTGCCGTACTTATATACGTTTCCGCAATTATTGAATTCAATCGTATGCTTTGGAGATAACAATAGTGCGCCTCCTTCGTGAATAGCAAGGCCGCAAATGGTGACCGATTTTGTAACCGTTACGGTATGCCCGGGATTAATGACGATAGAAGCATGATGCGCCGGAACCTCGCCGCCTATCCACGTAGAACCGTGGTGCATATTGCCGGTCTTTGCCGTTTTATAAACCACATCGGGCATAGGCGGCATTTCGCTATAATGTTCCATCACATTCACATTACATTCATTTTTACATCTTCGTAATACGCAAGCCGCTTGCGCAGGTTTGTGTGACCACCGTTGATTTTCTCAACTATGTATTTCATGCGTTCAACGACTTGAGTCGAAGTAAGATTTTTAGAGATCGCTGCAGGGATCAATTTTTTTGCAATGGCGAAAACCCAACATGCGGAATGAAGGCCGATTTCAAGGTCGGTCCGTAGAAGGTGTGCCATCTGCTCCACGGTGTAGGTGTGGCCGAATCGCTTTGCGTAGTAATCGCGGAATCCTGCAATCATCCAAAAGCCGGTAAGTTGCATCGGGCCCGAACCGCGAAGATCCCATCCATGAGTAGGCGCGAAATTGCCGAGGTTTAACTTCGCCCACTTTCCACCATAAATGCAGTTAGCGATCGCCGGCTGATTCGCTTTCTGCTTTCCATCAATGCGGCCGTAACGCTTTGCATCAGCAATCGATATCCTGTGCCGTCCGAACTTTTCTATAAGGCTCTCAACTTTATAGTTGAGGTTTTCGGTCATGCGGCCCATTTCCCAACTCTCTTCGAGTACGTTGGCCCAAAACTCATGAAAGATATCAGGATCAGCCATGCCGTATAAAGGCAGGATCCGGCTAAGCGCATCAGCAATATCACACGCGTATTTTCCTTTTATTGAAGGAGTGATCTTCGTGATAATATGGCCAGTAAGCATCATTCTTTCTTCTTCCGTTTAATTCGACCGATCAGCCAAAATATTCCCGCAACAATTCCTATTAAGGTGGGCGCGGCAAGGCCCATGAAGAGGAACTTGTATTTACGATGCTTGGCCAGATCCTTTTCGAGATCGACTATTTTCTTTTCCTTCACGGAAACAACCGTGGCGCATACCGCTTCAACCATTTTTACTTCCGCGGAATCTTTCATCCATACCGTATCACGGACGGCCGGCACATTTTTAATTGCTGATTGAAGTGATCGAATTGTGCCGGTACATTTACTCAGTACGTTTGCCAGTGAATCATTCTGCTTCGTCAGGAATTTGATCTTCGTTGAATCCTCCCAAACATCAACGACAGTATCGCGCGGCCGCTCTTCATCTTCCGGAAGGAAATCGGAAATAGCCTGTTCCTGATTTCGCAACCATTCAATTAGCGCCGCGCTGTCTACGGAAGATTTTACCGGAGTACATGGAAACCAAATGCGGGTTTTACCAGCAACCATTGCCGGGTTCCGCACAAAGGCTTTGTCGATGTTTTGTTCATCCTGTTTTAATTGCTTTTTGGCGATCTGCTCAGCAGACTTGCACGCATCAAAACAGGTGACCAGCAACGCCGCCACCAATAACGTGATGATATGCCGGTATTTGAAAATCATATCAATGATTTTGTTTCGGGCGTTGGATAGAGAAGCTTCGCCAATAGATTGAGAAATGTGATCGCGAGGGTAATTCCAAACCTTATCCACTGGTCCGTGATCTCATTGAACTTCACCAGGTCGAAGAAGTCATTAAGACCTCCAAGAACTGCGATCGCAAACAGGATATGCGTAGCTTTCTGCGCAGCCTTCGCGATTTCAGTTGACAGGAAATTCTTGAGATACGTGCCGGTTGTTACCAACAACATCACTACCGCACTTAGGAGCGTTACGGTGTGGTTGTTTTTAATCGGGATGGCAGGGATAAGCCCCTGAAAGGTGGTGAGGAAAAGTACGATATAAGTTATCGTGTTTGCCAGTTTGTTTGAAGCTTGAGTGCTCATTTTATTTTGTGTTGATGATGAAAAATTTATTTGTTATGCCGCTCAATCATAGCCACGATCCTTTCTGGCATATGCTTGATATCGCTTCTCAATTCTGAGATCTGCCTTTCAAGCGCATCTTTATCTTCCTTTCGAATGATGTAATGATCTTCTTTGCTGAGTAGCTCGGCATTTTTTCTTTCCAATTCAATGATCCGAGCACGATTTTCTGCATCGGTACGCTCCATGAAATTGAATTTGCTGGTAATCCAGGTCCAGAACATCCAGCCGACCAAGGCTGCTGATCCAAGGCTCGTACATAATTGAAGAAGGAAATTCATCGTATCAGGTTTCATCAGTTCTTTATAAAGAATGGGCAAAAGATGGTGTTGGTTGGTGGCGCGGGTTCAGGCTCTTCCTCCGCGGCTATGTTCACCGTCACTTCCTGGTAATCGGATCCGTGGGCGCTGGTGACGGTGTTTCGGAAAACATAGGTGCCGGCCGACATGCCTGTTACGGTGGTATTGGCCGATGTGGGCGAGGTGATTGTGCAGGATGGGCCGCTTTGCTTCGTCCACGCGTAAGTCATCGTTACTGTGGTGGTGGTGCCCGGCTGTTGCTGATGAGAGCCTTGCCCGTAAAGTGTGGTGCTTGTAGTGCCTGCAGTGCGCCATTGATCAGGGCCGGCGTTAGCCAGCGGAGTACGCAAAGCTGCAGTATCACGCGCGGAAAGAACTGTCCAGATCATTCCCGGTGTCAGGCTCACTTTACGAGGTGCAGGGATGTTCAGGTATTCGCTGATCAGTGCTTCATCTGCCACCAGCATACTTACGCCATTGCCCAGGCTGCGGCCTTTGTTTCTTCCCCAGCTGTACCAGTTGTTTCCCATATCCTGCGCATAGACGTAGGAGGTAACGGTGTTGTGTGTACGAAGATTCTTCCACTCTCCGGGAATCTGCGTCATCGGTTTAATGCGATCGCCATTTACCCAGCTCCATCGATAAGGCTGGCGGGCTGAATTATACCAGAAGGTTCGCCAGTAAGGGTACTGATCGCCGGTGCCCATAATGCCCTGCGCATTGTTGCCAATGGCCCACATGTGGTCGTTTGCATCAATGAAATGAAGTGAAGTGTATGTTGTTTTTACTTCTTTCCATGGGCGCACGGGGCCCGCCAGTTCTTCAGTAATGTCTTCAAAACTTCCTGCGTGTGTAAGATTGGTGCCGCCTATAAGCGAGGCGTAATAGCCGCGGGTGTATGCGCCATCGGCGGTGATGATCACCTGAGCCACGGGGCCTACCATTGCAATGCTAATGGCGTTAGTGTTACCACCGGGCCATGTGAGCTGCACGGGTGTGGTGCTGGCGGAAGTCCACTGCCAAACGGTGCCGTCAGTGCATTTTGCCATCAGGTAGTTTAGCCCAAAATCTGTATTGGCAGCAGAAACGATTGAATCGATCGTGCGGCCTCCGGATGGTTGCGTGAGTTCTATCCACAGCGTAGAGGTAGATCCGCTGTTCTGGCCGATCTCATCCGCGAGCAGGGGAAGGTAGTAGACCTTGCCACCGGAAAGCGCGAAGTAGGAACGGTAAAGACCTTGCACATAGGTGGGGTTTAGCGGCTCTTCTGCTTCGGTGAGGGAGTATTCTGTTTTGGTGGTGGTACCGCCGTTGATCACGTACACCTTTTGCGATGCTGTGCGCAGAATGGTGGTGTATTGCGCGCCATCGCCCTGCACGGCATCACTGATGCCCGATACCTGCGTTAGCGTGTACCCCTCATCGTTACCCACGGGCGTGTACACGTTGCCGTTATCAATGATGTGCCACTGATATTCACCGATGTTGATGGTTTGCTGGGCGGTGGTTTTAAGTGCCAGCAGGGTGATGAGTATGAAAAGTAATTTTTTCATTTTAGGGACTTTTGGGACGGTAAGGACATTAGTTTATTTAATTACCCATTTAGCGTTGTTAGTAATTGTGATTGTTTGCGTTCCGCAAGGAAAGGCAACCAATACACCTGATGAGCCAGACCATGTTCCTTTAGATCTGCGTACGGTACCGTTATCGAGGCCGAAGAAATCAACCCCGGAGATGTACACTTTGAAAAGTTCTTTCGGGGCCGGTGGTGGCGGTTTTGGCTGAAAGGTTACCACCACCTGATCTGTTGCTGTTTTGCCGTATTTGTCTGTTACGGTGAGTTGCAGCGTATAAGTGCCTGCAACCATTGTCGAGAAGGTGGGTGCAGGAATTGAAGGATTGGAGAATGCTGAGGATCCTGCGGTGAGGGATTTCCAGGCAAACTGCAATCCTTCGCCTGTGGCTTCCCCCCGCAACTGCGCGGCAGCCGGCTGCTGCACGGTTGTGTCTTTCCCGGCGAATGCGGTCAGGGGTAAAGGAGTTGAGGGTGCATTTATCGCATTCCAAAAGGCCGCAGATTTATAAGTGTTGTTCCACCCGGAATGACCTGTGGAGGGAAATATCTCCAGCTTTGCAAGGCCTGGAACCTTGGCATTGATCTCTTTAAATGCTGCTTCTGCGTTAGGCCTGAAATACGGCCCGTCGTTTTCTCCTGCGTACAGGTACACCGGTATTTTATTCGCAATGATGCGGGCGGTTGCATTTGCATCAATTGCTGCAGGGGAGTGCGCAAAGATTGCTTTCGGAGTAATTCCGATGGCACTTGAGTATGCCGCTTGGCCACCAATTGAAAATCCGGAAACGGTGATGTTAGCAGTATCCATCAACGGGTACATTCCTTTCAAAGTGTTGAGCACTCCTTTGATGTAGGATGGAGAGAAAGCGCCGTACTGATCTTGCATCACCACGATGAAAACATCTTTCGGAGGCTTAAAGCCTTCTTTGGTGAACAGGTAGCCGAAACCGTCAGAAAGCAGACGGTTGGCATCAAACCCAACTTGCCCCATACCAGGGAAGTTGAGGTGCAAAGGCGCAGCTTTTCCAGGATTGTACACGTATGCATTCCTCGGGCCGACTTTGGTAAGCTGCGCACTCACACTAACGGTGAGGCATAGACTGAGCAGAAGTGTTAGGGGTTTCATTATAAATAGGTTGTTACTTTTAGAAATACTGGCTCAGGCTCTGAGGTAAGTAGCGAAACGGCACTTTCATCAAGTGATCCACTTAGGTATGTTTTAATATTCACCTCAGTAGTTCCGGGAGTGAAGCAGCGGATTTTGGTGGTCCCGTCTAAGTTTTCACGCCCTGAGATAATTTCCACCGTTGTTTTTCCAACTGTAAGTACAGGGTTAGAGAAAATAAACACATACTCACCCGAACCTACATACCCTGCCACTGGATCTTCCCCCATCGTATTGCGTATCACGTCATAAGTCAGCGTATCACCCACTCCACCACCTGTGATTTCTATGATGTATTCTTTAACTCTCGGTCGAATATGTATGGCGCTGCCGACAGAATCGAGTTGGAAAAATGTGGTATCATAAACCACCGGTGTTTGTGATGCGGACTTAATTGTTTTCGTGCCAGGGTGCCACATCAACACTTTCATGTTGGTATCAGAAAGCGCAACATCAGGAGCCACGGAAAGTTGTAAACTATCGTTAGGCGAGAGCGTGATTTTTGAACTGTCCATCCTGAACTGCGTAGTCTTGTTCGGAGAAATAGCCAGGATGCGGGAGAAGCCATACCGCACATCAAACTCGTTCTTGAAAGTGCTGCCCATGGTATAACCGCTTGCGAAGAAGCCGTTATCGTTAATGCCCATGGAGGAATTGTTCGTCCACGAATAATTGAACGATACACTGCTGGCACCCATATTCATGGTGCTTGCGAGGCCTGCAGCGAAAGAAACAGTATTGGCGTTAGCGACTTCAAACAGATCGTTACCATCGAATGAAAGATCGTTGCCGTTTCCTGTAACTGTTGTATTGCCCGCGAGCGTGTCGGAACCGGAATACATACCGTTGCCATCGGAGCTGCCGCCGCCGGCTACCTCATCCCATATTACTGTAGAGTCATTAACGGCCTTCATCACATCGCCAGGAGCAGGGAGTGTATTGGGCAGGTAAACTCGTTTATTATTAATTTTTAAATAGATCTGGCCCTGAGCGACACCCACGCCATACTGTTGCCCCTCATTAATAAACAGGAACTCGCCAAATATTGTATCTACTATAACCATTGGGCCGTTACCTTCTGCTGTTGCTGCAGAGAAGGATGCCGAGCCTTGTGTTGCTGCGAAGCCCATGACGGAGAGGTCAGGGTTGTACACGCCCAGGTTCAGCATGCCATTACCCATTTTCAATTGCCCGGTGGTTTCCTCGTTAGTGTGGGTTTGTATAAGTTGAAAAATCTTCCCGGGGTTTCCTACGATAGAGGTGTTATTGCGGAATGCACTTCCCTTAGCCAGTACCGCGGTGAGATCCGGAACGGTATCTGCCGAGCTCTTCAGCAAGTGAGAGAACTTCTCCACTCCGTTGTACTGGTAAAAGGCAGAATCGTTTCGTGCATAGGAGGTGTCGAAACCTGTGGTGGCAATGGCTTCTGTAATGGCAGCAATTAATTGATACCCGCGAATTCTTTTGTTCATCCCGCTGTCAACTATCGGGAGGTGAAAACTGTCAATAAGCGCGCCGTCGGCCACGGGTGTCATCTCGCTGATCTTCTTTTGAGAGAAGCCGACAGTCGAAAGGCACAGTATAAACAATAAAGAAAATATCTTTTTCATTTCAAAGGATTGAAAAGAGGAGGCTACTCTTCCTCTTCAGGTGGTATGTAGCCTCCTACTTCAGTTAGTATTGGGAACCCTGTCTCCATGGCGATAAATAGGGGGTCGCCTCCCCCTATTCGTTTGGGCAGGAGAATACACTCCTTATGCTGGTGAGCGAGTGCTTGGTGGGAAGGTTCTCAGAAGTAACCTTACACTCAACCCGCCATACCACTTCTTCTTCCAGGTCATCAGCAACAGGATCCTTTGCTTTGATCGATGCTACTTGGTCAAAAATGTGAACGAGGTCTGAAGTGCAGAAGAAAGGCACCAGGTTCGTCCGATTGATGATTTCGTTGTAGAACGCGTAGTTCTCCACGTAATCAGGATCGTTGAACGCCAATGTCATTTCTCTCGCGCCGTAGGAAACTTTCCTGTTTCCATAACCCTTAAGCTCTTTGGGCTCTCCGGGATCGTAGCTTCCTGATGTTTCAGGGATCATAATGATATCGCCTGAAGCCTTACCATCTTCCCACACAGACGCTGTGGTCGGAGCGCCTACAACAGTGGCGAGATAGGCCAGCTTGATAAAGCCGGATGAGCGCGTGCGTGCGAATTCACGGTTTCTGGAACCCGCACAGTCATGACATACGTGTTCTGCTTCGGAATCTCCGCAACCGTATATTGATGCATATGAACTCATGATAAAAAATTGAAAAGTTGAAAAATTGTGGTGTCTTAAACCGGTGGCAAAAAGGTGTTTTATGGTGAATTGGTAATGTTCATCGGTACGATCAGGGCTTTCCACTTCACCGGTACCGTGTGTTTGCCCTTAACCTTCAAAACAAGGTTATCATCCACTTTTGTGAACGTGTACGTGGCCGTTCCCAAACCCGTATCGGTGACGATCGCAGAAATATTGGTCGCAGAGGAAAGCGTAAGCGTGCCCGCTGATTTGTGGTAACGGTAGATCTGCTTTCCTGTTACGCCATTGCCGGAAGTGTCCGCCGCAACGACTGAAACCTCTATGAGGCCTGCGCTGTTGTCCGCAATCACCATGCTGTCCAATGTGTTGAGGGCGCTGTCTTCAGTAGTCGTGGTTTGATAGCGGCCATAAGGGACCGCCTTCCCGTTTGTCGTCCTGAATTGAAGCGTCTGTGCGGATATCGCGAAACCGGATATCACCAAAAGAGATAAAAAGAGAAGCTTTTTCATTTGAATTGATGTTTTAATCACATAAGCAAGCGTTCACACACGCCTGGGAGAAAACCATTTCAACCCGGTAGCGGATGGAGAACATACTCATCTGATCATTTAAGAAATATTGTGATTGCGGGTATTCCTGACGAAACACGGTCACTGGATCCATGATAGATCCTAATGGTGTGATCAGGCATTTTTCGATCTTGAGCTTTGCGTTTAACTCATTACTCAAGTGTTGTGGCATCCCAAACAGCACCAAGGGTTCCAGGCAATCTTTTGAAAGTCCTGAGATCTTACTGTTGTTGATGGCCACCAGTTGCAGTTCGCTTACGCTCCGGATGCTGTGACTGTTGCCATAGCTTTTCGGCTCATAACTGTACGTGTTGGTTTGCAGTTTATGATAAAGCTGAATGGAAAACTTGTCATCAGGGAGAATGAAGGAGAGCTTTCCTTTTTCATTCGTAATCCCCGGTATCATTTCCAACGGAGCAGCAGCATCTTTCTTGCGGCCTACCACAGTACTTAAACCGTGAAACGCTGCAGGCTGCAACTTCTTTCTATCCAAGGTGCCACCCTTTAGTGCATCGTTGATAAAACATACTATGTCCGTAATGAATGGCATCAGAGAGTTTTTAAATATTCCGGTGTGAATTCCTGTGCGGTGGTTACCGCTAACTCCAATTCCTGGTCTGTAAGCTTGGTGAGGATCTTTTTCTTATAAGTTTCCTCATTCCAGCCGGCCTTTTTGAAGTTCAACGGATTGTTGTAACCTATCCCGTAACCTCTGGGCGTTGGAACGACAACCATGTCGTTTTCCATTTGCCTGGTTAAGGAGAGAATCACCTTTGGATCCGATGTTCTGTTGTGGCGAGGGCCGGTTTTTGATTTTCCTGTCCTCATGCGCATGTAACCGGGAGAATAAGTACCGATCGCATTACCGGAAGAATCCTTTCCATCCACATGAATTCTGCGTCTCATCTCCGGAAGTACCGTCAAAGCCACCGTACGCATAATCGGATTAGGATTGTTTTTCAACTCCCGGATCTTATCCAACTGGGCCTGCAGTACTTCTTTGATATTTGATGTTACCGTGATCATGGTGTCTGCATTACAAACCTGACTGAATCATTACACGGAATGCATGTTTCGATACAGTCGGAGTCTTGCGGATTGATAGAATTAATGGCATCAGATAAAGAAGCCTGGAACTCTGTGAAGAATTCTTCTTTCAGTTTTTCGGCTTTTTCCAAATCCATCGTGGTAAAACGGCTTATCGTGTCGGAACTTGTCACTTCGATCATCAGCTCTGTACCGTGCAGGTACCAGAGCGCAACATCGAAAAGCGCTTTATGCTCGCAGATCAGGCACTCCACCACAGTTTTATCTGTGATCTTGTAACATTTGTTGAGCTCAGCTTTTACCAGGATCTCAAACTTCTTCAGCGTTCGAAGGACCACATCAGCCCATACACCTAAAAACGTTTCCTGTTCATCGTCTGCAAGGGCGGAGATCTTTTCAATACTCACGCCAGGGAGTTGGTTAATATAAAGCTGGACGCCCGTTGTCGGGGCGCCGCAGCCTAATATTCCAATTCTATTTTGCAGACAATCCATTAGGAATTCGTTGCGTTGTAACGTAGTGTGCCATTCACGCCACTCAGCCTGTCGCCGGAACCATAACTATCAGCAGGGATAAATACAGTTTGGTAAGCACAACTGAGGATGAAGTTGTAGCCACGGCCAAGTTGCACGGGCTCGTTCACGCCTTCCTGGTATGTCCCGATCTGAACTTCAGAAGCGCAAGTGCGGTAAGTAATCTGCAGGTCAAATTCAAATGCAGACATATTCCCCTGGCCTAAGCTGTCCATAATGGGCACCCTTAATGTGGTGAAAAAGTCAGATCCTTTTGGACCGGCTTTAGCACCGCGGAAACGACACTGGTTCACAAATTGAACGGCATCCTTTTCCAGCAGCATAAACTGGTTTGCACCACCCAACGCCGTTGCTACATACGGGTCGTAGTAGAACTTCGGCAATGCGAGTGCTGAGGTGTTTAGACCCGATTGGTCGTTCCCTTTTGCGGATTGCTGCAGGTAATAATTGTTGATCAAACCACCACCCACGATCGTTGCACCAGCGAGTTTCATTTCGTTGGCCATAGCATCAGCCATCACCAATGTCATACCCTCGTTCAACGGGTTGGTTGCAGTACTCAGCGGGAAGTTTACAGCCCGGGCTGTGTTAACACCTGTGACCTGGTTCTTACCAAAGTTGGCCGCCTGGAAGGCAAGACAGTCGTTGTTCACATCCGCAAACAATCCACCGAGGTTTTCTATGATTGCTTCATAGATATCCTTCATGACACCTGTCATTACCGGGTTTCCTGCATTTACCTGTGCCATCGCATCCCTTTCAAATTTGGCGATCTGGTCGTCTTCGAAGGTTAGGCCCAATGCGCGGAAAGAAGTGGCAGGAACATCAGTTTCCAAATATGCGGGACGTATCTGAACGGAACAATCGTCAGTGGTGATCGACTTTCCGGGAACGCCGCGGTTACGGTAGCGAAGTTTTACATCACGGAGATAGCCGGAACCATCATCCTTGCCTGTGCTGATTATATCGGGCTTGTTATTACCTAACAAGTACTGGAGATAACCAGGCGTTGTCATTTTTTGTATGGGTGCCGCACCTCTGAACGCTTCACGCGAAGAAATCAGCAGGCTATGGGCTACACCCACTAAACCTTTGCTCATGGTTGAGAATTAAAATTTTTAAGAAAAAAGATGAGTATTGAGCTCTGTTATTTGTTCAGATCCGCCATCTGCGCATCGATTTCTGCAACAATTGCGGAATTGCCCTGGCTTTTATTTCCAGGAATAACTTGTGCTCCGGGTGATCCGGGTTGCTGCTGATTAGGATCATTTATTTTCAGCAGCTTGTTTTGCGCGAGTGCGCCATCAATGAAAGTATTAACCTCGAGAGGTTCATTGGTATCGCTGGTATAAGCGGGTTGCCCCTCTTTATTCACGATAACCAGTTGGCCGGATTCGTTTCTTTTAATTGAAACACCGGCTTTATTAAGAGCGTTTTGAACCGCACCCAAAGCTGTTGAAACCTTGAGATTGGGATCCATTTCCTTGGGAAAAACATAGTCTTTCCCAAAAAGTATTTGCTTAAGTTCGAACGCCGTGAGGTCGTTCTCCCTTGTTGTATTGTATTCTTTGTCTTTAGCAACAGCAGCTTCTTTCAGAGCCTTGATCTGATTATTGTATTCCTGTTCCTTTGCAGCCCACTGATCAGCTGTTCTCTTATCCCCCGCTGCAGCTTTCTTACCTGCTTCATTAGCAAGACGGGTAAGCTTGGCAATCTTCTCATATGAGTTTTGCTCATTGGTAAAATCATCTCCCGCCTGCAGTCCCAACTCCTCAAGCAATTCATTCATCTTGATGTCTGCAATGCCTAAAATGCTTTTGCGGAAATGCTTGGTCAGTTCAAAATTGCTTTTTGCAGCTTCCACTGTCAATAGAGAAGTATCCAGCTTCGTTGCGGTAGCGTCCGGAACCTCAGTATCCAATTCCACCAATGATTTGATATCATCAGAGATTTCGATACCTGCTTTCTTAAAAAGCTTTTCCAGAAGTGTTCCGAGCTTGGCCATTAATTTTTACTTAACGTGAGTGGTTTTTACGAAGGATACTGAGTTTAACTTATTGGATTTAAGAAAAACTTGCTGTTTTCTTGGCAGCTGCATCCATTACGGATTTCCTGGCATCATCGCCAAGGATCTCGGCAACCTCTTCAGCTGTTGCAGCCGCATTAATGCGCTCAATTTTGGCCTCTGCTTTTTCAGGCTTGTCAGCCGTTTTATCACCGGCACCGTTATTTCCGCCCTTCATTGCGGCCAACTGCGCCTCCAGTTCCTTAATCTTTGCATCCTTTTCAGCAGACTGGCCTTCCAGCTCTTTCAATTTTGACTGCGCATTTGCAGCCGAAACGAAAGCAGGATCAATGAAGGGAAGCTTCTCGGCTTCTTTCTCATCCATTTCTTCAAACGTCCATTTCTGGCCATCTGGCAGCTTGTTGGAAAATGCCATCAATGTGGCTTTATTCTGAAGAGGAACTTTGTGGATGGTCCTGTCCGGCTTGCGGATCACGAGAATTTTGGACATGCAGTTAGTTTTTAGTTGCGAAGAGAAGATTCGAACTTCTGACCTCCGGGTTATGAGCCCAGCGAGCTACCGCTGCTCTACATCGCAGAACAAAAGTATTCTTTGTGATAAGAAACTTACCGAAATGATAAAAATGTTGGAGTAAGATTATTATATTTGTTCAACTAACTACTTATGCCAATTATCAATTTGAAAGCCATCCCTGACGATGTTAAACAATTCATTTTACGAGAACAGGCCAAGCGGAAAAAAGAGAAGAACGTAAAGCAGTACAGTCAGGAATTGGTGATTTACCAAATAATCAGGGAGTACAAGAAATTGCAGGAAAAGGCAGCTTAATTGTTTAAATTTACTGGATGGGCAACTTTTGTACTGACTGCAAATTCTGGGAGAAAGATATCATCCCTCGATGTGGTGACACGTTAGGATTGTGTCATTCTCCCGCGGTTGAATTTGCTGTTTCAATTGATGGGTCTAAAGTTGTTGGTGACTATGGAAAGATCTGGACCGCCAAGTTTTTTGGCTGTATTCACTTTCGGGAAAGTGATGGAACTATAATTGACTTCGGTGATATGGATATTGGTTATGGGGACAAAGATGAAGATGAACAATAAACTAAAATGGAACTTACAGAGAAAGATCAAAAAGTGATTGTGATCAAGCGGAAAATTGCCGCTTTAAGCGTACTCCATGAACTTGGAGCAGAGGACGCTGTCCGCCAGTTTCCCGATTTGAAAAGTTTTATAAAGGAAGTTGAGCACCGGGATTTTATGTCCGTGAGTAACGAGCTGGATAAAGAGTTCTCAGCTACAGCGCAAAGTTGATTTTTCTAGCAGATAGATATTCCCGCAGGTTTTTAATTGATTGCGATCCTTCTGCAAGATTGAATGTTCCGTGCCACTGAAATCCTACTTCCTTCCAAAATTCTTCGCCTTCTTTCGTTGACACAAGTTCAAACAAGGTCTTCTCCTTTCGGCCATGCTGCTTCATCACGGATAAGAACTTCTCACGATAGGGAGTCGACATCTCATATCCGAACTTTGCCCAGGTGACATAACCATTCCAGTCCTTGATATATTGCTTGCTTCCCGCAGCCGTAACCGTTAACGAACTGTAACCTTGGTTCCTGGCTTCCCTTACCTGATTGAGGAACAGGTTTAACCCCAGTCCTCCGCCGGTCGCATGAACGCGCATGTAGTTATTGTAAATGGTTTTCCGGACAGGATCAATATGTCTTTCGATGCGGTATTGATCTGAATCGATTATGGAATAAATGGTTGTGCCGGACCTAAAAAGATCATGCCTGATGTTTGAAATATCCTTTCCGGGAATACCGCCTGTAAGATTCACGATCGAATCATATTTTAAACCAGACTCCCCTTCAATAAATGATAATTGACCTGGTGTAAACTTTTTATCGATTTTCAAATCCTCATTGAAGAAATTGGCTTTAAGTGCCGGTCCCTTACCTCCAATCCGACTTCTTATATAATCCGGAACTGCACTGTCTGGCACCCAGAAGAATTGGTGGCCACAGTTGTAACCTCCGCGCCTCACTTTGAAGTTGTCTGCATTAGTACCCGGGATCATTCCCAATGGAAGACCTGACTTCTTACTCAGTTTCAACGATGCGCCATCAATTACGCCAGAGATAATTCCCGGCAGCTCGGTCCGATGTACCCATTGCTTTTTAGTGAGCAGTTCGCAAAATTCCCGAGTGGTTGTAAGATTACTGCCTACATACCTTCCCCAGTTGAATTTAAGGTCTTGTGCAAAGGCTTCGTGGTATTGTGCCTGGTATTGATGAATTGCATCAGTGGTGAGTTGCTTGGTGTACCGCAGCAATGAACCCTCCGTTTCTGCATTACCTCTGATGTGGGTGGCCAGCTCTTCCTGAAATCTTGCGTACGATCCCCCGGTCGTGATGTTATCATTTAAGATGCGCGAAATAGGGT
>JAFAGR010000026.1 GCA_023422565.1 Bacteroidota bacterium | reverse complement strand
CAATCGTATAAAAAGGATAGCCCCGGTGTTTACCAAGAATTTTTCCCGCAGGGTCAACAAAATTTCCGCCATCCACTCTTTCTTCAAGCCCCGGCACACGGCGTTTCAAAAAACCGCGGTAATCGTTATCGGGCACGAAACAAATTTCATAACTCTCGCTTTTTTTGGCAAGTTCGGGATAGCCGAAATCGTGCGCCATCTGCCTGATCTCGGTTTTATGGTAAGTGCCCAGCGGAAGCAGGGTACGGCTCAATAGATCCTGCTGAAGGCCCCACAGCGCATAACTTTGGTCCTTCGTTTCATCAAGACCTTTGCGAATAAAAAATCTCCCGTTTTCGTGCTGGTGAACCTGTGCATAATGCCCGGTGGCAATGAAATCGCAACCCAGCGCATCGGCTCTTTTCAATAAAGCGCGCCATTTAATGTGCGTATTGCACATCACGCACGGGTTCGGTGTGCGACCCGCAAGGTATTCATCCACAAAGTTTTCGATCACGAAATCGCCGAATTCTTCCCTGATGTCCAATATAAAATGTGGGAAGCCGTGCTGCACCGCAGCCAGCCGCGCATCATTAAAACTGTCTATATTACAGCACCCCGTTTCCTTCTTGCCCGTGGGGCCGGTACTGGTTGCATAATCCCAGGTTTTCATGGTAATTCCCACCACCTCGTAGCCCTGTTTGTGCAGCATCAGGGCAGCAACAGTGCTGTCGATACCGCCGCTCATGGCCATCAATACTTTACCTTTTGTACTCATACGATGTGCAAAGATACTGCTCTCATGGCTTTTCGGCCTGTTAAAAGAAAGCTATGCACCGCCTTTCCACAGCCTGCTTTTGGGCCGGATTCATCTTTTCTCAAATTGTATCTTGCACCCATGCAGCAATATCTTTCCTTACTTAAGCATATCATGGAAACAGGAGCCGATAAAAGTGACCGTACGGGAACGGGTACACGAAGCGTGTTCGGCCACCAGATGCGGTTCAATTTGCAGGACGGGTTTCCGCTGGTGACTACCAAAAAGGTACACCTGAAGAGTATTATTTATGAGTTGCTTTGGTTCTTAAAAGGCGATACAAACATTGCATGGCTGAAGGAGAACAAGGTGAGCATTTGGGACGAATGGGCTGATGAAAATGGAGACCTCGGCCCGGTGTACGGCAAGCAATGGCGCTCATGGGAAGGTGCCGATGGCAAAACGGTTGACCAGGTAACTGATCTAATTCAGCAATTAAAAACTAACCCAGACAGCCGTCGCCTGATCATCAGTGCGTGGAATGTGGCTGATCTGCCGCAGATGAAATTGATGCCATGCCATTGCCTGTTTCAATTTTACACATCGCCGTTGGGGGAGAATGGTAAGAGAAAATTGAGTTGCCAGTTATACCAAAGGAGTGCTGATGTTTTTCTTGGGGTTCCTTTTAATATTGCCTCCTATGCCTTGCTCACGATGATGATCGCTCAGGTGGTTGACATGGAGCCAGGCGAATTTATCCATTCCTTTGGCGATGCACATTTGTACAGCAATCATTTTGAACAGGCCGAATTACAATTGAGTCGCGATCCTTTTTCTTTGCCGCAGATGAAGATCAATCCGGAGGTAAAAGACATATTTGAGTTCAAATTTGAAGATTTCGAACTGATCAATTATCAAAGCCATCCTGCCATTAAAGCACCTGTTGCTGTTTAATATCATCAAACCAAACTGCGAATGATCTCTCACTTAGTTGCGGCAACAGAGAATAATGCCATCGGGAAGGGCGGTCAATTGTTGTGGCATTTGCCGAACGACCTTAAATACTTTAAGAACCTCACCTGGGCAATGGTGGTGATAATGGGCCGCAAAACTTTCGAGAGCGTGAACAAACCGCTTCCTGGCAGACTGAACATCGTTATCACGACCAATAAAGAATGGGCGAGAGATGGCGTAGTCTCCGTGCCTACGATCGAGGAAGCGATAGCTTACGCGAGGAAAGAGCACTTCAAAGAAATATTCATCATCGGTGGCGGGGAGATTTACCGGCAAACGATGGGAATTGCAGACAGGATATACATGACCCGTGTTCACACCAGTCTTGAAGGCGACACTTTTTATCCGGAAATTGACGAAACCGTTTTTCAACTGGATTCTTCCAAACGTTTTGAGCAGGATGAAAAACATGCCTGGCCCTATACCTTTGAGGTTTGGAACAAAATTAATCCCGGCCGATAGTGTTCAGTCCGCTTACACTTGCAGTTAAATACATTAAATATTATTTCACCGCCTCCAACGGCCGGGGCCACGGCATCCATTCTCCCTTTGTTTTCGATTTTGTCAAGCATGTGCTGACTGACAATAGATCTTACGACTCTTACATAACGGTTGCGGATACACGCAAAAAATTACTTAGTGATAAGCGTGTTCTTAACGTGCAGGATTTCGGTGCGGGTTCAACAAGGCTGAAGAACAATAAAAGATCAGTTTCGGGTATTGCAAAAACATCCCTCAAGCCGGCGAAATACGGCAAGCTTCTTTTTCGCATCGCCAAATATTATGAGGCAAAGCATGTTTTGGAACTGGGTACTTCGTTAGGCGTAACAACTTCCTATTTGTCAAAAGCGGTGGAAACTGTGCACACCATTGAAGGCTCACCGGAGATAGCTGCTGTTGCGGAGGCGTGTTTTCAAAAAATGGAATTGAAGAACATCATCATACATA
>JAFAGR010000069.1 GCA_023422565.1 Bacteroidota bacterium | reverse complement strand
GTGCATAACCTTGGAAAAAAAACTTCTCTGAAAGGCCTTGCCGCCATCTTCATTGAAGAAAGTAAAGGAAGCTTCATTCCATATTTTATAGAAAAAACATCCGTTCGAAACGAATCGGAAACCTTGTTAAAACTCGACGGGCTGAATTCAAAGGAAGCGGCAAAAAAAGTTTATCCCAAAGAAGTTTGGTTACCTGAAGCTGATTTCAAAAAATACGCCGAACCTTCCGCACCGATAGCGCTTCTTGGATTCAACATGGTTGAGGATGGAAAGATACTTGGTACGATCACGGAAGTTATTGAGCAACCTCATCAGGTACTTTGCACAATTATAATAAATGGGAAAGAGGCACTGATCCCGATTCATGAAGAAAGCTTACTTAAAGTGGATCAGAAGAAAAAGGAGGTGATTGTTACCTTACCTGACGGACTTCTTGAAATTTATCAATGATCATCTCTCTTGGATAGGCCCCGCATCATAGCGCACTTCGACCTGGATTCTTTTTTCGTATCCGTAGAGGTTTTGAAAGATCCTTCTCTTAAAGGCAAGCCGGTAATTGTGGGCGGCAAGGAACGTGGCGTGGTGGCGGCATGCAGTTATGAGGCGCGAAAGTTTGGCGTTCATTCGGCAATGCCGGCTAAACAGGCACAGTTGCTTTGTCCTGCCGCGATCTTTATAAAAGGCAGTTATGCCGATTATAGCCATTACTCACGCAAGGTCACTTCCATTATTGCCGCGGAAGCACCCCTATTTGAAAAGGCATCTATTGATGAATTTTACATTGATCTCACGGGCATGGACAAATACTTCGAGCCCCTGCAATGGACGATCGATCTTCGAAAAAAAATCATGGATGAAACCGGGCTCCCAATTTCATTCGGATTGTCATCAAACAAAATGATGGCGAAAATAGCCACGAACCAGGCTAAGCCTAACGGTTACCTGTACGTGCCGCACGGGAAAGAAAAAGATTTTCTTTCCTCGCTGGAAGTCGGCGAAATCCCCGGTGTGGGCAAGCACGCAAAGGAAGTGTTGCACGCAATGGGCATCTTCAGGATAAGTTCATTACAGGAGATCGGTGAGGCTGAATTGGAAAAAAGATTTGGAAAATGGGGAACTGAACTCTGGCGGAAGTGCCAGGCCATCAGTATGAGTGAAGTTTCATCATGGCACGAGGCAAAGTCAATTTCTACAGAGAATACCTTTTCGGATAATCTTGTTAAGGTTGAAGATATTCAGAAAGAACTTGTAAGACAGGCCGAAAAAGTATGTTATGAACTTCGTGGTGACAATATGGTTACAGGCTGTGTTGCCGTTAAAATACGCTATCCCGATTTTGAAACGGTTAGCAAACAAACCACGATTCCTTATACATCTGCAGATGATGAAATCATTCCGGTGCTGAAGGATTTGTTTAAAAAACTGTATAAGAGGGGAACCCCTGTAAGACTGCTGGGTGTACGTCTTACAGAACTTACCAGGGATGCTGTACAAACGAATTTGTTTTCTGACACGGCGAAGAAAAGTAAACTCTACAAAGCCGTAGATGGCATTAAAGGAAAGTTTGGAACCTCAAAGGTGAAACGCGCTTCAGGAAAATAGTTATTTCTCCCACTTCGATATTTGTCGCATGAGTGCCGTGAATTCCTTTGGCAGGGGTGCTTCAAGTTCAACTTGTTTGCCTTGAAGGTCCGTAAAAATTAAGCGATGCGCATGCAAGGCGAGACGGTTCAAAAATGGCCTCTCTTCTTCCTCTGTTTTAGAAAGTTTGAATTTCTTTTTTATCGATGAAAGCTTCACGGGAAGCCCGTCTCCGTACAACGGGTCGCATGCAATAGGAAAGCCTGCATCTTTTGCGTGTACCCGTATTTGGTGAGTGCGGCCTGTATGCAATTCAAATTCAACTAATGAAAACGACCGGTGCTTTTCCAGTACTTTATAGGAAGTGTGCGAAGGCTTTCCGTTGCGGTGCACAATCATCATCCCTTTGTGAAGAGAATGCTCCATGATCGGCCCGGTCATTTCTCCGGCTTCTTCTGGCGGCTGCCCCGAAACCACTGCCGTATAATATTTTTTAACATCGCGCTTTTCGAAAGCGGCGGAGTAGTATTTATGGCTTGCCTCGTTTTTCGCGAACAGCACCAACCCGCTCGTGTCTTTATCTAATCTGTGAATGGTAAAAATGCTGCCATATTCTTCAAGCAAAATGTCTTTCAGGGAATACGCCTGTTCCCGGTCCGGGATGGTGAGCATGCCGGAAGGTTTGTTGAGGGCTACCAGGTCATCATCTTCGTAAACCGTTTCAGGAAGATTTCTTGCCAAGATTTTTGTTTGATTTTTTGAGGTATTTAAGCGTGCGAATTTCTTTCTCGCTCAGGTAACGCCATTTGCCGCGCTCCACATTTTTCTTTGTAAGGCCCGCGTACATCACGCGGTCAAGCCCTTTCACATCATACCCAAGATGCTCAAAAATGCGGCGTACTATGCGGTTTCTTCCGCTATGAATTTCAAGGCCGATAATAGACTTATCCTTCGCATCTGCATAAGCCAATGCATCTACCGTTACTTTTCCGTCTTCCAGCACCAGTCCTTTCAGAATTTTGTCGAAATCATTTTTTGTGAGTGGCTTATCGAGTTTCGCTTCGTAGATCTTTGTCACTTCATAGCTCGGATGTGATAATTGCTGAGTGAGGTCTCCGTCATTCGTCATCAGCAACACGCCGGAAGTATTTCTGTCGAGCCTGCCAATCGGGTAAACGCGCTGGTCCGTGGCTTTTTCAATGAGCTGCAGAACCGTCTTTCTGCCTTGCGGATCATCAGTGGTAGTTAAATAATCTTTTGGCTTGTTTATAAGAATGTAAACAAGGTTCTTGGTTACAAAAACTTTTTTGTTGTTGTAAATCACCTCATCATCAGGCTGAACTTTATAGCCGGGCTCTGTAACTACCTTTCCGTTCACCTTCACCTTCTCTTCCTGTATTAATGCCACAGCATCGCGCCTTGAGCAAATTCCGCAATGCGCGAGGTATTTATTTAGAGGCATGGCCTCATCGATTTTTACCGGAGTAGTTTTTTTTGCAGGTGATGGTGAAGCAGGAGTGCCTTTTACACCGGCTTTTTTTGCAGCGGTACGTGGTACGCCTTTTCCGGCGGTAAGAGCAGCCTTTTTAGCCTGGCGTTGTTCATATTGCTCCTTCTTCTGTTTTTCAAAATACTCGGCGCGCTCTTTTTTTGCCTTCTTCTTTTCCTGCCGTAATTCTTCTTTTATCTGGCTATTCTTCTTTGGGTTGATAAATTTTCTGAAAGGGGCCTGGCTCATGGGGGAACGTTTACTGTTTTTTCAACAGGAGTGAAGCCGCAAAGTTAACAGCTATAAAATGAAAAAAGCGCAGTTTCCTGCGCTTCCTGTTTTTAGGGTTTTAGTAGCTTTTGAGAATTAACTTTTCGATTTTTTAAAATCGCCTTTCGTTCCTTTGTGCATCCCGCCTTTTTTATTCTTGTGCATTTTTCCTTTATGATGCATTTTCCTGTCTTTTTTCATTTCCTCCATTTTCTTCCACTGATCTGCGGTCAAGATGGCTTTTAAGCGGGTTTTTCTTTCCTCATTCAGCGCTTTTCTTTGCGCCTGCATTTGCTCCTGGCTTAGATTGCTGGTGCGCAGGGCTTCCCTTTTTTGTTTGAATTCGGCATTTAATGCCTGCATCTGGGTTTTTTGAGATTCATTCAAGCCTAACTCTTCAAAATGTTTTTTACGTTTTTCCATTTGCTCCTTCTGCGGGCGCTCTGCTCTTTCTTCTCTTTCCTGTTGAGCGGTGGCCGTAAAGCCGATGGTGGCGAGTACGAATGATAATGCGATAACTTTTTTCATGTTTATTGATTTTATACAACCATAGACTGAAATTGGTGCCAAAGGTTTAATTCAGCCTTGTTAAGAAAAATGTAAAAGGAATCAGTTCTTATTGGCAAGCTGGCCGCATGCCGCATCGATGTCTTTTCCGCGGCTTCTCCTAACCCGGACGTTTACGCGATTTTTGGCCAAATGATCAGTAAAGCGCTGTGTGGCATCTTCATCGGGTTTAATGAAAGATACGCCTGCAACCGGGTTGTACTCTATTACATTCACCAAATGGGTTGGCACTTTACGATAGATCGATATTAGGTTCTCGGCATCTTCAATGCTGTCATTTTTATCTTTGAAAAGAATGTATTCAAGAGTGATGTCGTTCTTTGTTTTCTGGTAGAAATAGTTGAGCGCTTCCACCAAATGATCAATGGTATTCGTTTCATTGATCGGCATTATCTCATTTCGTTTTTTATCATCCGCGGCATGCAGTGATAATGCAAGGTTGAAGCGAACATCATCATCACCCAATTGTTTTATCATTTTCGCAACACCGGCGGTGGAAACCGTAATACGCCTTGGGCTCATGCCCATACTGTCAGAAGCCGTGATCCTGTCGATCGATTTCAACACGTTTTTATAATTCAGTAATGGTTCACCCATTCCCATGTATACAATATTGGTCAGGTTTTGACCGTAAGTTTTCTGGCATTGCTCATTAAGAATGGCTACCTGGTCATAAATTTCATCAAAACCCAGGTTCCTTATCCTGTCCATTTGTCCCGTTGCGCAAAACCTGCAGGTAAGGCTGCACCCGATCTGAGAGGACACACAGGCGGTGAATCTTTTTTCAGTGGGAATTAAAACGCCCTCCATTAAATGGCCATCAAAGGTTTTGAAACGCGACTTCAACGTGCCATCGGAACTGTGCTGCGTGGTATCAACCGTAATTGGTTTCAGGTCAAATTCAACCGCAAGTTTTTCCCTTAATTCGAGCGACAAATTGCTCATTTCGGCAAAACTTCTCGCGTTCTTCTTCCACAGCCACTCATACGCCTGCATCGCGCGAAATTTCTTATCGCCCATCCCCTCAAAATATTCCTTCAGCTCAGGCAATGATTGCTCCCTGATATTCTTTTTAAGCATCCTGCAAAGATAATTCAACACGAAGGGCTAAGGAAGCGATTTTCAGGAATTAACAGGTAATTTTGCATCCTGAATTTTTAGAAAGATCAATTAATTATATGGAACCTGTTTATGTGATAGACGCAGTACGCACTCCCATTGGAAGATATGGCGGAGCATTATCCGGAATTCGCCCTGACGATATGCTTGCCCATGTTATTTCTGCACTGATCAAGAGAAACCCGCAAGTTGATGTAAATGAAATTGAAGATGTGATTGCCGGCGCCGCTAACCAAAGCGGTGAAGACAACCGCAACGTGGCGAGGATGGCCTTGTTACTTGCAGGCTTGCCGGTAACAGTGGCAGGAAATACAGTGAACAGGCTTTGTGCAAGCGGACTTCAGGCTGTTATGGACAGCGCCCGCGCAATTGCGTGCGGTGATGCGGAATTCATGATAGCCTGCGGTGTGGAAAGTATGAGCCGCGCACCTTTTGTAATGCCGAAAAGCTCGGGTGCATTTGAGCGCAATCCACAGGTATTTGATACCACTATGGGATGGCGCTTTGTTAATAAGAGGTTGTCAGAAAAATATCATCCGTACACAATGGGTGAAACCGCGGAGAATGTGGCTAAGCAGTACAGTATTTCGCGCGAGGAGCAGGATGAATTTGCTTTTTCCAGTCAGAAGAAATATCAGGATGCACACCAGGCGGGGAAGTTCAAAGACGAAATTGTTCCCATTCTGGCACCGAAAGGAAAGGAAATGGTTAATGTAGACACTGATGAGCATCCGAGAATGTCGCCGGTAGAAAAGTTAAATTCTCTTTCACCTGCTTTCATAAAAGACGGAACGGTAACGGCGGGCAACAGTAGTGGAATTAATGATGGAGCGGCTGCATTATTACTGGCCTCAGAAAGCGCGGTGAAGAAATACGGCCTGAGGCCGCTTGCAAAAATCAGGAGTATGGCAGTTGCGGGAGTTGATCCTTCCGTTATGGGAATTGGCCCCGTGCCTGCTTCTCAGAAAGCACTAAAGCGTGCAGGCATTACCGTTAGCGAACTTGGTTTAGTTGAATTGAATGAAGCTTTCGCATCGCAAAGTATCGCCTGTATGCGGGACCTGGGCTTAGACCCTTCCATTGTGAACGTGAACGGGGGCGCCATTGCGCTTGGCCATCCTCTTGGATGCAGCGGTGCAAGAATTTCCGCCACGCTTTTGCATGAAATGAAAAAACGCGGAACAAAGTTTGGGCTTGCCACAATGTGCATCGGTGTAGGGCAGGGAGCGGCAGTGGTTTACGAATCTGTTTAAGCGTGCATTCCTTTCAAAAGATTCCTTATCGTGCTCCTGTTGATGGCGATACATAAAATAAATACTGTTGCCGCAAGCGCGAACGTGAAAATGGATGGGAAAGCAGATATTCCTTCACGGTGATCCACCGCTTTATAAAAAATGAACTGGAAGATCGCGGTAACTGCAAGCGCGATGAGCGTGATGGTTAAATAAACCGGGATCCAATTTTTACTTACGGTTTTCTCAAGCCATTTTGGGCTGTAACCCAGCGTCATCAGGAGTTGAAGATTTTCCCGGCTTCGGGCAGCCATTAATTTCAGGTAAAAGCTGAATAACATTAAGGACAGCAATACCACAAGAATGGCGAATATGCCAAGCCCTGAAACCACGCCTTGCAACATTCCTTTAATTCGCCCAAAGCGCATCTTATCTTTATTGATGCGAAGCCCATTTTCTTCAATGTATTTTAAGAAGTTCGGGTCGTTGGCATCTTTCGTTTTAATAAAGATCCTTGCTGCAGGCGACTCTGTATTATACCCGATATTTTTATTGGCGAAAGTGAGAAATGATTCAGGAACCAGCACAGAATTGATACGGTCACTCAGTGCAACAATGCCTGCGGTATAGGTGTGTACGCCGCCGGGGCCTGAACATTCGAGAATAATATTAACCGCGCCAATGGTTGCCGCAGAAAGCTGGGGCAGGTCCTGACTGGGCGCGAAGATGTTGTACATTTCGAGGTAGTCCGCAGAAAATATCACGGGAACGTGCCTTTGCCCGGGGCTCCATCTGAAATTTGCGGGAAGCGTGTCAAGAAAATCTTCCTTTATTGATTCGAGAAAAATATCTGTACTGAAAGGAATGATGTTCCCGGCATTTATCATGGCGCGGAACTGGTTGGAGGTAAGCGCTGCCGCATCTTCAACAAATGGCTCCTGCTTTATTTTTTCAACTTCCACCCGGCTAAACCTGTTATCGCGCCCCATGTTTTCATTGGTGATCACTTTTGAAACGGACACATAGTCGAAGCCTTCCTTACGTACATTTTTTTCTTTTAATAATCCGTCTAAATTGAGGAACATCTGTAAAGAACAGAGCAGTAATAGAATGCCCGTACCAAGGCCTGCATAAGTGATTATCCGGGAAGCCGGATTCTTCTCTGTGATTAAAAAAGGCGATATCGTATTGAATGAAGGCATCGGTTAAAGGCGCAAAGTTTTAGTGGCAGGAAAATCCTCATTCAGCTCTAGGTCTGCCATTATCATAGCAGCATTTCTTTTCTCAACTTCTTCGAGAATCAGTTGCAGCGCAAGCCTGCTGTTGTTATTGTCCAAATGGCTGAATGGCTCGTCTAATAAAAGAAATTCAAAAGGTTGCTGCAGGCATCGCACTATGGCCGCTCTTTGCTGTTCACCGTAGCTGCATTTGGAAGCAAGCTGGTGCAATTTGGTGTCAATGCCCAGCCGCGCGCACATTTCTTTGATCTGTGATTCAGGATGGAAGGGTTCAAGCGCATGCTTTACACGTATGTTTTCAAAAAGTGTATGATCGGGCGAAAGGCGCATATCCTGAAAAACAACCGACATCTTACGTTGGCGGATAGACGAAATTTCTTCGGCATCGGCCCGGGTAAGATCTTTTCCGTTAAATGTGATTGTACCTGAATAATCTTTTCGCAATCCGTATAGGAAGTGAGCGAAGGAAGTTTTTCCGCTTCCGCTGGGCGCGGTTACCTGCACATGAACGCCTTTATCAAAATGAACTTCGCGGCCCCACAATTCGGAGCGCTCAATTTTATCTTTTTCAAGGTAAACGGGCCAGACTTTATTAAAAACGATCGACATAAAAAAAGGCCGCTTGCGGCGGCCATCACAATTTATTGAATTGTATCCAAACTTATATCACTGTCCGGCTCGCCCATTTCATCATCCATTTTGTTTTTCTGTGCTTCCTGCAGCGATTCAAAACCTTCGGTGAGCGTTTTGTTCTTCTTTTCGATCTCGGCAAGTTTGCTGAAGAAATCGTTAAGCTGTTTCAGGCTGTTTGTGTTTTTGTCAACCATATTAATTTCGAAACGGTGCTCATACGCCCCGTTTTTAAATTTCCCTCCCGTAAGGTAAGCATCCTGCCACATGGCCAGATTCAAATTATAAAGGGCCGTCTTTCCGGAATCCATTTGGTTCAGCGGAATGTTCTTCATTATGTATTGAAAGTTTGCATAGCCGCCAACCGCGCTGCCAGACAGTTTATCCCACACCGCAATTGTTTTAGGCGAAGCATTCATGTATCCTGTGAGCCCTGTTTGTTTATTGCTTAGTGCAAAAAGATCACCCTTTGTTTCTTTATACAGTTTTTGTTCGCTGCCCGCACCATTCATCTTATCGAATGCGCGAAGAAGTTTATTGAATGCATCTTTATCATTAACCGATGCGGCGAATGTAAAGTTTGCATCTGAGGTGGTGGAGTCTTTGGTGATATTGTTCACGGCAAACAGGAAGTCGCCCTTAAAGCCTTTCACCACATCATCGATCGTAATGCCTGCCATGGCCAGACCGATATTCGCAAGGCCCGTCATGCCCATCAGGTCGAGCATTGCCTTCACGCCCTCGGGCTTGAAATTTGCGAAATACAGGGCGGCCAGGTTATCACTGTTCAGCTTATTTACCATATCCTTATCTATTCCTTTTCCGCTGTATTTCTTAATGATATCCGTTAATTCCTTCCCTGAGTACGATCTGAATTCGCCGAGTACCTGCCCTTTTTCAAATGTCGCGGTGGCGGCAAGAAATGAACCTTCATAGATCTTTGTCAGATTCATCATATTCATCGCGGAAAACTGGGGAGTATTGCTGTACAAGGCGTAGGTGTTCATCCAAAAATGCATATCGCCTTTCTCGCCGAGAAGTTTGGTGAATTTCCTTTCTTCAGCAAGGCTTTCCTTTTCTTTAATTCCAAATATTTTGAAAGCCCGTGCCGCGAGATCTTGCGTTGAATTACCGGGAGCCACATCGCTCATTTCATCCGGCAGCGGAAAAGGTGAACTCTTTGTATCAGGTGATTCCAATACCATTAAAAAACGGTCCTTATTCCAAACACCGGCAGAAGCTCTGTTTTTTAAAGTGTTCAGGTCTCCGTTTTTTCCGACAGTATTTTCAGGAGATTTTTTAAGAAAGGCGGAGAATTTTTCGGCATCTTTCAAACGGCCATGCACAGCCACGTAACTGCCGGCTGAATCAGCCTCCATGAATATAAATACATTGTTCGCGATATCAACGCCAGTTACTTCCGGGTTGTCAAGTACATCCTTTACATATCCTTTGAGGGAAGAGTCTGCATAAACCATCTTATACGCTTCATTCTTCTGAATTTCTTCCCACGGAAGTTTTTCGGTGAGCGTTTTACCGTTCAGGTGAACCACAACGGCTGCATTCTTCGGAATATAACGGGCATCCGTACCCGAATTTTTGCACGATGCGAAAAGCAGAATAGAGAATAATGCAAGAAGGCAGTTGATACTGTTTCTCATTGTATGGCAGTTTAGTTTTAGTGTTGATGAAAGTAAGAAATAATTTCCGGCAGCGGAACTTCCTTTTGATTACCGGTGGCCAGGTCCTTTATCACAGCCGAGCCGTTTGCTAATTCGCGTGATCCGATAATAGCTATGAAAGGAATCTCTTTTTTTTCGGCGTATTTAAATTGTTTGTCGAGCTTCACATTTTCATGATAAACCTCACAGGATATTCCCTCGTTTCTTAGGTCTTCGGCGGCATCATAGGCGGCTTTGCTTTCTTCTTCCCCTAAGTTAAAGAATAATACCCGGGTTGATTGGCCTATTTCTTTCGGAAAGAGGGAGAGTTCCTCCATCACATCAAAGATCCTGTCTACGCCAAAGCTTATGCCCACGCCGGGAACGTTGGGTACACCAAACAAGCCGGTGAGATCGTCATAGCGTCCACCGCCTCCTATGCTGCCCATTTTCACACTCCCGGGAGCCTTTACTTCAAAAATAGTTCCCGTGTAATAGTTCAACCCGCGGGCGAGTGTAAGGTCGAGTTCTATATTCGTGATTTCGGTTTTGCGGATCACTGTTGATAATTCACCAACACCTTTGGCGCCTTCTTCATCATGGCCAAACATCAATTGAAGTGTGCTCAACTTTGAATTACTATCTCCCTCAATTGAAAGGAACTTTTTGATGGTATTGATAGATGTTTCGGAAAGGCCGCGTTGCTTAAGCTCCTCAGAAACTTTTTCTATTCCTATCTTATCAAGTTTGTCGATCGCCACGGTGATGTCGGTCAATTTTTCCTCGGCGCCGCAAAGCCTTGCGAGGGCGGCTAATATCTTCCTATTGTTTATGCGAAGCGAGTAGTCTTTCAACCCAAGTTTTACGAATACGCGGTGATAGATCATAGCGAGCTCACATTCGTTAAGCAACGAGTTGCTTCCTACTACGTCTGCATCGCATTGGGTGAACTCGCGGTATCGGCCTTTCTGCGGGCGGTCTGCACGCCAAACAGGCTGCATCTGGTAGCGTTTATACGGAAACGTTAGTTGGGCGTGATTCATGGCCACATACCGCGCGAATGGAATAGTCAGATCGTAGCGTAGAGCTCTTTCAGTAAGCTCCGCTGAAGTTTTACCTTCCATGAGTTTGCTGAAACCGCTGTTTGCCTTGTCAGAATTTTTGGGGTCGCTTAGCCCGTTATTCAGAATTTTGAACAACAATTTATCGCCTTCCTCGCCGTACTTGCCCATCAGCGTTTCGATGTTCTCCATGGCTGGTGTTTCAAGCGGCTGAAAACCGTACAATTCAAAGACCGATTTAATTGTATTCAGAATGAACTGCCGTTTGTGGATCACCGCCGCTGAAAAATCTCTTGTGCCCTGTGGTATACCGGTTTTTGCCATGATTGTTATGCCGACTGTTTGTGTTCTTTTATAATTTCTTCGCAAGCTGCTTTAATAAGTGCATACACTTCGTGGTACCGCTCCTCAGCATCCGTCCATGGGTCAGGCACATCCATGTTCTTGCCGGGATGCGACCATTCCAGTAATAATTTTACTTTCTGAGAATCAAATAACTTACCGGCGATCATCTTCATATCCCTTATTACATCTGCAGCCATCGGAACAATAAGATCGTACTCAACGAAATCTTCAGCAACAAATTGGCGGGCTACCTGGCAGCTTATGTCTACACCATTAAGCTTTGCTACCTTTTGGCTGAGCGGATGAGGTGCAGAACCAGAGTGGTAACCAAGCGTACCGGCGCTGTCAACCTTCCATCCCATACCATTATCTTCAGCAAGCTTTTTCAAAACTCCTTCAGCAAGCGGGCTTCTGCAGATATTGCCAAGGCATACCATTAGAATTTTCATGCAGGCAAAGATAAAGGATCGTTACTTGCCCTCACAAGCGTAGGTGATGTGGAATAATTGGGTTTCTGCATCCCTCTTCCTCAAACAAATTGTAAATTGCCGGTTCACCTTGTTAATATGGAAAATAAAGAACAGGATAACATGTCTGCACGAAACAAAGGTTTTGTGCGAATGCGAAGCATAATGGATTTCGGAATGGGATTATTGTGGCTTGGAATGGGCGTGTTTCTTGTATTCATTGAAAAATTCGATACCGGCCTTGAGGCAAGATTCAATGATCCTGTAATGAAACTTTTTGGAGGCATTTGCATTGTGTATGGCCTCTTCCGAATTTACCGCGGGTACAAAAAAAACTATTTCAGATAATGAGGTGTGCAGCTTTCCTGTTTTTGATCATGACTTTCGCGGGCTGCGGGCCAGATAAGGATCCTGCGATCGATTCGCCCTCTAACGGTATTATCAATATTAGTGTTGATGAATCTTTCAGGCCGGTGATGGAGGAGCAACTCCAGATGTATAAGGAAACCTATCCCAATACCACGATTAATGCAAGCTTTAAAACAGAAGCAGATTGTTTAAAAGATATTATTCGCGACTCCTCCACGCGAATGGTGATAGTAACGCGCGGGCTCACAGAAACGGAAGAGAATTTCTTTAGAGACAGTTTAAACTACGTGCCCTCATGGAATATGGTTGCCCGTGACGGAATTGCTGTGCTGGCTTCGGCAAAAAGCAATGATACGGCCTTCACCATGCAGCAGCTTACAGATTTTCTGACCGGAAAGGATACTTCCAAGCAAATTATTTTCGACGGCCTTAACGCCACCAGTACTTATCGTTTTGTTAAAGACAGCCTCCTTAAAGGAGGAACCGTAGATACGAATTATGTGAAGGCTGCCGCATCTACTTCTGAGGTGATAGATTTTGTGGGTGAAAATGAAAATTCGATCGGGCTTATCGGAATTACCTGGATCGGTAACCCCGAGATCCCCCAGCAGGTAGAACAGTTAAAAAAGGTAAAGATCTGTTATATCCGTTGTGAAATTTGCGAGGGCAAACCTTACGTAAAGCCCGACCAGAAAAGCATAACAACTTATAAATATCCTTTGGTACGTGGTTTGTATTATTTGCTTCGCGAGAATTATAATGGCCTCGGGATGGGCTTTGCCAATTTTTTAAGGAGCGAAAGAGGCCAATTGATATTCAGAAGGTTTTACCTTGCTCCAGCTATGGAACTTGACATCCGGGACGTAAAAATCAACATTAAATAGTTAAATCAAGGCGGAGCTTTAACGCTTCCTTAAATATTTTTGCTCCGTTTTTGCATCTAACCGAACAATAAAAACAAAGAAAAATGAAGAGAATTAAAATGGGATTGATGTTATTGGTAACCCTCTTCTCCCTGAGCAATGTTTTTGCGCAGAGTGTTGAGCAGGGAAAGAAGTATCTGTATTACGAAAGGTTTAAAAGCGCCAAGGCTGAACTTGAAAAGGTGTTAGCAGCGAATCCGGGTAATGAGGATGCGGCTTACCTTCTTGGGCAGGCTGAAATTGGCCTCGAAAATATTCCCGCCGCTAAGGCCACGTATCAAAAATATCTATCTGCCAACCCCAACAGTGCTTTACTGATCGCCGGCATGGGCCATGTAGAATTATTGGAAGGAAAGAAAGCAGATGCAAAAAATCGTTTTGAGACAGCTATCTCCCTCAGCAAAGGAAAAAATGTAGGCGTATTGAATGCAGTTGGATTTGCAAACGCCAACCCTGATTCGAAAAATGGGGACGCCGCCTATGCCATCGAAAAATTAAAGCAAGCAACCCAGATCAAAGGAATGAAAGACCCGGAAGTGTGGACAAACCTTGGAGATGCTTACCGGAAATTTGCTGATGGTTCAAACGCTGTACAGGCTTACAATTCCGCACTTGCAATAAATCCAAACTATGCACGTGCCATCTATCGTATTGGTAAGGTATATCAAACGCAGGGCTTCGCACAGGAAGACCTTTTTATGAAATATTATAATGATGCGATGGCAAAAGACCCTGCGTACGCGCCCGTTTATGCTAATCTTTTCAGCTATTACTACGACAATAATGTAACGCGATCTGCAGAGTTTCTCGATAAATGGTTGAAGAACTCCGATGACGATCCTAAAGCATGTTCATACAGGGCTTCGATGAAGTATGCGCAGGGCTTGTTTAATGACGCGATTAAAAAAGCGGATGAATGTATTGCCGAAGGCGGACAAACACCTTATCCGAATTTGTTCGGTATCAAGGCTCTTGCGTACAATAGAATTGGCGATAGCGCTAATGCTAAAGCCAGCTACGATGAATATTTCAAACGTCAGAACCCCGACAAAATTATGGCCGGCGATTATGCAGGCTATGCAACCATCCTTCTGAAATTTCCCGGTAAGGAAGCGGAAGCAGCTGCGCTGGTAGACAAAGCTATTGCAATGGATACTGACGAAAACAACCGCGTGTCGTATATAAAGAGCATGGCCAGGGCTTACGAAGAGCAAAAAGATTATAATGAGGCGGCAAAATGGTACAGCAAGGTTATGAATGTAAAAAAGAACGCGTCAAATGTTGATCTGTTTAATGCAGGTTACAATTATTACCTCGCCAATCAACTGGATTCTTCGAATGTTTACTTTGTGAAATACACCGAAAAATATCCTGAAGATATCATGGGCTATTATATGTTAGGAAATGCTAATGCAGTGATTGATTCAACAGGAGAAAAAGGACTTGCAGTTCCTTATTACACTAAGGTGGTGGAAATAGGTGAGAAAGACACTACAAAGCCAAATGTAAAAACGCGCCTGCTTAATGCTTATCGTTTTTTCATCGGATACCATTACAATAATCAGAAAGACAGGGAAGCAGCTCTTGTGTATGTTGATAAAGCCTTAGCTCTTGAACCTACCGACGAACAGTTGCTTGCCAATAAAGATTTTATCACCAAGAACGATCCTAAAGCGCCGCCGAAGAGAAGCGGTTCTCAGAAATAATAATTATTCAAAATTCTTAATAAGTTAGGGCCCGGAATCTATATTTCCGGGCTTTTACTTTTTGCGCTTAAATTGCCACTTTATTAATTGTTAATCAGCAAGGGTGCATTAATTTGCACCCAAATTATCGATCCAGCTATGGAATTTTTCTTTTTACAAATGCAGGCGAGTAATTCTGATTCCTATTTTCCGGTAGCACTACAGCTGATAATTGCTGTGGGCCTTGTAGGATCAATACTTGTGTTAAGTAATATGCTCGGCCCAAAAAGGAAGGGGATCGATAAGTTGCAGAATTTTGAAAGCGGTATTGAAATTAAGGGAAACGCCCGCCAGCCTATCGCCATCAAATATTTTCTTGTTGCCATTCTTTTTGTTCTGTTTGATGTGGAGGTGATCTTCTTCTACCCGTATGCGGTTAATTTTCGCGAGCTGGGTTGGGAAGGTTTCATGGCTGTGGCCTTGTTTGTAAGCCTGTTCATGGCCGGCTTCATATATATATTTAAGAAAGGAGCATTGAAATGGGAAGAGTAGGCAATATTAACATCGCAGGTCGATTAAGGTGAGGTATTTGCTGCATTTTGTCAGCTTACTCACAAATAAAATTTTGAAAAATGTCACGTCCGGTTCAATATAACACTACAATAAAATTCGAGGGTGTTCCTGAGGGATACATGGGAGAAGGATTTATGGCCACCAATTTTGAAAAAGTGGTTGGTCTCGCGCGAAAAAATTCCATCTGGCCACTTCCTTTTGCTACTAGTTGCTGCGGTATCGAATTTATGGCCACAATGGCGAGCCATTATGATCTTGCGCGCTTTGGTTCGGAAAGGGTTGGTTTCTCTCCCAGGCAGTGCGACCTGCTGATGGTGATGGGAACCATTGCCAAGAAGATGGGCCCTGTAGTTAGGCAGGTTTACCTGCAAATGGCCGAACCGCGTTGGGTGATGGCTGTTGGCGCCTGTGCAAGCAGCGGAGGTATTTTTGATACTTATTCCGTGTTGCAGGGCATCGACCAGGTAATTCCGGTTGATGTGTATGTGCCCGGATGCCCGCCAAGGCCCGAAGCGATTCTTGACGGTATTCTGAAAATTCAGGATCTGGTGCAAATGGAAGGTTTAAGGAGAAGGCACAGCGATAAATATAAAGACCTGCTTGCAGGTTATGGCATACAATAAAAGCAACAAAGTTTGTTCATGGAGCTTAATAATGAAACAATACGGCAACGGCTAACCGAAAAATTTGAAGGGGTGCTGGGTGAATGGTCTGAACCATACGGTATGCTTACTTTTTCCGCTCCGAAAGACCTTAACCTGAAAGTGCTCCAGTTTCTTTTTGATGATGAAACGCTGCGTTTCCGTTTTCTTACCGACTTGCAGGCAGTTCATTATCCCGAAAGGAAGGGAGAGGAATTGTGTGTGGTTTACCATCTCCACAACCTGGTTGATAATGTGCGGATCCGTTTTAAGGTATATACTGACATTCAAAGCCCTGGCGTGTTCAGCGCTACAGCCTTATATGCAGGTGCAAATTGGATGGAACGCGAAACTTTTGATTTTTACGGGGTGAACTTCGTTGGGCACCCCAACCTGATAAGGGTGTTAAATGTGGATGAAATGGATTACTTCCCGATGAGAAAGGAATTTCCATTGGAAGATCAGACGAGGGTGGATAAGGATGATGAAATGTTTGGCCGCTAAACACGGCTCTATTAAAAGCGCTTAACAGCATGAGTGAAAATATTCTTTTGCCCGAGGGCAGTATTGAGAAAACAACTACCACGTTAAACCTCGGGCCGACGCACCCCGCCACCCACGGTGTGTTTCAAAATATCCTGGAGCTGGATGGAGAGCGCATCAAAAAAGCCACTTCCACTGTGGGCTACATCCACCGCGCATTTGAAAAGATTGCCGAGAGAAGAAATCTCTACCAGATCACGCCACTTACAGATCGCCTTAATTATTGCTCATCGCCCATCAACAACATGGGCTGGCATCTTACCTGCGAAAAACTGCTGGGCGTAAAAACTCCTAAACGTGTAGACTATCTCCGCATAATTATAATGGAACTTGCGCGCATCAGCGATCACCTTATCTGCAACTCTATTGTAGGTGTTGATAGCGGTGCTTATTCGGGATTCCTTTACCTGATGCAATACCGCGAACTCATTTATGAGATCTATGAAGAAGTTTGCGGTTCACGCCTTACCACCAACATTGGCCGTATCGGAGGTTTTGAAAGAAATTTCTCTAATCGTGCTTTTGAAAGGCTTGAGAAGTTTTTAGAAGAGTACCCGAAACAACTTAAAGAGTTTGAAAAGCTGTTCAAGCGCAACAGGATTTTTATGGATCGCACAATTGGTTGCGGACCAATTTCTGCTGAGCGTGCATTAAGTTATGGCTTCACCGGCCCTAACCTGCGCGCAGCCGGCGTTGACTATGATGTTCGCGCTCACTCACCTTACAGCAGCTATGAAGAATTTGATTTTAAAATACCGGTAGGTACAACAGGCGATTGTTACGACAGGTTCCTGGTGCGTGAAGAAGAGATGTGGGAAAGCCTTTCGATCATCGAACAGGCTTATAAAAAAGTGCAGGAATTTAAAGGAACCGAGGCTGACGTTTTCCATGCCGATACTCCGGCTTACTATCTTCCCGAGAAACGCGATGTATATACGAAGATGGAAGCCTTGATCTATCATTTCAAAATAATAATGGGAGAAATTGATATGCCTGTCGGGGAAGTATATAATTCCGTGGAAGGCGCAAATGGTGAACTGGGCTTCTACCTCAT
>JAFAGR010000029.1 GCA_023422565.1 Bacteroidota bacterium | reverse complement strand
ACAAGGTCTTTGAGCGTTCTGGAAATAACATGATGTATACCGGGCATACCATTGGCGCTGGGCGGGCCCTCATAGAATACAAAGGGTTTGTGGCCTTCGCGTGAAGAAACACTTTTTCCGAAGGTGTTATGCTCATTCCATTTTTTCAGAATATCAGAACCGATTGCCGGAAGGTTCAATTGCGTAAATTCCTTGTATTTCAAAGGCATAATAGTTCGCTTTTTTAAGGTTGCAAAGGTATTAAATAACTATTAGCAGAATGAGCTATAATAAGCTTCCGTAGCGATAGTTAATACTGGTCAACGGGAGTTAGGATTTTTCACTGTGATATTCAGACGATTGAATTCCGGAGTTACGCCCATAGCTCATCCAAACATGCATCCGCATCACTTTTCATAAGATATTTTCTCTATTTGTTAAAATCTTTTCACTTATTCACATTCATTCATCTTGGCATAGTATTAGTAAAATGTGATGTGAAACCGATTTATCCAAATATTCAAAAAAATCCATCCATGAGAAACGTTTTAATGATTTTAGGCTTCGGCTTGTTATTTAGTTTTTCTGCAGTAGCCCAAAAGAAAAAAGCAGCGAAACCATTGGCCGTTCCTGATGCCATCTCCACTTCTTTTGAAGGAAAATTTGCCAATGCAGAGAAAAAGACGTGGAAGAAAAGTTATAACGGTAATTACGTAGCCACATTTACGAACGAGGCTAAACAGAAGCAGGTAGCGGAGTTTGATGCCGAAGGTAATATGGTTAGGTCAAGAACGATTATTGAAACCGATGCGGTTCCTGAGATAATTAATACTTCTGTTTCTGCGCAATATGCAGATTCAAAAGTTACAGAAATAGCGAAGGTTGAGTTAGCCGGAATTCCATCTTACTATAAGGTAAAGATCGAACAGGCTGATAATACCAAGAAAGAGATTTTGGTTAGCGAAGAAGGTACGATAACCGAATAAATTTTTTTGCTGGTTTAGGGTTTTATTAGGGTAAAACGGGAGTAGTCTTGCTCCCGTTCTTTTAAAAAACTTAAACTTTTAAAGAAATGTACGAACGAATAGTTCCGTTTTAAAATCCAAATTTTCCAAATCTTACTTTTGAAGACTAGGATCTGTTAGATAATAGAGGCTTTGAGCCTCTTTTTTTGTGGGGGATGCGGAAGGTTGATGATGTTTTTTTCAGGTTTTAGATTTCAGTTTAACTCTCAATATTACCCGGCTTCAACTGAAGCTACATTTCTCAATCAGCATCAGATCGCACCCCTTTCTTTTTCTTTTTCCGGGTGCGGTTGATCCACATGATAACTCCACTGATAGGAAAAAACGTTCCTGCGAGGCAGGCAAGGAAGCCGATGGCTTTTGAAGTGTGTCCGTAAATGGAAGCGACATGAACGGGTTTAAACGTTGCCCTGATCCTTTGCCCTTTGTTTCTAGAAGCAAAGGGCTGCACGCCAAGCAGGGTACCGGAATATTGATCTACAAAGTAGGTGTCTGTGGCCGATTCATGAGGCGCATCATTTGGCAGAACTGTCACCGAAAAGGCTTCGGTGCTGTCTTTTGGGAGTGCGACCTGGTAATATTTAGCGCTTTGCTCGCCCATTACTTTGATCAAGGCGTTTTCTGCCCCGGCAGTTTGATCAGGTAATAAAAAACTCTTTAGTGGTTTCGCCCGCTCTTTACTGGAATTGGTGAGCGAATAAATTCCATCATTAAACCATTCGAAAGACCAGGCCAGTCCGGTAAAAGCCAGTATAAGCAGGAAGATCGAGCTGTAAAACCCCAAAACAACATGATAATCGTGGTTAAGCCTTTTAAACCCGGCGCCGGTCTTAACTTTTAATCGCTGTTTTAATATCGCCTTGTTTTTAGGCCACCATAAAATGATACCGGTGATAAGTATGAACAGGAATACAATCGTGCAAACGCCCACAATTAGTTTTCCCGTGTCTCCTGCCAGCATCCAGCGATGGAGATCCATAATAAAATAGAAAAACGATTCCCGGTGATTGTAAATTTCTTTAATTACTCCGGTATAAGGATCAACAAATGCAACAAGCCGCGCTTCTCTTTTTTCCTTTCTTTCTGAGATAGCAGCCTTGCTATTTTTCTTAGAAGGTGTGAAACTTATTTCCGCATTTCGCTCCCCATCTGAGAATATTTTTATGGACGAAACCTTTTGGCCCGGATGCTGTTTTTTAAAACCATCGATCAGCAGATCAGCTGAAAGCCTTTCTCCCAAAGGCTTCGTGAAGTACCGGGAAGGGTGAAACAATTGCTGCAGTTCTTTCTCATAAACCAAAATTGCACCCGTGAGGCAAGTGACCATTATGATCAATCCGGTTGCCAACCCAAGGTACAGGTGGATCCTTCGGAAAAATATCTTCAAGATTTTTTACAGTTTTATTTTGATGGTGGAAATGATCTGGCGTGGAGCGATCGGATTAACACTGTAGTTTTCGTGAACGTAATAGTTCAGTTCATTGAACAGGTTGGAAACTTTCAAAAGGGCTGAAATATTCTTCACGGTATAGCCGATTGTAAAGTCTGCGGTAACAAATCCATCTACGGGAATCTGCCGCGAGAAGTTCTGTGCCTGCTCATAAGTATTGTTCCATCCTGCAATCCGTTCACCTATATAATAAATACCGGCGCCGATCTTTAACGATGAATTATTATTCAGCGGTAAAGTATAAAAGGCACTGGTGTTTGCGGTGTGTGCCGGTGTGTTTACCAGGCGTTCGCCCTCTATATAATTTCCTTTTACCTGTTGTGTTTTCGTGTATCGCATATCGTTATAACTGTATCCGGCAATAATGTGCAGTTTGGAAACAGGACGTGCTTCCACATCAACCTCAACGCCGTTACTGGTGGTTTGGCCAACAAGTTCCTTATATGCAGTGTTGTTATTTGGTGTAATACCATCGGCCATGAATTGCGCGGTTTGCGCGAGATTATTATTAATGATCTTGTAAAATGTCAGGTTGAAATTTAGCTTTCCTTTCCACAACTCATTCTTTACTCCCAATTCAAACTGATCAATAATTGACGCATCGAGCGCGTTACCGTGAACGTCTGTGCCATTGTTCACCGAGAAGGAATTTGCATAACTGGCAAACAATGAAGTTTTCTTCGTCGGCTGAAACACAAGCCCAGCTCGGGGTGAAAAGGCATTGTCTGTTTTTGATTTAGCATAAACCATACTGTCTTGCTGAATAAAATAAGTTGCTGCTGCCCTGCTGCTTTGTTGCGACCATCTTACGCCTGCAAGCAATTTAACCTTCTTGTGCAGGCTGATAAGATCCTGCACATAAAAACCTGCGCGGTGTACGGGGGTTTCTACGCTTCTTATCTTTTCCGCTTCAGGAATATCATTTCTTACGTGATAGGTTGCAGGGTCAAGAATATTTATAGTGTCGTAAATAGTAGGATTGTTGAAAGCGTATGCTAAAGTATTGTACCGGTCTGCATCCATCCCTATCAACAACCGGTGCCGGAAAGCACCTGTGTTGAAGTTGCCTGTAAGGTCTGCCTGAGCCAGAAAATAATTTTCCTTTGAATCGATCTTATTCAAAGGCCTGATCCATGTACCATCCGCTTTCGCCTGTATTCGCTCTGTAGAATAGTAATCTCGTTTATATTGTTGGTAAGAAACTGTGGTAGCAAGGCTCCAGGTTTTGCTGAGTTTATTACTTAGGGTAGCCGTAACCGTTGTTTGGCGGGCCTTATTATATTGCCATGTGGTACCCAGGAATGCAGAGCGGGATATGGGCGTGAGGGTCGTATTGTCCAGCGATCCGATCCCGAAGTCAGGCGTGTAATCATGATGTAGATAATCACCCTGAATCAACAACTTGCTGTTTTTACCAATATTGAAAAGTAATGAAGGGTTGATATAAAACCTTTCAGATGAAACCTGATCGCGGAAGCTTTCTGCGCTTTCATAGGTGCCATTCACACGGGCTGCGATATTTTTTGTGAGGGCCCCGTACACGTCCACACTGGGTTTAATCAGTCCATAAATTCCTGCGCGCAATCCAATTTCGGCACCGCGCTCAAATTTTGGCTGTAATGTTACCATATTAATAATGCCTCCCGGAGCCACATTGCCGTAGAGTATCGCGGCACTGCCTTTCAGCACTTCCACTTTTTCAAGTGAACTTACTTCCGGCATCACGCCTGAATTTACTCTGGATCCGTTCCTGAACATATTGCCGCTGGAAAAACTATAGCCGCGCGCGGAAAAACTTTCCTGTACACTTCCCCGGGTGGTAGACAGGTAAACCCCGTTCACATTTTTAACTACATCGCTAAGCCTTTGAGATTGCTGATCTGTAATTACCTGGTTGCCGATAACAGCCACGCTTTGCGGGAGGCTCATTGGGTCTATGGCAATTTTTCCTGCTGATGGTGCCACATCATTCAATCCTTTTCTCGAATGAATTACAAGCTCATCAAGGTCTTTCGAATTTTCTGTTAGTTTCAGGTTAACTGTAACCGGTTTTGATGAGCTAACGGTTACGGGTAGCTGCTGGGTCTGCATTCCGGTGAAAGTGACCACCACAGTATACATTCCATCCTTTATTTGCCGAAAACGAAAATTTCCTTCAGCATCAGTTACAGTAAATAGTTTAATGTCTTTCAATTCAATATTCACACCTTCTGCGGGCATGTTATCGCTCGTTAAAACCCTTCCCGAAATATTTGCCTGGCCGAAGGAACTTGCCAGCGATAAGCATGTTGCGATGCAAAGAGCCAATATCCTGTTTATATATAGTTTCATTTACTGAATTATGATTTGCGCAAAGAAACAACAGGCCATACCGGCACGATCCCGCAATTGGGAAAAGTATTTACGGAAAAGGAAAAAACAGGAGGAATTAAAGAAAAAAAGTATCTATAATTATCGCAATAATAACTCGCAGGGCTTGATGCCGGTTTGCTTTTTGAAGGCCGTGCTAAAATGGGAAATGGATGAATAGCCAAGCATCGCCGAAACATCTGTAACGCTTAAGCCTTTTTCATACAACAGGTATTTTGCATGTTCCATTCGTTGGCCCTGGTAGAAATCGAAAATGGTGGTGCCGAAGATCTCTTTAAAACCTTTTTTTAAATAACATTCATTGATTGCCACTTTTTTACTGAGTTCGCGAATGGTGATGGGGTCGCAAATGTGCTGCAGTAACACCTCGCGTGCTTTTATAATGCGTTCCCTGCCATCTTCATTTGCCAGGAATTTGCAGGCAAAAACAGGCTCCTGTTTCTGCTCCAGCATACAATCAAGGCTATAAAGCAATAACACCTGCATTTGCGCATTAAGAAAAATATTTTCAAGCGTGCCGGTAAAATTATGATTGAGTAAGGCATCAATGGTTGTGCGGCTCTTTCCGCACAGCGGAAGAATTCGTGTAAAGGAATTTTTATGTTTGAATCGCAAAACCTGTTCAGAAAGCGTTTGCCCCTTGCCGTTACTTAGTGAGAACTGCTGAAGAAACCCGGGAGGAAAGCTAAGAGATACCACATCTACACTGTCAATTTTTTCGCGGCAAAGTTTTGCGGGATTGAACTTGCATCGCTCACAAGCGCTTTCTTCCTGGTTGCAATACATATTTCCGTTCAGGCAGAAACGAAGCTCTAAATTGTTTTGAGGGGAACTTGCACCTGCAAAATTGTAAACCAAGACGCCTGTATCCTCCACTTCCCAATCGGCCCGTTTACGATACCGTTTTACCGAAAAGCTCACCGAACCGGGCACAAACTGCTCTTTTTCAGTGATCAGTTCGATATCCTGCACGTTAACCGTGGGCAGGTTTTCAAGAGGCATATAGTTGCTATAGGAAGCCATTTCAGGCTGCAAAATTACAGATAAAAAATCCGGCAATGTTCACTTAAATTTAAAGGGTAAGGCACCATTAGGAATAGCTATAGGTCTGGTAGCTGCTTGATATTTCATAAATATGCTGATATCCAGTATAATACATATATAGGGAAGCTTGGGAAAATTGGGGGTTTTTTGTGCGTTTCTTCCTTGAAAAACAGGCTATTTTTTCGTACCTTCGCTGAAGTATTTTTCAAGGCAAAAATTATTGATTTTCAATCCATTTATGAGTACAGAAGCAGAAGTAGCCCTACCCCAAACCTCCAATTCATATAGTGCAGACAGTATACAGGTTCTTGAAGGCCTGGAAGCGGTTCGTAAAAGGCCAGCCATGTATATTGGCGATATCAGTGTAAAAGGCTTGCACCATCTGGTATATGAAGTGGTGGACAACTCTATTGATGAGGCCCTTGCAGGTTATTGCAAGAATATCGAGGTTACAATTCATGAAGATAACAGCATCAGCGTAAAAGACGACGGCCGCGGTATTCCGACCGGGATGCATACAAAAGAAAACCGAAGCGCGCTTGAAGTGGTGATGACCGTACTTCACGCCGGCGGTAAATTCGACAAAGGTTCTTATAAAGTGTCGGGCGGTTTGCATGGTGTGGGTGTGAGTTGCGTGAATGCATTGAGCACGCGTTTACACGTAACCGTTAATCGTGAAGGAAAAGTTTTCGAACAGGAGTATGCCAAGGGTATCCCGCAATATTCGGTTCGCGAAATCGGCAAGGCAGAAAACACCGGAACTCGGGTTCACTTTTGGCCCGACGGCTCAATTTTCACGGTAACCGAATACAATAAGGAAATTTTAGAAGGAAGATTGCGCGAACTTTCTTTCCTTAATAAAGGGATCGCGATAACTCTGAATGACCTTCGCGAAATTGATGATGAAGGAAAGACCTTTTCCAAGAAATTTTACAGCGAGGGCGGAATTGTCGAATTTGTTGAAATGATCGATAAGCAGGCAAACCGTCAGCCGCTTATTCCCACAGTTATTTATTGCGACGGGCATGATGCGGCAACAAATGTGGCGGTGGAAGTGGCCATGGTGTACAACGCAGGTTACCAGGAGCACATTTTCAGTTACGTAAATAATATCAATACAATTGAAGGTGGAACCCACGTGGCAGGCTTTAGAAGAAGTATTACACGCGTGTTCAAAAGTTATGGTGAGAAACAGGGAATGTTTGATAAGGCAAAGGTTTCTATTGAAGGTGATGATTTCCGCGAAGGGATCTCAGCAATCATTTCTGTAAAAGTTCCGGAGCCTCAGTTTGAAGGACAGACAAAAACCAAACTCGGTAACAGCGAGGTGATGGGAATTGTGGATACCACTTTAAGCCGCGTGCTTGAGAACTATCTTGAAGAAAACCCGCGTGATGCGAAAACTATAATTCAAAAAGTGATCCTCGCTGCACAGGCCCGCGCTGCGGCTAAGCGTGCCCGTGATATGGTGCAACGCAAAAGTGTTTTGGTAGGAGGCGGACTTCCGGGTAAACTGGCTGATTGCTCAGAAAAAGATCCGGGTAAATGTGAGTTGTTCCTTGTGGAAGGGGACTCTGCCGGTGGTACAGCAAAACAGGGGCGCGACAGGAGCTTCCAGGCAATCCTTCCCCTGCGCGGTAAAATTCTAAACGTGGAAAAAGCGATGGAACATAAGATCTACGATAATGAAGAGATCAGAAATATGTTCACCGCACTCGGCGTTAAGATCGGAACTCCTGAAGATCCGAAATCACTTGACCTTTCAAAATTGCGTTATCATAAGTTGATCATTATGACGGATGCCGATGTGGACGGAAGCCACATCGCAACGCTTATTCTTACATTCGTTTTCCGTTATATGAAGGAAATGGTTGAGCAGGGCCATGTGTATATTGCACAACCGCCGCTCTACCTTGTAAAAAAAGGAAAGGATCAGGAGTATGCATGGAATGAAGAGGAAAGGAAAAAAGTTTCTGCGATACTTGGCCAGGGAAAAGAAGACAGCGTAACCGTACAGCGTTATAAAGGTTTAGGAGAGATGAACGCTGAACAATTATGGGAAACAACCATGAACCCGGCAACGCGCACCTTAAAGCAGGTGACTATTGAAAGCGCAGCAGAGGCGGATCGTATTTTCAGCATGTTGATGGGAGATGAGGTTCCGCCACGCCGGGAATTTATTGAAACCCACGCTAAATATGCGAAAATAGATGTGTAACAGGGGTTTTTTCCACACAAGGTTGCGGGTTTCACAATTTTTATATAGCTTGTAGAATCGACCAGTAAAAAAATATTCTCAAAACAAAAACAATTTGAAAATGGCAAAAATGATAACAGCTTATTGCATGAAAACAAAGGAGAAAGATTGTCCGATGCATAATGCAGTAATTACCAAAACCGCACGCGGTGGCTATATGGCCCAGGGCGATGATGGCAAAGGAAACAAAATGACCACCATGCTTGGCGAAGCGCGTGCGCTGGAAGCTGTGAAAGATGGGGTGGCAAAGAAAGGATGGTAAGAAATATTGACAACTTAATTTTTAGGGCTGCTGTATGCAGCCTTTTTTTATGACTAACTTTTGGGGTTGTATACAGACTATGAAACAAATACAGTTGTTGCACGAAGATCCACAAAGTGGAATCTAAGTTCCACGGAGAATTTAAAAAGGGCAGGGAATGATTTTTATGTAAGGCATACTGAACTCTCCTTACTTTGCAGTTGTATCTTGCCAAAAGATGAATTGGTTTGCAGAACCAATCTCCCTCAGTGTATCTCCTGTATTTCTTAGTGAAACTTTGTGACCATTTCTGCCGCATCCTTAGTGTTAAAGTACTAATCTTCTGATACCGTTCTTAAGTACAGTAACGTTGAAGTTGATAAGAAGACCCGCTTTGTAATCTCCTAACCGCATATAAGTCAGCAGCTGTGCAAAGTGAACTGGTGCAAGACACTCTACAGACTTTAATTCGATAACAAGAAATTCGTTAATAAGAAGATCAAGCCGGTAACCGTAGTCCAGATGTATGTTTTTATAAACCAGCGGCATTGCTTTGGATGCGAGTGCTACTAACCCATGATTTGTAAGTTCATACTGAAGGCAATGTTGGTAAGCCGACTCAAGCATACCTGGTCCGAGTCGGCGGTGAACTTCGATTGCACAGCCTATAACTGTGTGGATGATCAGGTTTTTTTCATTTGAAAGAAGCTACGTCATTTATTGCGGTTCCTCTCGCAACTTACATAGAAAGAGTCCTTCAACTTGAATTAAATAGGGTAATTTTTAGGTAGTGTAAAAATGCAATATTCAGCCTTCTTCCTTCACATGTTGCAACATCTTCGAGATGAAGCGATGAAGCTCTGTCATGTTGACGATATCTTCTACTACAAGGATACCATTCTTACCAACTTGTTTTAATTTTCCTTTATTGGTTCCTGTTTGAAGAAATTCAAGAATGCGGTTGAAGGTTTCACTCTGGAAGTACGGCGAATCAGGGTTGCTTACGAAGAAGCATTTCAACGTTTCATTTTTAAGGAATAGTTTTTCAAACCCAAGTTCAACCGCCATTTTTCGCACTCTAACTGTTGTGAAAAGATCTTCAACCTGTGACGGCACAGGGCCAAACCTGTCCTGCAACTCCTGGTGAAATGCAAGGAGATCTTCTTCGGTTTCGCAATTGTCTAACCTGGAATACAGGCTCAATCTTTCTGTAATACTTTCCACATAATTATCCGGAATGAGAATTTCAAGATCGGTATCAATGCTGGTATCACTCACGTAATCATCCTGCTGCCTGATCTCTTCGCGGAAAAGATCGCGGAAATCTTTTCTCTTCAATTCACGAATCGCTTCATCGAGGATCTTCTGATACATTTCAAATCCGATCTCGGCAATGAAACCACTTTGCTCTCCGCCTAGTAAGTTTCCCGCTCCGCGAATGTCGAGGTCACGCATGGCGATCTGGAAACCGCTGCCCAGGTCGCTGCATTGTTCAAGCGTGTTAAGTCTCTTTCGACTGTCAGGAGGAAGCGTACTCACAGGCGGGGCGATCAAATAACAAAACGCTTTCTTATTGCTTCTTCCCACACGGCCGCGGAGCTGGTGAAGATCGCTTAAACCAAATTGATGCGCATTGTTTACTATAATCGTATTCACGTTCGGAATATCAACCCCGCTTTCCACGATGTTTGTGCAGATAAGCACATCATACTTCTTGTCCATGAAGTCGAGGATAGTGTCTTCCAGTTCATCACCCTCCATTTGACCATGCGCATAGGCAATGCTCAAATCAGGACAAAGCCCCTGTACATAACTCTTCATTTCAGCAAGGCCCTTCACCCTGTTGTGGATGAAGAAAACCTGCCCGCCTCTTTCAGTTTCATAATAAATGATATCGCGGATCGCGTCTTCATTAAAAGTGGTTACTTCAGTTTGTATTGGCTGACGGTTGGGCGGTGGCGTATTGATGATGCTCAGGTCACGCGCACCCATAAGGCTGAATTGCAACGTTCTTGGGATAGGCGTTGCCGTTAGGGTGAGCGAATCTACATTGGTTCGAAGCTCTTTCAGTTTTTCTTTTGCGGAAACACCAAACTTTTGCTCCTCGTCAATGATAAGCACGCCAAGGTCTTTGAATTTCACATCCTTTCCTAAAAGGGCATGCGTTCCGATGATAATGTCGATCTTCCCTTCTGCAAGCCTTTTATAAGTTTCCTTTTTTTCCTTCGATGATTTAAATCGATTGATAAAATCAACAGTAACGGGAAAATCTTTCAACCGGTCGCCAAAGGTTTTGTAATGTTGGTAGGCAAGAATGGTTGTAGGAACAAGCACTGCGGCCTGTTTACCATCGTTGCAGGTTTTGAATGCTGCCCTTACTGCAATTTCGGTTTTTCCAAATCCCACATCGCCGCAAACCAGCCTATCCATCGGAGAGGGCTTTTCCATATCGCGCTTTACATCCTCGCTCGCCTTTGCCTGGTCAGGCGTATCCTCATAAATAAAACTTGCTTCAAGTTCGGTTTGCATATAGGTATCCGGACCGTGAGCAAATCCTTCCTGCGCTTTTCGTTGCGCGTATAGCCGGATCAGGTTTGTGGCAATGTCTTTAACCTGCTTTTTCGTCTTATCTTTGAGTTTGCTCCAAACATCGCTGCCCAACTTGTTCATCTTAGGCACGCTTCCTTCCTTGCCCGAATACTTGCTTATTTTATGAAGCGATGAAATGTTTACGTACAACAAGTCACCATCTTTATATTGAATTCTAACGGCCTCCTGTAAACGCCCGTTCGCATCTATTTTTTGTAAGCCGCTATAAACGCCCACGCCGTGATCGATATGCGTAACATAGTCGCCGGGCTGTAATTCCCTGAGCGTTTTTAAGGTGAGCGCTTTGTTTTTACTAAAGGCCTGCTTCACCTTGTATTTATGATATCGCTGAAATACCTGGTGATCTGTATAACAAACCAATTTCAGGTCGTGATCGGTAAAACCTTCATGAATGGATATCGCAACCGGGTTAACCTGTACTTCAGCTTTCAGATCGGTAAAGATGGAATGAAGCCTTTCGAGTTGTTTCGCATTTTCTGCGAAGAGATAAATATGATAACCTTTCTTTTCATATTGCTGGAGGTCGGTGATCAGCAAATTGAATTGCCTGTTGAATGAAGGTTGTGCCTGTGTATTGAATTCAATTTTATCTGCACTCTTGCTGAAGAAAGGTTTTCCTAATTCGAGGATATGCATTTTTTTTACCTGCTCCTCAAGTTTGTCTGCGGTGGAGAAATCCTTCCGGTCCACGTCCTTTCTTGTATGGATGGATTCATCTTCCGACAAATTTTCCTTATCGGTCTCCTCAACCAACCCTAAGGCAATTTCCAGGTCCTCCTGCTGCTGTTCGATCTTTTCGCGAATAAAGGTCCAGTCCTGCATCCATACCACTGTGTTCTCCGGGAGAAATTCCAACAACGAAACTTTATTTTCTTCCTTTGTTTCTGCTCCATCCTGCAGGGCAACTATACTCGGGATAATACTTACCTGCAAAAGTTTTCTTTCACTCAATTGAGATTCGGGATCGAATATGCGGATACTGTCCACTTCATTTCCAAACAATTCAATACGGTATGGTTTTTCATTGCCGTATGAGTAGATATCCAGTATGCCTCCGCGCACCGCGAATTGGCCCGGCTCGTACACAAAATCGGTCCGGGTAAACCCATGCTCTACCAGCTTTTGTAAGATGGCGGTTACATCGATCTCATCTGCCTGCTTGATGCCGATGATATGTTTGGTTAAGGTTGATGGAATCACCACCTTTTCAAAAAGCGCTTCAGGATACGTGACCAGAACTTTTTTATTTCCTCCGGAAGCGAGGCGTGTAAGCGCTTCTGTCCGCAGCATTACGTGGCTGCTGTTCAACAGCCGGTAATTCTTTTTGTTTTTGAAGGATGAGGGAAAGTAAAAAAGATCGAGCGCTTTTGAAACGCTCTCAAGTGTGTTATGAAAGTAAGCTGCTTCCTCCGCATCGCGCATGATCACGAGGTGATTCAACTGAGACAAAAGCGGAAGCTGAAGTAGGTGAGCCAGTAAGAATTGAGAAGCGCTTCCCTGAAGGCCTGCAAGTGCAAGGTGTTGAGGCTGGCTCATAGTGATCCTGTTCGCAATTGAAAAACTGCGGGGATCATTTTTATACGCATCCTTCAACAATTCCAGGCTCATGTAATGCGGCGCAAAGATACGATATGGTTGGAAGTTAGTTTGTAGTTCATAGTTTATAGTTCGTATTTTTCGGATTTGCAACAGAACTTTTGGCTGCTATTTTTTTGTAATGTTTCGCCCTTCTTTCTGCTAATAGTTACAAGTTTCGATGCAGAATGGGCGTTCCCTCGCCACTTCGGGCGGGGTCGGACGGTATGTTGATTTGCGTTAGGGATAGGCAGCCCTACCGTGTAGGGCAGATAGCCCGGCG
>JAFAGR010000077.1 GCA_023422565.1 Bacteroidota bacterium | reverse complement strand
GGGCTTCTACCTCATCAGCGATGGAGGAAGAACGCCGTACCGTCTGCATTTCCGCAGGCCATGTTTTATTTATTACCAGGCATACACTGAATTGATAAAAGGCGGCATGCTTAGCGATGCCATTATAACAATGAGCAGCCTTAACCTGATTGCAGGTGAACTGGATGCATAATTGCGAAAAACTATGACGTTGGAATTTACACAAGAAAGGATGGCGAGAGTGCAGGAGATAATCCGCCGTTATCCTGAAGGAAAGCATAAGAGCGCCCTGCTTCCCGTGCTGCATATAGCGCAGGAGCAGTTCAACGGCTGGCTCGACGTTCCGGTAATGGATTATGTGGCATCGGTGCTGAAACTTGAACCGATCGAAGTGTATGAGGTAGCCTCTTTTTACAGCATGTTTAATTTGAAACCGGTTGGTAAATATTTGTTTGAAGTATGCCAGACGGGTCCTTGTATGTTGAACGGCAGTGATGAGATCATTGAATACATAAAACAAAAACTGAACATTGGCGTAGGCGAAACCACCGCCGATGGAATGTTCACATTAAAAACCGTGGAATGCCTTGGTGCATGCGGTTATGCGCCGATGATGCAGTTAGGCAAACATTATAAAGAACATCTGACTCCTCAGCGTGTAGACGAAATAATTGAAACGTGCCGCCGCAATGCGGAGGGCGTTCAGCAATAAAATTGATCATTTGCTTTAAAGCATTTGTGCAGGTATGGCAAAAAAATTACTATTAGAAAAAGCGCATGTTGAAGGGATAAGATCCTACGAAGTGTACCGCCGTGAGGGTGGATACCGCAGCGTGGAAAAAGCCCTGAAAATGTCGCCGGCCGATATAACTGAGGAAGTGAAGAAGAGTGGCCTGAGGGGCCGTGGCGGCGCGGGTTTCCCAACGGGAATGAAATGGAGTTTCCTTGCGAAGCCCGAAGGTGTGCCCCGCTACCTTGTTTGCAATGCAGATGAAAGCGAACCCGGTACTTTTAAAGATCGCTACCTGATGGAGTTCATCCCGCACCTGTTGATAGAAGGGATGATCGTTTCATCATACGCCCTGGGGAGCAACACGAGTTACATCTATATCCGAGGTGAGTATGACTGGATAACTGATATTCTTGAACAGGCGATCGCGGAAGCAAAACAAAATGGCTGGCTCGGAAAAAATATACAGGGCTCCGGTTTCGATTGTGAAATGTATGTGCAGCGTGGTGCAGGCGCTTATATATGCGGCGAAGAAACCGCCTTGCTGGAAAGCCTTGAAGGCAAACGAGGCAACCCTCGCATCAAACCGCCATTCCCTGCGGTTAAAGGTTTATGGGATTGCCCTACCGTGGTAAATAATGTGGAAACCCTCGCGGCTGTTGTTCCAATTTTAAATATGGGCGGAGAGGAGTATGCGAAGATCGGCGTCGGAAAATCAACCGGAACAAAGTTGATCTCTGCCTGCGGTAATATCAACAAGCCCGGCATTTATGAGATTGATATGACGATCTCGGTGGAAGAATTCATCTTCAGTGATGAATACTGTGGCGGAATTCCAAATGGGAAAAGATTAAAGGCTTGTATTCCCGGCGGGTCATCAGTTCCCATTCTTCCTGCAAATCTTTTGCTGACTACGGCAAAAGGAGAGAAGCGCATGATGAATTACGAAAGCCTGAGCGATGGCGGCTTTGCAACGGGCACGATGATGGGCTCGGGTGGGTTTATTGTGTTGGATGAAGACCAGTGCATTGTTCGCCACACGTATACCTTGGCGCGGTTTTACCGCCATGAAAGTTGCGGACAGTGTAGTCCATGCCGTGAAGGAACGGGCTGGATGGAAAAAATATTGAAGAACATTGAGAAAGGAAAAGGAAAGATGAGCGACATCGATCTGCTCTGGGATATTCAGCGCAAGATCGAAGGAAATACGATTTGTCCCTTGGGTGATGCGGCCGCATGGCCTGTTGCCGCGGCGATCAGGCATTTCCGTGATGAGTTTGAATGGCATGTGCTGAATCCTGAAAAATGCCTCACCGAAAACTTCGGCCTGGCGCATTACGCGGATCCGATTGCAGTAACTGCCTAGGTTTCCCGCAAAGGAACAAAGAGTGCAAAGGCGCAAAGAAAATATTAAAGCAACTTAATTAAGCGTTGCTAAGATCATTGAAAGACAGTCATTTTCTCTTTTAGGCAATTGAAATCAATTATCAAATTTGCTACTAACTAATTTGATAATGGAAATTGATCTTCAAAAAGAGAATGAACTGGCCAAGACAGCAGTCAATATCGCATATAAAGTTCATGTACGATATGGTGCGGGTTTGTTCGAGAGTGTTTATGAGGAGATTCTATGTTACGAACTCGAAAAACTAAGGTTAAGTGTTGCAAGGCAAAAACCGATTCCCGTAGTTCATGAGAGCATAAAACTGAATGCAGGTTTTCTGGCAGACATTATTATTGAGAATAAATTATTGTTAGAGATAAAATCAATCGAGTCAGTTGCACTGGTTCATTACAAACAAGTTCAAACCTATTTGAAGTTGACCGGATTGAAACTTGGCTTGTTGATAAACTTTAATGTTGCGTATTTGAAAGATGGGATTAAACGGGTAATAAACACTTATTGATTCTTTGTTTCCTTTGCGCCTTTGCGTGAAATATTAATTATTTGGAATGTCGGAAGATGTAAAAAAAATAAAAGTTACGATCGACAACATCACTATCGAGGTCGATCCCGGAACTACCATACTTAATGCTGCGCGCGCCATTGGCGGCGAGGTGGCGCCTCCGGCGATGTGCTATTACAGCAAGCTCGAGGGCAGCGGCGGTAAATGCCGCACCTGCCTGGTGGAAGTTGCCGCCGGCTCAATAGCAGATCCACGCCCGATGCCCAAGTTGGTTGCATCTTGCAGAACAGGCGTGATGGACGGTATGATCGTGAAAAACATCACCAGCGAGAGAGTGCTCGATGCAAGAAATGGCGTTGTAGAATTCTTGCTGATCAATCATCCGCTGGATTGCCCGATATGTGACCAGGCCGGTGAATGCCATCTGCAAGATCTTAGTTACGAGCACGGAAAAGTGGGCACGCGCTACGAATTCGCCCGCCGCACTTTTGTAAGGGAAGATATCGGCCCGTACATTCAATTGCATATGACGCGTTGCATTCTCTGCTACCGTTGTACCTACGTGGCCGACCAGATCACGGATCAACGCGTTCATGGTATTGTTGATCGCGGCGACCATGCGGCTATATCAACCTACATTTCCCGCGCTATCGATAATGATTTCAGCGGTAATATGATTGACGTTTGCCCGGTGGGCGCGCTTACCGATCGCACCTTCCGCTTTAAGAACCGGGTTTGGTTCACTAAGCCAATGGATGCGCACCGGAATTGTGAAAACCCTAAGTGTTGCGGAAAGGTAACCTTATGGATGCGCGGCGAAGAAGTATATCGCGTCACTTCACGCAAAGACCCATGGGGCGAGGTGCAAAGTTTTGACGGAAAGCCTGGCTGGATATGCAATACATGCAGGTTTGATAAAAAGAAAACTTCCGACTGGACGATCGAAGGCCTCACCACAATTAGCAGGCATTCCGTGATCAGTTTGAATAAATATGATGATGCCACAGTGACTCCCAAGGAAACGATCAGTGAAGTGATGGGTGGCTTAAGCCCGAACCTGCTGATGAATATTCATAGCGTGAGTGATGTGAACGATCCTGATTTGAAATTAAGTGAAATAGACCGGCCGGCAGATGCGAATGATTTCGCCGAAGCAAACCGCATAGAGAATAACATACCCGAGAACTCCGGTGAAGCGGAAAAGATCAACAGGGAAATTCTGAATTCAACAACAAAAGAAAATTAAATTATCCGGAATGTTGCTAGCGATAGACATTGCACTGATCATCGAGAAACTTGTACTCATAATTATTGTGGTGATGGTGTGCATGGGAATAGCCATGTATACAACTTTCGCGGAAAGAAAGGTTGCCGCCTTCATACAAGACAGGCGGGGACCAAATCGCGCAGGGCCTTTCGGCCTTTTGCAACCGCTGGCAGATGGAATGAAGCTGTTCTTTAAAGAAGAGATCATTCCTGCATTTTCATCAAAATTTTTGTTTGTACTCGGGCCGGGGCTGGCAATGTTAACCGCACTCATGGCAAGCGCCGTTATTCCGTGGGGAAGTACGCTTGAAATATTTGGCCGCAGTGTAAGTCTGCAGATCGCTGACATCAACATTGGTATCTTATACATTTTCGGCGTGGTGAGTATGGGTGTATACGGAATTATGATCGGTGCATGGGCAAGCAACAATAAGTTCTCCTTAATGGGCGGACTTCGCGCTGCATCACAGATCATCAGCTACGAACTGGCTATGGGTATTTCACTCATCGCGCTGCTGATGGTAACGGGAACGCTTAGCCTGAAAGAAATGGTGTTACAGCAACAGGCCGGAAACTGGAACGTGGTGTACCAACCACTTGGGTTCTTCCTTTTCCTCGTATGTTCTTTTGCAGAATGTAACCGCACGCCTTTTGATCTTCCCGAAGCGGAGAATGAACTTATCGGCGGTTATCATACGGAATATTCATCAATGAAACTGGGCTTCTACCTTTTTGCTGAATACATCAACATGTTCATCAGCAGCGCGGTGATGGCAACTCTGTTCTTCGGCGGTTATGATATTCCTTTCCTCGATGAATCCACATTATCACCAAACCTCGCGGCGATTTTAGGCGTGGTTGCCTTCATGCTTAAGATCACTTTCTTCCTTTTCCTTTTTATTTGGGTGAGGTGGACGATACCGAGGTTCCGTTACGATCAATTGATGCATTTGGGATGGAGGATTTTGATACCATTGGCGCTTCTGAATATGCTGGCCACAGGAGCCGTGATTTTATTCATGAACAAATAAGCCGGTGAATTTATAAACCATATTTTTGCGAATTCATGCAAGCACTAACAAAAAGATCGAAAGCAGTTGACCGGAGCCCGATGACGCTCCTGGAGAAATTGTACGTGCCTGCCATTTTACAGGGCATGACCATCACCTTTGGTCACATGTTCAAGAGAAAGCCTACGATCAACTACCCGGAGAAAACCAGGCCGTTCAGTCCGGTGTTCCGCGGACTTCAAATATTGAATCGTGATGAGGAAGGCCGTGAGAACTGCACTGCATGCGGATTGTGTGCTGTTGCCTGCCCGGCTGAAGCTATTTCAATGGAGGCTGCGGAAAGGCAACCCGGCGAGGAACATCTGTACCGCGAAGAGAAGTACGCGGCCCGCTACGAGATCAATATGCTTCGTTGCATCTTCTGCGGATTATGCGAAGAGGCTTGTCCGAAAGACGCGATCTATTTGAGCGAAACATTCACTCCGTCTGATTACCAGAGAAAACAATTTATATATAAGAAGGAAGATTTGTTGATCCCTCATCCGAAGGAAGAGCCGGAAGCGTATAAGAAAGCGCTCGGTAACAGGGCAAACAAAAACATCCAGGAATAGATTTTAATTTCAGTTCATGCAGATTACAACGCTGTTGTTTTTATTACTATCCATCATGGCTGCCGGCGCCGGCGTAATGATGTTGTTGAGTAAGAATCCCGTTCACAGTATCCTCTGGCTTATTATTGTTTTCTTTGCCATTTCAGGCCATTACATTTTATTGAATGCGCAGTTTCTCGCTGTGGTAAATATAATAGTGTACGCGGGCGCCATTATGGTGCTGTTTCTTTTCGTGGTTATGCTGATGAACCTGAACGTGGAATCGGAACCGGTGAAGAACTATAAACTGCAGCTGATTGGCGTGGTCTCCGGCGGCGGATTATTGCTTGTGCTCATTGCGTCAGTTATGAAGTTGCAGGCAAACCAGCCTGTTCAATTGAAAGTTGGTGATGACGGGCTTATAGCAAACCTGGGAAAGTCTCTGTTTACAAATTATGTATTGCCATTTGAAATAAGCAGCGTGCTATTTTTAAGCGCTATCATCGGCGCCGTTGTAATTGGCCGTAAAGATTAAACATAATGAAGCGAACACTTATATTATTTTTTCTGATCGCGTTTTCCGCAGGCGCGGCTAATGCACAGATCAAACTGGAAGATATTCCATTCAACCTTGGCGACATTCTCGGCAAGTCGAAAGTGCTTACGGTAAAAAAAGGATTCAATCCTGTGTTCAAACTGGGCAACTTCCAGGTAAATAAGGTAGGGATACTTGGCGAAAAATTGAAGGGCGTTGAAATTCTCGGCGACATCTTCGATACAAAGGGCGTAAATAAAGTGATGAAACTTTATAAAACGTACAAGACCGGGCTGGTGGTATTTAAAGTGCTGGCCGCGGCGGGTACAGCGGTTACCGTATATTCTACCGTAAAGGGAGCTGCAAAAAGTTTTGATGATAAAGACGTGAAGCAATTGTTGTATCCGGCCATTACCTCTGTGGCTACAGGCGTCATCACAAAAATTTTAACCAAGAAGGCCTCATATAAGGCGGTGGATATTTTCAATGGCGTTGTCACCAAAAAAGTAAAAGACATTTTTTCAATACAACCGGCTTCCCAAACTGCAGGGATCGGTTTATATGTGAAACTCTGACCATGGATATTACAGCATACATCATATTATCACTTGTGTTATTCGGCATCGGGGCAACGGGCGTTCTGGTGCGCAGAAATGCCATCATCGTTTTCATGTGCATCGAGCTTATGCTGAATGCCGTGAACCTGCTGCTGGTGGCTTTTTCAAAAATGCACGCCTTGAGTCCGGTGGCCAAAGCTTCACCAACTTTTGTAAGCGATGCACAGGTGTTCGTATTCTTTATTATGGTGGTGGCCGCGGCAGAAGTTACCGTGGGGCTTTCCATAATTGTAATGCTGTACCGGAATACACATTCGGTCGACATCAATTTTTTAAACAGGCTGAAATATTAAACAGAGCATAATAAATATTTAACGGCGCTAAGGCTTATGAGCAATATATCTGAATTGATCTGGTTGGTTCCACTGCTTCCGCTAATCGGTTTTCTCATTACCGGTTTGGGAAGAAATGTATTGCCAAAAGGTGCTGCGGGCATTATAGCCTGCGGTACTATACTAGGCTCCTTTGCATTAAGCGTTGCCGCCTTTCTTATGGTGAAGAATGGCGAGCCCTTCCTGGTGAAATATTTTGAATTCATAAGGGTGGCGGGGTTGAATGTAGGTATGGAGTTTCAGATCGACCAGCTCTCATCCTTATTCCTTTTGATCATTACCGGTGTCGGGTTCCTCATCCATGTATATTCCACTTCCTACATGCACGATGAATCGCCAAAAGATTTCGCGAAATATTTTTCTTATCTCAACCTGTTCGTTTTCTCCATGTTGCTTCTGGTAATGGGAGGAAACTTTGTGATCATGTTTATCGGATGGGAGGGCGTGGGGCTTTGTTCATACCTGCTAATCGGTTATTGGTTTAAAAAGCCGGAGTATACCGCAGCAGCCAACAAGGCTTTTATCATGAACCGCATTGGCGATCTTGGTTTCCTGCTTGCTATTTTCTGGATCATTTCCAAAACCGGCACCACAAACTTTCTTGAAGTATTCTCGGCTGAAAGCATTAAAAACCTTACGCAGACAGATATCACCGGCATCACATTGTTGTTGCTTTTAGGCGCTGCCGGGAAGAGTGCACAAATTCCTTTGTACACCTGGTTACCTGATGCGATGGCCGGTCCAACACCGGTGAGTGCCTTGATCCATGCCGCTACCATGGTTACCGCAGGTATTTATATGATTGCGAGAAGCAATATCTGGTACACGATGGCTCCGTTAACGCAAACAGTTATTGTGATAGTGGGTACGGCTACCATGTTACTCTCCGCATCCATAGCCTTAAAGCAGGATGATATTAAAAAAGTACTTGCCTATTCAACCGTAAGCCAGTTGGGCTATATGTTCATCGCCCTCGGCGTAGGTGCATATACAGCAGCGGTATTTCATGTGATGACGCATGCATTCTTTAAAGCCCTTCTGTTCCTTGGTGCGGGAAGCGTGATTCATGCAATGGGCGGCGAGCAGGATATGAGAAACATGGGCGGACTGAAAAAATATATGAAAGTGACCCACCTCACTTTCCTTTTAGGATGTTTGGCAATTGCAGGAATGCCGCCCTTCTCCGGTTTCTTCTCAAAGGATGAAATTCTTGCGCATGCTTATTCTGCAAGCCCGGTGATCTGGGTGATCGGGGTGTTGGGCGCAATGATGACTGCATTTTATATGTTCCGGCTGTACGCCATGACCTTTCACGGTAAATTCCGCGGCACTCAGGAACAGCAACATCATCTGCATGAAAGTCCGGCTGCCATTACCTTTCCGCTCATCGTACTTGCCATTCTTTCGGTTGCAGGAGGATGGATCGGTATCCCCGAGGTGTTTATGAAAGGAGGACATCTTTTAGGCGATTATCTTGAACCGATTTTCAGGGGATCTGCCAAACTAACGGACAAGCATACACTAAGCCATAGTACGGAGTATTTACTGATGGGTATCTCTGTACTTGCCGCGCTGGCAATGATCATTTTTGCCTGGAGGAAATTTGCCGGGTATGAGAAGAAAGATATGCCCGCTACCGGTTTTGCGGCTGTGCTTAAGAATAAATGGTATGTGGATGAAATTTACGATGCGGCCATTGTTAAGCCTCTGCGCGGCGTTGCAAATTTCTTCAGCAGTACGTTTGACAGGAGGGGGATCGATGGTTTTGTGAATGGTGTTGGAAGCGGTGTGCAATATGCAAGCCGCCAGATGCGGAGATTGCAGAGTGGCCAGGTTGGCGCCTATGTGTTGCTGATGGTGCTGGGCATGTTGGCCCTTTTTATCATACAAATGTTTTTGTAAAAAATAAAGATGCTCGGTACGTATTTTACTTTTCCGGAATTGTTGATTTGGATACCGCTGGTTATCGGCATTATCTGCTTTTTAATAAAGAAAGAGGGCACGGTTAAAGCGCTTGCATTAGCGGCCTCTATAGCCACGCTCGTCGTTTCCCTGTTTGCTATTTGTTATTCAGATGCGGCGAAATATCCCACATACAATGAAGTGAGCTATTACTGGATGAAATATCTCGGTAATGCTTTTCATTTAAAGCTTGATGGAACCGGCCACATTCTTTCCTTACTAACCGCGGTGGCCTACCCGCTGATCTTTCTGGCCTCATACAGGCAAAGGCGTGAAAGGGCTTCCTCTTATTACGGACTAATGTTGCTGGCACAGGCAGGCATCATGGGCGTTTTTTCAGCTGTGGACGCTTTGTTGTTTTATTTCTTCTGGGAACTGGCTCTCATACCGGTTTATTTTCTCGCCAGCATCTGGGGCGGAGAAAAACGTATTCAAACGACCTTCAAATTTTTCGTATACACTTTCGCGGGTTCTTTGTTAATGCTGATCGGCATTATATATATCTATATGCACACGCCTGAAAGGGTATTTGGCGATGGCACCACAGCGGCTCATTCCTTCGCGTTAAGTTCCTTTATGAACGCGTCAATAAGTCCAACGGCACAGGGCTGGCTTTTCTGGCTGTTTTTCGCGGCTTTCGCGGTGAAGATGCCGGTGTTTCCACTCCATACCTGGCAGCCCGATACATACGATCAATCGCCGACACCGGTTACCATGGTATTGAGCGGGTTAATGGTAAAGATGGGCTTGTTCGGTATGATGCGCTGGTTGCTGCCGGTGTTACCGGAGGGCGTAGCGCAGTACGGTGATGTAGCGATTACGCTTGCGGTGGTAGGAATTTTATACGCCAGCCTCATCGCCATGGTGCAGGATAACATTAAAAAACTGATCGCATATTCTTCGATTGCGCATATCGGGCTGATGGCGGCGGCGCTGCTTACACAAAACTCTTCTGGTATTCAGGGTGCGATATTGCAGATGTTTAACCACGGCATAAATATTATCGGATTGTGGATAGTGTTTGATCTGATCGAGCAGAAGACCGGTGTAAAGCACATTTCAAAATTGGGAGGCGTGGCGGTTAAAGCACCTGTGCTTACCATTTTCCTTGTAGTGATCGCCTTTGCTAATATCGCCTTGCCACTTACCAATGCGTTTGTAGGAGAGTTCCTGATGTTTAACGGGCTTTGGCAATACAGCAGCGGATTTGCGGTTGCCGCCATCATTAGCATCATTCTCGCGGCCGTGTATACGCTAAATATGGTAAGAAAGGTATTTTATGGTGAAGTATCGCCAGCAGCCGAACAAATGACGGATATCTCAACAGGAGAGAAGCTTGCATTAACCGCTATCGTGTTAATGATATTTGTACTCGGTGTTTTCCCCGAGCCTATTTTGAAAATGACAGAGGGAGCGTTAAAGGTTTTGGCCATTCCATCAGGCCGTTAAAATATTTGAGCAGATATGAATGCAATTGTTTTTACAGCACTCTGGGGAGTGATCATGATGTTTGCGGGTGCTTTTATGCAAAGCAAAACCGCGCCTAAGTACCTGGCAATTGCAGGGATGATACTTGTGTTCATAGTGAACGCGCTCGAGTTAAACTCAGGTTCCTCCTTTATTCCGGTTGATACGAAGGACATGATCCGTACCAACAGTTTCAATCTTACATTTCTGCTTGTAGTGTTTGGGGCAACGCTTTTAATTTTTCTCCTCAACGGCCGCGATATTGAAAAGATCGGCAGGCACAGCGCCGAATATTTTTCGCTGATATTTTTCATTCTGTGCGGAGTATCTGTAGCTGCTACCTTCAATACCCTGCTGTTACTTTTCCTCGGTATCGAAATTTTATCTATCCCGCTATACATACTAACGGGGGCGGATAAACGAAATCTTACAGGGAACGAGGCCTCGCTCAAATATTTCCTGATGGGTTCTTTTTCAACGGGAATCCTGCTAATGGGCATAACGTTCCTTTATGGCAGCAATCCTTCCGCTTCGTTTTACATCAACAACCTGAATTTCGGCACAGGAGAATTGCCCGTACTGACCGCTGTAGGGCTGGTATTTCTTGTGGCCGCCCTTTCTTTCAAAGTCTCCGCGGCGCCGTTTCATTTTTGGGCGCCGGATGTGTATGATGGAGCGCCAACACCTATAACCTCATTCATGGCCACGGTGATAAAGATCGCTGGTTTCTTCGCCTTCATGCGCCTGTTTGAAAATGCTTTTGGCAGAATGCATGGGCAGTGGCAGATACTGATCGTGATAATAACGGTGGCCACGCTGGCAATTGGAAACATTACGGCCGTATTTCAGCAAAGTGTAAAGAGAATGCTTGCCTATTCAAGTATTGCGCAGGCAGGCTTCATGATGTTTGCTTTATTTGCAATGAACGACCGCGCGCGTGAAGGGCTCGTGTTGTATTCTGCCGCGTATAGCCTGGCTTCCATCGGTTTATTCGCCATCCTTGCAAGAATGAAAGACGTTACAGTTGAAGGGTTTAATGGCCTTGGGAAAACAAACCCATGGCTGGCATTATGCGCAACAATTTGCCTGTTAAGCTTAACCGGTATTCCGCTTACTGCCGGTTTCCAGGCTAAGTTTTATATGCTGGTTGCCGCGGTTGAAAACGGCTTCCATTTCTGGATAGTGATCGTTGCTGTTCTCTTTGCAGCGGTTAGCGCCTATTATTACTTCCGGGTTATCCAGGCCATGTACTTCCGCCCGCCTTCGGCAGAGCCCTTCCAAATTGAGGCCGGGCCTGCGTTTAAGGGGCTACTTATTATTACTGCATTGCTTATAATAGCACTGGGCATTAATCCGGAGTGGCTTATAGGATGGTTGTATCATTAGTCTTGTATCATTAGTCTTTAATGGATAGTCCTGAAATCTACCAACTACAAACTATTAATTACGGACTACCCTCTATCAACTAACCACTATCTTCGTTCCAATGGCAGGCATGACTTTAAAAGATTCCTTTTTACTCTCATGGCGGAACATCCGTGGTAACAAACTGCGTACAATCATCACCGTTACCATCATTGCGCTTGGCATTTTTGCACTCATACTTATCATTACGGCAATTAAAGCAGCCAGTAACAGTCTGACCTCCAGCTTCTCAACAATGGGTGCAAATTCATTTGGAATTCGCCATCGCGACAGGAACATCCAGTTTGGCGGAGGGCGGCGCGATGTTGAAAAAACAAGTCGTAAAAACCTTCGCGAAAAAAAATCCAACATCGGCATTCCCATAAGTTTGAATGAGGCCAGGGAGTTCAAAGAAAGATATCATTTCCCCGGAAGCCGTGTAAGTATTGCCATGCGCGGGCCTTCCGGAGTAGTGGTTAACTACGGCTCGAGAAAAACTAATCCCGACATAAATATCACAGGAGCTGATGAAAACTATGTTGAGCTGAATGGCTATAAAATTCAATACGGAAGAAATCTTACACAACCTGAAGTTGAATCAGGGAGAAACGTATGTCTGCTGGGGCAGGCCGTTGCAAAAAAGTTGTTTCCTGATAATGTGCAAAAGGCGGTGGATGCAACTATTAATGTTGATCATATTCCCTATCGTGTAATAGGTGTGCTTGAAGAAAAAAGTTCCAGTGCATTTTTTAATACCGGAAAAGTTATTGTTACCTCTTACAACAGCGTCCGAAGGATGTTTTCAGGCCAGTTCAATTATACACTGGGTGTTATGGTAGACGATATTAAACTCATGGATATGGCCACCGGGGAGGCCACCGGTGTATTCAGACCGATACGAAAGCTTGAAATAAAGGATTCCGATAATTTTTATATTGATAAAAGCGATAGCATCGCCCAGGCCCTGCTTACCAATCTTGGCTTTCTGGAGATCGGAACCATAGGGATAGCATTCATCACGCTGATTGGAGCCGCAATAGGGTTAATGAATATTATGCTTGTGGCTGTAAATGAAAGAACCAAGGAGATTGGCCTGGTAAAGGCTCTTGGCGGAACCAAAAAGGCCATACGCTCGCAGTTTCTTTTTGAATCTGTGATTATTAGTCTGCTCGGCGCCGTGGCCGGAATCATAGCAGGAATATTAGTTGGCAATATTGTTGCTTTATTGTTAAACACGGGTTTTGTATTGCCGTGGAATTGGGTTTTTACCGGTATAGCTGTGTGTACGGTGGTGGGTCTTGGCGCGGGTTTATATCCGGCAATAAAGGCCTCAAGGCTTGACCCTATAGTTGCTCTTCGCTATGAATAAAAAATACCTGATAAAACCAACAAATATGAAGGCCTTTTCGGAAGCACTTTTCTCCATGAAAACTCACCTGATTACCGTTGGCTAATTCCTTATATGACAGGCTTTTGATATTTTTTTGAAATTTATGAAAATATGAAATTGAATAGTATTTTTCAGTAGCATTGTACTCTTTTTAACTCATAAAATATAGAACTTAACCAATCACTTTCAAAACTTGAATTTTTATGGCAGAAATTAGAACCACTGCATCCGTTAAACCGGTAACAACGGTACAGGCAAAGAAAACGAGCAATAGCATTTCATGGATAGCGCCGGTGCTGTGCGTACTAGTGGGTTATTTGATTTGGAGATTCGGACTGGGGGCTGCCGGAAACTTCGAAAAGCCCGGCACAGGATGGTTCTGGCCTGATCACCACGGGCCAAAGTCGCAGATATACAACATGTACCTGGGAGGTATTGTGGTTCCAATTCTTTTAGGAACCTTCCTTACCTGTATTGTCTTTGTTATTGAAAGGTTTCTTACAATTTCAAAAGCAGCAGGTACTAAAAACAATGCCGACTTTGTTCGCCAGGTGCAGTACCACCTCGCTAACAAAAATGTTGATGCAGCACTTGCTGAGTGCGACAAACAAAAAGGTTCGGTTGGTAATGTGATGAAAGCCGGTCTCATTCGTTACAAGGATATGATGACGAACAATGAGCTGAACACAGAACAAAAAGTTCTCGCTATTCAGAAAGAGGTGGAAGAAGCTACGGCTCTTGAACTGCCAATGCTAGAAAAGAACCTGGTGTTCCTTTCTACCATCGCCTCGGTAGCCACGCTTATCGGTCTTTTCGGAACCGTGTTAGGTATGATCCGCGCCTTCGCAGCCCTGGGTTCAGACAGCGGTGGCGGATCTTCTGCTACGGCTCTTTCTCAAGGTATTGCGGAAGCCCTTTACAACACAGCGCTTGGTATCGGAACTTCAGCGATCGCCATTATTTTTTACAACATGTTCACTACAAGAATTGACGGTATCACTTATGGCATTGATGAGTCGGCGTTTACTTTAACACAATCTTTTGCTTCCCAATACAAATAATTTTGTGGAAACCGAACGATTTTGAATCTCTTAATCGCTAAAAACAAAAAATGCCAAAAGTTAAAATACCACGCAAGAGTACAATAGTAGATATGACGGCGATGTGCGACGTGGCCTTTTTGTTGCTGACATTCTTCATCCTGGCTACCAAGCAAAAGCCGGCGGAAGTACTTGCAGTACAAACCCCGAATTCCATTTCCAGCAAGGCGGCTCCGGATAAATCTATTATGATCACTATGACGGCTGACGGGCGCGCCTTTCTTACGCTGGGCGACGAAACTAAGAAAGCCGAAATACTTGAGAATGTAAATGCAACAAAAGGTTTAGGACTGTCTCCTAATGAAATGGCAAAATGGACCAGGCAGGAATTTTATGGCCTTCCTTTAAACCAGGTTAAAGGTTTTCTGAACATGGCTCAGCCTATAGAACCGTCTAAAATGCCCGGCATACCTATAATGGATACGCTGAACAATGAAATGGTTGACTGGGTGAGAAGCATTACCAATGTATACGCAGGAACCGATCAAACCCAACTACAGCAGATGTTGCTGGTGAAGGGAGACAACGAAGCACAGTATCCCGTGTTCAGAGCTATTAAACAGGCCTTTAAAAAGAATGAGATATACAAGTTCAGAATTGTAACCAATGCGGAGAATGTGCCTTTGGGTTCGGAACTGTATAATGAAATGCATCGTTAATTAATTAAAAAAGTAGAGTACCATGGCAGAATTGGATACTTCGTCGGGCGGGGGTCACAAAAAAGGGCCCGGCGTAAAAAAGTCAAAGAAACTCTCCACCCGGGTTGACCTTACCCCGATGGTAGATTTGGGATTTCTGCTGATCACATTTTTTGTTTTCACCACCTCTATGAGTGAAAGCAAAGCAATGAACATGAACGAGCCGAAAGACGATCCCGGAAAAGAATTGAAAGTGAAAAATTCGGGAGCGATGACCATCTTGCTCGGAAGGTCTGATCAGATATATTATTATTACGGGCAGCTTGACACCGCGACGCTTAGCCAGCAGTTCAAAACCACTAATTACAAAGAGATACGCAATCTTATAGTCGAGAAAAAGAAAGCGACGCCTATTGATGATCTGATGTACATAATTAAATCGGACCAGGAATCGACTTTTAAAAATGCCATCGATATTCTCGACGAGATGTCTATCTCTGCCGTGCCGCCCGGGCACTATGCTGAAGTGGATATGACCCCGGCCGAGCAGGAGCTTATCAGGCAAACCGAACTTGCAAACGGTATAAAATAGTTTATGGAATAAGGCAAATAATTTGTCTTATACAAAAAGCAGAAAATGGAACCAAACAAAATATTAAAAGCAGATTTTCTGGACATACTTTTTGAAGGGAAGAACAAAAATTATGGAGCCTATAATTTGCGAAAAACTTACAACACCCGGCTTAAGAAGGCGCTCATCGCCACTTTTTCCGCACTGCTGCTGTTCCTTCTTGTAGGCGTTGCAGCTAACCTGATGCGTAAGGATAAGGATACGACCGAGATCGATGTGTTGGACACCCAAATGGCAGAAATTAAAAAGGATGAGCCGGCACCACCGCCTCCTCCTCCGCCTCCACCACCTCCACCGAAGCCCCCACCGCCACCGGAAGTGAACCAGGTTAAGTTTACTCCGCCAAAGGTGGTTAAAGACGAGGAAGTTAAGCCTGAAGAAAAGATCGAGGAAATTAAAGAAGATGCCGCTATAAGCGACAAAACCGTGGTGACCGAAAACAAGATTCAGGTGGTTCAGGCCCCGATTGAAGATAAGGGAACCGGAATTGTAGAAGCGCCTAAGGTGGAAGATGATGAAGGCAAGATCTTTAATAAGGTTGAAGTAGAGGCTGCCTTCCCCGGCGGTGCAAATGCCTGGAGGCGTTTTCTCGAAAGAAACCTCAATGCGAGCGCACCGATAGATGAAGGCGCTCCCGAAGGAACTTATACCGTAATCGTTCGTTTCATTGTGAGCAAGGATGGAAGTATAAGCGATGTGGTTGCTGAAACGAAGCATGGCTACGGCATGGAAAAGGAAGCGGTAAATGCAATTAAGAAAGGTCCGAAGTGGACTCCCGCACTTCAGAATGGCCGCCATGTAAACGCTTACCGGCGCCAACCGATCACCTTTGTTGTGGCGAGTGAATAACAATATTGAACAGAGAATGATAGAGCCCCTTTGAAAGAAGGGGCTTTTTTTATTTTCGGCCACGATAATAATTTTATGGAATTTTTTGCATGCCATGCTCTCAATAAAAAAAAGTCATGGATGCAAAACATATTTTACACGCAGATTGGCTGGATCTTCTTTTTGAAGGGAGAAATAAATTGTATGGTGCATATAGGTTAAGAAAAAAGTATAATGATAACCTGATTGCGGCGCTCCTTATTTCTTTTGCTTTTGCTCTTTTAGGCTATTTCGCTTTGCCATCCTCCCATACAACCCCGCTGGTTTCAACGGTTATTGCAGAAATTGAACCGGCCTTAGTTGCCCTGCCTCCGAAGAGTGATGTTCTCCCGAAACAAACTGTTGCGAAAAGATCTTCATCTTCGTTTAAACGTGACCGTTATGTTAAACCGGTTGTTCAAAATAACGCAGAGCCGGTAGAAACAGTGAACACTCTCGAGCCGGAATCTTCAATTTCGGTTACTACTTCCTCAGGGTTAGCGATCCAACCAGTCTCAACGCCCGTTGAATCACCAACCGAAAATGGGCCCTCTGTTAGCACATTCCCGGTTAGCATTCCGGAATCAATTTTACACAAAGTTGAAATTGAAGCGGCATTCCCAGGTGGTTTAAAAGCCTGGAAGCGATACCTCGAAAGAACCCTTGCCGCAGGTAGTTCAGTTGTTGCAGGCGCGCCGGACGGCATCTATACAGTTATGGTCAGATTTATTGTAGACAAGGATGGAACGATCAGTGATGTTGTCGCGTTAACACAGCATGGATATGGAATGGAAGAAGAAGCGATAAAGGTGATCAGAAGAGGCCCAAGATGGATCCCTGCAATTCAAAACGGTACGAACGTGAAAGCTTATCGCAGCCAGTCAGTAACATTTGTGCTGACAAGCAATTAGCTTAGGCTGTCAACTTCAAGGCGAAATCAGCCTACTATCGCTTTTAAGAGGTTTCTGTTTATTTATCTTTACCCAATGAATTCTGTATTAGGAGGCTGGGATGATACGATAGTTGCAGTTGCCACACCACCGGGTTTAGGCGCAATTGGCGTGATAAGAATAAGCGGGAACCTGGCTTTGACTATCGCCGATAAACTGGCGCCGGGAAAAAATTTTTCTTCCCGCAAATCGCATACCCTTCATCTTTCACATATTATGCAGGGCCCGCAGGTACTGGATGAGGCGGTTATAGCAATATACAAATCCCCAAAAAGTTATACCGGTGAAGATGTGGTGGAAATCAGCTGCCACGGTTCTTCCTACATATTGCAGGAAGTGCTTGGCCTCTGTATACAATATGGAGCACGGCAAGCGCACCCTGGCGAATTCACTCAGCGTGCATTTTTGAATGGTAAAATGGACCTTGCACAGGCCGAAGCTGTGGCAGACGTCATCAGTTCGGAAACAAAAGCTGCTCAACGCGCGGCAATGAACCAATTGCGGGGAGGATTTTCAGGCAAACTGGCTGAGCTCAGGGACCAGCTTATCAATTTCGCAGCGCTTATTGAACTCGAACTTGATTTTTCGGAAGAGGATGTAGAATTTGCCGATCGTGCCGAACTAAAAAATCTTGTGCGTGAAATAACCAATGAAACAGAAAAATTGATCCAGTCCTTTCGTCTTGGTAATGTGGTGAAAAATGGGGTGCGGGTGGCGATCATCGGGAAACCTAATGCGGGGAAAAGCACCTTACTTAACGCGCTGCTGAATGAAGAAAGGGCGATAGTAAGCGACATACCGGGCACTACGCGCGATACAATTGAGGAAGTGCTCAATATAAAAGGAATTCTTTTCCGGTTGATAGACACTGCAGGTATTCGGGATCATAGCACTGATGAGATCGAGAACCTGGGAATGGAACGCAGCCGTATGAATGCAGAAAAAGCAGACCTTATCCTGTATTTAAAAGATATGATGGAGGATAGAGAAGACAGGGAGGTTGACGAAGTTGATGATGATGAATATAATTATGAAAAGGGCATGGAATGGTTAAAACAATTTAGTGAGAAGGTGATAATTGTTAATACGAAGTTTGACCTGTGGATGAAGAAAATGAACAAACAGGGAATAGACCCAATTCCCGATTTTTCCAATAATCCCGTTAGTGCAAAGGATGGATTTGGTATTCCCCAATTGGCGGAAAAAATGTTTAATGCAGCTGTGTCTGACCAACTGCAGGCAGAAGGAACCATGGTAACCAACGCCCGGCACTTCGAAGCCCTGCAGCACATGCGCGAAAGCCTGGTAACTATAAAGAAAGGTTTAAAAGATCGGATCAGCGGTGACCTTCTCGCCCCGGATATAAGAAATTGCCTTTACCATCTTGGCACAATCACCGGCCAGGTAGAAATAGACAGGGATATTCTCGGAACCATTTTCGGCAAGTTTTGTATCGGAAAGTAATTTTCCTAATCATGAAAGCTTTTACAAAAACAAGATACGGAGGCCCCGAAATATTGAGGCTTGAGGAAGTTGATAAACCTGCCTTGAAGGAAGATCATCTTCTTGTTAAGGTCTTTGCAAATTCTGCAAATCCTGCAGACTGGCATCTTCTGAGAGGTCAGCCTTTCTTTGCCCGGTTTTCTTCCGGCTTGCTAAGACCCAAGGAGAAAATTGCAGGAGCTGATTTCGCCGGCATTGTGGTTGAAAAAGGAAGGAAGGTGAACGCGTTTGAAATTGGTGATCGTGTGTTTGGTGAAACGCTGATGGGTGGTGCCTTTGCGGAATTTGTAAGCGTACCCGCCACGGCATGCGCCAGGTTTTCTAAGAGCCTAAACTATACAATGATGGCGACCGTGCCGGTTGCCGGGCTCACTGCTCTTCAAGGTGTAGTTACACATGGTAAGATGAAAAAAGGAGAAAGCGTTTTGATAAACGGAGCTTCGGGAGGCGTCGGGCATTTTGCAGTGCAGATAGCAAAAGCTTATGGAGCCAACGTAACGGCTGTATGTTCTTACCGAAACGCAGACTTCGTTATGGGCTTAGGCGCCGATGAGGTAGTTGCTTACGATAAAGAAAATATTCATCAGCACGAGGGTAAATATGATCTGGTAATTGATGTGAATGGGAACCTTACTTATGATGATTTCCGAAGGATGGGGAAAAGAGGTCTGCTGATCGGCTTTACCACAATGCGGCATATGCTTTCAACACTTTTGCAAAATGCATTCGGCAAGTTTCCCCTGGTGCAATTTACAGCAAACGCAAATGCGGAAGATCTGCAAACGCTGGCGAGGTTGGCTGAGGAAGGCAGGATACAGCCCCGCATAGAAAAAATATTTTCCTATAAAGAGATTCCGGATGCCATCCGGTACATTGAAACGATGCGTACCAGTGGTAAGGTAGTGATGAAATGGTTGGATGATGGAGACAAACTTTAAAAGCTGTTTAATAATTCAGTCAGACTATGCTTCAGTTTACCTTTGCCTTGCTATCCCCGCCACTCACATAATTGATTGGGTTTTTGAACGGGTTTGCATTATTTTACCTGGCCTTACCTTCCCGTTATTTATTTTAAAACAAAACTTTCAACAAGATGCAACAACAAAATTCCGTTGGCTGGTTTGAAATTTACGTAGATGATATAGACAGGGCGCAGAAATTTTATGAAATGGTTTTTAATGTAAAGCTTGGAGATCTGCCCGATCCTTCGGGAAGTGGCATTGTAATGAGACCCTTCCCCATGTATCCCGATAAGCCGAATTCTCCCGGCACCCTGGTGAAGATGGAAGGGATGAAAGCGGGAGGTAACAGCACGGTGGTTTATTTTGTGAGTGAAGATTGCTCAATAGAATCATCGCGTGTTGAAAAGGCCGGTGGAAAGGTGTTTCAGCCGAAAATGTCTATCGGCGAGTTTGGCTTTGTTAGCCTTTGTTACGATACAGAAGGAAACATCTTCGGCATTCACTCTATGGCATGACCTTTTTAAAACAGATTTAAAAATATTATATGGACCGTCCCGCTTCAGGAAAATTAACTGTAATTATTCCCGCATTTCGTATGCATACACAATTATTCTTGAATGTACTGAACGGAATAACTGAACAGGATGCACTGAAAAGGATAGAGGGTAAAACCAATCATGTGGCCTGGATGGCAGGTAATATGGTTAACTGCAGGTACTGGCTTGGAGAAACTCTTGGCCTTTCAGAAAAGGATCCGGCCGAAGAACTTTTCAAAGAAGGCCGTGCGCTGGACGAGAATCTCAATTATCCCACACTTGCTACTTTGTTTGAACGTTGGCACAGCATTTCTCCAAAGGTTTATGAAAGGTTGTTAGATACTGATGACGCAACGCTGGAAAAGAATGTTGAATTTGGAATGGGAGTTTCTTTTCTTGAGGAGAATATTTTAAATATGGTTGGAATGGCCATTGGCCGCGAAGATTATCTGCTTGGGCAAATGGGGCTAATGAGAAAGATCCTTGGATTACCCGGAATGAAATACGATGTAAACGAATCCATTCAGTATTAATATTCAGTCGTTATCGGTTTTTCCGACTGCTTTCCCGGGCCAGCATAACCCGCTCAAAAATTTTCCTGAACCATACGGTGTAGTTGCCGGGGTTTTCGTTCAGATCATTTAAAATGGTTTCCGGTTTCGCCCATTTCCAGGCCTGTACTTCCCGGCCATTCGGATGAGGTTGCATATCAGTTACGCCGCAGTAAACATGGTCATACTCGTGTTCGATAAGGTTGTTCTCAACCTCCGATCTGTAAATAAAGGAAAACAGGAATTCAAGTTCACACTTTATTCCCATCTCATATGCTAATCTTTCGATTGCACTCTCCTTTACGTTCTCATTCAGCCCGGGATGCGAACAACAGGTATTCGTCCACAATCCTGCGCCATGGTATTTATCATTCGCTCTTTGTTGCAGCAAAAGGAGACCGTTTTCGTTGAATATAAAAACGGAAAAGGCCCTGTGCAATTTCCCTTGTTGATGGGCTGCCAGCTTTTCCATTTCTCCAATTACCGTATCTTCCTCATTTACCAGCACTACTTTTTCCCTGTTCATATAAAAGCGATTTTTCTATGTTCTTCTTCCGGATCAATTTAAAAAAGTAAATGTTTAGCAAGAATAAACAATAGCCATATACCGCATCTTCCACCGGAATTGTGAGAATTCGGTTGCCGGTGATCTCAGCATTATCGTAATTCACTATGGGTGAATCGATGCCCGAGCCGGTCAACACTCCGTTCACCATAAAAAAACCCGGCATTAGTATCAAATACGTAAATGTTGCCGCGCCCAACCATTCCTTTTTAGCTACAAAATGTAGAAACAAAAGAGTGATAAGTGTTGCCGCAGCGGTTACCAAGGTGTAAATATTGCCATGGTAAAGAAGTATGGCCATTATGCACACAATAAAGCCTGTGAAAGCGATCACGTTATTGAATGCCGCGGCGGCGGCCAGGTTAAAAAACTTTTCAAGGCAGAAATAGGTGAATACGCAGGCGAATGGAATACAATAGAAAAACAGCCATTCCTCAACCGGTAGTCCTGCAAAGGCCAGCCCGGTGGTATAATTGAAATCAAACCACCACACACCTTCGCGGGTGAACCAAACATCCCAGATAATAAAAGGAACAGCCACTATTGAAGCGGAGAGAAGGAAGGTGCCGAAATGCTTATGGAAACGTATCTGCCGGTGAAAGGAGGCAATGAAGCAAATCACAACCGTGAAGAACAATATGAGAAAATAAGTGTATGGTTTCATTTCACACTCCTGTTAAAATACATCCTGAAATATTTCATCGGTATCCAAAGAAAACCAAAACATTCGCCATCTTCCTTACCCAGATGCTTGTGATGCTGCTTGTGCGCCCTTCTTAAAGCCAGAAGGTAACGGTTGCGGGTATGCGAAAATATTTTCCCTCGCTGATGAATGAAAATATCGTGTACCAAAAAGTAAGCTATTCCGTATAAAGTGATACCCAGGCCGGCGTAAAAGTGCAGACTGAAATTATGGTTCACCCCGTAGTACATAAGTATTATGGCAGGAATGGAAAAGATGAGAAAGAACAAGTCATTTCTTTCCAATGGCCCTTCGTTGGAATGATCGTGATGGTCGCGGTGAAGTATCCATAAAAATCCATGCATAACATATTTATGAATAAGCCAGGTGGCTCCCTCCATCATCACAAATACAACCAAAACAAAAAGAAAATTCATGCTGCCTGTTTATTATGTGGGAATATCTTTTTGATCACCATGCGGCGATAATTGAAAAGGTCCTCTAATTTTCGTTTAACAACCCATGCGTGAACCCATTGCCCTATGAGGCCAAATGGTAATTCATAATCTACAGTGTCTCGCATTAAAATACCTTGCTCATTTGTAAAAAATTCATGATGATGATTCCAGTAGCTGTATGGCCCTTTTACCTGGAAGTCGGTAAAGCTTTTATGAAAATCGACCTGTGTAATTCGGGTGATCCATTTTAAAGGAACATGTAAAAGCGGAGATAAGGTATACGTTATCTCCATATCCGGATATATGTGTTTGCCCGGCAATTCACCCACAATTTTAAATTTCATATCCGGCGGAGTGATGCGAGACAGATTCTCGGGCGATGAGAAAAACTCCCATGCTGTATGAATATCGCAGTTCAATTGCTGCTCCCTAATAATTTGATACCTCATTTTGTTTTCAATATTTCGTTCGCTAACCGGGTGAGAACGGGGTTGTCAACTGCGGGAAGATTTCTTTTAATAAAAACTTCATCCTCTTTCTGATGTTGATCATAGTCAAGGAAGGAGGGCGCATTTTTTTGGACCGAAAGCCGTACTATCCGTATCTCGATATTCTGCGGGTCGCCTTTCACTGCTTTTTCAATATTTTCTTTTCCTGCATTGAAGGTTTTCAGCTTGGAGAACGGATTCATTACATGGTTGGCCCAAACCGCCTGGTATCCGCCGAGGTAAGCCAGGCAAATATAATTGGCAGACATAGGTTCCAGCGCCTCCATCATTTTTTTGCATAGTGTTTTGTCTTCAGCCGCTTTTCCAAATCCGGCACGGATCGCATTCATGTCTATGTCTGCGGAACGCGGGATGAAGAACATCACCGAGATTAATGTTATAAATAACTTTACCATTTCAGAGCCATTTTATATTGAACATAACTGCTCAACATCAGAGAAAACTTTTTTGAATTAGGTATGCGCACTCTTTGCGTTCTTATTCCTTCCGCTGAGGTTTTTCTGATCTTCCTGAAAAGTGACAGGTAATATTTATATGCAAGGTACACGCCGAATTTTGAGGAGCCTGGCAGCATTCTTATACCGGTTAAAGCCTCTTTAAATTCTTCTTCTATTTCCACTTCAATTTTACTTTTTGTGGAGTTGTCGAACCTTACCATGTCTATATTCGGGAAATAACATCGTCCTAATAACTGGTAGTCGTCTTTAAGGTCGCGCAAAAAGTTCACCTTTTGAAAAGCCGATCCCAGCTTCCTGGCATACGGCTTCAACTGTTCGTACTTTTCTGCATTTCCTTCAGTAAACACCTGCAGGCACATCAGGCCAACCACTTCGGCCGAGCCATAAATGTATCGTTCATAGAGTTGTGTGTTGTATTCCACTTTCTTCAGGTCCATTTCCATACTGTACAAAAATTTGGCAATGAGGTTCCTGTCTATCCGGTATTTCAAAACGGTTTGTTGAAACGACTGAAGTATCGGATTCAGGGAAATGCCTTCGTCAAGAGCCTGGTCGGTTTCAATTTTAAACCTCGTCAAAAGTTTTTCTTTGTCGTATCCATGAAAGCTGTCAACGATTTCATCGGCAAGGCGCACAAAGCCATAAATTGAATAGATGGCAGGGCGTAAAGAAGGCTTTAAAGCCAATATGCCCAGTGAGAAACTTGTGCTGTATTTTTTGGTAGTGCTTTCGCTTACTTCAAAAGACAGTTCGTCGAATAATTTTTTCATAACTCATTGTTTATTTGCCGGTACATTTCTTTCGCGGCGATCTTCCCTGAAATTATTGATGGAGGAACGCCGGGCCCGGGAACTGTTAATTGACCTGTATAAAAAAGGTTGCTTATTTTTTTATTTTTCAGTTTCGGTTTTAAAACTGCTGTTTGACGTAACGTGTTTGCCAGCCCGTAAGCATTGCCACCATAAGCGTTGTAATCGGATATAAAATCATTCACGCAATAACTTCTCTTGTACTCTATATAAGATGAAAGATCTTGCACGCCTGTATGTTTTTCAAGCCTGCTCAACATTTGGTTCAGATAAATTTCCCTGATAAATTCCTCGTCGTTCAACCCTGTGGCCAAAGGCATCAGCAGAAATAGATTTTCACAACCTTCGGGCGCTACTCCGGGATCAGTCTGCGAAGGGCAACATGCGTAAAACAGCGGCTTTTCCGGCCATTGTTTCTTCTCATATATGTCTGCGGTATGTCCATCAAGATCATTTTCAAAAAACAAGGTGTGATGCTTCAGGGTTGGGATCCTCTTCTTGATGCCGATGTAGTAAATAAGGCATGATGGAGCAAAGGTTTTGTTTTGCCAGAATGAATCTTTGTAGTTCCTGCAACTTTCATCGCTAAGCAAAGTTTCCGAATGATGATAATCGGATGAAGCGATCACTGCGTCAAAGAGTTGGTCCTCTCCGTTTACTTTTAATGAATAAGCCTTATTGTCGCGCACATTGATCCGGTCAATATTAGAGTTGAAATGGAAGGTGGCTCCGTTTAACTCCGCTATGCTTTTCATGGCGAGCACAAGGCTGTGGAAACCTCCCATCGGGTAATGTGTTCCCAGCACATAACCACCGTAATTCATCATGCTGTAAAGAGCCGGAATTTCTTTGGGCGAAGCCCCTAAAAAAATGACAGGAAATTCCATTAAGGCTTTAAGCCTCGGGTCAGAAAAATACTTTCCGGTATATTTTCTGAAATTCGTTAGCAGATCAAGTTTAAGCGCACTTTTGGCAATCTTCGCAGAGGCAAATTCAAGCCAGGAGTTACAAGGTTTGTTCACAAATTCTCCCATTCCCGTTTCATATTTAAACTTTGCCGAGCGCATGAATTTGTCCAGCTTTTTACCCGAACCCTTTTCCAGTTTTTCAAACAGGATTCTTATATCATCGTACGATTTTGGAAGCAGAAGTTTTTCATTCTCAAAAATTATTTCAAACTGCGGGTCAAGCGCTACCAGTTTAAAGAAGTCTGAAGTTTGGTAGCCAAAATCGTTAAAGAAATTTTCAATGATATCATGCATCCAGTACCAGCTTGGTCCCATATCAAACAAATAACCTTGCGGAGTGGTGAATTGACGGGCCCTGCCCCCGGGTGAATCGTGCTTTTCAAAAATGTGCACCTCGTGGCCATCCTTTGCTGCATAGGCGGCTGCAGACATTCCTGAAAATCCGGCACCGATTACTGCTATCTTTTTTTGTTTTGTTTCCATTAATGCTTCAAATGATGTTGACGGATGCCGGCAGGTTTTTTAAAAAGTGTAATGACCACGCTGATTATAATCAGGATCGATGAAATTATTGCTGCAAGGAAAACGGGTTGATGATCGCCCCTGTTGGCTATGGCAACGGCCATTAAGCCCCAGGCGCCCGCAATGGCAAATGCAGTGATATCCCTTTTTGATATAAGGATCAAATTCAAAACAGCAGCAACTGCGATCATTATGATTGTCCATACGGTTTCAGAAATTCCAAACCCCGTCCATTCGGTCTTTGTAAGAAAGGCCGCGATGTTGGCGATCGTAGCCACCGAGATCCAGCCTGCATAAAGAGAGAAGGGCCACCAAAGAAAAAACTTTTGCCGTGGAGTAGCATCGGAAATTCCGATGTGGTTATTCAAAATGACCTTAGTTAAGGAGGTTAACAGGATGAGCATGAAGAGAACTGAGAGGCCGATAAAGTCGTTCAGCCAACACACGACCCATAAGCTGTTCGCAATGCAGGAAAGTATAAACCATATACCCGTATCGGAGATAAAACTGCTGTGCTTATCTTTTTTAAGTACGAAGAATGAATACACAATGAAGCCTCCCAAAAGAAGATATATGACACCCCAAATGGAAAAGGCATACGATGCAGGCGTAAAAAGATTTTCGTACCGGTTTGACACAGAGCGCATAGTGTTTCCTCCGATCAGTCCGGAATTTGAGAGATAATTCACAGCGATAGTGACTGCAAAGAAGATCGTGTTTAGAACGGCTAATGTTTTCCTGTTCATGATCAGTTTTTTAATGATTGAGTTTCCCCAACCACTTTTTGCAACAATTCAGCTGAATCGTAATTGCGTTCATATACCTGGAGATGGAAATTGTTCAGTTTTTGTAAAAGTTCAATAAGGTTCATCTTCTCATCGTTGGTCAGGTCGCCCGTCACCACACGCGTAGCATGCCTTACCTTATCCATTAAATTATCCAAAGCCTTCAAGCCTTCAGAAGTAGGAGAGATCACCATGCTCCTCTTATCCAGATCAGACCTGGTTTGCGTGATCCATCCTTTCGCTATCAGCCTGTTTATAATTTGCATGCCCACGGGCTTATCATGCACATTCTTTTTTATCAACTCCATTTTAGAGAGCCCGGAATTAAACCTCAATACAATAAGGTAAATAACTTCCTCCGGTGTTGAAAATTCGGATCCATGAATCGCCGACCTGAAATAGTTGCGTGCATAATGATTCATATGAACGAATAATGTGGCGATCATGCTTTCTGCACTTCTTCCTGATTCTCTGCCTTCCCAGTTCAATTTGCGGGTAGATTCTTTACGCGATTCTTGCCCTGACAACCAGTTTCTAAAACCATCAACGTCCGGAGTAAAATTTCCAAAGCCCGCAGTTTCCTGTTCAAAGTCTCTGATAAGATCTACCACATCCCTGATCAATTTGTAATTCATTTTTCAAAATTGGAATAAATATATACTATTATAACTTCCTCGGGCTAATATTTAGAATAAAATTATACTAAAACCGTGCCGTATTGGATAGAAAATGAACCTTATCTATACCAAAATAGCATTGCTGGATCGGAGAAAATTTACGGGGATCATTACTTCGTCGGCTGGGTTATGCCCCGAAACCTCAGTTGTACCTCCAAATTTCCGCCTTCGTAGTAGGCAAATAAACCTTAAGAGTTGTTTTTGAAATTACCTGTTAAAAGCTCCTAGATACTTGTCAATATAAACATCCCGCTGCCTGAATTTATATTGTTGGATGAAGCGGGGATGGTCGAGAACGCTCATTTTATTAAAGAGAGCATATTTTTCATTTAGCTTTTTAAGAAAAGCTGCGTTTTTTTTGCCGAGTACAAACACTTCCTCTGTGTGAAGGCCGAAAGAAATATGATGCTTCATTGAAGCCGCCATGAAAGCTTCGGTCATTTTTACTAAATCCTTATCGTCATAGTAATTCGCATTCGTCCACCTGCCTCCCGGTGATTCGCGAATGATGGCAAGCGGAAAAGGAGAGTTGATGTAAAAATCAGCGTAGAATTTGTTCACGCCGCCATATGCCTCTATCATATCGTACATAAACACCGAAGAGACTTCATGCGAGTATGCGCTGGTCATCTTTATTCCACAACACATGTCTAAACGCTTGGTATCTGTAAATGGCACACCGGTTAATCCGGCTCCGTGCCGGCTGGGGTTTATGCCGATTATAAATTTCCTTTTATTGTTGTCCTTATAAAATGTTGAGTAAAACTTTTTCATTACCTCAATGGTTTCCGGATTATCGAAAAAAGGATTGAGCACCGCAAAACCTTTGGGCAGAGGGCCCGTATACTGAAGTTCCTTGTTGAATTTGATCACTTTTTGGCCAAAGGATAGCATGAGAGGTAGTAATTAGCGGGTTGAAGTTCGTATTGTTCTTTCAGGCTGCAACGATAATGCCTAAGGAAGGCACAACCGGCATCCCACTTTCACATTTCAGTTTTTCCAAAACACAAACAACTTATTTTAATAATTCATAATTTGCGGTTCTTAAACCAGACTACAATTATGAGATCATTTTCGCTGCTGATCATTTCAGTATTGTTCAGCGTGGCTGCCTTAGCGCAGGCTACGACTTCTACACTCACTATTTTTTCGGAAGACGGCCAAAAATTTTTCCTGCATCTTAATGGAGAACAGCAAAACAACCAGGCTCAAACCAATATAAGGGTAGAAGATCTTTCGCAGCCATATTACAGTTGCAAGATCGTGTTTGAGGATGGCACTATTGCGCCACTTAATAAATCGAACCTTGTGGTGAAAGATATGGATGACGTCCACCAGGATGTAGTGTACAGAATTAAAACAGATAAAAATAACGGTAAACGTACGTTGAAATTTTTCAGTGCAGAGCCTGCAAAACCCGATTACATTCCGGCGCAAAACGTAACCGTATACCGTTACGGAAACCCAGTGCCCACGCGCGGTGGACAAACCGTTGTGACTACCACCACTACTACCACTCCTGGTGCAAATGTGAACATGAATGTTGGGGGAATTGGTGTTAATGTAAACGTGACAGATATGGGCATGACTGAACACACGACTACTACCACCACCGTTTCTTCGCATGAAACGCACAGTGGTACAACACGCTCCACACCTAACCGCTGGGGCGATTGCGGGTATTCAAACTCAATGAATGCAGGAGATTTTTCAGCAGCACTTTCTACAATAAAGAATGAGTCTTTTGATGAGACTAAATTATCAACCGCGAAACAGATCGTTTCATCCAATTGTTTGAAGGCCGACCAGATTGTACAAATCTGCAACCTGTTCAGTTTCGACGAATCGAAACTTGAATTCGCCAAGTACGCCTATACGCATACTATCGATCGCTCAAATTATTTTAAGGTGAACAACGTGTTCAGTTTTTCATCAAGCAAGGAAGAACTGAATAACTATATTATGAGTGTGAAATAAGACGGAAATTACCAACGATATTTCTCTAAGTTATTTGCGGCGTTCATTTTGAACGCTGCTTTTTTTGGCTTATAACCCGGCACCCCTTACCCAAAACCCACCACCCAAGACCCTGTACCCAGCAGCTTCCGCCATGAACCTTTTTTTAATTCTTATTTGTACAAAATAGTATAAATAGAATCGTACCTTTGCGGCATGAAAGCAGACGTATATCACCCTGAGAAGAGCGTGGTGGATGAAATGGACTTTATCGAACAGACCGTTCAAAACGAATATAAATACGGCTTTGTAACTGATATTGAGGCAGATGAAGCCCCAAAAGGCTTATCGGAAGACACCATACGCTTCATTTCAGCAAAGAAAAATGAGCCGGAATGGATGCTCGAATGGCGCCTCAAAGCCTATGCGCAGTGGTTGAAGATGGAGGAACCCAATTGGGCAAATATTTCCTACCCGAAGATTGATTATCAAGATGTTATATACTATTCGGCGCCGAAGCAGAAAATTGCACCGGGTAGCCTCGATGAGATCGATCCTGAATTGAAAAAAACTTTCGACAAACTCGGTATTTCGCTTGATGAGCAGAAAAGGCTGAGTGGCGTTGCGGTTGATGCGGTAATTGATAGTGTATCAATCGGTACCACATTCAAAAAGCAACTCGGAGAATTGGGCATTATCTTTTGCTCCATGAGTGAAGCGATCCAGGAACACCCGGAATTGATAAAAAAATACCTGAGTTCGGTGGTGCCGGTGACCGATAATTTTTTCGCGGCACTTAATTCTGCTGTTTTCAGCGATGGTTCATTTTGTTACATTCCGAAAGGCACGCGTTGCCCGATGGAACTCTCCACATACTTCCGCATAAACGCGGAAAACACCGGCCAGTTTGAGCGGACGCTGATTGTAGCCGAAGAGGGCAGTTACGTAAGTTATTTGGAAGGATGCACCGCACCAATGCGCGACGAAAATCAATTGCACGCGGCCGTTGTTGAAATTGTGGCGATGGATAATGCCGAAGTGAAATATTCAACCGTGCAGAACTGGTATCCGGGAGACAAGGATGGCAATGGCGGTATCTACAATTTTGTTACGAAGCGTGGAATTTGCAAGGGCCATCATTCAAAAATTTCTTGGACGCAGGTGGAGACAGGTTCCGCAATTACATGGAAATATCCGAGTGTGATTTTAAAAGGCGACCACAGCGTAGGCGAATTTTATTCCGTTGCCGTTACTAATAATCATCAGCAGGCTGATACCGGAACGAAGATGATGCATCTCGGAAAAAATACAAAGAGCCGGATAGTAAGTAAAGGTATTTCCGCCGGTTATAGCAACAACAGTTATCGCGGGCTTGTTCATGTAAACAAGAATGCGGAGAACGCGCGTAATTTTTCTCAATGCGATTCCATGCTTTTAGGAAATAAGTGTGGCGCTCATACCTTTCCTTATATAGAAGTTAAAAACAACTCCTCTGTAGTGGAGCATGAGGCAACTACTTCCAAGATCGGTGAAGACCAGTTGTTCTATTGCAACCAGCGCGGTATTGATACGGAGACTGCAGTTGCCCTTATCATTAACGGCTTTGCACGCGAAGTGATGAACCAGTTGCCGATGGAATTTGCGGTTGAAGCCAGAAAATTATTGGCGATTAGTCTTGAAGGAAGTGTGGGATAAGCTGATAGAATTTACGAATTACGATGTACGATGTACGTTTGAGGATTTATAAATTAAGAATTACGAATTAAAATAAATAATAAAATGCTGTCGATAAAGAACCTGCATGCAGGAATTGAAGGAAAGAAAATTTTAAAAGGGATCAACCTCGAAATAAAAGCGGGTGAGGTTCACGCGATAATGGGCCCTAATGGCTCGGGGAAAAGTACGCTTGCTTCTGTATTGGCGGGCCGCCCGGAATATGAAGTGCTGGAAGGGAGTGTAACCTTCAACGGCAAAGACCTGTTGGAATTTTCTCCCGAAGCCCGCGCAGGCGAAGGCCTGTTCCTTGCCTTTCAATACCCTGTTGAAATTCCGGGACTGAGCACAACCAATTTTATTAAGACCGCGGTAAACGAGGTGCGTAAATATCGCGGGCAGGAAGAACTTGATGCCGTAAACTTTTTGAAGTTGATGAAGGAAAAGATGAAGATGATGGAAATGGATCAAAGCCTTTTGAGCCGTCCGCTCAACGAAGGTTTTTCCGGCGGTGAAAAGAAAAGGAATGAAATATTTCAAATGGCGATGCTTGAACCAAAGCTCGCGGTACTCGATGAAACTGATTCAGGTTTGGATATTGATGCCATTCGTATTGTATCTGACGGCGTAAATAAACTCCGCGGCAAAGACAATGCGGTTCTGGCCATCACGCACTACCAGCGTTTGCTTGATTATATCGTTCCTGATTTTGTACACGTATTGTACAATGGGCAGATAGTGAAGTCGGGCCCGAAAGAACTCGCGCTTGAACTGGAAGAACGCGGGTATGATTTTATTAAAAACGAAATGGGCGAAGAAGCTATGGCCTAAGCCGGATAAAATTGAAACATGAATATCGAATTGATAAAGGAAAGGAAGGAGTCGCTTGATAAATTGAGCCATTTAAATACGCTTTCGGATGTAAGGAATCAGGGCCTTGAAATTTTTGAGCAAAAAGGTATTCCCACAACGCGTAATGAGGAGTGGAAGTACACCCGAGTAGGCGGTTTGTTTCAAACACCTTTTGCTTTTGCAGATCAAACCAAGGATGCACCGGATTTCTCATCATATTATTTGCCGGGCCATGATGCAGCGAACGTTCTCGTTTTTGTAAATGGAAATTTTTCTGCTGCACAAAGCAGGTTTATTTCTACTGATATGGAAGTGCTTTCGCTGAATGATGCGGCTGAAAAATATCCTGATCTTCTGAAGCCAAACCTCGGCCACAGCAGTGTGTATTTGCAGGATGGTATCAACGCGATGAATACAGCGCTCATTAATGCGGGCGTTTTCATACTTGCCGGTAAAGGAAAGGTGGTTGATGCGCCCTTGTTTGTGTATCACATTACCGACGGCACAAAGAATAACATGCTGAGCCAGCCACGAAGTTTCGTTTATCTTCAGCAGGCATCACAACTGCAGATGATCGAAACCTATGTTTCGCTTGGTAAAATGGAAAGCCTTACCAACCAGGTGCTGGAAGTAGTCGTGGAGCAGGATGCGGTTTTCGACTATTTGAAATTGCAGAATGATGCCGCCCATGCCAGCCAGGTGAACACAACTCATATCAGGCAGGTTGGTAAAAGCCTGGTACATACGGTTACTATTTCACTGAACGGAAAGATCGTTCGCAACAACACAAACATATTGATGGAGTCGCCTTATTGCGAGGCGCATCTTTATGGATTGTACATTCAGGATGGAAGCTGCCATGTAGATAACCATACCGTGGTTGATAACAAACAACCCAATTGTTACAGCAATCAATTGTATAAAGGCGTGATGAAGGATGAAGCAACGGGAGTGTTCAATGGAAAAATATTTGTACGCCCGATCGCGCAAAAAACAAATGCATTTCAGTCTAATAAAAACATTTTACTTTCCAACAAAGCAACCATCAACACAAAGCCTCAGCTTGAGATCTTTGCCGATGACGTGAAATGCTCGCATGGATGCACCATTGGCAAGATCGACGAAGAAGGATTATTCTATCTACAGTCTCGCGGTATCCCTGAAGAAACGGCGAAATCACTTGTGTTGCACAGCTTTACAATGGATGTGCTCAACGAAATAAAAAGCGAGGAGATCAGAAATTATATTGACCAGGTGATCAGTGAGAAACTGAACCTCATTTAATGGAAACATTTACGACGATATCAAAGGCATGGGATGTGGAGCAGGTTCGGAGCCAGTTCCCAATTCTTCATCGCAAGGTGAAGGGAAAGGAACTCGTGTATCTCGACAATGCCGCTACCACGCAAAAGCCGCAGCAGGTGATCGATGCATTATCCGGGTATTATTCAGGTTACAATGCAAATATCCACCGCGGTATTCATACGCTTGCCGATGAGGCAACTGCGGCCTTTGAGCGTACGCGTGATAATGTGCGTTCTTTCATTAATGCGGAAAACCGGGAGGAAATAATATTTACCAGTGGCACAACGCAGGGGATCAACCTGGTTGCATCCAGTTGGGGAAGAAAAAATGTAAAGAAGGGTGACGAGGTTTTGATCTCTTCCCTGGAGCATCATTCCAACATCGTACCCTGGCAGATGTTGTGCGAAGAAAAAGAAGCGGTGTTAAAGGTGATACCGGTTACTGAGGAAGGGGAGATCGATCTGGAAGAATTTCGCAAACTACTTTCTTATAAAACAAAGATCGTTGCAGTTAACCATGCTTCAAATGCGCTGGGAACGATCAATCCCATTAAACACATTATTGCGGAAGCTAGAAAGTTTGGTGCCGCGGTTTTAATTGATGGTGCACAATCAGCCGCGCATTTAGAAATAGATGTACAGGAATTAGGGATGGACTTTTTTGTTTTCTCAGCCCACAAGATGTATGGACCCACCGGCGTGGGTGTGCTGTATGGCAGGAAAGATGTACTCAATGCCATGCCTCCGTATTTGGGCGGAGGCGAAATGATAAAGGAAGTTACGTTTGAAAAAACTACCTACAACGAGTTGCCGTATAAGTTTGAAGCGGGCACGCCAAACATTGCAGACGTTATTGCATTTGGCGTGGCAATAGATTTCATCAATCAAACCGGTAAGCGTGGAATTCATAAGCACGAAACATTTTTGTTGAACATGGCAACCTCGATGCTCCGGGAAATTGATGGGTTGAAAATAATCGGTACGGCAAAGGAAAAAGTGAGTGTGATCTCTTTTGTAATTGAGGGTCTCCATCCGCAAGACATCGGTATTTTGTTGGATAATGCCGGAATTGCGGTTAGAACGGGTCATCATTGCACACAGCCCCTGATGGCATGCTACAATATCCCGGGTACTACACGCGCATCCTTTGCTGCATACAATACGGAAGAAGAAGTGGAGAAGCTCGCGGCGGGAATTCAAAAAGTAATAAAGATTCTGAAATGATGGATACTTCATCAACCATATCAGAGCGCGAAGAGGAAATTGTTGATGCGTTTTCTTTTCTTGACAGTTGGGATGATAAATATGAATATATCATTGAACTTGGGAAGAAGCTGGCGCCGCTTGAGGATAAACATAAAGTTGATGAGAACAAAGTGAAAGGATGCCAGAGCACAGTTTGGCTTGTAGCGAATGAGAACGATGGAAGAGTTTTTTATGAGGCAGACAGTGATGCGGTAATAGTGAAGGGATTAATAAGCATGCTGGTTAATGTGCTTAACGGCCAGAAGCCGGATGATATTATAGACACGAAGCTTGGCTTTATTGAAAAGATCGGAATGAATACGCACTTGGCGCAAACCCGTTCAAACGGACTTGTGGCTATGGTGAAGCAAATGAAAAATTATGCACTTGCCTTCAAGGCTAAAAATCAAAATGCATGATGATGATGAATACGGAAGAACTAAAAGCGAAAGTGATAGAGGTGATCAGCGGAATTTATGACCCTGAATTGCCGGTGAATATTTTTGATCTCGGGTTGATTTATGAAGTAGACATTCTGCCGGTGAATAATGTTCAGGTGGTAATGACGCTTACAGCGCCCGGTTGCCCGGCGGCGCAATCGCTTCCTGTGGAGGTTGATCAAAAGGTTCGTGCGATTGAAGGTGTGAATGATGTGCATGTTTCGGTTACCTGGAACCCGCCGTGGGATAAGAGCATGATGTCTGAAGCTGCGCGACTTGAACTCGACATGTTTTAATAAAAAGAATAATGAAGATAACTGCACAGGAAGAATATGGTTTGCGGGTTTTGATCCGGATCGCGTCTTGCAAAGATGCGCAGGGAATCAGCATCCCTCAGCTTAGCGAGGCGGAAGGCCTGAGCAGTCACTACATAGCCAAGCTTACAAGAACCTTACGTATTGCGGAAGTGATCAACAGTACACCCGGTAACAAGGGCGGTTATGTACTTGCACGCCCCGCAAAGGAAATTATCATTCGGGATGTTCTCGCCGCATTGGGTGGCGTAATGTTCGACAGGGAGTTTTGTGAAAAGCATCACGGCACCGTAAAGCTCTGTACTAATTCCGTGAACTGCTCAGCACGTTCACTTTGGAATATGATTCAATTCACCGTTGATAAATTACTTTCCCAAATCACACTGCACGATTTGGTTAGCTCAGAAACTGAATCAATGGAAATACTGCGCACACTTATTTCAGACGATAGCATTGTTTTAAACAGGGAAGCCTTTACTTCTTAGCTCTTCTTCAAGCGTGTGGGTCTTATGGTATAACCTTTGGTTATCGATCTCCTCTTTTAATTTATCCGCTTCGTGCCAACAGGTAGTTTCGGCAATGTAGTCTTTATCCCATCCTGTAAACGCAGGGAAGAGGCCTGAGCGCTCAATGAATCCCGAAGCTGCGCCGCGAACTTCATCCATCAATTCATCCATAGAAATGTAGGGCGAAAGATGCGTGCCGATATGGATATGGTCATTTGCCCCATTCACCGCTATTACACCGCACTTTAAACTAATGAGTGTTTTCTGGATGATGTCGTAAAGCCCTGTATGGTTTCCTGCCAAAACCGGCTTTGTATCTTTTGGAAAGATGATGAAATGGACCGGAAGAATTGTAATGATCATTGGAAAAGTTTTCTTTCAAAACTATCCCGTCAACTCTTCAAAAGAAAAGTGGTTTCGACGCTCTCTGCTGTTATTTTTCCGGTGAGTCACTTGTGACACCCTCGTAAGCCATCATTATTTTTTTTCGTGTAAGTCCCCAACGATAGCCACCCGGGAGGCCGTTTGCCTGAATCACGCGATGACAGGGTATCAGGTATGCTACAGGATTTTTTCCGATCGCTGTGCCGACCGCCCTTGCTGCGGATTTTTCAAAATTCAGGTACCCGGCCAGCTTGCCGTAAGAAGCTGCCGAGCCCGGAGGAATATTGAGAAGTGCTTCCCATACCTTTATTTGAAAGGGGCTTCCCTTCAGATGAATATGCAAAGGCTCCAGCGGCATTTCCTGCCCGATTATTCTTACTGCATTGTGAAAAACAGGATCGTCAGTTTCAGTGAAAAGTGCATTCGGAAATGCGGACTTCAAATTTTCCATCCCTTCATCCCTGTTCTTTTCAAACATCAGATGGCAGATGCCACGCTGCGTTTTTGCAATTAGTGCCTCACCAAATATTGTCGGCAGAAATTGAAAATTAATCTGAAGTTGTTCCCCCCCGTTTTTATATTCTCCCGGGGTCATGGCAATGAACCGGATGAAGAGATCGTGCAGTCGCCCTGTGCCCGACAGGCCTGAATCAACTGCGGCATCAAACAATGTAGCGCCGGGTGTTTGCAAAATTTGCCGGGCATAAGTGAGCGTGGTGAATTGTAAAAATTTCTTCGGGCTTACACCGGCCCATCGCGAAAAAACTCTTTGAAAGTGGAAAGGGCTTAAACCGACCCCCTGCGCCACATCGTCTAGAGAAGGCTGCAACAAGTGATTCTGCGTAATAAATTCTATTGCAGCGGCAATGCGGTCATAGTCTGATGGCCCTTCCAAAGTTGTTTCCATGTGTCAAAGTTATAACGCAGGTCCGCGCTTTTCAACCCGTATCTTGCTAACTTGAGATAAACTTCATTGATGAAAGACAATTTCTCTCATGCATCGGCAAAGTATGCGCAGTACAGGCCGGTGTACCCTGAAGTTCTTTATGATTTCCTGCTTTCAAAAGTGACGTGCCGTGATGTGGCATGGGATTGCGGAACCGGCAATGGGCAAATGGCTTCAGAGCTCGCGAAACATTTCCGAAAGGTTTACGGTACCGATATAAGTGAGAACCAGCTTAAGTATGCCATTCAAAAGAAAAATATTATTTACTCTAAGGAAGATTCGGCGTATGCTTCCTTCCCTTCAGATTTTTTCGATCTGATAATTGTGGCCCAGGCAATTCATTGGTTCAATTTCGAGCGGTTTTATGATCAGGTTTTTCGCACTGCAAAAGATAATGCCGTTTTTGTAGCCGTGGGCTATGGCCTGCTGCAGGTTGATGAACTAACGGATACGGTTATAAACCGCTTTTATAAGGATATCACCGGCCCTTACTGGGATGCGGAGCGAAGGTATATAGATGAGAATTATGAAACCATTCCCTTTCCATTCGATGAGTTCGAAGTACCGAAGATGAATATTGAAACCTATTGGAGCCTTGAAGAATTGATCGGATTTCTTCGTACCTGGTCCGCAGTAAAACATTATAAAGAAAGCATGGACAGCGATCCTTTACTTTTGATCGAGGACGATTTAAAAATTGGTTGGATCAAAGGTGAACGGAAGAAGATAACTTTCCCGCTGCTTTTAAGGGCGGGCAAGGTTAAAAAATGAGAGCTCTTCGTTCCACTAACTTGTTTAGTTTAGTATGATTATTGCAAACAATTCTCTACACTTTAATACGATCAACCATGCTAAAAGAATTATTTGAACTCGTACAGGGAACCGCGAAAGATTCGGTTATTGATAACCCTGAAATTCCCAATGAACAAAACCAGGAAGTGGTGTCTGAGGCCACCAATACGGTTGCTTCCGGCTTAAGGAATATGGTAGCGGGAGGTGGCTTGTCTTCAATCCTTGATATGTTTAAGGGCGGAAATAATAAGAACAGTTTATTAAGCAACCCGATAGTCAGCATGATGATCGGCCATTTCGCAGGAAAGCTCATCAGCAAATTCAACATGAATGGCAACAAGGCAAATGGTGTGGCCGCAAGTTTAATTCCTTCCGTATTGGGCAACCTGATCAATCGTTCTAATGATTCAAATGACAATGGCTTCTCGCTTGACAACCTTTTAAGTTCAATTACAGGCGGCAAGAGCCGCGAAGTGGTTCAGGAAAGAGGCGGTGGAAGCATCACTGATATTCTTTCGCAAATAGGCGGCGGTAATTCATCCAACGATAACGGTGGCGGAGGTTTGATGGATATCATCGGCCAACTTGCCGGTGGTGCCCAACAGCAGCAACAAAGAAATGGGGGAAGCCTGCTTGATCTTATAAAGGGTTTTGCGAGGTAGCAGATTAGAGCTGTGAGATATGGGATCGAGACGCGTGAAGCGGTCTCGATGCCGACCGAAGCGTCGGCATGTGAGATTTGGGATGCAAGTATGTAATTAACGCTTTGCGTCTTTGCACTCTTTGTGGCTTTGCGTGAAATTTTTCCCGCTGATTCCCGCAGAAAGAAATACACCGCTGATGCCCGCTGATCCCTTTTTCACTTTTTGAAATTGACCATGGAGATCACAGAGCAACGGAGCTACACGGGGACAGAGTTTCTTTTTCAATGGATCTCACAATTCGTAAATCGTAATTAGCGCTTTGCGTCTTTGCATCCTTTGTGGCTTTGCGTGAAAATTTTCCCGCTGATTCCCGCAGATAGAAATACACCGCTGATTTCCGCGAATTGATTTTGAATTTTGACTTTTTACTTTATGGAATTGCGGGCACCAGCGATGTGAAAACGCCGGCCATGGGCATCAAATGCAGTATTGTTTTCAAAGATCCTGAAGCCCTTTGTGGATCTATGATTTCTCTTTGTGGAGCTTTGTGACCTTTATCGAATTTAAAAAGTAGTTATTGTAGATTTCTCTATTATCCTGCGTTTTTCTTCCTGGATATGTTGTTCCTGATCCTGCTTAGGGTTTCCCGCGTGATACCAAGGTAGGATGCTATCATATGCTGCGGCACCCTTTGGAAACAGTCTGAAAAAGAGTGCACAAGGTTTTCATATTTTTTTTCCGCCGTTTCGCTGAAGGAGCCGATGAGGCGTCTTTGCGTGGCGATAAGATTATTCTGGATAATAATTCTAAAAAAACGTTCGAGCTTGGGCACGCGTTCCAGCAAAATATCCCAGTTTGGTTTACTTATTAAAAGAAGTTCGCTTTCCTCGAGCGCGTCCATCGTGTAGTTGGAAGGCAGCCCGGTAAAAAAACTGTACAGGTCTCCGAGCCACCAACCCTCCATCGCAAATTGCAGGATGTGTTCCGAGCCTTTCTGGTCAATGGTATAAGACCGAAGAATGCCTTTCTCCACGAAGGCAGTGTATTTGCACACATCTCCTTCCTGCAAAAGATATTGTTTCTTCCTTAGTTTTTTTGGTTGAAAAAGAGTTTTACAAAATTCGAATTCCTCATCAGTCAGCGTTACTGATTCATCAAATTTTTGCCGTAGTTGTTCGTACATCTTGCCTTAAAAGTAGTGAAAATCCCGTCTCAAGGCTTCCGGTGTTCGCCAAAAATGTGATCTATGTCAACATGATAACTTATCACATGTCAATGGCGGCAGGGTATGGCCTGAACTACTTTTGTAAAGTAAATGAAACACCTGAAAACGATAGCGATCATAGGCGCCGCGGAACCGGAAGCGGCCGGCGCATTAAAATTCCTGCTTAACTCTGAATGTCATCTGCTGCTTCTCGCGCAAGATCAAACGGAGTTGCGCAGGATCAGTAAGATATTAAAGAACGAGAAACCAGTTGCCGGGATTTCGTTGATTGATTGCATAAAGGAAGGGTGCTGGGAAGCTGATGCGGTAGTGATTGCTGTACCCGAGGCGGGAGAGAAAGAGATAGCAATGAGGATTAGGGAAGTAGTGACCCAGAAGATAGTTATCAGCATGAAAATTGCTGATACTATCCCCGGCAATTCGCTTCAACAATTACTGCCGAATTCAAAAGTGGTCGCAGCGAAAGCGGGAAAAGAGAAGGGAGGTGAATGGAATCTGATTATCTCCGGGGGTAACGAGGCGGCTTTGAATGCAGCAGACGAATTGTTGAACTCCCTTAATATCCGGCACTCCGTTGCAGCCTGAAATTTCAATTTTTAATTAAGCATAAATCAAAAATCAAAAACAAAAAATCATGAAAAAGATTACTTCAGTTCTTGCGTTTCTTGTAGTAACGCTTACGGCAATTTCACAAACCACCTGGAAGGCAGATCCTTACCATTCCTACCTGGGTTTTAAAGTTACTCACCTTGGTATTGCAGAGGTTCCTGGCAATTTCGGAAAATATGAAGTTACCATTACCAGTTCAAAAGAAGATTTCAGCGATGCCGTTATCGAAATGACCGCCGAGGTGGCTTCAATTTATACACGTGTTGAAGCAAGGGATAATCACCTTAAGAGCGCCGACTTTTTTGATGCGGAAAAATATCCCACTCTCACTTTTAAAAGCACTTCAATTAAGAAGAAAGGAAAGAATGAATATGAAGTGACGGGCAACCTTACCATGCATGGTGTAACCAAGCAAGTTACTTTGGAAATGGAATACAATGGCACCACTAAAAATCCGAATGCTAAGGGAGCTCCTGTTGCGGGCTTTGAATTTGAAGCTAAAATAAAGCGTTCTGATTTTGGAATTGGAAATGGTTTCCCCGCGCCGATGATTAGCGATGAGGTGGAAATTAAAGCGCATGGCGAGTTCGGTCAAAAATAAGTTTAGTGTTACTCAATCTCCCGGAACTGTGTGCAGGTTAAAGGGGAGGGAGATTGAGTTTTTTAAAAAAATCATTTAGTTGTTATGAAAAAGATGTTCCAGGTTCCGGCAAATTCCATTGCTGTTGATTATGCCTTGTTGATTTTGCGTGTAGGCCTTGGGTTAATGATGCTTACCCACGGCATGCCTAAGATGGAAAAGTTATTTTCGGGCGAACCGATTCAGTTTGCCAGCGTATTCGGCCTTAGCCCCGCTATCTCTCTCGGCCTTGCCGTATTTGCTGAAGTATTTTGTGCGGTACTGATAATGTTTGGGTTTGCAACGCGCCTTGCTTCCGTTCCTTTGGTGATCACGATGCTTGTTGCGGTATTAATGATACATGGTAGCGACCCTTTTGCCAAAAAGGAAATGGGCACCTTGTACCTGGTGGGTTTTTCAGCCATACTCCTTGCAGGACCGGGCCGTTTTTCTCTGGATCATCTTATCAGTAAAAGATTATCTCTTAGTCCTGCAAAATTGTAAAACAGTCGCGGCATTTTGGGAATATGAATCGCAGTCACTTTTTAAAAACTTTATTATCGGGAGCCTTTGCTATGAACAGTCTATCATCATTTAAAACATTCGTAAGCGGCCTTGAGGAAACAGGGGAACTTATGCCCGTGCTTTTCATCGGGCACGGCTCGCCGATGAATGGAATAGAAGATAATGAGTTCAGCAGAAAATGGGCGGAGGTGGCTAAGAATATTCCAATACCTAAAGCTGTGCTGGTTGTTTCTGCCCATTGGCTTACACGCGATACAAGAGTTACGGCAATGGACTTTCCGAAAACCATTCATGATTTTGGCGGTTTTCCGGAAGAACTTTTCGCCGTACAATATCCTGCACCGGGAGATGCGGGGCTGGCAAAGGAAATGTCATCCATAATAACCTCGGTGCCCGTGCATGAAGATCATGAATGGGGGCTTGATCATGGTGCATGGACCGTGGTAAGGCATATGTATCCGGATGCGAAAATTCCGGTGCTGCAGCTTAGTATTGATTATTCAAAGGGCGCGCAGTATCATTATGATCTTGGCAGAGAACTTATGGCTTTGCGAAGAAAAGGCGTGCTGATAATGGGCAGTGGTAACATGGTGCATAATCTTCGCATGGTGGCCTGGGATAAATTAAATGATGATGCATATGGTTACGATTGGGCGCTTGACCTTAATGATAAATTTAAAAACCTGATACGTTCAGGAGAGCACAAAGGCCTGATCAATTACGAATCTTTAGGGAAGGCAGCTAAACTCGCGATACCTACGCCGGATCATTATTATCCCTTAATGTACAGCCTTGGCCTGCAAACCGGAAAGGATAATATTTCTTTCTTTAACGACAAGGCGGTGGGTGGAAGTTTAACGATGACCTCTGTGCTTATTGGCGGCAATTAATGAATAAATTTACGATCATGGCAAATGACAAAATATCTTTTCTGCCGGGCGAAAGCGGCGCCGGCAAATTTTCGGCGAACGATAATGGTGAAGAAGTTGGATTTCTCGAAGTGGGCATAGGCGAAAGTAACATCACGGCATATCATACCGAAGTGTTACCCGCTGGCGAGGGTAAGGGATGGGGAAAGGAACTTTTTAAGTCGCTTGTTGAATATGCCCGGGAAAAAAAATTGCAGATCACTCCATTATGCCCCTTCGTGCATGCGCAATTGAAAAAGGGTAAAGACGAATACAAAGATGTGTGGGCAGGGGAGTAAATGATAATGAAAATAGTTTTTGTTTTTTGGTTTGATAGCCGGTGAGATATGCTTGCCGGCTTTTTGTTTGTACCTTTCTCCTGCATTTTATATATGAAATATTCCTTTCTTCAGCTGATTGACATTCTTGGTATCGCCGCTTTTTGCGTATCCGGCGTGTTTGCGGCTTTGGAGAAAAAGCTTGATGTATTCGGCGTTCTCATCATGGGTGCAGTAACGGCAGTAGGGGGCGGAACGATCCGTGACCTCTTATTGGGCGACACACCGATAGCCTGGCTAAGCGACCTTAATACCTTCCTGATCATTTTTATTACGGCAGTGGTAACCCTTTCCTTCAGAAGCGCGATAAAGAATTTACGATATACGCTTTTATTGTTTGATTCATTAGGCTTAGGCCTTTTTACCATAGTGGGAATTCAAAAGGGGATCGCTTTTGGTCTTCATCCTGTTATGTGCCTTGCATTGGGAACCATTACCGGATGTTTCGGCGGGGTGATCAGGGATATTTCATTAAATAATATTCCGCTGATCTTTCACAAAGAAATTTATGCATCCGCATGTATCGCAGGAGGAACGGTTTACCTGCTGTTGCAACAAACTTCCCTTTATTCAGAGGTGGCTGATGTGCTCTGCATCTCAATGATCTGCCTGATAAGGCTCCTTGCTGTGCGGTACGACCTTCGGTTGCCTGGGCTATATAAAGATAGCCGGTAGGAGCCGGTCAATTTCCCTCCGTTTCATCCGCATCGATTGCCGGCGGATGAATTAGATCATCGATGTCATCGGTATTTTTTATTTCTGTTTCAGGCGGAAAGGTATGTACAAGATCATCCGGATCTGCAGGTACAACAGGTTCGCGGTCAGGCAACTCGTGCACTGTTTCATCCGCATCAATCGGCGTAGTTGAGGGAGGCGGCGGAGTTGAATCAGCAGGTTTATTGATTTCGTTGTTTTTGTCCTGATCCTGTATCATATCAAAAAAATTTAGATTACTCCTGTCGGAAAAAATAAAAATACACTATCCTTCGAAATGTTTCGTATTCAAATATAGGGCCTTAATTTCCTGATCAATCCAAATGGTTGAGTCGGCATACCATTTGTAACAACTGGATCTATGAAGAAGTTCCTAATGCTGATGATCTGCGCTGCAAGCCTTGTTGCATGCGGAAACAAAGATTCTGATAATGATAATGACGATGCCAAAAAGAAAGGAAAAAAGGTCTCAAAAAGAGATCTTAGCATAACTCCATCTAATAGCTACAGTGATCTCTTTTTTGATTCGACTCAGTTGATAACATATTTGCAAAGCAAGGGAGTCAGCGATTCCATTTCCCGAAGGATGATCAGTTTTTACAACGCAAGGAATTACAGTTTTGCGTGGTTTTCATCAGACGGGCTAACCGAGCAGGCTCGCGGATTCTGGAACCTTCACGATTATGAGCGCACTTACGGCACCGATACTTCACTTCGCGACAAAGCGCTGGAAAAAACGATGGATAACCTTATCGCCGAAGAAAGTTTTTCGGTGAGCCCGAACAACAAAAAATTTCTCGAAACCGAACTTACGCTTACCCGGCATTTTATTCAATACGCACTTCATAATATTCCTGACGGCTACATAAAACGAAAAGAAATGGAGCGTTTTATACCGAGGAAGAAAGAGGATGTGATGTATCTCGCAGATTCACTGCTTACCAAAAAACATAAAGACGGAAAATATTATGAAGAGGTGAATGAACCTTTTAGAAAGCTGAAGGAGAAACTGAAATTGTATTATGATATCGCTAAGGCCGGAGGCTGGCCGCAGATCCCGGGCAAAGCAACAGATTACAAAGCGGGTGATTCATCAGCCGGCATATTGGCTTTGAAGAAGCGTTTATTTTTAACCGGTGATATGACCGTGGCCGACACAACACCAATTTTCAATGATGCGCTTGCCTCCGCAATCGGAACCTTTCAGTCACGCTATGGCCTTACTCCTACAGGTAAACTCACAGATGCGTTGATAAAGGAAATGAACGTACCTGCGGTTGACAGGGTGAAACAGATCATGCTGAATATGGGCCGTATGCAATGGATGGTGCACCAACCCGAAGGAAAACTGATGATGGTGAATATCCCTGAATTCAAATTGCATGTAATGGAAGGAGCGAACAAGGTGTTTGATATGGATGTTGTGGTGGGCAAGGAAGGCCATAATACAGTGATCTTTACCGGAAATCTTAATCAGGTGGTGTTCAGTCCGTATTGGAATGTGCCTCCGAGTATTGTTAAGAAAGAGATCCTTCCGGCCATGGAGAGCAATCCCAATTACCTGGCCTCACAAAATATGGAGATCACGGGCGATGAGGGCGGGCTCCCGTCTATCAGGCAACTTCCCGGCCCGGGCAACTCACTCGGTAAGGTGAAGTTTCTGTTCCCAAACAGTTTCAATATTTACTTTCATGATACACCGGCCAAAAGCCTTTTCGGCAGAGATAAACGTGCATTCAGTCACGGGTGTATAAGGCTTGCAGAGCCCGAAAAATTTGCAAATTATCTTTTAAAGGACGATCCCGACTGGAATCCTGAAAAGATCCGCGCGGCGATGAATGCAGGCACGGAAAGAACAGCCAGGTTGAAAAAATCTGTTCCGGTGCTGATCACCTATTATACTGCATGGGTTGATGAAAACGGGCTTCTTCATTTTGCAGAAGATATTTATAACCACGACAAGCCGGTGCTCGATAAAATGTTTTTTTAAGAATTGAGATCAGGGAAGAATGATGCTGATATAACGGTGAAGGATAGACGCTCTGAGTGTCTTTATCTTTCCCTTATACTCGCCGTCAACCTGAAAGTGAGCTCTGTGCCGTGAATGGATATTAATGCCCGTTGCTTTAATAACCTCTATTTTCTTTGGATTGAAGGGCTGTGGCCTGAACAGCATTTTGAGCAATTCAGAAAAAGCCAGCTTTCTTACCACTACCACTTCAAATTCTCCATCGTTTATAGAGCCCGTCGGGTTTATTACTGCGCCGGTTCCGTACTTGCTTGCATTGGCAAGTACAACCATGAAGGCCTCGCGTTTCATATGTGTAGAACCGGATTGCAGGTTGATGAAGATCTTCTGTTTGTACCAGAGTGCTTTTAATATCATCCGCGCATAGCCCCATTGCCCGCGGAGTTTTCCTTCGTCAAAATATTTCACCAGTTGCGCATTCAGGCCAATGTCGCTGAGATGGAGGCAAACATCTTTATTGTTGATCAGTATCGCGTCACACCAACGGGGCGAGCCGTTTTCAACAATTGATAAAGCTTTCTGAGGATCTATGGGAATGTTCAATTCTTTGGCCATGCCATTGGCACTCCCTGCAGGCAAGATACCTAATGATTTTCCGGTGCTGTGAAGCATTACGGCCACCATGTTCACCGTACCATCTCCTCCCACAGCTACCACTGTTTTGCCATCAAAGTCATCGATCTTCTTTTTAATGTCGCCCGGTTCCACATTTTCTTTCAGCAGAATAAAAACAGGTTCAACTGGTTTTTCGGTAAAATAATTGCTGATTATTTCTTCCCAGTTGGGTGCGTTCTTACCGGCTTTGGAATTGATCACAAACAATACCTTTGGCATCGGTGGTTTAATGTTTAATTAAAGATAAGATTGTGCGGCCTCGTAACTCCTTCCTTTCCCGTTTTAAAAGAAAATTTCTGCGAATGCTCCGCCTCACCGCGAAGCCACACGTCAGATTGTACAACGGATATGGCAACCAGGATTATTGCATCGTTTTTGGCCACCTTCTTTCATTTGGCCCTATTCCGAGGAAACATTTCAGGAAGAATTTTTTCACCAACACTTTTGCCTTGTTAAGGTTGTTTATGGTAAGGCCGATGAAAAACGAAACGATAACCATGGAATGGGAAGGCAAAACGTATTCCACAGTTACGGCTGCTGACGGATTCTTTCGTTTTGAATGGAAATTATCCCGGCCCCTGGCTTCAGGATGGCATCCGGTGATGGCTTCCTGGAAAAATAAACGCGGAGACCTCATCAGCGGAAAGGCTGAGATCTGCATCCCGCACAACAATCAATATTGTTTTATTTCCGATATCGACGATACCTTTTTGATTTCGCATTCCTCACGCCTTCGCAAACGCTTATTTGTTTTGTTGACAGAAAATGCAAGGAGCCGCAAACCTTTTAACAGTGTGGCGCAACATTATGCACTTCTTGCGCAGGCCGCTGCGCCTGATGGAAAGCCAAATCCCTTTTACTATGTCTCCAGCAGCGAATGGAACCTGCTTGATTACATCCGTGAATTCTGCGCTACAAATAATTTACCGAAAGGAGTTTTCCTTTTGAACCAGATCAAAACCTTCAGCAAAATTTTCAAGACAGGGCAAAATAATCATGATGGAAAATTCATCAGAATATCGAGGATAGTTGACGCTTTTCCGGATGAAACATTTGTGCTGCTGGGCGACGATACGCAGCGCGACCCTTTTATTTATTCTTCTATTGTAAGCCATTTCGCCGGGCGGATACATGCGGTTTACCTGCGGAAAGTACACGCTTCACCGCATCCTGACGTAAAAGTGAAAGTGGAAGAAATGATAAATGCCGGGGTTCACGTATGTTACTTCCGGCACAGCACAGATGCGATAAAACATTCACGCGAGATCGGCCTCATCGCCTGACCGTTAGTCTGAGAGTTTGATGCCCGTTTTTTCAAGAGTGATTTTTCTTGCCTTATATAAGTTTCCGATCGTCATCTTAAATGTTTTCTTACTCATTCCGAAGAATGCATAGATCTCTTCCGCATCCGATTTATCGTAATAAGGCAGGTACCCGTCATTTTCTTTCAAAAGCCGGATGATTTTTTCGCCTTCTTCCTCAACCCTCGCATATCCCTGTGTGCCGGCCGCTACGTCAATCAGGAAGCCACCATCGGGCTTAGGTGTTATCTTTTTAATGAAACCTTTAAAAGAATCTCCCGATGTTATTTGCCGGTAAATTTCATTGGCATGTAACACGCCTGTGTGTTTGTTATTGATGATAACAAGATAACCGATATCGGTACGCCGTAAAACGATCAGATCAACGGGCTCCATTTCTTTTACCGTGAGTTCATTGTTTTGTAAAGTTTCTTCCACTCTTTCGGTTGCGGCTACACGCCCTGTTTTTTCATCGCGGTAGATCTTCACAATGTATTCGCCAAGGGGGCGCATTACACCGGTTTGTTGCGATTTTGGAACAAAGAGGTCTTTCATCAGGCCCCAGTCCAGAAAAGCGCCCTGTGGCGTGGTGCTTACCGCTTTTAATTTTACGATATCACCAACAATACCCTTTGGTTTTTGCGTGGTGGCGATAAGCCTGTCTTCACTGTCGTGATATAAGAAAATTTTCAATTCATTTCCGGGTTTTGTGCCTTCCGTAACAAATCTTTTCGGCAATAAAATTCCCTCTTTGCCATCATCGAGGTATACGCCAAATTCAACTTCGCGGTCCACCTTCATTGTATGATATTCACCTGCATTGTACATGGCATAAAGGTAATCCATCCGGGCGAACGCTTTTGGAGCGGCATACAACGTATCTTTGCATAAATTTTTTAGCGCATTTTGCAATTCACAGAATTTAATTTTGATCCGCGCCTTGCCGAAGGGATCGAAGCCTCAAATTATCGCGAAGCCACGCCTGTGCAGGAACAGGTAATTCCCCTGGTACTTGAAGGGAGGGATATTATAGCCTCTGCGCAAACCGGTACCGGCAAAACGGCCGCCTTCCTGTTACCCCTGATCCATCATTTATTACAAGCGCCTCCGCCCTCGGGCAACAGTATTTCGGCACTGGTGATCGTTCCCACCCGTGAGCTTGCCATCCAGATCGCACAACATCTCGAAGGGCTTTCTTATTTCACCAACATCAGTTCCATAGCCGTGTATGGCGGGGGAGACGGAAATGCATTCGTGCAGGAGAAGAAGGCATTGAGCATGGGGGCCGACATTGTGGTTTGTACTCCGGGCAAAATGATGGCTCACCTGAAGATGGGCTATGTAAAGCTCGACGGATTAAAATATCTGGTGCTGGACGAAGCAGACCGGATGCTGGATATGGGATTTTTTGATGACATAATGTTTATTATTAACCATCTCCCTAAAAAGCGTCAGAATCTTTTGTTTTCTGCAACCATGCCCGGGAAGATCCGTGAACTGGCCAGGAAAATACTCGTGAATCCCGCGGAGATAAACATTTCCATCAGCAAGCCGAATGAAAAGATCGTGCAGCAGGCTTACCTGGTGTATGATGCACAAAAGATCCCGTTGATACTCCACCTGCTTAAAGAAAAGGAGTTTCGCTCCGTGCTTATTTTTTGCAGCAGTAAGCTGAGCGTGAAACAACTCACCCGCGATATAAAACGTAAGGGAATAAAAGCTGATGAAATTCACAGCGACCTTGAGCAGGATAAAAGAGAGGAGGTGCTTATGCATTATAAAAGCGGGCGTTTGCCCGTCCTCGTTGCAACCGATATTCTCAGCCGTGGTATTGATATTGATAATATAGATCTTGTAATAAATTTCGACGTGCCACATGATGGTGAAGACTATGTTCACCGCATTGGGCGTACTGCACGCGCTGCGGCAGACGGAAGCGCTTATACGCTGGTGAATTTAAAAGACCAGCGCAAGTTGCTTTCAATTGAAAAGCTTATTGGCCGCGAAGTGCCGCGGGGTACGGTTCCAGCTGAATTAGGGGAAGTTCCGCAGCTTCAGCAACATTCCGCTTCGAAAGGGCGCAGTAAATTTCGCAACTACAGGAAAAATCCTAACGGGCGCAACAAATAAATTCCACTTTTGCGGTAACAAGATCCTGCGATCAGTTGAAGAACTTCGAAGTAAATTCATTGCATTATTCAACCGGTTAACCACATACTACAAACTCCCGTTGAGTACCTGAAAGGTGTTTCCACGCTCCGGGGCGACCTGCTGCGAAAGGAGCTCGGCATCCATACCTTCCGTGATCTGCTTGAACATTATCCGCTACGCCACCTTGATCGTACACGGGTTGATAAAATATCTTCCCTAACTAACGCTAACGAATACGCGCAGTTAACCGGGAAACTTATTCATGCCGAAATTTTGGGCGTAAAGCAATCGCGGCGGCTTGTGGCGCAATTGCGCGATGATTCGGGAGTTATTGAACTGGTTTGGTTCAAAGGGATTTCTTACATAGAGAAGATATTGTACCGGGGCCAAAACTACCGTGTATTCGGAAAGCCCGGCTTTTTTTTGGGAAGGCCGCAAATGGCGCATCCCGAAATTGAGCAACTGAAGCCCAACAGCGTTGTAGAAAAGGAGCATCTCGAACCGGTATATTTTTCCACCGAAAAGCTTAAGGCGCGCGGCATTACGGGAAAGATCATGGCCTCTTTCACTGAAGATCTTTTCCTTCGGATTTCTCCTGCCGATCTTCCCGAAAACCTTCCTCCACATCTGATAGATAAGTACCGGCTGATGGGGCGCTTTGAGGCTTTGAAGCAAATCCACTTTCCAACAACTTTAAAGCATTTCAATCTTGCAGTCAGGCGCCTGAAATTTGAAGAACTCTTCTTTGCGCAACTCCGTATCAACCTGGTGAAAATTGACCGTCATCGTTTCAGTAAAGGCTGGGTTTTTGACAAAGTGGGAACGTTCTTCAATGATTTTTACAATCATCATCTTCCCTTCACACTAACGGCGGCGCAGAAACGCGTGGTGAAAGAAGTAAGGAATGATACGGGCACAGGAAAGCAAATGAACCGATTGCTGCAGGGAGATGTGGGAAGCGGCAAAACCATAGTGGCGCTTCTTTGCATGCTCATAGCGGCAGATAACGGTTTTCAAAGTGTATTGATGGCGCCAACTGAAATTCTGGCCCAGCAACACTTCAACAGCCTGAATGAATTATTAAAGGACATGCCGGTTGAAGTTCGCCTGCTCACGGGCTCTACGGCTGCAAAACAGCGCAGGGAGATTCTTGCAGGATGCGCGGATCAATCCGTTCAAATTCTTGTAGGCACGCATGCGGTTATAGAGGAAAAGGTTGTTTTTAAGAATCTCGGATTTGCCGTGATCGACGAGCAGCACAAATTTGGTGTCGCACAACGTGCACGCTTATGGAACAAGAACTCACTTCCGCCACATGTGCTGGTTATGACGGCAACACCTATCCCCAGAACACTAGCCCTCACTGCCTATGGCGATCTCGATTACAGTGTGATTGATGAATTGCCTCCGGGCCGGAAAGCGGTTCAGACAATTCATAAAAAGGAAAGCGCGCGGCCGGGCGTAATGGATTTTATCCGTGAACAGATCGGCAAGGGAAGGCAGGCCTATGTGATTTATCCTCTCATTGAAGAAAGCAGTAAACTGGATTATGAAAACCTGATGAAAGGTTACGAAGAGGTGAAATCTTTTTTCCCGGAACCACAATTCTGGATATCCATGGTTCATGGCCGCCAAACCGCGGAGCAGAAAGAAACAAATATGCAGCGATTTGTTACGCACGACACTCAAATAATGGTAAGCACTACGGTAATTGAAGTGGGTGTAAACGTACCGAATGCAAGTGTGATGGTAATTGAGAGCGCGGAAAAATTCGGGCTTTCCCAGCTTCACCAGTTACGCGGAAGGGTTGGCCGGGGTGCAGATCAGAGTTATTGCATTTTACTAACGGGGCCGAAGGTTTCCCGTGATGCAATGGAAAGATTAAAAATAATGGTGGAAACAAACGACGGATTTAAAATTGCGGAGAAAGACCTGGAGATCCGCGGACCGGGAGACATAGAAGGCACTAAACAAAGCGGCCTGCTGGAATTTAAACTGGCCAGTATTGTAAATGACAAAGAAATGCTTGATGCAGCGAGAACGGAGGTGGAAAATATATTATCTGACGACCCCTCGCTTGAATTGGCAGCACATTTGCCCATAAAAAATCATCTCCGCGCCCACAAAGGAAAAACTGCCTGGAGCAAGATATCCTGACCTTAATCGTTAAAGCTAAATTAAACCTTGTGCAAGACGCGTTCTGCATAAGAATTTATCCCGTTATAATGAGTAAATTGTTTTATTAATTACCGTTAACCACGCAGCCGGAATGAGGAAGTTTTTATTCTTTATTTATTTTTCCTTTCTGTTTACATGCGCGCAGGCGCAAATGGAGTTTGTGGAAAACAGGGGCCAGTGGCATGAGAAGGTGAATTATAAAGGTGATTTTAAAACAGGAAGTTTCTTTCTCGAAGATGCAGGTTTTACGGTTTTGCTTTATGACACGGCCGATGTAAGGCGCCTTAGTGAATTTGCCCATGGCCATGGAAAATCCTCTGCAATTGCCGATGAACCATTTGAGTTTAATTCTTTCGCTTATAAGGTGAAGCTTCTTGGCGCCTCACAAACTCCTCAGCACATCGGGGAGAAAGAATTTCCTACCTACAACAACTACTATATCGGAAACGATGAGAGCAAGTGGCGATCAGGAGTGAAGTTATTTGCTGCGGTTACCTACAAGAATGTTTATCCGAATATCGACCTTAGGTATTACAGCGAAGGCGGCAAGTTGAAGTACGATTTTATTGTACACCCGGGCGGTAACCCGGGCGTGATCGCCCTTCAGTATGATGGTGCGCAACTGTCTGTCGTAAACAAAGAACTATTGGTTAAAACCCCGCTGGGTACTGTTCGCGAATTGTATCCTTATTCCTATCAATCAAGCGCCGGAGGCAAAAAAGAAGTTGAGTGTAACTACCGTGTAAAAAATAATATAGTAACCTTTAATTTGAAAGGTTATGATCCGGCTTCAGTTCTTGTGATCGACCCTTACATCATTTTTTCAACCTTCACGGGCAGTTCGTCTGATAACTGGGGCTATGCCGCAACCCCGGGCGCAGGTGGAACTTTCTATTCGGCGGGCGTGGTATTCGGCGATGGCGCAGGTGGCTTTCCCGTTTCTCCGGGCGCATACCAGGTTAACTATGGCGGCGGTATTTCGGAGTTTAATCTGATGGGTTACGACATTGCCATTTTCAAATTCTCTTCAAATGGGTCAACCCGGTTGTATGCCACCTACCTCGGAGGAAGTGGAAATGAACAGCCTCACAGCCTGATTGCCGATGCAGATGATAACCTTATTGTGGCAGGAAGAAGCACTTCCGCAAATTACCCGGCAACGATTTCCCGTGGGCCGCTTGGCAAGTATGATATTATTGTCACAAAATTCAATTCAAGGGGAACAGCTTTGATCGGCTCGGCAAGGGTAGGTGGTTCGGAAGATGATGGTGTGAACATCCGGCCAAAATACAGCAGTCCGCAGGGCTCGGATCTGCTGCGCAGAAACTATGGCGACGATGCAAGAAGCGAGGTGATACTTGACCCTTCCGATAATATTATCCTTGTTTCCTGTACCCAATCGGCGAACTTTTTTTCTACTTCCGCTGCCTTGCAGCGAACCTTCGGGGGCGGCCTGCAAGATGGTGTGATTCTTAAGTTTGATGCCGGTATGACCGACCTGCTGTACAGTTCTTTTTTCGGAGGGACCGGTACGGATGCCTGTTTTGTGGCCGGCGTAAACCCGGTGAACAACGAAATTTATGTAGGTGGCGCTTCAACGAGCACAGGTATCCCCGGCACGGGCGCAGGAGCCTGGCAGCCGGCTTATGCAGGTGGTGTGGCCGATGGATTTGTAACCCGCCTCAGTGCAGACCTCGGAACAGTGCTTATGACAACCTTTGCCGGCACCAGCGGCATCGACCTCGTTTACGGATTGAAATTTGACAAATACGGATTTCCCTACATAATGGGCACGACCACCGGTGCCTGGCCCGTTATCAATGCAACTTTTTCAAACCCGGGTTCAAAGCAATTTATCACAAAGCTTTCGCCCGACCTTTCTGCACCGGTTTACAGCACTGTTTTTGGAACCAACTCTGCCGTGCCCAACATTTCTCCCGTAGCTTTTCTGGTAGACCGTTGTGAAAACGTGTACGTGTCCGGTTGGGGTGGAGGCATCAATAATTCGCAGGGATATAACAACGGTAATACGGCGGGCATGGTGTTGAAAAATCAGCTCTCGGGAATTTCGCCTCCCGACGGCCAGGATTTTTATTTTTTTGTGATGGCCCGTGATGCAACGAGCCAGTTGTTCGGTTCAAACTTTGGACAGTTCAGGGGATTGGGCGACCATGTGGATGGAGGCACTAGCCGCTTCGATGAAAACGGGGTGATCTACCAGGCTATTTGTGCAAACTGTGGCGGAGATGTGCCCTTTCCCACCACGCCGGGTGTTTGGGCAGGATCGAACGGGAGTTCCGCCTGCAACCAGGTTGCCCTGAAAATTGAGATCAACTACGCCGGGGTTGGCAGCAGCCTTCAAACTTCAATTGATGCAGTGATCGGCGATACGCGCGGCTGCGTTCCCCTGAAAGTTAAGTTTGCCGACACGCTTCAGCAGGGAATTAAGTTTTACTGGGATTTTGACGATGGCACCTTTGATACCACCTCTACATTTTTCACGGAGCATATATTTCAAAACACCGGAGTATATAATGTAAAGCTGATCTCGGAAGACAGCACCACCTGCAACATCCGCGATTCCACTTACGTGCTTATCACGGTGGGCGAAAAAACCGCAACACCTGATTTTACGTTCAATAAAGTTCTGCCGTGTGAAAGCCTCACGATGCAATTCAACAATACTTCCTCCGCAAATTTCGGCTCATTCGGTAACCGCGTTTTTGTGTGGGATTATGGCGATGGTTCTCCTCCTGATACGGCTAATTTCAACCCGCCGCGCAGGCATACCTATGCCGCGCCCGGTACTTATTTTGTCACGCTTACCGTAATAGACACCACTTTCTGTAATACGCCCGTGTCTGACACCCAAAGAGTGAGCCTCAACCCCACGGTGAAAGCGATGTTCTCCACGCCTGCCATTGGATGCGCGCCTTACAATGCAACCTTTACAAACCTGAGCCTTGCCGGTACGGACTGGTTGTGGGAGTTTGGCGATGGAGCAACCTCCACCGATTTCGAACCCGTTCACGTGTATCAGAATCCGGGCACTTACCGTGTGCGTTTGATCGCCTACGATACGTCTACATGCAACAGGGTGGATACCTCAGCCTACTTCACCATAACGGTTTACGAAAAGCCTACAGCGGTCATTTCATCCTGGGGGCCGAACCCGCCACAGGAAAATACTCCCGTAGTTTTTGGAAATGGCTCAGTTAATGCGGTGAGATATGAGTGGAATTTTGGGGATGGAGAAATTTCGGATGCAGTGGCGCCATCTCATCAATACATTACTACCGGTTCATTTGATGTGCAACTTGTGGCTTTCAACGCTGCAGGATGCACTGATACTACGTACGAGCGCGTGCAGGTAATAATTGTTCCGCTCCTTGATGTGCCCAATGCGTTCACTCCGGGTAAATTTGGTGAGAATGCGGTGGTTACGGTAAAAGGTTTTGGTATTGCGAAAATGGATTGGAAAATTTATAACCGTTTCGGCCAGGTGGTCTTTAGCTCCACCTCACCAAAGTTGGGCTGGGACGGTACGTTTAAAGGAAAGTTGCAGCCAATGGACGTTTATGCGTACACGTTAGATGTACAATTTTCAGACGGGCAGAAACTCCGGAAAACCGGTGACATAAGTTTATTGCGATGAGGTACAGTGGCATTATATCGGTCTTGTTAATATTCTTCACGGTTCCCGTGGCCGCGCAGGATCTCCATTTTTCGCAATTCTATCAATCGCCGCTTACCACTAACCCCGCGAACACCGGGTTTATTCCCGACGCAGATTACCGTATCGGCGGCAATTACCGTAACCAGTATAGTTCGATCATGCAGCAGCCCTATAAAACAATGAGTTTGTTTGGAGATGCACAGGTATTTCGCGACAGGTTTGAAAACGGATGGCTCGGCCTCGGTGCAGTGGTGTTGAGCGACGTGGCCGGAAGCGGCTCTCTGCGGTCTACAAAAGTGTACGGTTCGCTGGCCTATCACCAGATGCTTGGTAACAGCAGTTTATTAAGTGCGGGATTTAACCTGGGGTGGGCAAATAAACGAATCGATCTCACCTCATTAAAATTCCCTGATCAGTTTGACGGCCGCTTTTTCGATAATACCTTACCGACAGCCGTGGTGTTCAACAATACAAGTGTGAGTTATTTCGATATGCAGGTGGGGATGAATTACGCTTATTTCCCTACGGAAGATGTTTATATAAATGCAGGCTATTCGGTTCACCATGTAAACAAACCACGGGAAACTTTTTTTGCCGATGAAACCAATGATGGTACTATTCCCATGCGGCACATCGGCTTTGTAAATGCACTTTTAAAGGTAAGTCCGAACCTGATCATCAATCCGAATCTTTATTATACCAATCATGCAAAGGCAAGTGAGATGGTTGTTGGGCTTAATGGAAGTTTCAATTTAAAGGATGCGGGCGAAATGCAATTTATCGGCGGCGTATATTACAGGTATAAAGATGCGTTCATTCCCACAGCGGGTTTTGAAGTAAGCAATCTTCGTTTTATTTTTAGCTATGATGCTACCACTTCGCAGTTGAAAAATTTTAACCGTTCACGCGGTGCCCTTGAAGTGAGCATCGTGAAGAAAGGTTTTTACAGCGAAGGTGCGGTAAGGCAAACCATGTGCCCTTCATTTTAACCCGACGCCATTTTTACCATGCCGGAAACCTTGTTAGAAAATGCTTCAGACCTGCATAAGCAATTCTCTGCTGTAGTGGGTGGGGAGTTTGCCATTATAGATGAAGAAAGTTGCTCACGGTATGGCAGAGACGAAACCGAACATCTTTCTTTTCTTCCTCAAATAGTACTTCGCCCGCGGACAACCGAAGAGGTGAGCGGCGTATTGAAAATTTGTAATGATCATCATATCCCCGTAACACCACGAGGCGGAGGAACAGGCCTGATGGGAGGTGCTCTCCCAAACCGTGGGGGCGTTGTGCTTTCGCTTGACAGGATGAATTCTATTCTCAAAATCGATGAAGATAATTTGCAGGCAACCGTGGAGCCGGGCGTGATCACCGAAGTATTGCAGGATGCCGTTAAAGAAAAAGGCTTGTTCTATCCGCCGGACCCAAGCAGCCGTGGTAGTTGCTTTATCGGCGGAAATGTGGCCACGAATAGCGGCGGGCCAAAAGCGGTAAAGTATGGTGTGGTGAAAGATTATGTGCTGAACCTGCAAATGGTACTTGCAAACGGCTCTGTAATTTGGACGGGCGCCAATGTGCTGAAAAATTCAACCGGCTATAATCTTACGCAACTTGTGGTGGGCAGCGAAGGAACACTGGGAATTGTAACACAGATCGTGTTAAAACTGATACCGTTGCCAAAGCATGATCTCCTGATGCTCGTGCCTTTTAATAAGCTTGAAGACGCAGGTGCTGCAGTGAGCGCTATCTTTCGCGCGGGATTTTCACCAAGTGCCATTGAGTTGATGGAGATAAATGCGCTGAAAATTGTGGAGAGATATGTGGAAAGCACCGTGGTAACGGTAACGCCTGAAACCGAAGCCCATCTTATTATTGAAACCGATGGTAATGATGTGCAAATGCTGATGAGTGAAATGGAAAGCATTGCAAAACTGCTTGAAAATTATAATTGCGGCGAAATTTTCTTTGCTGATGATGCAGTTCAGAAAAGTGAGTTATGGAAACTGCGCCGTCGTGTAGCCGAGGCCGTTAAGATGGATGGCTATTCGATAGAAGAAGACACGGTGGTGCCAAGGGCTGTGTTGCCTGCATTGATCAGGGGAGTGAAATCCCTCGCACAGCAACATGGTTTTGAAGTGGTTTGTTACGGGCATGCCGGTGATGGTAACCTTCACATTCGCATAAAGTACCCCGGGCACGAAAATAGCTTCGACAACCCCGTTGTGAAGCCGGTGATCACCGCCTTATTTCAGCTTGTTAAAAGTTTGGGCGGAACAATAAGCGGCGAACATGGCATCGGCCTTATTCAAAAGCCTTTCATGAGCATCATGTTTGATGAGGCAACGATCGGGCTGATGCGCGGTATAAAAAAAGTATTCGATCCTAACAATATTTTAAATGCCGGGAAGATATTTGATTGAAGAAACAGGATAATTTGCATTTATGAAAAAAATACTGATCGTTGCTTTGATGGCTTCTATGGCCTTACCTTCATTTGCACAGGATGAGGATGGTGAGAAGAAAGGCGGCTTTAAGAAAGACAGGCTTTTCACGGGCGGCAGTTTAACCTTATCTTTCTCTAATAATGGGTCGGTACTTGGTGCCGCGCCTGTTTTTGGTTATAGGATCACCAATTGGCTTGATGCAGGAGTGGTGGCAAATTTTGTATTCAATTCTGTCCGTCACGTTACCTACTACAGCCCGACGACAGGGCAATATTTTTACAGTGATGATAAATTACGGCAGTTCACTTACGGGCCTGGCGCATTTATAAGAGTGTATCCCATCAATTTTCTATTCGCCCAGGCACAGGTTGAGCATAACTTCATAAGCCAGAAACTGATCTTTGATGACGGCTCGCCAAGCGAACGCGAATCTACTTCAGCAACAAGTATTTTGGTTGGCGCAGGCTACGCAACCGGCCGCCAGGGTTCCGGTGATCTTTTCTATTATGTTTCCATACTTTTTGATGTGAATAAAGATCCGAAGTCGCCCTATGTGGAGCAAACCGCAAGCGGGTCTATAAATGTGCTGCCCATTATACGTGCAGGCTTACAAGTGCCGTTGTTCCAGGGAAAGAAACGGAACTGATGTGCAAATGTGCAGGTGTGCAGATGTGCAAACAGAAAATTTGCTCATAACTCACAACTCAAAACTCACAACAATGTACCCTGAAGCTTGCTCCCTGCTACGAAATAAAGGCCAATAATTCCTCAGGTTCTTTAATAATAGTCATGCTTAATTCGGCTGCATCATACAAAAAGCCTTCTTCATGCATCGTATTGATGTGCTTAACCATGTGGTCATAAAATCCGCCGGAGTTTAAAATGAATATTTTTTTCTGGTGGATCTTTAACTGGTTCCATGTTAAAATTTCAAATACTTCGTCCAGCGTACCAAAACCTCCGGGAAGTATTATAGCGGCGTCGCATCTTTCATACAGTAATTTTTTTCGGGTGTGCATGCTGTCAACAATAAGTAATTCAGACAAGCCCATATGATGATGTTCCCAATCTTTTAAAAGTTCCGGCATTATTCCGATCACGTTTCCTTTGTTTGCAATCGCCGAATTAGCCACAGCGCCCATCAATCCTTTATTTCCGCCGCCGTAAATTATGTTGATGCCTTTTTTTGCAAGCAACTCCCCGAGCTTTTTTGTATGTTGTTCGTACAGCGGGTTGTTTCCCGACTTACTTCCGCAAAACACGGCTATTGCTTTTATTTGCATATGGTTGTTTGTATGCAAAGAAGCAAACTATTTTTCTTTTTTCAATCTTATATTTACCTAAACTATTGCTTATGTCGCCGCAGTTGCTGCTGTCTTTTGTGATCGGGTATTTTGTTTTGTTATTGGCAGTAGCCTGGTACACTAGTAAAAATTCAAACAACGAATCATTCTTCATCGGTAACCGCAATTCAAACTGGATGCTGGTGGCTTTTGGCATGATCGGCACCTCGCTTTCCGGAGTTACATTCGTGAGCGTTCCGGGTACGGTCGGTACAAATTCCTTTGCATATTTTCAGATCGTTATCGGTTATTTTTTTGGTTACATCACCATCGCATATGTTTTATTGCCCTTGTATTATAAAATGAATCTCACTTCAATTTATACATACCTCGGCAACAGGCTCGGCATAAAATCTTACAAAACAGGCGCATCCTTTTTTCTCCTGTCCCGCACACTTGGTGCTACGGCAAGGCTTTATCTCGTGGTCAAAATTTTACAGGATATCATTCTCGGAGACCTTGGCGTTCCATTCTGGCTTACCACGGTTATCATTTTAGTGATGATCTTAATTTACACCTATGAAGGCGGTGTGAAGACCATCGTGTTTACCGACACCTTGCAAACCACATTCATGCTTGGCGGCCTCATAGTTTGTATCCTTTATATTTTGAATGCAATGGATATGGGCTTCGGCGAAGCGATACAGGCGCTCGGTTCAGAAGGAGGCAAGCAGGGCGCTTATTCAAAAATATTTTTTACCGATCCGTCTGATAAACTATTTTTCGTAAAGCAAATTCTTGCGGGCGCTTTCATCACCATTACTATGACCGGCCTCGACCAGGAAATGATGCAGAAATCCATTTCCGTAAAACGACTGAACGATTCACAAAAAAATATGGTATCTCTTGCCTTCATTATGGCGATTGTGATCTTTATCTTTTTGTTTCTTGGCGGCCTGCTTCATTTATACGCTGCTGAGCAGGGCGTAACCGAAACAGGAGATAAATTATTTCCATACCTGGCCTTGAACAACATGCCGCCGATAGTGTCGGTAATCTTTATCATCGCACTAATATCCGCGCTATTCCCCAGTGCAGACGGCGCCATCACCGCACTCACTTCCTCGTTTTGCATTGATATTATTGGCATGAATCGTAAGGAAGATTGGCCCGAGGCTAAAAGAAAACGCATCCGCCAACGCGTGCATCTTACTATTGCTTTCATCTTCCTGTTATTTGTATTGGTATTTCACTGGGTTGATGACCCCAGCATGATAGACGTTATCCTGAAGCTTGCGGCTTATACTTATGGTCCGCTGCTCGGCCTTTTCACGTTTGGAATTCTCACAAAACGATCCGTAAAAGACAACCTTGTGCCCATGATATGCATTGCAGCTCCATTACTCTGTCTGCTTATCGAGTTTGTAACGCCAAAGTTTATTCCCGGGTTTAAACTTGGGCCGGAATTGTTGGTGATAAACGGAGTTCTAACGTTTCTTGGCTTGTGGATGGTATCTCATAAATCAAAGTAATTATGATCCTGATCTCAGAGGCGGCAGAAAATTATTGCAAAATCCATACATCACCGCTTGATGGTATACGCGAGGCTAATGAAAAGTTTACTCTTGAAAATCATCCGCAGGCAAAAATGCACAGCGGGCACGTACAAGGAAAAGCGTTGGAATTATTGAGCAAGATGCTGCAGCCTTCCCGGATTTTGGAGATAGGCACCTTTACCGGATTTAGCGCACTTTCACTGGCAGCCGGATTAAAAAAAGATGGCATACTTCATACACTGGAGATCAGGGAACAGGATGCGGCCACCGCGACGAAATATTTTGAAGAAGCAGGTGAGACGAGGATCAGGCTTCATATTGGCGATGCAAGGCATATAATTCCAACCTTAAATGAGGCATGGGACCTTGTTTTTATTGATGCCGATAAAGTGGGTTATATTGATTATTACGAATTAACTTTGCCTATGGTAAGGCCGGGAGGTTTTATCATCGCCGATAATGTATTGTTTCATGGCGAAGTACTTGAAACAGAATTGAAAGGAAAGAATGCAATAGCGATCGATGCATTCAATAAACATGTTTCGGCAGACGGAAGGGTGGAGCAGGTAATGCTTTCGGTTAGAGATGGCTTGTTACTGATCCGCAAATTATAATCTATGAAGTCATTTTTTTGCTTACTGCTTGGGATGGGCGTGGTGCTTGTTTCCGCGGCCCAGGAAAGGATGACTGCTGCTCAATACATTGCAGGTTTTAAGGATATCGCAATGAGTGAAATGCGGAGGACGGGAATTCCGGCTTCCATAAAACTCGCCCAGGGCCTTCTCGAGGCAGAAATGGGAAACAGTAATCTCGTAAAACGATCAAATAATCACTTCGGCATTAAATGCAAAACAGAGTGGACAGGCGAATCCGTTTCGCATGATGATGATGAGAAAGGCGAATGTTTCAGAAAGTATAATAACCCGGAAGACAGTTACCGCGATCACAGTGATTTCCTTCGTACACGCGAAAGATATGCTTCTCTCTTTAACCTCCGCCCCGGTGATTATAAAGGCTGGGCTTACGGGCTGAAGAAAGCCGGTTATGCAACCAACCCGCGCTACCCGCAAATGCTCATTTATAATATTGAAAAATATAATCTGCAACAATACGATGAGATTGTCATCAATTCACCGGCGGAAAGTCCCGCGCCTGAAAAAATGGAGATCGATGAACCTGCGGATGAGCCCGAAACAGAAGTACTAACGGCCGGTACAAACGAAGTGGAAAGTGCTGCCGATTACAAAGTGAAAACGCGCCGCAACGGGTTGAATGCGGTTTTTGCATCCAGGGGAACTTCACTGCTGGCCATTGCCACTGTTCACCAGGTCCCTTTAACCCGCCTGCTTGAATACAATGACCTGAAGAAGGATGGTTTGCTTCAGGAAGACTCATGGATATATCTTGAAAGAAAAAGTAAAGAATCAAGCCAGTCCACCCACACTGCGGTTTCCGGAGAAACACTGTCTGACATCTCGCAATCGCACGGCGTGCAGTTATCACGGCTGGTTGATTACAATAACAAATCTCCTGAAGAACCTCTCGCGGCAGGAACATTGATACATCTTAAGCCGGTGCCTATGGACGTGGCCGCATCCGGCAATGTAAGAACAGGAAAATTTCTCCATGAAGTGGCTCCTAAAGAAGGGCTGTATGCTATCTCAAAAAAGTATAACGTTTCAATAGAAGATATAAAGAGCTGGAACAATCTTACCTCTGACCAGTTAACGGTTGGCCAGCAATTGATCATTTCAAAATAGAGCCATGTCTGCCATACAGGTACACGATAAAAGTTTTATTCCCTATTTAACCGAAGACCAGATTGATGAACAGGTCAGCCGCCTTGCAAGGGAGATCAACAGAGACTATGAAGGTAAAACCCCTTTGTTCATCGGAATACTGAATGGTTCATTCATGTTTGCATCAGACCTGTTCAAGAAAATTTCGGTTGATGCCGAAATTAGTTTTATAAAACTTGCTTCGTATAAGGGTACAAAAAGTACAGGGAATGTGATCACTTCCATCGGGCTCGATGAATCGCTGAAAGGGCGCCATGTAGTGATACTGGAGGATATTGTGGACACCGGGAAAACTCTTCACGAATTTTTACCGCAGCTTCGCGACCAGCAGCCTGCATCACTTAAAATTGCGGCATTGCTTCATAAACCTGCAGCACTCATACACACGCTCACAATAGATTACCTCGGTTTTGAGGTTCCTAATAAGTTTTTACTTGGTTATGGTCTGGATTATGATGGCCTTGGCAGAAACCTGAAGGAAATTTACCGGCTGGAAGATTAAAGTGACATGAAGGGGCAGGGTTTAAGTTGCAGAGAACTGTCGGTAAGGGACTGATTTAACAGTGGCTTTGAAAAGTTTCTTCTCTGTGTGAACCGATTTAGTCGGATAGTTACGGTGATGAATTCTCAGTAGTAAGAAAAGTTCAGAATAATTGCCTAATTTAACCTAACCAAAATTGCTTGAGAAGACTGGCATTATATATCTTTTTCTCTATGTTTGCCGTTACGGCAAATAGCCAGCATTATCTTCGGGGGGAAGTAAAGGATGAAAAATTTACCCGGCTTCAAAATGTAAAGATCTTCGTTCACTCGGCACGTTCAATTTATTATTCGGGCGTAGACGGAAGTTTCGGCATCATTCTCCGCACGCCAAAAGACACGCTCACATTTTCTCTTGAAGGCTATGAAGAACTTACTATTCCCGTTGACCACAGTCAATGGCAGAACGTGGTGTTGAAAGTGTTAGTGGCTAATGCTAACAAGAATAAGCAAAAACTTATCTCCGTAACGAAAGATAAAAAGCAGGATTCGCGGCTGAACCTCATCATCTCTGATGAAACTTATTTTGCACTCGTAGAAAATGACATCGTGAATGCGGAGCGTTTTCCGAACACAGGTTTTTCCCTTAACGTGAACAAGGCATCGTACAGTAACGTCCGCCGCTTTTTAAACATGGGCAGCCTTGTGCCTCCTGATGCGGTGAAGGCGGAGGAGTTGGTAAATTATTTCAACCTTCATTACAGTGAACCTGCGGCAGGGGAAACGTTTAAAGTGGAAACGCAGGTAACGGATTGCCCCTGGAAACAGGAAGACCAGTTACTTTATATTAATGTGAGCGCAAAGAAACTAAACCTCGATAAAGTGCCTCCCAGCAATTTTGTTTTTTTGATCGATGTTTCCGGCAGCATGGACCTTCCCAACAAACTCCCGCTGCTGCAGGCCGCATTTCAATTGTTCGTAAAGAACCTGCGTGATGAAGACAAAGTATCCATTGTGGTGTATGGTGGCTCTGTGGGCGTATGGCTGCAACCTACATCCGGATCTGAAAAAGAAAAGATCATCAAATCGATCGAAGAACTTACCGCCCAGGGAGATACGCCCGGCGAATCGGCCATACGCATGGCTTACAAGGTGGCAAAAAGCACTTTCATTACCGGCGGAAATAACAGGATCATTCTTGCTACAGACGGAGATTTTAATGTGGGTGAAACAACCGAGAAAGCGCTCGACGAATTGATCTCGCGCGAACGGCAATCAGGAGTTTATCTTACCTGCATCGGTGTGGGTATGGGAAACCTAAAAGATTCCAAACTGCAGGTGCTGGCCAAAAAGGGAAATGGCAATTATGCTTATCTCGATAACATTAATGAGGCGGAAAAAACACTGGTTCAGGAGTTGACACAAACCTTGTATGCCGTTGCGGATGATGCTGTGTTGAATATCGAATTCAATCCTGCGATGGTGAAGAAGTACAGGCTGATCGGTTTTGATAATAAAAAAGAGGCGCTTGCCAACAATTCAGTTGAACTGGAAGGAGGGGAGGTGGGAAGCGGAAACAGCACAATGGCTATCTTTCAAATTACGCCTACGGATATGAATATGCTGACGCCTAATTCGGCCGTAGCAGAAAATATTGCGGAAGTGACGGTGAGATATTCGCAGGCAGGAGATACCTTACAACGAAAAATGGCGTGCCGCGTACCGAATAATTTCCTGGCGATAGATGAAGCACCCAAGCCGCTGAAGTTTGCCGCTTCTGTTTCTTTGTTTGCAATGAAATTGAAAAATTCTCCCTTTGCTACGGGAGAATGGCAAATGGTGGAGGACCTTGCACGGGCTTCTGCAGATAATGGCAACTTCTTGCAGGCCGAATACCTTAAACTGGTTGAGACGGCAAGGAAATTATACGATGATAAAAAAAGAAAGAAGAAGAGAAAAAAGGGCGCTGACGAATAAACTATCAGCTAAACATTTCCCTCACCTTATCAAAAAATGATTTCTCATTCTTTTCAGGTTTCGGCTGAAAGTTTGAAGACTCCTGCATTTTCTCCAGCATTGCTTTTTCTTCCGCGCTTATGTTTTGCGGTGTCCATACATTCACCTGAATAAGCTGATCGCCTTTCTCATAGCTGTTTACATGAGGAAACCCTTTTCCTTTAAGCCTGAAGATCTTTCCGCTTTGGGTGCCCGCGGGTATCTTGATCTTTGCTCTCCCGTCAATGGTAGGCACTTCCACCTGTGTTCCAAACACGGCATCAGGGAATGGAATATGAAGGTCGAAAGCCACATTTAATCCGTCTCGATGCAGCACGGGGTGGGCTTCTTCCTCGATCAATACAATAAGGTCTCCGGCAAAGCCTCCGCGTTCTCCGGCATTTCCTTTTCCGCTCAGGCTTAATTGCATTCCTTCCTGAACGCCTGCGGGAATATCAACCACCACTGTTTCTTCACCGTATACCCGGCCATCGCCTTTACATGTTGAACATTTGCTGGTTATCGTGTGTCCCTCACCGTTACATGTTGAGCAGGTGGTCACTGTTTGCATTTGCCCGAGAAAGGTATTTTGAACACGACGAACCTGGCCGCTGCCCCCGCATGTACCGCAGGTTTGGATGCTACTTTTATCTTTAGCGCCGCTTCCTTCACAGGTATTGCACTTCACATGTTTCTTTACCTTGATCGTTTTAGTAGCACCGTTTGCAATCTCTTCGAAATTCATTTTCAACTTCACCCGAAGATTCGATCCCTGCGAACCGCGGCCGCGGCTGTTTGAACTTCTTCTTCCGCCGCCGCCAAAGAACCCGCCAAAGGCGTCGTCTCCGAAAATATCGGAGAAATGACTGAAGATATCTTCCGTGTTCATGTTGCCAAACCCACCGGCACCTCTTCCGGGCCCGAATGCATTATGGCCGAACCGGTCGTATTGAGATCTTTTATCTGAATCGTTTAATACTTCGTAAGCTTCAGCAGCTTCTTTAAACTTCTCCTCCGCGGCTTTATCACCGGGGTTACGGTCAGGATGGTACTGCATGGCAACCTTGCGGTATGCTTTTTTTATTTCGTCCTGCCCTGCAGATTTGTTTACACCCAGTACTTCGTAATAATCTCTTTTCATAAAAACTCTTATCCCCTTACTTTTTGGCGGGGTGTTTTAATTGAGGTACAGATTTATTTTCCAACAACCACTTTTGCAAAGCGGATGATCTTATCATTCAGGTAATAACCTTTTTCCAGTTCATCAACCACTTTCCCTTTTTTGCCGGCGCCTGCATCCAACTCGGATATTGCCTCGTGTTTATCCAGGTCAAAATCAGTATCCACGCTTTGCATAGCTTTCAAGCCCTTTTGTTGAAGAATATTGCGCAGCTTGGTAAATACCAGCTTCGTTCCTTCACGCACCACTCCAATTTCCTCTGTCTGTTCCATTTGCTTTTCTGCACGTTCGCAATCGTCTAACACCTCTAAAAGCGATATGATCACCTCTCTTCCGGCCGTTTGTATCAGTTCAACCCTTTCTTTAGAGGTGCGGCGTTTGTAATTTTCAAATTCCGCTACCAATCGGATGTATTTGTCTTTCTGTTCTTCAAGTTCTGCGGAAATTTTTGCGAATTCGCCTTCTTCATCAGGCTGGTCGCTCAGATGATTGCTTCCGGGGATATCTGCGTCTGCATTAATGTCCATGTCTTTAAAGTCCGCTTCATTGCTGTGATTCTTTTCCATATTAAAAGCATTTAGAAAATGTGTGCAAAGGTAACACAGTCAAAGATGTTGCCAAGCGAATTTTGCAGCCAAAATGGCATTGAAAAGCCACACTGCAGTTAAAAATGTAAGGAAGAAAATTTAAAAAAGGAATTACCTGATCACCTGGAATTTTCCGGAATCAACAATGAAGCCGTTCTTGTCGCGAAGCTGGTAAACATACATACCGCGATAGAAATTGTCAAGGCTCACCCTGGTGTAGGCAGAAGGTTTCTTCAGGTCAAATACTTTCTTGCCCATGAAGTTGTAGATCTGCAGGGTGTAAGTATTATTATAATCGCGTTGAAAATCAAAATTGATCACCGAAGTGGCGGGGTTCGGAAAAAACTTCAGCATTTTAACCTGGGATGTACCAGCAGCCGGCTGCCTCTGCGCCGAAACATTCAGCCCAATGCCCAGTATTAAAATTAAAATGTAAAGTTTCTTCATGACTACCTCGTAAAAATAAATGATTGTATCAATTATCCAAGGAAATTTTTGCCAATTTGATGCCAAATACCAAAATTCTTATATAAGAACGTATTCTTTTGCAAAAAATTGTACGGATCGGGAACCGTTTCCCACTGAAAATCAATAAAATAAAGCCATCAACGTCTTTTCCTTCCGCGGGGCTGAGCAATTTTATAGCTATAAGCTTGAGGTGTAAGACTTCCGAAAAACAAGGGGGCCTCGCATCCCTGCGAAGCCCCGGTTATCCAAACAATCCATAAAAACAAAAAATCTTTCTACAGGACTCTTTTGTTGGATTGTTAAAAGCGCGGGCACCTAACTGCCTCGCTGGAACTATTGTAAGAATTTATAAATTTTTGGTAAGTGAGAGATAGTTCGAAACCACCCTGGCCACGGCTCCCGGTTTTTAAAGGTGAAATGTTTGCATCGTAGCTCACGGCAATTGCAAGCGGCCTGCATTCGAGTTTTGCTGCCGGTATCAATGCATCTTTCCACCTGAAATAGCTTCCTGCATGAAACAGATAACGCGGATTTTCATAATCCCCCAGCTTCCATGTGAAGAGTGCACCGCCCATTGTTTCTGTATGCGATCCCTGCTTTGAATAATCGGCTTCGAATGTTATGAATGAACTTTCTGAAATGCTCACTCTCACGCCGCCCGATGCCACCAAACGCGGAAGCATTTCAACATCTGTGCTGCTGTAAAAAGATAATTTCTTCGGCCTGTTGAAGTGATGATACGCCAAGCCAACAAAAAGATTATTGTCTTCATTCTCGCCGATCTGGCTCAGAAAACTCATACCGGCGCTACCATCCATGTATGAATAGGAAGGGCTTGTAAGTGCCTCGCCGGTTCCCAATCCGGGATTATAATTGTTGCCGTCAAACTGGCTGTTGGTGGTCATCTTGCTCATATCAAGCTTACGTTGCACCCATCCGCCCATAAAGCCTATGGACAGGTAAACATTCTTTTCGTCGCTTAATGATTTATGATAGTTGATGGCCGGAAGTAATTGTGTTGTGGTTAGCGCAACTGTACCCGCTTTGTCGTAAACAACTTGTCCGCCGATGGTAAGAAAGTCATCTCCCTGGCCTACAGGCAGTTTAAATTCGCCGTGAATAGACGCCGTTTGATAGGGCGTTGTAACGCTGTTCCACTGTGTGCGATAAACTGATTGAAGCCTTACATCGCCTGAGAATAATCCTGCAAGTGCAGGGTTCCTTAAAAGTGGTGTTTCAAAAATTTGTGAGAAGTGTACATCCTGCGCATTGGCCGGCATATATGCTGAAGCAGCTAAGCCGAGGGCTAAGGATAAGATGGTCTTTTTCATGGATTTTCAGATTGCCGCACTTTAGCAGTCCTGGATATTAAACGTGCTTGTGCGTTGTTTATTATGGATGGTTCAGGATATTGTTTGAATTTTATTCAATTTTATTTTATCAATGCCACGTTTCCTTTCAATGGCAGCACGGTGTTGTTGTCGCACATTACTTCCACGATGTATACATACACATCCGGGCTTAGTGGCTTTCCTTTGTAAGTGCCGTTCCAGCCTGCATTTGCATCGTTAGGCATGAAGTCGTTTCTTTCATACACTATCTCGCCCCAGCGGTTAAATATCTTCATGCTTTTTATGCTGAACAATCCGCGCCCCCTGGGGTAGAATGCATCGTTCGATCCGTCATTGTTCGGTGAAAAAGTATTTGGAATAAATACATTCGCATCATTACACAACACGGTAACTCTTAATTGATCTCTTGCCATACATCCGCCCGCATTAGTCACATCTACAGTGTAAACCGTAGTTTCGCGCGGCTTTACTGTTATTGCAGGATAATCATTCCTAAAAATGCTTCCGGTAGGGCTCCACGTTACGCGTGTTACGTCGGCTGAAATAACAGGCACCAGGTCAATAGCCGTTCCCACATTTATGGTCTTATCTTCACCCGCTTCAACACTTGGTATCGGGAATACTCTTACCGGAACAAAGGCCGTATCTGTAAAGCAATTTTTATCATCCGTTCCTACCACCATATATCTTGTAGTGGTTAAAGGGCTCGCAATTGGGTCAGGAATGTTTGGATTGCTTAAACCTACAGAAGGCGTCCAGGTATAGGAGTGTGCGCCGGAGGCCGCAAGCTTCATTGATCCGCCCGCGCAAAGTGAATCGCCCCGCGCTGCAGTCATGTGGAAAGGCCTTTGCAGCATAATGTTTACCACATCTGAACTGCTGCAGCCTTCTGCGCTTGTTCCGGTAACGGTGTATACCATATCTGTTGCAGGATTCACAACCGGGCTTGCACAATCCGCGCAGCTAAGGCCGGTTGCCGGAGACCAGTTGTAAGTAGCTGCACCGGTAGCGGTAATATTCTTTCCGGTTCCTTCACAAACAAACATATCATCGCCTGCGCTAACTACAGGTATGGCATAAGATTGAATTGTGCTGGTAACCGTATCTGTACAACCGCTGCTGTTGGTTACATACAGGTTTACATTATAAGTTCCTGAGTTGCTGTAAACCAGTGAAGCAGGGCTTTGCACGTTTGAAGTTTGTCCGTTTCCGAAATTCCAGCTCCAGGTTAAGGAAGATGTATCCGGCGCATTCAAACTGCCGCTAAACGTTGCCGTTAGTGGCGTACATCCGTTGGCGGTTTGAGAGAAGGAAGCTTTGGGAGATGCAACAACCTTTACCGGAACGGGGCTAGTCATTTCTTTGCTGCAGCTACTAACGGTGGTTACACGAAGTTTTGGATAGTATGTTCCGGGAAGTGTGAAATTGTGTACCGGAGACGGGTCGGTGGAAGTATTTCCATCGCCAAAGGTCCACAGGTATGAAGCAAAGGGCTCAGTTCCTGTTGATGTGTTGTTAAACCTTACCGAACCGGAATCACAAAACTGGGCCTGGTTCATTTCAAAGTTAACCTTCACGCCTTTCACCCAAATGGTGTCGATGCCGCGCACGGGCACAATGCATCCGCCGGCGTCTATGAGAATCATTTTCGGAATGTAAAAACCGGGCACTGTATAAGTATGCGTAACCACGGAATCTAAAGTACTCAAGGTGTTTCCGTCATTGAAATCCCAGATGAAAGAAACCCGGTCTCTTGTAACGGCTCTGAAGGTTACCGTCAATGGCTCACAGCCTACGGTTTCGCGGTAGGTGAATGTTCCTTGCGGGCCTCTTACCTCAATGTTCTGCGTTTTAACGGCGGTACATCCTCCGGGCCCTGTAAGTGTAAGGCTTGAAAGGTAGTTGCCCGGGGTTGCATAGAAGTGAGAAGGGTTTTGTTGCGTGGTTGAAGTGCCATCGCCAAAATCCCATACCATTGAAATATAATTGGAAGATTGGTTGGTGAAATTTGCCACAAGCGGCGGGCATGTGCCCAGCGTATCGCTCACGGTAAACTGCACATCAGGAGTTACTATCTTAATGTATGCGGGTTTGGTAATAGAATCTCTGCATCCATAGCGGTCGATAACCAGTAAGGTGATATCATAGTTTCCGTCTGCCGCATATTCATGAGTCGGGTGCCTGTCGGTGCTTGTGTTTCCATCACCGAAGTTCCAGAAGTGCTGGAGAGATGGTCCGGAAGAATGGCTTGAGAAGCGAATTGTTCTTCCCGGGCATGTCAGTGAATCGGGTGAAGAGAAAGCTGCGCGCGGGTTAGAAATCGTTATAAGGTTGTTTCTTGAAATGCTGTCGCGGCATCCTTCCGTATCCGTTACTACAAGGGAAACGGTGAAGTTGCCCGGTGTGGAATAGGTATGTACAAAAGGTAGTGCATTGAGTGATTCTGTTACACCATCTCCATAGCTCCATGTCCATGAGGTAATCGCATGCGTACCATCTGTTGTTGAACTGTCAAGGAAAGCAATAGGGCTCATCTTGCAACTGCCGGGTACGGTTGATCCAAATGCGGCTGTAGGCCCATTGACTCTTATGTAGTTCGTTTTTATAAGCGTGTCTCTGCAACCATCAACTGTTTTCAAAAATAGGCTCACCGTGTAGGTGCCTGCATTTCTGTACACATGGTTTACGGGGCTGCCCGTTGCAGTTTGTCCATCACCAAAATCCCACGAGTAACCGGAAACAAATTGCGGATTGGCGAGCCCGGTGAAAGTAACCGTGGTGTTGCGGCAGACAACAGTATCTGAAGCCTGGAAAAGAGGCTGTTCATCCATTACCTGTATGGTGCGGCTCGTGGTATCCGAGCATCCCGTCGTGTTGTTGAATGCCACAAGTGTTACCCGGAATGAACCCGGTGTACTAAAAGTGTGAACAGGGTTTGCAGCGGTAGATGTATTACCATCGCCAAAATTCCAAAGCCAGCTATCTGCGCCTACAGACCTGTCTGTGAAAGTGCGCGTCATTGGTGCGGCACAGTTAAAATCGATACGCATTTTTGCGATCGGAGGATCGATATAAATAAAGTTTTCAATTTCAAGCGTATCAGAGCATCCCATATTCCACACGATCAGCTTCACGGTGAAATAGCCGGTGTCTTTGTATTTGTATTCCGGGTTTTGAACGGCTGATGTACCTCCGTCACCAAAATCCCAAAGCCATGCGTCCGCGGTGTCTGTGGTAAGGTCAGTGAATTTCACGCTTCGCCATGCGCAGGTTTGAAGCGGCGTAGCGGTAAAGTTTGCTACGGGCTTGTTGCCGGTTTTAATTCCGCGGCTAACAGTCACGGTGTCTGTACAACCTTTAACGGTGGTAACGGCAAGGGTAATATCGTAAACGCCTTCTGTAAAGGTGTGCGTTGGTGTTTGTAGCGTGGAAGTGGTGCCGTCACCAAAATTCCACCAGTAGCCCACTACTGAGTCGGATGAAACCACGGTAGATTCAAATGTCCATTCAAAAGGTGCGCAACCTTCCTGCGGTAACCCGTTTATGGCTGCCTGGGGAAGTGATATGTCTATCATCTGCTGCTGAACAAGAGTGTCTGAACAGCCGGAGGAATTTGTGCTGATGAGCGTTACCGTAAAGTTTCCTTCGGAAGTGTACTGGTGTATGGGATTTGGATCTGTGGAGGTAGTTCCGTCTCCAAAATTCCAGAAATAAGTTAATGCATTACTGCTGGTGTTGGTAAAACTAACGTTTACGGGTACACTACAGCTTTGTACCGGGTTTGCCGTAAATGCAGCGGTGGGTTGAGAGATCACCGTAATATTCTTTCTAACTGTATCTGCACATCCGCCTGAATTGCTGATGAGCGTAACTGCATAAGAACCCGCAACGGTATACGTTTTTACCGGGTTAATTTCAGTGGACGTGGTACCATCTCCAAAATCCCAAAAAGCGTCTACGCCTGAGGGTGAGGAAATATTTGAAAAAGTGAATGGCGTATTTACGCAAATAGTTGCGGGAACATTGAAGTCTGCATCAACCGAACCTATAACTATGGCATCATTAATCAGCATGGTGTCTTTACAACCGGTACTGTTTGATACAATAAGGAACACCGGGAAACTGCCGCTTGAATTATAACTGTGTATTGGAGATTCGTCGGTGGAAGTGCCTCCATCGCCAAAGTTCCAGATGTAACTGAGCGCACCCGTGCCTGCAGAGGTATTTTGAAAGCTTATGCTTACGGGAAAGTTGCAGTTTGCCGGGGTTGTATGCGTGAAAGAGGCCGTTACGCCTTGCGAAATGCGGATAAAATTCGGTCTTGTAATGGTATTTACGCAACCTTCAGAATTGGTGACACGAAGAGAAACGTTGAAGTTTCCTCCGGAAAGATAAGTGTGAGAAGGATTTTGATCGGTGCTGCTGATACCGTCTCCGAAATCCCATTGCCATTGAACTATCGTTCCCGAGTTTGGTATTGAAAGGTCGGTGAACTGCACAGGGAGCGGAAAACAACCGGTGTTTGCCGAACTCGAAAAATCAACTGCAGGTTTGGAGTATACCTTGATATATTCTACACGCGCAACGGAATCCTGCCCGTTAGCATCCTGCACCAATAGTTTAATCGTATAATCTCCCGGTGTAAAATAGGTTGCGGATGGGTTTTGAAGAAAGGAAATTGTTCCGTTTCCGAGGTCCCATTTCCAAAAATTTGGACTGCCTGTAGATTCATCAATAAACTGAACAACGATGGGGGCACATCCTGAGGTGACGTTGGAAGAGAAACCGGCGCGTAACTGGGCGGTTGATTTGGTGTAAAAAAATACCAAAATAACACAGGCAACGCTGGTTTTCACCAGTGTTTTGAAGGACATAAGGTTAGGGCTTTTTATGAATAATTGGATAACCGGTTTGCACCGATACGGTATAAACGCAGTTTTATATCCTTTATTTTATCCTTATGTCAGAAAAAACATATTTATTGCCTTTCCATATGTAAAACCTTGGGATCGGTACTTCCCCAGGGGGCGAGTTCCATTAAGGGGAGAGCTTTCCGGGTAAACCGCCATTGACGATTGAGGAACCGGAATACATTCGGGTTTGTAGGATGAGAAAGATTTATAACAAGTTTGCCATAATCTTCGTTGCTTGCCCAGGTGCCATTGTAAGTGATTCCGTCTTTTACGGCTGTCATAGGCCCGTCGTAAAGGGTGTTTCTGTAAAGGCGGAAAATATATCCATGGTATTGAGCGGTGAGGTTGTTTGAAGTGTCCATGGCATACTTCACAATGAAATCATTGTTGAGAATATTCAGTTCAAAATATTGCTCCAGGATATTCTCCGCCATTTCCGGCGTGCCTTTTTTGCAACTTTGCGTGGAGGCGGTAAATAAAATAATTGCCGGAATCATTAAAATGGCCAGCAGGTTTCGGCCCTTAGCTGTAGATGCCGGAATATTTTTTTGTTGCATATGCAATAAAATGTGCCGGGTTCAATGGCTCACCGGTAGCCAATTTACATAAATCTTCCGAAAGGTAATAACGCCCAAAGGGATAAATATGTTGTTTAAGCCAGTTCCAAACCGGTAAAGTATCTCCCTTGCTCATCGTTTCCGCAAGGTTCGGATTTTCTTTTTCAATTGCGTTGAAGAACTGAGCCGCGTAGAGGCTGCCAATGCTGTAGGTGGCAAAGTAGCCGAAACTGCCATGGCTCCAATGCACATCCTGCAGGCAGCCGCGTTTATCATCGGGCACGGTAATGCCGAGGTAATTTTTATATTGTTCATTCCAGTAGGCGGGAATGTCGCGCGCATCTAATTCTTTCCCGATCAATTTTTTTTCAAGTTCATACCTGATCATTACATGGAAATGATAAGTAAGTTCATCGGCCTCTGTTCGGATAAGAGAAGGCTCAACTTTGTTTATGGCTTTATAGAATTGATGAAGACTAATGTTATTGAATTGTGATGGGAAAAATTCTTTTACGAGGGAATAATTAGCTTCCCAGAAAGGCAGGCTTCTTCCTACGCAATTCTCCCAAAGCCGGCTTTGACTCTCGTGTATGCTCAGGCTGCAGTATTCGCCGAGAGGAAGCCCGTATTGATCGATCGGAAGGCCCTGCTCGTATAATCCGTGACCGCCTTCGTGCAGGCAACTCCAGGTCATGTTTGCAAAGTCATTTTCGTCTATGCGTGTTGTAAGTCGTACATCTCCCGCGTTAAAACTTGTACTGAAGGGATGTTCGCTGATATCCTGCCTGCCTGCATCAAAGTTGAAATGCATTTTCTTTAGCAACTCAATGCCAAGATTCCATTGGCTGTCTTTCGGAAAATAGCCACGAAGAAAATTATCGTCTACCTGTTCCCGTGAGGAAACACTATCAAGGAGGTTTTTAAGTTGCGGACGAAGTCCATCGAAGATTCTGTCAGCCTTTTCAATTGTCAGGCCTTTATCGTAGTCATTCATCAGCGCATCATAGGGATGTTTTGCATAGCCCAGTTGTTCAGCTTCTTCACGTTTCACCTCTATCACTTCCTGCAAGGGCCTTTCGAAAACCGCAAAGTTATTCTGCTCCCTCGCCGCTATCCAGGAGTGAAAGCTTTTGTTCACCACTTCACTCATCTTTCTAACAAAGGCGGGACTGAGCTTAACCGCCCTTTCATAATCTTCAAGGCTTAATTCCGCATTTCTTCTTTCTTCGGGGGTTAAATCGTTTTTTGCCAGCGTTTCTTTTATTATAGCGCCGGTTTTTTCATCAACAAACATGGAATGTGCAACTTCATTTAATGTAGCAAGCTGCCTGCCGCGGATCTCATTCCCGCCCTGTGGAAGATAGGTTTCCTGATCCCATTGTAAAACTGCCGAAGCATATTTCAGGTCAGCGATCTTTTGAAGATGAGAAACGTAGGTTGAATACATAATGGATTTACGAATTGCGAATTACGATTGGTGAAATATTAATTAAGAATTAAAAATTACGAATTATACTAACTACAAACCGGGAACTACGAACCAGGAACTATAAATATCAGCTACGCAGCACCTTTTCCATTTTCCTCCCCTTTGCAAGTTCATCAACCAATTTATCCATGTACCGGATCTTCTGCATCAAGTCATCTTCAATCTCTTCCACGCGATAGCCACAAATGAGGCCTGTTATTTTTGATGCGTTTGGATTTATTTGTGGCGCTTCGGCAAAAAATATTTCGAGACTTACCGTATTGTTGATTTGCTTTTCGAGTGTTTTTTTATGGTAACCGGTCAGCCAGCAGATCACGGTGTCCAGTTCTTCTTTGGTCCGGCCTTTCTTTTCAACCTTCGTTATGTAGTGTGGGTAAACACTTGAGAAGGACATTTTGAAAACTCTTTGATTATCCATAGCCGGGAATTTATCATCTGTAGAATTACGATCGAAAACCTTTTTATAAGGCCTTGTATTTAAATAATAGCGTCCAGGTTTCTCCAAGACCAAGGTCGTTTACGGTGACCCTTGATGGCAGACCGTTGGATGTGTATTGAAAACTTTGATTGATATCCATCGAGGGAAATCCGTCCATGGTTTCAACCTGGGTAAGAATGTTGTTTACGGGAAAGTATTCAAAAAAGATCGTTTCACCACTTGGGATGTCCTGGTGCATTTTGTAGTTAGTCATGAATGTGAAAGGGTGCGGCTTATCGTCGTAGGTGAAGTTTGAAGTTGCCTGTAACGCTGTCGTTCCATTTATTGTTCGCCAAGTTTTAGTTTGAACAATATTTCCACGCGCATCAAGAACTGAAGTGTCTACATCCTGAAACGGCGCGTTAAAAGGTGTAGGAATGAGCGTAGTTATGGAGAAGATTCGAGAAGGGGCATAAGAAAATTGAGTTACATAGGTGTTGACGTCAGGCGTCGAAGTTCCCTGAAGTAAAGTGGACCTGATGCTTGAATCTGTTATCGTTCTCCCTGCGGCATCGTAGTAACGATAGGTCCACAAAGTATCTGTTGCACCCGGATAATCTGTTATCGTACGCATTAAATACGGAATGGTATCATTGCCACTATAATAGTATTGAAAGGTTTGGTTGTCTCCTAATGTGCCGGATTCAACCATTGAGACAACTCTTTTCCTGTTGTCGTACACAAATGAAATTACAAGGGGCGTATCGCCGTTTTCAACCATATCGATCCGGTCAAGGTAGATGCTGTCGTTATTGGTTGGTGGAAGAGGGTTTTGATTGAAATCGGTTTCCTTTTGACAGGAAACAATGGTCAGGCAGATAATTATGAAAATAAATGATCGGATCATATGTGGATTGTATTAAACTGAAAGGTAAGAAAGTTCATTTCATATTTTATGCAACGCGATTGTGTTGGGTAGATTATTTAATTTTATCAGATGCTAATTCAAAATATCATAAAAAACCTGGAAACATTTGCCCCGCCTGTGTTGCAGGAGTCATACGATAATGCCGGGTTAATAACAGGCAATGGAAACTGGGAATGTACAGGTGCTCTTGTTTGTTTAGACGCACTTCCTGCAATTATTGATGAAGCGATAAAAAAGAAGTGCAACCTTGTTGTGGCCCATCACCCTATCGTTTTCAAAGGTTTGAAAAAGATCACCGGCAAAAATTATGTGGAGGAAACGATCATTAAAGCGATCAAGAATGACATTGCCATTTATGCGGTACATACCAATCTTGATAATGTAATGCATGGCGTGAACGCGAAGATCGCTGCATTGTTAGGATTGCAAAACACGCGGATACTTGCACCAAAGCCCTCGATGTTACAGAAATTAGTTGTGTTCGTTCCGGCGAGCCATAAGGATGCGTTGATGAATGCACTGTTTGAGGCAGGCGCCGGTGAAATCGGTAATTATAGCGAATGCAGTTTTGTTTTGGAAGGCGAAGGAACATTTAAGCCAGGCGAATCTGCACAGCCCTTTTCCGGAAAGCAAGGAGAGAGAAGCGTAGAAAAAGAAGTAAGAATAGAAGTAATATTTGAAAGCTGGAAGAAACAGGGAATATTGACCGCGATGAAGTCCGCGCATCCTTATGAAGAGGTGGCTTATTACCTTTCCTCGCTTGAAAATGAATTTACCGAAACCGGTTCGGGCATGGTGGGTGAACTTCCGAAAGAGATGCCGGAAGCCGATTTTCTCGCGCAATTAAAAGACACATTTGGCACCGGCGTGATCAGGCACACAGCGTTTACGGGGAGAAAGGTGAAAAAAGTGGCGCTTTGCGGGGGCGCGGGAGTGTTTCTGTTGGGAAATGCAATAGCCTCAAAAGCAGACGTTTATGTGACGGCAGACGTGAAATATCACGAATTTTTTGATGCGGATGGGAAGATACTTTTAGCGGATATTGGCCACTATGAAAGTGAACAGTTCACCATTGACCTGCTGGCTGACCATTTGCTGCAAAATTTCCCTAACTTTGCCGTCCTTAAAACGGGCCTGAACACCAACCCTGTTCGTTATTTGTAAGCTGCCTGGCGGTATGCCGTACAAGTGAGTGACACAAGGATGCCGGGCCCTGTACAGAAGCTTGTAAAAAAATAAAAACCAAAATACAATATGGCAGTTAAAGAATTTTCAGTGGAAGAAAAGCTGGTATCGATGATCCGCTTGCAGAAGATCGACAGCAAGTTGGATGAGATCCAGATTCTGAAAGGAGAGTTGCCGATGGAAGTGAAAGACCTGGAAGATGAAGTTGAAGGCCTTCATGCCCGCCAAACCCGCGTGGAAGAAGAGATCAATGGCATCAATGAATTTATTGAGCAGAAGAAAGAAGCGATCAAGGAAGCGCAGGCGATGATTAAAAAGTATGAGAAGCAGAGTGAGAATGTGAAGAACAGCCGCGAGTTTGAAGCGATAAACAAAGAGATCGAACTGCAGCAGTTAGATGAAAAAGTAAGTGAGAAGCATATTAAGGATGCTACTGAGGAAATTGCGGAAAAGGCGCGCCAGCTTGAACTTGCAAAGAAGGCCGTTAGTACGAAGGAAGTGAACCTGAATAATAAGAAAGGCGAACTAGAGAAGATAATTAAAGACACCGAGAAGGAAGAAAAGCACTATGCAAAGGATGTGGAAGAGGCGCGCGGGCAGGTAGAAGAGCGCCTTTTGCACAGTTACGACCGCATTCGTAAGAACTTCCGCAACGGGCTTGCGATAGTGCCTGTTGAGCGCGACAGTTGCGGAGGATGCTTTCACGCGATTCCGCCGCAAAAGCAGAGTGAAATTAAATTGCATAAGAAAATTATGGTTTGCGAAAACTGCGGGCGAATTCTGGTTGATGCCGATTTGCACGACAGCGTGGAAGTGAAATAATTTTTACGGGAAATAATTCTTCAAGGGGCTTATGGCCCCTTTTTTATTGGAAGTCCGCACAAAAATTCCCTAATTTGCCGCACTGATATGCTCACCCGATTACACATTCAAAACTTCGCCATAATTGATAAGCTGGACGTAAGTTTTTCTCCCCACCTTAACATCATTACCGGTGAAACAGGAGCGGGAAAAAGCATCCTCATGGGCGCTTTGGGCCTGATACTCGGTGAGCGCGTGGACAGTGCAGTGCTTTCCGGAGATAACAAGAAATGTATTGTTGAAGGTTATTTCGCGCATCCCGAAGATGAAAGGGTGAGACAGTTCTTTTTAGCAAACGACCTCGACGCGGAAGCAGAGATCGTTTTGCGCCGGGAGATATCACCGGCAGGAAAATCACGCAGTTTTATAAATGACACGCCTGCAAATTTGATGCAGATGAAGGAATTGTGCCAGTACCTGGTGGACCTTCATCAGCAATTTGATACGCACGACCTTGATGATGCGCACTTTCAACGCAGTGTATTGGATGCGCTGGCCGGCAATGCTGATCTGTTAAGCAAATTGAAAAACATTTATAACAAGCGGCAAGACATACTTAAGCAATTAAATGTGCTGAAGTTTGAGCAGGAAAAGGCTGCACGTGAAGCTGATTACAATAAGTTTTTGTTTGAAGAATTAGAGGCCTTATCGCTTTCATCAAACGAACTTGAAAATATTGATGCTGAATTGAAACTGCTCAATAATGCCGAGCAAGTAAAGGGCAGGCTAAGTGAGATAGGTTATGTGCTGAATGAAAGTGAGCAGCCGCTCGTTCAACAATTAAAAATGCTGCAACAGAAATTGGGAAATCTTGTTGAGTTTCATCCATCGATTGAGGAATTGCGTCAGCGTTTATCCGTTTCCGTTATTGAGCTTTCTGACATTGCTTCAGAAATAGAAAGGCTCGGTGAAAATGTGGTATATGATGCAGAACGCATACAAATTATAAGCGACCGCCTCGCCGAAGGATACAGGCTGCAGAAGAAGCATGATGTAAAAGATACGCAGGGATTGATCGACCGTCGCGCTGAACTGGAGGCAAAGCTCTCTCAACTGGTGACAGATAATGAGAGAATTGACGTTTTGGAAAAAGAAGCGGCGAAACTTGAAACTGCAGCGATGCAACTTGCATCAGAGATCTCTGAAAAAAGAAAGAAACAAGTTGACGGCTTTGTGAAGAAAGCTAATGCCTTGCTAAAACAGGTTGGAATGCCCAATGCGCGTTTAATGGTAAACGTTAGTACGGCAGACCTTGAGGTGCATGGAATTGACGCGATTTCATTCCTGTTTAACGCGAATGTGCCTGCGGGCAATGAAGCGGCAGGAAGGTTTGAGCCTCTCGGGAAAGTGGCCAGTGGTGGAGAAAGAAGTAGATTGATGTTAAGTATTAAGAGCCTCGTGGCAAAGAAACTTCAGCTTCCTACATTGATATTTGACGAGATCGATTCAGGCATTAGCGGTGAGGCCGCGAAACAGGTTGGAAATATTATGAAGGAGCTTTCACTACATCACCAGATCATTTCTATCACCCACCAGGCGCAGGTGGCGGCAAAGGCGGATGCGCATTATTTTGTGTTTAAGGAGATGAAGGATCAGCAGATACATACAGCAGTAAGAAAGTTGGATATGGAAGAACGGGTAAAAGCAATAGCCCGCATGTTGAGTGGTGAAAAGCCGACTGCTGCCGCATTGGAGAATGCCCGGGAGATGGTGGAGAGCGACTGATTGTATCCAATTCCCTAATTTTACCCACTTAACGAATAACTGTTACAATATGAGCTACGGATTGTTGAAAGGAAAAAAAGGAATCATTTTCGGCGCGTTGGATGAGAAATCTATCGCATGGATCACCGCTTTGCGCTGCCATGAAGAAGGTGCCCAAATTGTTTTAACGAATGCACCGGTGGCCATGCGTATGGGAGAGATCAACAAGCTTGCGGAGAAGGTGAATGCGCCAGTTATTCCCTGTGATGTAAGTAATAACGAGGATGTAGAGAACCTGATAGTGAAAGCGAAGGAGCATTTTGGCGGCAGTTTCGATTTTATCCTGCATTCCATCGGCATGAGTTTAAACGTACGCAAGGGAAAACATTATACCGAACTGGATTATGGTTTCAATACAAAAACGCTCGATATATCTTCAATGAGCCTGCATCGCGTGCTTGCCACTGCAATGAAGCATGATGCGCTGAATGACTGGGGAAGCGTGGTTGCCTTAACTTATATCGCGGCACAGAGAGTGTTTCCCGATTATAATGAAATGGCCGATGCCAAGGCGCTTTTGGAAAGTGTGGCCAGGAGTTTCGGATACCACTATGGAATGAAAAAGCACGTTCGCGTAAACACCATCAGCCAGTCGCCCACAAGAACCACGGCGGGCAGCGGCGTAAAAGGTTTCGACGGTTTCATCGATTATGCAGATAAGATGAGTCCGTTGGGTAATGCGAGTGCAGCGGATTGTGCAAATTATATTGTTACACTTTTCTCTGACCTAACCAAGATGGTAACGATGCAGAATCTTTTTCACGATGGCGGATTCTCCACTACCGGGGTTTCGCAGGCGATCGTGGATAAGATGGAGAGGTAGGAGACGCAAAGCATTGCGTCTGTACGAAGGCATTTTTGGGCGCCCCCCCCGATGCTGCGCTCGGGGCGGGCTTTCCGCTCATAGTCCGGCGCAATGCCATCGCGCAAGGCTTCACCGGGCTATCCGCTGCAATCCCTGGCGCGGGCTTCATTGGTAAAAAATAGAAGAAGTCTTTTATTTTTTTTGCTCTGTTTCATGAGCGTACACAAAAAAGCCGGACGATCGTCCGGCAAATACATATCTTTTAAAACTTTCTTTTTACTGATCAGTATTCATCTTCATTAAAGAAGAAATCTTCCTGGCTGGGGTAATCGGGCCAGATGTCATCAAGACCTTCATAGATCTCGCCCTCATCATCCAATTCCTGGAGATTTTCAATTACCTCAATAGGAGCGCCACTGCGGATGCTGTAATCAATCAATTCATCCTTGGTTGCGGGCCAGGGTGCATCTTCAAGGTGCGAGGCAAGTTCAAGAGTCCAGAACATAAGCGAACAGGGTTTTAATTTTTTGCAAATGTAAAAGTTCGTGGGAAATAACCAAAAGTGTTTTTCAGCCCCCGGAAACGTGGGAATTCACATACAATATTCCCGCCACCATTAACCGCGAAACTATATTTTGGAATACTTTAATGAAATAATGTGGAGGGATGGGTTGGCTGCTTGCCTGCTACGGTAAGTTCGGCGCGGAGCGGTCTATGGATACTTTACTTATTTTCGGGCATGCTAAGTGCAAAAGGTATTACGAAAAGTTATGGTACTCTTCAGGTTTTGAAGGGGGTGGAAATTAACATTTCCACCGGGGAGATAGTGAGTATTGTCGGGTCTTCCGGCGCGGGGAAGAGCACGCTGCTTCATATTTTGGGCACACTGGATAAACCGGATCACGGGGAAATTAAGTTGCATGGTGAAGAATTAAGCAAATTAAAAGGCAGGGCACTGGCTTCATTTAGAAATAAGAATATCGGATTTATATTCCAGTTTCATCACCTGCTGCCTGAGTTTACTGCACTGGAAAATGTGTGCATTCCGGCATGGATCGGTGGAAGGAATGAAAAGCATATGCGGAAACGAGGGGAGATGTTGCTGGAACAACTTGGGTTAAAGAATAGAATGGAAAACAAACCGCAGGAATTATCGGGAGGGGAGCAGCAAAGAGTTGCGGTGGCAAGGGCGCTGATAAATAATCCCGCGATAGTAATGGCCGATGAGCCGACGGGTAACCTGGATTCGGAGAATGCGCAGGAGTTGCACAGGCTGTTTATGCAGTTGAGGGATACGTTGCAGCAAACGTTTTTGGTGGTTACGCATAATGAGGAGTTGGCGAAAATGGGGGATAGGATCTTGCATATGAAGGATGGGGTGATGGTGGAGGAGGAAAAATTTTAAGTAGAGCCTCTTTTAATTTGAACACAAACGGCCCGTTATAACTTTTTGCCCCGTAAATGGCTGAAATGGGGAATTGACAGGGATAATTGGTTTTTAGAATTTAGCATTCTAAAACTTTTTATCATGGATAACGAACTGGATCAACTGGAATTCATTCAAAACTTTGCCAGTGAAAATGACTGCAAGGAATTTTTATACAATCTGAAATGGGAGAACGGATTTGTATGCAGGAGATGTGGCAATGATAAATTCTGGAATGGGCGAACCCGGTTTCATGCGAGATGCAGAAGATGTGGCTATGACGAATCTCTAACTGCACACACTATTTTTCACAAGCTTCATATTCCGCTGGTAAAAGCGTTTTCTATCATTTATCATGTTGTCGTTTATAAGAAGGGAATATCAACCCTTGACCTTTCGAGAACAGTAAGCGTTAGTCAAAAATCCGTATGGTACTTAAAACGAAAGCTGCAGGAAGTAATGGGAGCAGGCGTTTCGGAGAATTGTACGGGGACGCCTAAACGAAGGAGCGGAATTGTTGACGGTATAATTTTGACCCATCGTGATGAGAATCTTAACGGCCTCCAACGAGTAGTTGTGGGTTTTGAAACTACTTCAGAGAAACTCGAACCTCCCCCTTCAAATGCTTTTCATTCAAATCCGAAATCAGAAAATTTTGAGCCTTGTCACCTGGTGGGGGGAAGATATGTGGACGAGGGGAAAAGTATTTTCCACTACAGTTTTAGAACCTGGCTCACAGGTATTCATCATCATTGTGCAAATAAATATTTGCGCGGGTATTTCGATGAATTCAATTTTCGCTTTACCCATCGATTCGACGGATTGAAAATTTGGTATCGATTATTAGCGGCGGCAATGAGGAGTAAACCCTATGTTTATAAGCGGGTACGCGCTAAAAGGTTATAACCGGAAGCCGGCATTAGGATTTCGGTATCAGGACGTGTAGCAGCTCCTCCTTTAACAGATGTTTTCTTCGAAAGTTTAAACGATTCAATCACGATCGCAAAATTTTCTTCAACATCGCGCCAACCTTCTCCGGATTTGGCAGCATTGCCTGTTCCAACAATACATTCATCGGAACGGCAGGTAAGTCCAACGCACCCAAAACTTCTACCGGTGCGTCCAAATACCTAAAGCAGGCCCTTGAAATCCTTCCGGCGAGCGCTTCAGAGAACGAATTGTTTTGCTGTTCTTCGGTAAGCACAAGGCATTTGCCATGTTTTTTCACCGTATCAAAGATCAACTCTTCATCTAAAGGAAACAATGTGCGCAGGTCAATTATTTCCACCTGCCCCTTAACCCCCGCTGCAGCCGCTTTTGCCCAGTACACACCCATACCATAGGTAATAACACAACACGATTCGCCGTTTTCAACAAAACTATTTTCCGCTTCCAGCACGATCCTTCCTTTGCCTAACGGTAACGCATAGTCGCGGCCTGGTTCGGGCTGTCGCGCTTCTTCAGTTCCGGGAACCTTGCTCCAGTAAAGTCCTTTATGTTCAAGCATTACTACAGGATTGGGGTCGGCAAACGCTGCTTTCATCAGGCCTTTCATGTCCGCGGCATTGGAAGGATAAACCACCTTAATTCCTTTTATGGTCAACAGGGTGCTTTCAATGCTTCCGCTGTGGTAAGGTCCGCCGCCGCCATATGCACCTACGGGAACACGAATTAAGGTTTGTACCGGAAACTTCCCGCAACTCAGGTAGCTGCTTTTTGAAATTTCAGTAACCAGTTGATTTAGTCCGGGGTAGATGTAATCGGCAAACTGAACTTCCACAATTGGTTTTAAGCCCACTGCACTCATCCCCACAGTGGAGCCGATAATATATGCTTCCTGTATGGCCGTATTAAACACGCGGTGGTCACCGAATTGTTCTGCAAGTGTAGCTGCTTCACGAAAAACTCCGCCGAGCCTTCTCCCTACATCCTGGCCGTACAGCAGTGCATCATCATTGTCCTCCATGATCTCCCTGATAGCAAACAAGGCTGCGTCAACCATCATTATTTTTTCTCTACCTGCAGGCTGCCTTTCCCCGGCTTCTTTTAATACAGCAGGAGGAGCAAATACATGATCCTCCACAGTGGCCGGGTCTGGCTCCGGCGCAGCCACTGCTCTCTCAAAATCCGCTTTTACAAGTTCAGCAGCTTTTTCTTCAATTTCAATTAGCTGATCTTCCGGAATTCCTTTTTTAATAAGCTTTCTCCTTAGCCATGGCCCGGGGTCGCGCTCAAGATGTTCTGATAGTTCGCCATCCTCACGGTAAAATTCTCTTCGAACACCACTGGTATGATGGCCAAGTAAAGGAACCCGCGCATGAACGAGATATGGCCTTCGCTTCTTCCTCACGTCTTCCACCACACTTTCCATAGTTTTATAACATTCGAAGAAGTTACTACCGTCTATGCTTACGCGTTCGAAGCCTTTGAAGCCTGAAATAAAGTCATACGCATTACAGGTTCTTGCTTCCTTTGAAGTAACACTGATTCCCCAATCATTATCCTGCACAAGAAATATAACAGGTAGTTTATGTAGAGCCGCAAACTGAAAGGCTTCGCTTACTTCACCTTCCGTAACCGAAGCATCTCCCAGCGAGCAGACAACTACCGGTAGTTTTCCCTCTTCGGTTCTCTGAAGTTTTGGAGAATCGATTTTTTCAAGAAATTTTATTCCCTGCCCTATTCCCGTGGTGGGAATAGCCTGCATGCCCGTAGCGCTGCTCTGGTGAATAATGTTTGGCTTGTCGGCTCCCCTGTAATTAGGATGCCCGTAATATTCCCTTCCTCCTGTAAAAATATCATCGCCTTTTGCAAGCAGTTGCAGCATTAACTGGTAGGGAGAAAAGCCGAGCCCTAATAATATGCTTTCATCTCTGTAATACGGACTAACGTAATCGCATGGACGAAGTTGGAATGCCGTGGCAAGTTGAATCGCTTCGTGGCCACGTGAAGTACTGTGAACGTATTTGCAGATCGGGCGATTTGCTTCATAAATATCCGCCATGGCACGGGCCGTGCACATCAGGCTATAAGCTTTGAGATAAATTTCCATGATAAAAAAATCCTGTAATTTTTAACAGGTGCAAAAATCGGTAATCTGAGCCGATCAGAATGTCAGTTCAAAAGAAAAAGGCCACCGAAGTGGCCCCGAGTTATTCCATTTTAAAGGTTTCCAAAAATTTGGTAGTGAAGTTCCCACTTCTGAAATTTTCATCACGCATAAGTTGCTGATGAAAGGGGATCGTGGTTTTCACGCCCTCTATAACATATTCACTTAATGCCCTGCTCATGGTGTTGATCGCTTCGTCACGCGTTTGCGCAACAGCAATCAGCTTACCGATCATGCTATCATAATACGGAGGGATAACATATCCGGCGTATACGTGGCTGTCAACCCGAACTCCATGGCCTCCCGGTTGGTGAAGCACGGTGATTCTGCCTGGTGAGGGGCGGAAATCGTTATATGGATCTTCCGCATTAATGCGGCATTCGATGGCGTGCATTTGAGGAAAGTATTCTTTTCCTACGATCTTTTCACCCATAGCAATTTTGATCTGCTCCTTGATAAGATCATAGTTGATCACCTCTTCTGTAACGCAATGCTCAACCTGGATTCGCGTATTCATTTCCATAAAATAGAAGTTCCGGTGTTTGTCAACCAAAAATTCTATTGTGCCCACGCTTTCGTAATTGATCGCCTGTGCAGCTTTTATGGCAGCTTCACCCATGCGCTTACGAAGATCATCGGTCATAAATGGTGACGGAGCCTCTTCCACAAGCTTTTGATGCCTCCTCTGAATTGAACAATCCCTTTCACTTAAATGGCAAACGTTTCCATACTGGTCTCCCGCGATCTGTATTTCAATATGGCGTGGCTCCTCCACGAATTTTTCCATGTAGATGCCGTCGTTCTTGAAAGCGGCGGCTGCTTCGGTGCGCGCGGTGTCAAATGCTTTTTCAATTTCACTTTCTTCCCAAACTACACGCATGCCTTTTCCTCCTCCACCGGCGGTGGCTTTCAGAATTACAGGGTAGCCGATCTCTTTCGCGGAAGTTTTCGCGTGTTCCGCATCACGCAGCAATCCCTCTACACCCGGAACAACAGGCACTCCGGCTTTGATCATCGTTTCCTTTGCGGTGATCTTATCACCCATTGAATTGATCATTTCAGGCGTGGGGCCGATGAACTTAATATTATGATCAGCACAAACCTTTGCAAACTTTGCATTTTCTGCAAGGAAACCGTACCCCGGGTGTATAGCATCGGCATTGGTAATTTCGGCTGCAGCCATAATGTGCGCCATATTCAGATAGCTGTCTACGCTGGCCGGTTTTCCTATGCACACCGCTTCATCAGCAAACTTCACGTGTAAACTATCCTTATCAGCGGTGGAATAAACAGCAACAGTTTTGATGCCCATCTCCCGGCAGGTACGAAGCACCCTAAGGGCTATTTCTCCCCGGTTGGCGATCAATATTTTCTTAAACATTTATACAGTTTGAATTTTGGAAACTTTGAATACCCGTAATTGCGCAGCTAATTATATTGAGAAAGCAGCATGTTGGTTCGCAACTACAAACCATTATTAATTAGGTTCAACCAAAAACAGGGGTTGATCGTATTCCACCGGGCTGGCATCTTCCACCAAAACCTTTACGATGGTTCCTTTTACTTCGCTTTCTATTTCATTGAACAATTTCATTGCTTCAATTATGCAAACTACTTTACCCGGCGTTACTTCATCGCCAACATTTACAAATAAAGGCTTTCCGGGGCCCGCCTGGCGGTAAAATGTACCAATCATCGGGCTTTTTATTGTGAGGAGATTGTCAGTTGCAGTTTTAGCAGCGCCATTATCCTTTTTTGCCTGATCCTGCGGTTCTGCCTGTTGAGCGGCCGGAGCCGGTGCAGGGGAGTGAAAGGAAGCTTGAACCGGATGAGTGGATGTTACGATTTTCTGTGAGGGATCCTTCTTTTGTTTGATGGTGATCTTGCGACCATCTTCTTCAATGGTGATCTCTCCAATTGAAGTTTTGTTGATCAATTTTACCAGTTCCTGAATCTGTTTTATGTCCATTTTATCTGTTTGAAATGATTTCGGATAGTTTGCGGGGAGCTAAGATAGGGAATGATCTTTCTCGTACAAGAAAAGGGGGTCAAATCCGCGAAAAAAGACCGGTTTCTCAGCAAAAATGACCATTTTACAACGAAAATCGGGTAAAAACAGTCTCTTTATAAAAAAACAGCCGGAATATTTTCCGGCCGTTTTAACTGAATTATTCTTTCACCCTTTCGAGATAATCACCTGTTTTGGTATTTACCCGTATCAATTCGCCTTCGTTAACAAAAAGGGGCACGTTCACTGTGGCACCTGTTTCAACCGTTGCCGGTTTCAGGGTACGGGTGGCGGTGTCGCCCTTCATTCCAGGCTCGCTATAAGTAACCATCAGCACAATCTTATCTGGCAGTTCCACGCCCATCGGCTGTTCTGTTTCGCCGTTGATAAGTACCGAAACCTCCTGGCCATCTTTCAAAAATTTGGGCGCATCAACCATTTCCTCAGGAACGGTTATTTGTTCAAAAGTTTCTGTATCCATGAAGCTATAGCCGGTATCGTCTTTATACAAGAACTGGAAAGGTTTCTTTTCCACTCTTACCGGGAAGATGGTTTCGCCGCTATTCCATGTTACTTCAATTGTGCGGGCATTATCAACTCCTTTCATTTTTGCCCAAACCTTAGCCGCCGCGCGGGCCGTTTTGTTTTGCCCGAATTCTACTACAGAGTAGAGTGAGCCGTCAACTTTAATAATTAAACCGGTACGGATGTCCGCTGTTGTTGCCATATATTGTTTTTTGGAGTGGCGAAATTACAGAAATTAATGGTTGAATTTTATGGGAATTTTGAATAGGGGGTTGTGGGTGGTGGGTTATGGGTTGTGGGTTGTGGGTGATGGGAATGGTAAATCGGAGGGTAAATGGAAAAGGGTAATAGTAAGGGAAGAACAGATGGCAGAGGTTGAACCGGCGAAGGCTAATAGTCCCTATATCGTACATCGTAACTCGTACATCGTAGATCGCGCATCGTAAATCAGCTTTGCAGCCCTGCGTTAGGGATGGAAGCGGATATCCTTTTTGCATCGCAAAAAGATTGCAGCGGACAGCCCGCCGACCGCCGTGGCGGGCGGAACGCCCAAAAAAGCAGTTTGTAGTTAGAAGTTGGTAGTTCCTATTTTGGAGGTAGATGGTTTTTTGCCGGCTTCCCCTTAAAAATCAAGTATCATCTATATTACATTGTACATCGTAATTCGTAAATCGTAATTCGATTATCTCATTTACCTTTGCGCATCTTTTTACTCAGCAAAACAATAAATTATTATGAAAGTTACTGTTGTTGGAGCCGGCGCAGTGGGCGCTACGTGCGCAGATAATATCGCTCGTAAAGAACTTTGCGATGAACTGGTTTTGGTAGATATCAAAGAAGGCGTGGCGGAAGGAAAAGCAATGGATCTTATGCAAACCGCAGAAATTGAAGGATTTGATACGAAGATCATTGGAAGTACAAATGATTATTCCAAAACGGCCGGCAGCCATGTTGCTGTCATCACTTCAGGTATTCCCCGCAAACCAGGAATGACGCGGGAAGAGCTTATCGGCATCAATGCGGGAATAGTAAAATCAGTAACTCAAAGTATTCTAAAATATTCGCCGGACGCCATTATTATCGTTATCAGTAACCCGATGGATACCATGACTTACCTGGCGCTCAAGTCAAGCGGAATGCCTAAACACCGCATTATTGGAATGGGGGGAATTTTAGACAGCAGCCGCTTCCGTTACTTCCTTAGCCAGGCGATGAACTGCTCTCCAAATGATCTGCAAGCCACAGTTGTGGGCGGCCATGGCGATACCACGATGATTCCCCTTACACGCCTCGCAACTTATTGCGGAACACCCGCGGCAAATTATTTAGATGCGGAAACTTTGAAAAAAGTAGCGGCCGATACAATGGTTGGTGGTGCAACACTTACCGGATTGTTGGGAACCTCTGCATGGTACGCACCCGGTGCAGCCGGAGCGGCACTTGTGGAGTCTATTGTGAGAGATGAGAAGAAAATGATGCCCTGCTGCGTATTGCTGGAAGGCGAATACGGCCAGGAAGACATCTGCATCGGGGTTCCGGTAATCATCGGAAAGAACGGTTGGGAGAAAATTGTGGACTATAAATTGAATGAGGAAGAAATGGCTGCATTCTCAAAAAGCGCTGATGCGGTTCGTTCGATGAACAGCGTATTGGCAACCTTAACGGTTTAATTTATATTTACAGCCGTTTAATATAATTATATGAAAAAAATCTTTTCAGGCCTTAGCGTTCTGCTCGTGAGCCTCTTTTTTATGGTAAGCTGCGAGAAAGAATATTCGCAGGAAACGGGAGGCCAGTTTGGCGGAAGCCAGGGTTCGTTCCGGGCACAGATTGATGGTGATCAATGGATCGCTACGCAGGTTAAATCTGCCTCGCGGATGAACGGAGTGATACTTCTCTACGGAAGTTCGGGCGATGGAAAATCCATTACGCTTCGGGTGGCCGATTCAGGAGTGCATAATTACATGCTTCATAACACCTCGGCCGACAACGTGGGAATATTCATGGATAGCGCGATAGTGCCAAATGCAGCGTTCACCACCAACCAGTGGCTGGTTGACAGCTTATATGGAAATGTAAACATCACTTCTATTGACACCGTAAGGCAAACCTTGAGCGGTAATTTTCAAATGAGAGTGTTTCGCCAACTTGATGGACTGAAAAGGGTGATCACCCTCGGGGAATTTACCAATATTTCATACGCCACCACTTTGCCTCCTCCTGCAGCTGCAGATACGTTCAGGGTTAAAATTAACAATGTAGATTTTTCATATAATTCACTGACAGCTTTGCCTGTTTTGGGTAGTATCATGATCAATGCCACGCAGGGAGGAATTGAAACCGTGGGATTGTCTTTTTCGGAAACTATTGCTCCCGGAACTTATTCAATTGACATGGTAACTGCTCAGGGTCTTTATAATCCGGATCAAAGTACATTTACGGCAGCCGAAAGCGGAACCTTAACGATCCTTGAGCATAATACAACTACGAACAGGATAAGGGGTACCTTTAATTTTACCGCTGACGATATGGTAACTCCGCTTCCTACGCCCTATGAACTAACTGACGGTTATTTTTCGTTGAGTTATTAATACTTGATCTCTCAAAATATTGATCGCCGGTAAAAGCCGGCGATTTTTTTTTGCTGAATCCTCACCAAGTTTCTCCCGCACCTACGGTTATAACTTTTAGCCGCGTTGAGTTGCCCTAAAGATGATTAGGCAGAACAGAAAAGTTTATTTCGTTCCGCAGAACTACCTAATACAGGCCGGAAATATTTATAATAATCAGTGCAATTTGGTTAGCCAGGTGCGTTTTACCTGATCGGCTACACTTTTTGGGAGATTGTTTGTCTTGAAAATATTGCGGGATAATGGGGTAGAAGCCTTCTGTTTAGAGGTAACGTGCTAAAAGTATATAACCGTTCTGCTAGCCATTTGAAATTCGGAAAATCATGGATATTTTGAAGTGTGCGTTATTTGGGCCCACCGCACGTGAAAAATGAAATATTTCCGGCTTTTGTATGGAAGGGCAATTTATAATTTAGCTCACTCCGCTGACCTGCGCCTCCTTGTGTATTTTTTGCACAAGCCCCTGCAACACCTTGCCTGGTCCGCATTCGGTGAACTGCGTAGCGCCATCGGCTACCATTGCCTGCACACATTGTGTCCACTTGACGGCGCCGGTTAACTGCTCGATAAGGTTTTTCTTAATTTCATCGGGGTTTGAGACTGACCTTGCCACAACATTTTGATAAACCGGGCACACAGGATTCCTGAATTCAGCCCCATTGATCGCTTTTTCCAATTCATTTTTGGCAGGAAGCATAAGCGGTGAATGAAATGCACCACCAACAGGCAGTACCAGCGCGCGTTTTGCGCCGGATTCTTTCATTCGCACGCAGGCAACTTCAATTCCTTTTACAGAGCCGCTGATCACGAGTTGCCCGGGGCAATTATAATTTGCAGCAACAACAACTTCGCCGGTTTCATCTGAAACCTTCCTGCAAACCTCCTCTACAACTTCATCTGCCAATCCTAAAACAGCCGCCATGGTGGAGGGCGTAATTTCGCAGGCAGATTGCATGGCCCTTGCCCTGATAGAAACTAATTGCAATGCGTCTTTAAAAGAAAGTGTTTTGTTGGCCACAAGAGCAGAAAACTCGCCGAGAGAATGGCCTGCAACCATATCAGGTTCTGCATTCAAAGTTTTAAAGGCCGCAACTGAATGTATAAAAACTGCAGGCTGCGTAATGTTGGTTTGTTTGAGTTCTTCCTCGCTTCCTTCAAACATGATTTTGGAGATCGCAAAACCCAAAATATCATCAGCTTCTTCGAAAAGTTTTTTTGTATCAGCGTTGCTTTCAAAAAGTTGCCTTCCCATTCCGGGAAATTGCGCTCCCTGTCCGGGAAAAATATATGCGTGTTTCATTAAAGGAATATTTATTTTAGTGCAGGCTTGCACTGATAAGCTTTAAAAATTCGCTGCGTGTTTCATTTTTTGCAAACTGGCCGGAAAAAGCAGATGTGGTTGTAACAGAATTTTGTTTCTGCACTCCGCGCATCATCATGCAAAGGTGCGAGGCCTCAATTACCACGGCCACGCCGTGAGGCTGAAGTGATTGTTTAATGGCTTCAAGTATCTGAGTAGTGAGCCGCTCCTGCACCTGCAGGCGCCGGCTGAACACATCTACAACCCTTGCGATCTTACTTAAACCCGTTATAAACCCATTTGGGATATAGGCGACGTGAGCTTTTCCGAAGAACGGGAGCATATGGTGTTCGCACATGCTATAGAGTTCAATGTCTTTAACAATAATCATCTCGCTCACATCTTCGTGAAACTTAGCTGATTCAAGAATGGCATTTGCGTCCATCGAATAGCCTTGCGTCATATACTGCATCGCCTTGGCAATGCGCTCCGGAGTCTTCACCAAACCTTCACGCTGCGCATTTTCGCCGATGGCGGTAATGATGGCTGAGTAGCTTTTTATTAAATCAGCAGTAGCTTGCTCGTCGTAGGATTCTGTTCTTTTATAAGCCATTTATAAATTTATTTTCGGGCGGGATATTCTACAAAATTACGTTCAGTTTCATAAAGCCTTACCTGAAGATCAAGCGAACTCTCAATTTTCGGGCGAAGAAGGTTATATATCACGATCGCAATGTTTTCTGCGGTCGGATTGATTCCTTTGAATTCAACACAATCTTCGTTAAGGTTTCTGTGATCAAACCGGTCAGTCACCTCCGTTCTTATAATATCGCTCAGTACTTTCAGATCCATCACAAACCCGGTCACAGGGTCCGGATCTCCCGTGAGTTTAACTATCAATTCATAGTTGTGGCCGTGAAAATGCGGATTACTGCATTTGCCGAATACAGAAGAGTTTTTTTGATCGTCCCATAGAGGGTTGAACAACCGGTGCGCAGCATTAAATCTTTCTTTTCTGAAAACTGAAACTTTGTACATCAGGTTTAATTGTCGTGTGTGCCTAACCGTTATTTTTCGCCAAAATATTCCGCATAGATGGTTGGCGTTTCATAAAGTTTTAACCCATGCAGAGAAACTCCTTCCGGCATGTGCGGTGTTAACTGCTGCCAGATTCCTATGACGATGTTTTCAATCGAGCATAATTTTCCATTCAGAAAAGGCACCTCTTCATTTAAATTTTTATGATCAAGCGCTTCTATGATATGTTCGCGCACAATAAGGCTGAGTTTTTTGGCATCATACACAAAGCCCGTTCCTTCATCCGGTTTTCCCTTAATAGTAACATGGAGCTCAAAATTATGCCCATGCCAGTTTTTGTTCGCGCACTTTCCGAAAACCTCATCGTTTCTTTCTTCACTCCATGCCGGGTTATAGAGCTTGTGGGCCGCATTAAAATGTTCAATTCTAGTAATGTATACCATCCCAAAAAATTATTGCAAAGTTAAGTTATGAGCCTTCAATTTCAATTGCGCTAATTTTGCAGGGATGGACATGCTAATTGTTGCCTCCACTGAGCAGGAAATTCTTCCCTTCCTTGAAGCCCATCCCACGGCAGACCACCTGATCACAGGAGTGGGAGCAGTGATGACAACCTATCACCTCACAAAAAGGCTGCAACAACTCGGGTATGATTTATTGATTCAGGCTGGAATTGCAGGCGCCTTCAATGATCAGCTTCCGCCGGCATCTGTAGTTGTGGTAGAAAGGGAATGCTTTTCGGGAGCCGGAATTTTTGAAGCCGGCCGTTTAAACTCCCTTTTTGATGCGGGTTTATGGAAGGAGGATAGTCCGTTTGAAGATTCATGGCTGATAAATAGCAACCCCGTGCTCACGGAGTTACCATGGAAGAAGGTTCGGGCAGCTACTACAGATTTTTTAACAGACGATCCGTTAACTAACGGCAAAGTGTATTCGAAGTATAATCCTGATGTTGAGTCAATGGAAGGAGCCGCATTTCATTATGTTTCCCTGATAGAGAACATTCCCTTTCTGCAAATAAGGGCAATAAGTAATCTGGTAGGGGAAAGAGATAAGAGCCGCTGGAAAATGAAAGAGGCGATTTCGGCGCTGAATGAGGCCCTGAATCATTTGTATTCCGAATTTAAATGCAACAATGAAGCGTAATATAGATATTGGATTTTCGCCCTGCCCTAATGACACTTTCATCTTTGATGCATTAGTAAATGGGAAAATAGATACAGGAGATTATGCATTCACGCCGGTAGTTGAAGATGTGGAAACGCTTAACAAATGGGCCATGGAACGGAAGCTGCCTGTTACAAAGGTTAGCTATGGAATTATTCCGGCCTTGCTGGATGATTATCTGTTATTGCGGTCGGGCGGGGCGTTGGGCAGGGGAGCGGGACCGTTGCTGATCGGGAAAAATGACAGGTTGAACCACCACGATGCCGTTGCTATCCCGGGCGAGAATACTACGGCGCACATGCTATTCAGACTGGTTTACCCGCAACTTGAACGAAAGGTATTTCTTAGATATGACAAGATTCAGGATTTCGTTTTGGAAGGAAAGGGTGCGGGAGTGATCATTCATGAAAACCGTTTTACTTATCAGGCGCTTGGTTTGATAAAAATTCAGGATCTGGGAGAGGCCTGGGAACAAAGAACAGGATTGCCGATTCCATTGGGCGGTATCCTGGCG
>JAFAGR010000011.1 GCA_023422565.1 Bacteroidota bacterium | reverse complement strand
GCTGGACCTTTCGCTTGAAATACCATGCGCTTTTCTGGTTCGTTCCGAACAGGTGAGCAAGGTCAACTGAGGAAGAACCTCCCTTTGCATTTGTGATAAGATAGAGCATGCCGAATGCTTTGAGAAGAGGGATCTTCAACTTATGAAAAACCGTGTTTGCTAAAACAGATTCATCATAGCCACATTGCTTGCATCTTAAATTGAAGCGCGTTCGTCCTTTCCCGCAACTTGTGTGGCCGAATTTAAAGCAAAAAAATCCTTTTTTCCATTTGAGGTTAAAAAGAAACTCGCGGCAATCGTCATTTGTTTTATAATTCTGATAAAAATCTCCCAGGGTACTTTGTTTTGCCATGGTAAAAAAGTTTAGAATGTAAACTTCTAAAACCGGACTTATTTCCGCAATCCCCCAAACGAGTACACTTTGGGCACTATATGGATAGGCGTGTGGTGATGGTAATGGATGTGTTTGTAATAGGCAAACGCATCAATTTTAAAAAGTAAAGCCCCCTGCACATCCTCCCACCTTACCAACCCCTCATACCTACCCCGTCCCATAACTTCCCAATAAAAAAGCCACCCAAATCTGGGCGGCTCTTCGTCTTCACAAAAAGAATTTAACTTGAAAACACTTTTTTCAACAAATCTGTAACCCGTGCTGACGGATCTTTCCTGATCTTTTGCTCTTCCAAAGAAATGGTATGAAACAGCCCCTGCAAGGCCCTTTCTGTAACATATGCAGATAAATCAGGATTCACTTTATTGGGCGAAAACCGGTTGTACTGATTAAAGACATCTTTCCAATACGCCGTGGCATTCACTTTGGCAAGCGAACTTTCAATAACAGGCCTCATCTGTTCGGTCAGTTCGGTTGTTGTCATCTTCTTCAAATATTCAGTAGCGGCAAAGTCACCACCTCTTAAAATCTGCAAACCATCCTGAACGGTCATTTTCTTAATAGCATTAATAAAAATTCCGGATACATTTCCCGCGGCATCTTCTGCTGCACGGTTCATTGAGAGAATGGCCTTATCTACAAGAGAACCCATGCCCATAGACCGTAAAGTTTTTTCGGCCTTCTGAGCTTCTTCCGGCATCAAAATTTTGATCGCTTCATTGGCAAAATAACCGTCTGCTTTGTTCAACAAATGAGTGCTGTTTACCGTGCCGGTAGACAACGCCTCCTTTAAACCGCTTATAATTTCATCATTAGATAATGATGCTGTTCCACCGCCGCCCAACTTTCCGGAGATATTCTGGAGAAGCCCGCCTGAAGATGAACTGCTGTCATTCCCCGCAAGCTTCTTCAATTTTCCAAAACCTCCCTGGGAGAATGCCGTGAGGGAACCAAAAGTGATGAGAGTAAGGATAAATTTTTTCAAGAGATATAGTTTTCTCAAAAATAATCTTCCTCACCTTAATAAAGCGTTAATGATTTATTATAAAATACGTTGCTTTGTTGCATGAACGAACGAAAAAAGAAAATTGCCGTACTAGGCTCAGGAATGGTGGGAAGTACGATCGCCCTGGATCTATCTAAGCACTATGCCGTAACCTCCTTTGATTTAAACCGGAATACCCTGGAAGCCCTTAGGGAAAAGAACAGCGCTATCAAAGTTGTTGAAGCGAATCTCCAAAACTATTCCACCTACGCTTCATTGCTGAATGAGTTCGACCTTGTAGTAAGCGCCGTTCCCGGATTCATGGGATACCGTACGCTGGAAACTCTCCTTACAAATGGAAAAAATGTGGTGGATATTTCCTTTTTTCCGGAAGACGCATTAGCACTTAATTCTCTTGCGGTGGAAAATAACGTGACTGCAATTGTAGACTGCGGGGTGGCGCCTGGCATGAGTAACTTTATTCTAGGATATCAAAATAATAAAATGCAGGTGAGTTCATTTCATTGCATCGTGGGAGGACTTCCAAAAACCCGCCTTGCTCCTTTCGAGTACAAAGCTCCTTTTTCTCCTGTGGATGTAATTGAAGAATATACAAGACCTGCACGATATATGGAAAATGGTTTTGTTGTAACGCGAGATGCATTGACTGATGTAGAATTGGTAGACCTACCTCCTGTAGGCACTCTGGAATCCTTTAACACAGACGGGTTAAGGTCATTACTTGTTACAATGAAACATATTCCGAACATGAAAGAAAAAACATTGCGTTACCCCGGCCATGTTAAACTTATAGATTCTTTTAAAAAGGCAGGCTTGTTTTCAGAAAGGCCGATAGCAGTAAATGGTGTGGAAATAAGTCCTATCCAATTAACTTCAGCATTGTTATTTGATCAATGGAAGTTGGCGCCTGGCGAAAACGAATTCACTATAATGAAGATAACTGTGGCCGGGAATGATGAAGAGGGAAACCGAACGGTCGAATACATGCTTTATGACGAAAATGACGTGAGAACCGGCTTTTCATCAATGAGCAGGACGACAGGATTTACTTGCGCTGCAGCCGCTGATCTTATTTTAAAAGGAATGTTTACACAACACGGTGTATTTCCGCCGGAACTTGTTGGCGCGAACGAGATGTGCTACCTATTCATAATGGAATATCTTAAGGAAAGAGGCGTCAATTACGAGATCACTGTTTCACGATTCTGAATACTTCGCCCGATTTACCGTCGCCCACTTTGAGAATGTATATGCCACGGGAAAGATTTGAGCAGTCAATCTTTGTAATTCCCTCATTCATCTTAACCTTGCGGATCTGCCTTCCGTACAAATCAAACATAGAGATAACTTTCCCTTCTGCAACGTAGCCTTGAACAGTTTCCACGTTTACAAAATCTGCAACAGGGTTCGGATAAATCTTCAGGCTGCCGGCAATTGCTTCAGGTGCCGGAGCGGGTGCGGGCAAGGGCCCGGCCGATGCGTTTGCACTGTCGCACGCATAGCTTTGAAGAAAATTATTTCTAAGCCCGCTTGCTGCAAATACTCCTCTCATTTTTCTTTTTTGCCCGTGAGTAAACATCAGCATGCAGGCATCGTCGGTTAGGTCCATAAAATTCATATACATATCTCCATTACCATTGGGAGAGCATGAGGATACCCGCGGAAATGTGGGGCAGTAAAAATTATATGATTCCTGTTGAGGCGTATCATCAACATCATCAGAACCACAAAAGGCATCTCCCCAAATATGTTTAAGTCCCATCCAATGCGCTACTTCATGGGTGGTTGTACGGCCTTGCGTGAAGGGCGCGCGTAAATTACCTGTGGTTCCAAATACATCCCAGTTTATAACCACACCGTCGCGATCGGGTGAAGTGCCCGGCATTGTGGCATAGCCCAATGCTCTACCAAACATATTGCATACCCAGATGTTCAGGTAGCGGCGGCTGTCCCACGCATCAGATCCGCCGGCACCATTGAATTTCATTCCATCATCTCCCATAAATTGTGACACTGAAGTTTGCTTACGGATAATCCCATTCGTAGTCCTTCCCATCGGGTCAACTTTAGCAAGGCAGAATTCCACTCGTACATCTGCAGCAAAGTTTCGAAAGTATGCCGGAATCATAGATGCATCATCATTCGCCATTCTGAAATCGCGGTTGAGCGCATTAAGTTGACTAAGCACCTGTTCATCGGAAATGTTATGTTCAGGGCGATTGTATAAAATATGGATAACAACGGGGATCCTGATCACTTCATCAGATAGGGTATCCCTCATATTTAAAATTGAAGTACTCTCACCGGCCACGGTACGGTCGTCTGTAAGGCACATACGCTGCGCACTTGCAACAAAAGATGTTAATAGCAAAAAGGCGGAAACAAAGATTGCCCTCATTGAAAAAATATTAATGGTTAATATTTTTCAAATCAGATATGGAACGGCCTTAATATAGGATTGGCGGAGCCCTATAGGATGCAGCGATCACTGCGAATTGGAGTAGCTGGGCATTTAATCTTTCAGGGGGAAATGAAGAAATATCCGGCTCAGAGGTAAAGTGAAAATACAAACAAATCCCGGACCGCAAAAATAATTTTGCTAATTTTTTTTAGCGGATCGCCCTTTGGAGCAATTGCAGCTATTTTTGCACGCATGAAAGTTTTCAAAAAGCCCGCGATTTGGGCATTTGCGGTTATACTCATTACGGCCGGATGTGGTGGGAATGACAGTGGAACGGACACCTCACTCACCACTTCGTATTCAGGGATCAAGCCACCCGCTCCCCTGCCCTTCACGGTTATTAATCAATATCCCCACGATACATCGGCTTATACGCAGGGCTTGCAATGGTATAAAGGCAAACTTTATGAAGGAACCGGTGATTATGAGAATTCCTCATTGCGAATTACTGACCGTGCAACCGGAAAAGTGATTGCCAAACACATGATGGGCTCGGAAGAAATTTTCGGTGAAGGGATTACCATTCTTCGCGATACTCTCTATCAACTCACCTGGGAAAATAATCTTGTATTCGTTTACACCATCAACGATCTTTCGAAGCCCGTAAAAACTCTATCGTGGCCTTACCAGGGCTGGGGAATTACGAACAACGGCAGCGAACTTATAATAAGTGATGGGTCGGCCAATTTATTTTTCGTAAACCCGGTTGATTTTAAAGTGATCAGCACCGTTCGTGTGGCAGATAATCGCGGAAACGTTTCAAACCTTAACGAACTCGAATTTATTAACGGTAAGGTGTACGCAAACATTTATCTCACCAACGACATTATTGAGATAGATCCGGAAAGCGGCCATGTAACAGGAAGAATCACATTCGATAACCTTCTCTCGCGTGAAGATATCAATCGCAATACCGATGTGTTCAATGGCATAGCGTACGATTCAACCACGCAAACCATTCTGGTTACAGGAAAAAGATGGCCAAAATTGTTTGAAATAAAGATGCGCTAAACCTTTTCAGCAATATAAATCACCGAGCTGCACTTTGAAGTGCTTCTGACCGCTGCTGCATTAGATGAGAACCCTTTAAACACAGCGCGCGGTAAGTTTTGTTTTCCCGTTTTATAGGGTTCGCTCAGCATACTTACATAAAAACTGTCGAACCACATCGGCTTCATGCTTAATACGTGGAGGCCATGAAGGAGCAGGAAAGATCTCATGCTCCTTGCTGTGAAATGATAAAGATGACGGGGCACGTCCCACGCGGCCCAAGCCGGCCCGTAAAATTTTGCGTCTGCACTTTCATAATTGGGAACAGCTATAAAGAGTTTTCCGCCGGGCTTCAATAAACGTTTAAACTGCTCGCCGTATTCATGCAATTGGTGAATATGCTCTAAAACATGCCATAAGGTAATGGCATCATAACGCTCATCAAGGTCGAACAGCGCCGATTCCGGCTCCAGCTTCATCCCATAATTTTTGCCGGCAACCTGCCTTGCATTCCCGTCGGGCTCAAGGGCAGTCACATCCCACCCTGCCTGCTTCATCTCATTTGCAAATGCTCCGGTTCCTGCGCCGATATCCAGTACTTTTCCGCCGAGCATACCGGTTTCGCGCTCCACTAATTTTCGTTTACGCTTTAGCGTTATGTTGCGAACCTGATGATAGATCTTATTAACGATCCCTTCTCTAGTGTCAGAATGTGAAATGTAATTTTCCGATGCGTAGTACCTGCCAATGGCCGATGAATCAGGAACATCCTGTGTGAAAGCAGCAGTGCAATTATCGCAAATCCAAACTTCAAACTGCTCCTTGCTTACCGAATTATCAACAACGGGAAATAAAATGTGAACCGGCCCCTGGAGGCAAACAGGGCAATTATTATAATGGATCATTGATTTGAATTGATTCTACTGCGGTACAGTATAAGTTTCAGTGGATGTATGTTGAGGAATCGCCTGACGATTGCCGGAAAAACCCGGGTGAGGCGAGGTTGCAAAATAGGCGGATATTGCAATTGCAGCAATGGCCCCCATTATTGCGGCTGCTATCCACCATCGTTGCCTCTTCACTTTCCCCGCTTCCTGGAAATACTCCGTCATTTGCACCGAAGTACTCTCCTTGTCGCCCACCAATATCTGGTGACTTGCCTCCTTTCTTATCACTCTTTCCGCAGACACTTCCGGTAAAAGAGAAGAATGCAGCGTTTGAGACCTGAATTGTAACCGCCCGGCTGCGTCAATATAAAATGAACCTACTCCCTTCACAAACCTCTCTCCGCTTTCCATGTTCAAAAGATTATCACACCACTTCTTTAATTCAACACGTGTTTCTGCAAGCGTTAAACCTCCATAGTTCGATATAAAATCCAGGAGGCTTTCTTCCTCCACGTTTCTCCGAACAAGAACCACTTCAGGCATTGGAGGAATCATGGTCTGCTCCATCTGAGAATAAGTGGCGCTCTTGGTTTGAAACTGAAGCTCACCAATGCCGGGTAAAGGGCAGCATTTGTTCGTTAACAAATATTCACAAAGAAACTGGTCCATGCATTTAAAAATTGATGATGATTCCGCCCAATAAATTTAATCCATAAACAGGGTATTGCGGCCAGCGTGAATACTTGTCGCTTAGAATATTATTTACATCCATCCACGCGCTAAACTGCTTATTGATCCTGTACTCCGCACCAAGACTAAGATCTGTGCCACCGTCCACGGTGTCAAATCCACCATCCTTTATCGGGTACTTACCTCCGGCGAAAGTATAAATATCTCCTTTGATCATGAGCTTCTTAAACATCCACCACCTTGCAGAACCTCGTATTTCCATAGGCAGTGTATTCCAAGCCCTGTTGAATGTTTTCTGCCCGGTAAAACCGTTCAGGGTGAAGGCTGCGGTGAGATTGAGCGTTTCCTGAAACACATAACTCACGTTGCCGTGTACACGAAGATTGTTAATCTTCTCCTCATCCGCCACCTGGAAAGAATTCACGGCTGATGTGGTATCGTTTATAAAAAGTGCAAAGTTTTTATAAGTGATCCATGAAACCTTGCCGCTGAAATTAAAGTGGCTTCCTATGGTAGCCTTGATACCGCCGTAAAACTCTGTTTCCTTTGTATTGAATCGCTCTGTAATTGGCTGCAGATAAGGATTGTATGCGGAAAGGTTCCGAACTGTATTCTTGTAAATACGGCCAATATAACCTCCCTGAAGCATCAGCAATCTTTCGGAAAGCTGCGCTTCAAAATAGATCTCCGGAAGCCAGTGAAGTTTGCCATTATCCCAGGCAGGTGAGAAACCTCCGTTCACGAAAAACCTGGGTTGAAAATATCGTATCGAAGGCCTTATGGTCACCACATTATTACTGAATGAAGTATCAGGCTGCAAATTGTCGGTGGAATAACGGGTAAGATCCGCATCCAGTTCGGCCTTTATGGTAAGTGAATTTGAAAATGTTTTTTCGGCGGGAAGCTTCAGTGAAAATGAGGTTTCGGTCAGCCGGTCAGCAAGTGAAAAAAAGTTAACACGAATGTTCGGATCATACTTTACTCCCCACTTATTTGGCACCGTATTCTTTATGCCGGCATGTATCTCGGCATCAGTGAATCTTTGCCTGATATCTTTCTTCTCGGGGTTAAAGAGCGAATGGTCGTACCCATATAAATGCCAGGTTTTGCTGGACAAACCCACCGATGCATACGCCTCATGATCCTTTATAAAATAGCTCCCTGCTCCACGAATATTGGCAATGGTATAATCCTGATGCCTGATACTCCCTTTTGAAGAAATATAATCTCCATAGATATTTCCCATCAGCGTTTTACCGTCACCGAAAGAGGTTCCCGCCTTAAGATATGGCGTACTGTAGCTTCCAAAACCTGCTTTTACAAAATGCCGCATTCCCAGATGAAGTGTAGTGTCCTGCTCCAGGGCCAGGGGCTTAAGGGATACCGGCTGGTAAGCATAAAAAAGATGTTGCGAAGGAATATTGTACGGAGAAACCATACGGTTGGTGTCTTGCGCAATATGAGTGCCGCTGAAATTTATTTTTACGGCATTTCGCAAAACGGGTTTGTAGGCCGAAGTGATATCAATTGAAACGGGCCTGGAAGTATCCCTTTGTGCATGCGATAAACCTGATGAAAAAATAAGGATCGCCGCGAAAACATATTTTGTATACATAAATGAGAATTAAAGATTGGATCAATTACTGATTTTGGATTGTTGCTTCTCGGCAGCCACTGCATTTGCCAGTTTATCCTGCGCCTTCGCTTTCAATTCAGCGATAACCGCATTTTGAGCTACGCTTTCATAAGTTGCCTTCGCGTTGAAATAATCCTTTTGTTCCATAAAAATATCGCCTAATAAAATGTAGGCGCTGGTCACCCAGTAATCATAAGAACCGGTTTCCTTAATAACGGCATTGGCCGCTTTTTCTGCCTGCGTGAAATTCTTCAACACGAACCAGGAAGCAGCTATCTCATACCTCGCTTCTGCGCCCCACGATGAGCGGTTGATCGAAGTCACCTTCCTGAAGGCCTCTATCGCCCCGTTAAGATCTCCATCGGCCTGCAGAGCCTTGCCTAAGACGAGGTTGGCGATAGACTTATCATCTGTGGTGAGGCCCTTACCGGCCAGCAATTCGCGGGCAGCATCTCCGGCTTGTGCATACTCTTTCAACTGATAGTAAGATCGTGTGAGTCCGCGTAGTGCTTCCAACTGAACATCCTGGCTCTGCGCATTTGTCCTCAACATCTCAAAATACTTTTTAGCCGCTGTATAATTTTTCAACTCGAAATAATTGATTCGCGCGGCCTCCAGTGCAGAGGGCTCATAATACCTGCTGAAACCTTTGTCGGCAATAAATACATAACCCTTCAGCGCATTCGAAAAATCTTTCGCCTTTAAGTAGCAATCACTCCGCATAAAATGCGCGTCTAAAAGGTAGGCTCCATTTGTATTTGATTCGATGTACCTGGACAAAGATTGAATGGCACCGGTGCAATCATTGTTGTTATATTTGAGAGAGGCCGAAGCAAAGGCAAGTGAATCTGCCTCAGAAACGGAAACATCATATCCCGCCTTTCTGGAGAGCGCTACGAAATCTTCCGGGCGTCCACTTGCCACAAAGATGTCCCTTGAACTTTCCAGTGCCTCCCTTGCTTCAACACTGTTAGGATACCTTTCTATAAGTTCCTCATAACTGGCCAAAGCAGCCCGGTTATTGCCGCTGTTGTAATGAGCAAGTCCTGAAGCCAGGTATGCGGCGGGTTTCAGGCCATTGTTTGAAGAGGCAAGTATTTTATCAAGATAAGGGATGGCATCGCTGAACTTCTCATCTGCGATGTATGTTTTAGCGATCTCCATATTCGCCTCTTGCTGCAGCGGGCTGGAAGCGAACCGTGTGACCAACCTGTTCAGGAGCCTGATCTTTTCATTACTATTATTTATGCCTGCAATGAGAGCCTTTTGAAAGGTGGCATAATCCGCCTGCGGCAGGGAGTTATCAATAATCACATCGTAAATACTGTTTGCCCGCGAATAATTCCGCAACATGTAAGCTGCATCTCCGCTGCGCAGATACGCATCCTGCTGCACGGGGCTGCTGCCTGAAGAAACCGATGAGGCAACCTGCTGAAAATTATCAAATGCATTTTGAAAGTTTTCGAGATAAAGATGGCCATAACCCAGGTTATACCGGGCCGAGGACGGATTCGCTTCACCTTGCGCCGGCACGCCCGCCTGGAGATATTGATTGATATGTCTTACTGCATCATTATACCGTTGTTGCCTTAACGCGATCTCGCCTTTCCAAAAATGCGCATACGGCTTCACGTTAGTAGAATATGTGTTGGAGATCACATCAGAAAGCAAAGCATCAGCCGCGGCAAGTTGCTGGTCATTTATAAGTTCTATGGCCCTTCCATACATTATTGCAGGATACACACGCTGCATAGCCACGGTGGGGTTCTGAAAGCCCTGGTAGATGCTCATCGCTTCACGAAAGTTGTTTGTGCGCGATAATAAATTCAACAAAATTTCCTTTGCTTCCTCATCATACTCCGAACCCGGATAATCCTGAATATATTTTCTTAATTCAGTTAGTGCAATATCCTGGTAGCCGAGTTCATAAGAAAGTTTGCCGTAATTGAAACGGGATACCTTTTGCTGTGTAGGATTGCTGCTATTGTACGCGCTAAACTGAAAGGCGTTTCTCGCATTGGCTTTATCCCCGGTTTTTAAGTACAGGTCACCCAGAAGATACATACTGTTCTGGCCCATCGAATCTTTTTCGTTGCTGAGCTGACGGAAACCGTCGATCGCTTTGGCCACATTGCCCTGTTTATAGTTTGCATAGCTCCATTCATACATCACTTCCTTGCTTACCTTCTCACTGTTATTCACATATTCATCCAGCAGGGGCAATGCTTTCGCATAATCCTGCTTTTCATAATGCAACTGCCCGATCAGAAGATTTAAGCGGCCTTTATAATAAATGTCGCCGCCCTTATCAAGCACTGACTGACCATATCGAAGCGATTCTTCCTTCTTTCCCTGGAAATAATATATTTCTGAAATATAGTAAGGAACAATGCCCTGATAGGGATCAACCGTTTCTACAAATTTAAAAGCTTTTAAAGCCTCATCATAATTGCCCTCATTGTAGGAGATGAAACCATAATAATATTGCGCGGGAATAAAATATTTGCTACCGGGTATCTGAATAATTTCCGCAAAGAGCGGCTTCGCATTTCCGAATTGTTTTAAGTTAAAATAAGAATAAGCGAGTTCAAACTTCGCATCAGCCGCCTGGTCATTACTGATGTTGTCGTACCCGGCTGTTGTAAAATGCTCAATGGCTTTTTCGTAATCTTCCTTTAAAAAATAATAATGTGCAAGATGAAAAGCAAGCATTTGCCTGCGCGGCTCATTGTTGGTACCATTAATATATGTAACCGCATCCTCTGCAGCCACATCATGCATAAACCGTAAGCGACAGAGTATATCGAAGTATAGAATGTCTTCCCGCAAATAAGTATAATCGCTTAATTTATTCTCCGGGTACTTTGCAAGCAGTTCTTTCACCAAAGGATAAGCCAGCGCATACTGCTCTTTACTGATCAGTTCCTTCGCTTCTTTGTATTGCAATTCACTGTCGTTAATGGCATGAGTTGGCTGGGCTATGATGCCCGAAGAAAAACACAATGCACAGAGAAAGGTTACTAACTGCTTCTTCATGATATTTTTAAATTATACTGCGGCAAATTTAGTATTACTGCAGCGAATGATACGGCCGTGCGCATAGCTACCGCAAACAAAATGAATGGAAGTTCACATGTTGTTAAAAGATTGATAAAGAAATTTTTCGAAAGCAACCAATATCCTCTTATTTTGCGGGAACTAACCCAGAATCATTATTCAATGAAAAAGCTATTTTCAACCAAATACTCTGCCGGCGCTTTCAGCGTGGCCATGCTGTTGCTCCGGATCGTTTCAGGCGGACTGATGATGAACCATGGATACGACAAGCTCGTGAACTTTGCGCAGTACAAATCAAAATTCATGAATCTTTGGGGAATGGGCCAGGGCACAACCCTTACGCTTGCCGTATTTGCCGAATTCTTCTGTGCTCTCTTCATCCTGCTGGGCTTATTCACACGCCTGGCAACCATTCCGCTTATAATTGCCATGAGCGTTGCGCTTTTTGTTGCACACAACGGAAACTTTTTCGGAGACGGCGAAAAGGCAACACTTTTCCTTGGAGCATTCATTACATTATTGCTTGTTGGGCCGGGCCGCGCAAGCATTGACAGCATGATCGGGAAGTAATGTTTGTTTCAGAAACACAGATCAGAATTCACTACGCCCTGACAGATCAGATGGGGATCGTATACCACGGCCATTACGCGCAGTTTCATGAAATTGGCAGAACCGAAGCTATCAGAACATTGGGCTTTAGCTACAAAGACATTGAAAAGATGGGCATCATTATGCCTGTGGTGGATATTCATACAAGATTTCTGCTGCCTGCGAGATATGATGACCTGCTAACGGTTAGGACTACCCTAAGAGAATTACCTACCAATCACCGAATCGTTTTTCACGGCGATATTTTTTTAGACGACAGACTTATAAACACAAGTGCAGTTACCTTATACTTCTTGGAAGCCGCGGGAATGAAAAAAACAAACATGCCGGAGATGCTGTTTGACAGTCTTAAGGGATATTTCCCGGAATCTTCCCGGCCTTAAAGAAGTTCATCAAGTACCTTCCACATTTTCTGCCTCACTGCGGCAGGGCTGCCGTGAAAATTATTTATAACAAAGGCCACCAAAAACTTTTTACCGCTGCCAGAGGTTATTATACCGGTGTACGATCGAACTCCCTGCATATACCCGCTCTTTAATTTCATATTGTTCATAGTTGGAATGCCGGCATAAAAAGAGTTGAACCAAGGCCTTTTCTGCGCATACTCCATAACTTTCACCAATGCATTTGAGGTCACACGGTTAATGGGCGACAAACCGCTTCCATCCCCTATTTTCAACTCGCCCGGCGCAATTCCTTTCTCTTTCCAAAATTCACGTACTATACCAATACCATTGGTGGTGGAAGCTTCTTTGTTTTGTTGAAGCGCGATCATTTTTATAAAAGCCTCACCATATAAATTGATGCTTTTATTCATGAACCAATAATTCATCGAATCAAGCGGTGGAGACCTCAGTTCGGCAAGCTGTCTGGAGTTTTCAATTAAAGGCACTTTTCCCTTTCTGATTGCTTCGCCCAATGTTTGTACCTCACCGCAAATAATCCCTGACCGCTGCAAAAATTCGCTGAGTTCCCGCCCGAAAGATGCGGCTGGGTCAGGCAGTGAGCCGCTGATAGTAATGGGGCTTCCCGCAGGCACGGTTCCCGTAATAAAAATATTCTGTTGAAACGGTGCGGAGAACACAATACTTTTATCGCCTGAGCCTCTTTCTCCTGTGGTCACGAATGAAGTGATCGTTTCCATCATCCAGGCCGGGCGGGTAGCCGTCACCGTTACCGGGTCGCCTTCATCTTTTCCGGGAAACATGTCGATCTCAAAAACATTTTCCTTCCAGTTAAATCCCCAGGCACCGGCACCAAAATAATTACCTATGTCTTCCCATATCCATCCATGCGGCAACGGTTGATAGGAAAATTTTGGATTGTCGATATAAATTCCTCCCGGAAGTTCTTTAACGTTATTCTGTTTAAGCAAGTTTAATATTGTAGAGAAAACCTGTTCTGCACGGGTATACTTCCACCTATCGCTGCCTAAAGTGGGGTCGCCGTCGCCGGTAACAACTAACATTTGGCCTTTACCACCCTGCACATTTGCAAGAGCAAGGCGTGTAGAGAAGCGAAATTCTTTTCCCAGCAATTCAAATGCAGAGGCGCTGGTCACCACTTTTTGAGAACTCGCCGGGTTCACGCCAAGGTTGCCATTCAGCTGATAAACTTCCTTCCCGGTTTCTGCTTCCCTTACGGAGAGAGCAATTGAGGCATTTGCAAATTGTTCGTCGGCAGCAAGCTTTTCCATCGCAACCGTGAGGGAACGGGATTGCGAAAAGGCCGGAAAATCGAGCAACAGGGAAAGTATTATCAGGAAATGCAACTTCATCTTATATAAATTGCAATAAAATTAAGCCAAAGCGTGACAAAGGCGAGCATCATTACAATCGGCGATGAACTTCTGATCGGCCAGGTTATAGACACCAATAGTGCATGGATGGCCGGAGAACTCAACAAGATAGGCATACAGGTGCAACGTCGTGTAGCCGTGGGCGATAGTTGGAACGATATCTGGCAGTCTCTCGACGAGGAGATTTCCCGCTCCCCGGTAGTGCTGATTACCGGTGGGCTCGGCCCAACATCCGATGATATTACGAAGGAACTGTTATGCAAATATTTCAATGGCAAAATGGTGCGTAACGAGGAAGTAGAGCAACATGTTCGAAACCTTTTCGACAATGTGTTGAAAAAACCAATGCCGGACCGCAATCTTACACAGGCCATGGTGCCCGATGTTTGCAGGGTTCTCTTAAACCCTTTGGGAACCGCACCCGGGATGATGTTTGAAAGAAACAATTCTACCATTATCAGCATGCCCGGCGTGCCCTTTGAAATGAAAGGCATCATGTGCGAGCATGTACTCCCGCTGCTGGCCAAACATTTTGTGGGCCGACCGCTTGAACATCGCACACTGTTAACCTCAGGCATCGGAGAGTCTAGTTTGGCCGACCTGGTAGAAGACATTGAAAAAGATCTCCCGGCCGGTATTCAACTCGCTTATCTTCCCAATTTCAGCATGGTTCGCCTGCGATTAACTGCCGATGAATTTGCCAACCTGGAGCTGCTGGATAAATATTTTAAAAAATTATGCGAGCGCACTAGCCCCTACCTCGTGGTTGACAGCGATATCAGTTTGGAAGAGGTTATTATCAACCTGCTCAAACAAAACAGTGAAACTCTTGCCACGGCTGAGAGTTGTACGGGCGGATATATTGCTCACCGGTTGACCAGAATTCCCGGAGTGTCGGCCGTTTTTGAAGGCAGCGCGGTTACTTATTCAAATGAAGCCAAGAATGAAATTTTGGGGGTTTCAAAAAACACTCTCGAAAAATTTGGCGCCGTTAGTGAGCAGGTGGTCAGAGAAATGCTCAATGGCGTTTTGGCCCTTATGAAAACCAATTATGCGATCTCTGTATCCGGGATTCTGGGCCCGGGCGGCGGTACACCTGAAAAACCTGTCGGCACAGTTTGGATCGCTGCAGGAAGCAAAGATCAGGTGGAAGTAAAGAAATTTCAACTGCGCTACAACCGCGAAAACAACATGCAGGTGGTTTGTATTAGTGCATTGGACATGTTAAGGAAGGTGATCACTAAAAAATAGTTTCCCGGCCATTTTCGTATAATTAAAAATATGCTGAAACTATTAATCGCTAATGGTTTCAAGCCTTTTTTGAGGAAAATAACAAGGTTGAAATTAATCCGTCCTATCTCCAATATCCTCCGTTCTTAAAACTGAATTTGCTTACATTTGCGCCATCAACCTTAATCAAAAATATTTACATATATGAGTTTAGTTGACCTGGTAATGCCGAAGCTTGGAGAAAGTATTATGGAAGCTACAATTTTGAAATGGCACAAGAAACCCGGAGACCAGATTAAGCAGGACGAAACCGTATTGGATATTGCTACCGATAAGGTTGACAGCGAAGTGCCTTCAACAGCGGAAGGTGTGATTGAAGAAATTCTTTTTAAAGAAAATGATGTGGTTCCCATCGGCACCATTATAGCTAAGATCAGGGTTGGAGCCTCATCTGCGCAACAGCCTTCTGCTCCATCTTCGTCTTCCCCTTCCCGTGAGTATGAGGATGCAAAGGTGGTTGAAGAAATTCCATATCAACCTTCGGCCTCAAAATCAGCTGTTGCCGGCGGAAATGGAAATAAAATGCGTTTTTATTCGCCGCTTGTACTCAATATCGCGCAAAGTGAAGGTATCAGCATGAGCGAATTGGAAAATATTCCGGGCACAGGCCAGGATGGAAGGGTGAGTAAAAAGGATATACTTTCTTATGTAGCTAACCGGGGCAAAGGTGGCGCTTCACAACCTCAACAAAATGCGCAAGCTCCATCGGCCCAACCCGCATCGCAGGTTACGGTGCTTCCGCAAAGCACTCCGGCAAGTCAGGCCCCTGTGGTTTACCAGGGTAATGTGGAAATTATTGAAATGGACCGTATGCGTAAGATGATCGCGAAGCATATGGTTGACAGTAAACAAACCAGCCCGCACGTTACCAGCTTTGCCGAGTGCGATGTAACCAACCTGGTTCAATGGAGAGACCGTGTAAAAAAGGAATTTGAAAAACGCGAGGGTGAAAAGATCACATTCACGCCGCTGTTCATTGAGGCGATCGTAAAATCAATTAAGAAATACCCGATGATGAGCAGCTCCGTAGACGGAGACCGGATCATCATCAAGAAAGATCTCAATATCGGTATGGCAACCGCCCTTCCCAGTGGCAACCTCATTGTTCCGGTTATAAAAAATGCCGACCAATTAAACCTGGTGGGCTTAACCAAACAGGTAAATGGGCTGGCCAATGCGGCTCGCACCGGGAAATTAAAACCCGATGACACTGCCGGCGGAACGTTCACACTTACAAACGTCGGTACATTCGGAAGCATCATGGGAACCCCCATCATTAACCAGCCGCAGGTTGCAATAATGGCCGTGGGAGCAATAAAGAAGCGCCCGATGGTTATTGAAACCGCGCAGGGCGATACGATAGGCATACGCCACATGATGTATATTTCACTCTCCTACGATCATCGTATCATTGATGGCTCGCTGGGGTCAACCTTCCTGAACGCGGTAAGTAAGGAGCTGGAAAATTTTGATCCGAACAGACCGATATGATAGTTTGTAGTTGACAGTTCGTAGTTAGTAATGTAGTAAATGGTTTGATAGTTTAATGGTTCGGTGGTTTGTTAGGCCTCCGCCTAACTACCACAACCAGGAACCAGCAACTATAAACTACCCGCTACTGTAACGAATCTCAAATCACTCCCCTTTCTCTCCCACAAACCAATGCTCCTTATTTTTAAACAGCACGTTAAAAGTGGTGAGTGTTCCATAAATGCGAGTTATGTACTGTTGAAGATTCACCTTTTCTTCATCAGATAATTTTTTGTGTGCGTTGATTTGTTGTTCCATCACACGCAACCTGTCCCGCAACATCACAATTTTATGAAAGAAGATGTCAATAGGAACTTCCTTTGCCTTTTGCGTTTTATCGGCGGGTTGCAACAACATCATTCCTCCAAGCCATCGATCACCAAGAGGAACAATTTCAGAAACCTCTCCCCATTGACGAAGAATTTTTAAAATACTTTTCTCTACTTCTGAGACCGTTTCCACTTCGGCGGTAACGTTTTCCGGAATGATCTCATCAAGCATTGTATCGGTTTTGTCGATCTCTTTAATGCCGTGGTTAATGAAAGATATAAGGTACGTTGCGTATTTAACACCCACAATCACCCCGGGACCGTGATGCATGTGTTGAAGCCGGGTGCCAATGCCAAGAGTCTTTTCCATCCTTATAATTTTTATAGCAATATTACGCAATCCCTGGATGCAGGGAGCAAGCTGTAAGATGCAAGGCGTAGTCCGGCGCAAAAGAACAACCCCAATGCTAAGGTTAATTGCGTATTGTAATCGGCTAAGTGCTAACCGATGTCGGTTCTCAGCTTTTGCCTGCTCTCCAGTTTGTTTAAAATTGTAAGGGAAATGGTAAGCCAAATAACACCGACAGCCATACCTGCCAGCACGTCGCTGAAGTAATGTACACGAAGGTAAATACGGCTCAGACCAATGAGAAGAATCAATAGAACAGATAATCCTACGCAGAGAATCCGCAACCACCTTCGCTTTATTTCGTTATTCAGGAAATATGCAAGCAAGCCATAAAAAGTGAAACTCATGAGTGCATGCCCGCTGGGGAAACTCAGGCCCGCCGCGGCATCCAGCAAAGGAATATCAGGACGCGGCCTCCCGAAATACAATTTTAAGGCAGACATAAGCAGCAAGCTTGTGAGCGCAATTGACGCTACCTTGATGCCAAGCCATTTATCTTTTTCAATAAAGAATGCGAATGCGATCAGAATAAGGTTTGCCGGCGTAAGAAACTGCGCGGAGCCGAGGAAGGTGATCACTTCCATTATGGAATTCATCTGCGGGCTTACAAATTGCTCAAGCCAGGCAAAAGCTTGGTGATCGGGGCCAAACATTTCTTTGTAAAACACCGCCCTCACTAAAAACCCAACCAGAAAAAGAGAACCAAAAAATGAAACAAGAACTATGGCCACGTCTAAGGACACCAACCCAATTCGTTTTTTTATTTGTTCGGCATTTTCTTGCTGTTGCATCGCCTTATTTTAAATTTAGATCTTTAATGAAAACAGTTCAATTTCCTCCGCCTTGCCTTTGAGGTCAACCATACCTAAACTTTCTGCCTGCCAGTCGGTAAGATTACTTTCTTCTATGAATTCTTTTGACACAATGAACTTCTGATTAAGTTCATTGCATGCCGAGCGGATGCGGGCTGTGGTGTTCATTGTATCTCCAGACATGGCAAGGTCTTTCTTAATCACACCTATTTCTCCCACCGTTACCTCACCCACGTGAATGCCTACCCGAAATTCAGGGATCTCGTTAAACTTTCGTCTGAACCTTTCACTTACCCGCTGAATATTCTTTCTCGATTGAATTACCGCAGCGAGGCAATTTTTAATATTCTTCGGACTGTTTTTCCAGGAAACGACTATTTCGTCACCCACATACTGGTAAATTCTTCCGTTGTATTCTATCAACGCCATAGAAACCTGGTAAATGAACTCGCGGATGAACAGGAAATACTTCTCATGCCCCAACTTTTCGGCAATGGGCGTTGAGTCTTTAAGATCTATGAACATAACGATCCGGTTCTCCACACGCGGATGAAAATATTTTCCCAGGAGTATGTCTTTAAAAACACCCGGAGAGAACTTTTCGTTTATCTCCACATACAATTGTGTGATCACCAACAGGGTCAACCAATAGAACGTATTCTGCATAAGAAACAGCAAATTAAAAACCTGTTGAAACAGGGAATTCAATGCATCATTAAAAGAGAGTTTATCTATCAGCAGATATTCAAGCAGGTGAACAAAAAAGTTCATTACCAGAGCCAGCATTACAATTAATAAAGCCTTCAAAAGAAAATTAAGCCACATGGGATAGCGGCGCAGGATCTGCCTCAGCGAAAAAAGGAAGAGGTATCCCATACCCAGGCTCATGATAAAGATGACAATACCTCTCAACAGAAGACTGTACGGGTTCAAACTCACCTCATTCCATCGCATCACAACAGATACCATCAGATCAATGAGGGTCCAAAAAATTGCGATAACAAGCATGGTGCGTAAGCGGTACTTATTTACGCCCGACAAATTCCCTGCTCCTGCATCTGGCTTTATCATTGCATTTCTTGTAAATATGAATAAATATCCCGTTGCCCGTTGTGAGTGCCCTCACCTTCCACTGCAATGTTTGCGAGATCTTCATTAAGCCAGACGGCATTCGTATCATCAGCCCATTGCATTTCAAAATAATCGGTTAGCTCCTTTTTAAAACCTTCATCTTTCACCGACAACATCACCTCAATCCGGCGGCGAAGGTTCCTGATCATAAGGTCGGAAGAGCCCATCAATACTGAAGATTCTTCGCCCTCCCCAAAAATGAACAGTCGTGAATGCTCAAGAAACCTGTCTACAAGGCGTTTGATCCTGATATTTTCACTCAGGCCTTCCTTCTGCGGAACTATGCAGCAAACACTTCGAACCAGAAGATTAATTTCAACACCGTATTGACTTGCTTTGTATAATTCGCCAATGATCCACGGATCTTCAAGGTTATTCACTTTTATTCGTATCAGCGCCTTTTCCCCGGCCTGCGCTTTTTTGATCTGTTTTCTTATCGCCTTTTCCAAATAAGGTATCCAGTTAAACTGCGACACAAGCAGCCGATCGAAAGTCAATTTCATTTTTTCTACGGTCACCTTCTTGCTTTGCATGAAAGTAAAAAGGCTAAGTAATTCTTTTGCAATTTCATCGTCTGAAGTAAATAGAACATGGTCCGTATAAAACCTGGCCGTCATCTCGTTAAAATTTCCCGTACTTATCAAGGAATAGAATCGGGCTCGTCCTTCCTCGCTCCGCTTAACCAGCGCTATTTTAGAGTGAACCTTGATTCGCGGATCGCTGTACACCAGCTGAACCCCTGCCTCCTTCATAATCTTGCTCCATCTTATGTTGTTCACTTCATCAAAACGAGCTTTCAACTCAATGAAGCAAACCACTTTTTTCCCGTTTCGTGCCGCACTTATCAGCGCGTTTACAATATGCGAGTCGGAAGCCACGCGGTATAAGGAAATATAAATCTCCGAAACATTTTCATCTACTGCCGCCTGATTAAAAAAACTCAGCACAGGAGTATAGGCGTGATATGGTATGTGCAGTAGAATTTCCTTGTTACGCGTAATGTTAAATACGTCTCCACTTGCCGCCTCGGGTGGATGTGGAATGGGTTTGAAGGGCGGAAAATGAAGGCTATCATCGAAAGATGGAAATTCATTGAGGTCGCTGAGGTTATGGTAGCGCCCGCCTTCAAACATATCTTCAATATTTATCTGGAACATCGCCGCCAGAAAGAATTGGAGATTGCGCGGCATACCGTTCTCATACAGGAATCTTGAAGGGGCTCCATGGTCGCGGCGGGCAAGTTTCTTTTCCATTTTTTCCAGCATATCCGCGCTATAATCCTCATACCAGCGAAACTCTGAATCGCGGTTGAACTTTATCGAATAAACACCCTCTACCACTTCATTTGGCAGCAAAAGGTCAATGTTCTCGCGCACTATATCATCTATAAATATCACATACCTTGTTCCGGCGATCTCAGACAATTCATAAAACCGTTTTAGTTTTTGAGAGGGAATGTTCACTACCACGTGCCGTTGTGAATCGCTGTTCTTGTCCCTCACCGTAACTACAAAATACAAAAGGCCGTTTTCGGGGAAAAAATCCTTTGCCGAATGAACGTTTAGAACGATGGGCTGAATGAATGACAGCACCTTTGACACAAAAATTTCGCGGATCTCATTGTGATGCTCAGGCCTGATGCGCGAATTGTAATAGAAAAAAATTCCTTTATCGCGCAAAGCAGGGATGATCCTGTTCAACAAAATATCTCCGAATTCTTCAAGATGGCCGCTTATTATTAACTGGGCAGCATCGGGCACGCCCTCCTGTTTTGGAAACAGCGATGCCTTACGTACCGTTTTTGCACCAAGCCTTGAAAGTGCAACAATAACGGGATAGCGTACACGAAAAAACTCATCAAGATTTGATGAGAAAATTGCGAGGAACTTAAGGCGCTCATATAAAGGAAGGGTGTTCTTCTTCGCCTGTTGCAAAACAAGGTGGTTAAATCCCAGCCAGCTCAGGTCACGGTTGAATAACATTTTATCAGCAAATTAAAAAGGTGAGCCGGAGGTGTTGGTGGTAACCGTTTCCGGCGGCGGACCGGCATTTATCATCACAGCAACAGCAAAGGCAATAACAGACACTACAATCCCGATCATAAATACATTGTAAGCAAGCCTGATCAGTTTATATTTTTTGCCAAGTACTGAACCCAGGTGATAAATATCCTGAACAATTGAACTATATAAGTAATCGGAATCCTTCATCATTTGTCGCATGGCTCTCTCATATTTATCCTGTGACACACGGTGAAAATTTCCAAAAAATAGCAAATTGGTTTTCTTCTTCACCACATCATCATCTTCAAAAGTTCCCATGGTCACCTTAGGCCTCGTGGCGAGGATGGCGATGATGATGGTAACAACCGACGATAACAGGAAAACGCCTGTCGGGATACCGAGATATGGGTCTGTTTGCAGCTTCCTTAACAACACAGACAATATCACGGAAATGATAATTGCATTTACAGAAATAAGAATATTTGCTTTGCTGTCTGCAATTTCACTAAGCTGAATATGATTCTGCGAGGTCAGACGCAGTAAGGTTTGCATTCCTTTGGTAGTGCCGGCCTTTTCGGTGATCTCCGGACTTTCCAGCTCCAATGCTTCCTTTTTTTTCGATAGCTTCTTCATGTTTTTAATTTTACCATCCTTCAACAACTCTTTTGCATACCCGGTAAAAAAACGGTGTTCTTCCATTAACCGGTATGTTCCTTCATGATATTCTTTTTTTGTTAAACTTGTATTGCCGAGAGCCAGCAATTCATTCCAAACGAGTTTGTTACTTTCTTTAAAATCTTTCGACCCCAGATTATATGTATCTGCGTCGCATAAAATTTCTTCAATAAGCGTGTGCGGATTACGAGGGCTTTTAGTTGCCATAATACAACCCGCAGCTTTTTCAGCGATCTCATCCCGCACGCCTTCCGCCGTTAAAAACTCACGCATATACTCCACGCCCCGTTCCTCATGGTCAGCCGCATCCCCGTTCAGATAGCCGGTATCATGAAACCACGATGCAACGTGCAATGCCAGGGTTTCATCTTCAGACAGCGAATAGTGTCCTGCAATTTCCTGAGCCTTACTCACCACACTCTTTGTATGCTCAAGGTTATGGTATGAAAGCTCAGGCCTTTCCTTCTCTTGAAACAGTTTCGTTACGTACTGTTCGGTTTGTTTGTACACCGCAGATCGATTCATCCGGCTCTTTAAAAGGTTAAATTAAACTTGGTACCAAGCGTAAAGTTGAACAAATTTTCCTCTCCTGAAAAGCCCATCGTTGCAGAAATCATGATCAGATCATAGGGTATGTAGTATAAACCTCCACCGTATGATGTATGCCACTTTTTACTATCCTCATTGTTAATCCACACTCTACCAGACTCAAGGAAACCGAGCACGCCAACTTTACCGGGAAAAATATACGATTTTGAATCGAATAATTTAACCCTGAGCTCCGTACCGGCATAAGCCATTGACCTTCCTGAGAACCTGTTCTTACGGAAACCGCGAAGGAAGTTGTTTGCGCCAAGGTTCATTGCCTGGAAGTACCGGAAGTTCTCATTAAAGATATGCCCGCCTCCAAGCCTGAATACAGCGGAAACGCGACTGGGTTCAGAAACGGCCGCATAAACCGTCATGTCAGATGTAATACGGTTATGAGCACGGGTTCCATCTGAGATGCCGGAGTAACTGGCGAAACTAGTGAACCAGGTGATGCCTCGTGTAGGGTTGACCGGGTTGTTTATATAAGTGATATTAAAGTTCGCTTTACCACCGAAGTAAGTTTTCTTGCTGTAGAGTTCAGTTGAGTCGGCACTAATGGATGAAATGTCGTCAAGAATTCTTCCCTTGTTATCGGCATAGCGGCTCCAATAATGATACACTGACGGCCCGATTGAAAACTCCATGATCGGGTTCATGCGTTTGCGAAAAAGCACATCGGCTTCAAAATATTTATATCGCACCCGGTAATATCGCAGCGGTAGATCAGTATCAAGCTCTGTGGTGTTGCCAAGCCCGAAAAAATTATTAAGCGTTGGATTCACCATTTCTGCATTCACCAGGATATCATTCTTTGATATCACTTTATTAAAAACGCCATTATATTGAAGTTTGTATGCGTTGTTTGCGGGTGCAAACAAGGTGGTGAACTTCTGTTGCGTGGCGTAAGGATCATTTCGGAAAGAATGGGTTTGAAGAAGAAAGCCCAGGCCGGCGAGCAACCCGTCTTCCTGATTGTACCCAATATTTATCCTCGGGTATTGTACCCTGTTATATTGATACCAGGATGGATCGTATTCATTTACCGAGGGATTGCTGCTTACCTCAGAATTTGTTTTCACAGTATTGGCGAAATGATTTTTCTCGTATGAAAGGTCATAAAGAAGTTTGCGCATGTTTCCGCGAAGGTCAAAGGTGTCATTTCCTTTGCCACCGATAACGCGCAATTTTATTTTCGATTTCACTGCAGGATCAACAACTATTTTATCGTCTCCATTCAAGGCAAAAAGCCTCAATTCGCGGGTGTCTTTAATGTTGAACACACGTTCATACATTACTGTGGCCGAGTCTGACTCCTCATTCTTTTTAAACACTTCGAGTTTAATTCCGGCAGAATCAGGCTTAATATGAAATAATTCTTTTTTATTGCTACCGGTAACCGCCACTGTATTGGCAAGAAAGCGATAATACTTCATTCCTTCCTTCATCAGCTGGTCGCGCCGGCTTTTAAGTTTTTCGGCTATGGTGGCCGCATTCATTGCAGCAATTGGTTCGGGCAATTTGGTGACAGCATGGTCGATCACATCGTCGGTTATATTGGCCTGAAATTCAGCGATCACTTTCCTCCACACATGTTCTTCAAGGTTGTTGAGAAAGATTCGGTCAAAATCTTTCGCTACAGAATTCATGGTTTTGATGTTGTGGATGTTATGATTGAATCCTTCCAGGAAGGGCATTCTTCTTCTCGAAAGATAGCTAACAAGTAAGCCGTCTGATTTAAAGAAGGCCTGGTCGCGATCGCGGGGAATGGGATAATATAACTTGCCTTTCCCGGTATCGCCTGTTCCCCATTTCCATTGATCTGCATGGCGGTCGAAGTCGGCTATCAGCATATCCAGGAGGCGGGCTTTTAAAACAAGTTCCTGGTCCACATGATGATCATTATCCTCCAGCATCTTGTTGATCACCTTACCCGTACTTTTTGAATTGTCAGTATCGTCGTCCACTGTCGGGTCGCGGTTTTCAAGCATACATACGGTGTTGGCAAAAAGAGCGCGGTACTCGCCTAATGCAGGGTCATCGGGTACAAAGAAGAATTGCGGAGGCGCCGAAATTATTCCCGCAGCGGCCGCAATTTCATGAACAACCAATGGCGCGTAAGGATAGCTTGCCGATATCATGTTCTCTACAATATTTTCGGCTATGGTTCCCCGTAAGTTGAACGGAAGAGCCTTTGAAGGGTCTTTATCCACTGTTCTTAAGGTCCATTCCTTTCCTCTTTTATCCACTAGCTTTAAACTTTTTGTTTGTTTACCACCGCCCAGGCTTTTCACCGTTAGCCCACCTTTTTCTTTCCGGATGTTAAATTCTTTCAGTGTGATCGGCGTACTCCATTCTTTGTGATAGTTTGAACCGAGCAATACTTTTTTGAAGCCGTTCCAATTCTTGTATTTATCACTGGCAGATATGACCACGCTGTCTTTGAAAGCGTATTCAATCTTTCTTGAAGTGTCCATCGGTTCTACCGGAACTTTCTCAACCCGAAACATATGCGCTGAAAAAGCCTGGCTAAGCGAGTCGCCATCCACCTCAAAAAACTTCGTATACACGTCCTTATTTTTGGTTACCTCCAGCGTGGCGAAACCGTAGGAAGGCGTGGCGAATTCGGTATGGCGGCCTTTGGAAACACGCGTACTCTTACTTCCGCTTCCGCTCACAATATAATGCCGGCCGCTATCCACTATATATTGCATTGAATGCTCGTGGCCGGAAAGATGAATTATATTCTTATTGTCTTTAATTACATTATCAATGGAAGAAATCATTCGCTGGTACCATGGATGCTTCAGATCTTGCGAAGTACCAAACACCGCACGAGTGAGCGGATAAATTGAACCAAGAACCGGAAGTGGAAAATAATAATTTGGATTGATATCCGTAAATGGGAAGACATGCTGCTTCAGCGTGAAGTAGCCGCCGTGAGGGCCGTAGCTCTTAAAGGGATGGTGCATGGCAAGAAGTATCAGTTTATCCCGGTTCTTATCGATAATATCTTCAAGCTGCAATAAAATTTCGTCCTCTGTTTTCGTTTCACAATCCGATTCAATACCCGGTTTTTCGTATTCGTGTATCCACCACTGGCTGTCTAATATAACCATGAGGATATCCTCGGTCAATTCAACTTCGACCGGGCCGGGGCAGCCGTCGCGAGGCAACATCTGCACGTTTTTGTTCGACAACAGATCTATGTACTGTTGAACACGCAATATTGACGCGTACCCATTGTCTCCCCCATTTGCCCAATCATGGTTGCCCGGGATGAAATACACCTTGGTATTTGGATTGGGGGAGATATGGATCTGGGAATCTAATGGAGCCTTTGCAACGTTGTATGTGGGAATGGAATTGTCAGGAAGTCCCGTTTTATAAAGATTATCGCCGAGGTAAAGCACTATAGTTTTATCATCAAACTTCACATGCTTTTGTACGGCCGATACCACGGGATGACGGCCTTGTGTAAGTTGCCCGCCATCGCCAATTAATATTATGCGTGCCTGCAGGCTATCCTGCGCTCTTGGAGTAAGAGCGGTAATCATCAGCAAACAGGAAAAAAATATCCTCATCTATTTACGGTTGTTTTTAAATAATAGTAGTTCTCCAAAGCCTTCATCGGCAAACTCATTTGAAATGATCATGTGGCCTTCCGGTGTGAAGGCAAGGCCCTCGGGCTGTTTATAGATCACTGGGTTCAATTCGTAAGAAGCCTTGTAATTTCCCTCCGCATCTGCCACATATAATACATTCTGAATTGAGGATATCATGTAAATATCCCCTGTGATGGGATGGCGCTCAGCGGCAGACATTTTAAGTTTGCCTTTTAAATTCTGTTTTGCATTCAGGTCGATAGTACTGAATCGGATATACTCCTTATAAGTACCCACCGAATCTGAGAGATGGTAAGTATAGGAAGACACGATCTCCTTATCGTCTTGCTCACACTCTTTACAGATCATTACAAGAGTGCTGTCGTTTAGCGCAAAAAGCGACTCAAACTCCATCGTAGTTTTTCCTGCATCTGAGAAATCTGATTTTTCGGTTTGGATAGAATCGCCCTGGAATTTGAGAGAGAGTATATCGCCTTTGCTTATCAGCACATAAAACGTACTGTCTATTAAAACAAGGTCTTCATAATCACGCTTCTTATCAAATACCCACTTCCTTACCTTCTTCGGGTCTTTAAGCGAGATCTTAAAAAGCAAACCGTCTTCATCAATGATAGCGAATACGCTGGTATCTTTAGGATAGTATACTATGCCGGAGATTTCATCCAGTTCCTGAGGCAGGCGTAATATTTTCGGATCGGAAAGCGTGTAGTCAGGTGTATCAGGAAATTTTTTCTTGCCCTTCGTCATATCACATGAGCCAAACGCCGCGATGATACCGATAAGCCAGCAAGCCAACTTGTATTCGGGTTTAAACATAACCCTGCGAAGTCAAATCTAATGCCAAGGGAATTACAATTCCGTATAAATCAAATAAATAGGCACGTGAATTCTTATAATTAATTTTGATGGGGCAACTATTCCTCATTGAGGAAACCCCAATGCTCCCTGAGTTCGGTCATTTGAGCGGCGGGCAAACGCGGGCCGTTATAATGGCCGGACAAAGATTTTTGACGAAAGGCTTCGTAAAGAGTTACGGCGCAGGCAACGGAAATATTAAGGGATTTAATAATGCCCACCTGTGGAATAATAAAGTTACCGTCGCACAGCTCTATAAGTTCCCTGCTAACGCCGCTGTGCTCATTTCCAAAAACGAGGGCAACCGGTTCGGTCAACTGCATATCATAAAGCCCGACAGCGTCAGAAGAAAGGTGAGTGGTGAAAATTTTGCGATACTTTTTTCTTAATTCAGAAAAACATTCCTGCACATTGTTGAACTGATGGACGGTAAGCCATTTCGCAGCGCTGGAGGAACTCTTCGTTCCCCACTTCTTATGTTTTGGAATAACCGTATTGAGTATGTAAACTTCCTGCACGCCCACTGCATCACAGGTACGCATAACTGCAGAAATATTATGAGGGTCAGCCACGTTCTCCAGAACCACTGTAAGGTCTGGTTGGCGGTGCGCGAGAACATCATTCAGTCTTTTGCTTCTTTCGGGCGTCATAATTTCAAAGTTAACTTAACAAGGTGATGCCCAGCCCGGGAAGGTTATTGTAGACTATCTTTCCGTTTTCAACTTTTTGTCCGTCTGCCAGATCCTTTTTAAGCAGAAGCGGGCCATCCATATCCAGAAAATCTGCCAGCGGGGCAAGATGTGCAAGAGCAGCAGAGCCCACCGAACTTTCGTTCATGCAGCCCAACATAACCATCAGGTTGAGGTCCCTGCATTTATCTATCATCCGCCGCGCAGGCGTAATGCCGCTGCACTTAGTCAGTTTGATATTAATTCCATGAAAATGTTCCGGGCAGCGAATTACATCTTCCTCCGCCACACAGGATTCATCTGCAAAAAGAGGAAGCGGCGAAGCTTTGAAAAGCTCTTTCATTCCATCCCAATCATCTTTCGGTAAGGGTTGTTCTATTAACTGCACGTTCAAATGTTGCAGTTCAAGAATTTTTTTCAGGGCCGTATCGCGTGACCAGCCTCCGTTTGCGTCGAGCCTGAATGGAGCCGTGGTATGGCGCCGGAGTTCACGTACCAGCTCTACGTCTCCTTCCATCCCCACCTTTATTTTATAAACAGGCCATGGCTTCTCCTTAATTTTATTGATCATCTTCTCTGCAGTATCGATCCCGATGGTATAGTCTGTTACCGGCGCCTTGGTGGTATCGAGCCCCCAAAGCTTGTGCAGAGGAGCTCCGCGCATTTTTCCAAAAATATCCCAGCCCGCCATATCCAGCGCGCATACTAAAAATGGATTCTGCGGAAAAAGATGATGCAGGTAATGCCAATACCGTTCAGGATCGGTGAAGGAAAACTTCTCAACAAAGGCCTTCTTTTGCTCCAGGTCAGCAATCATTTTTTCAACCGGAATGTTATAATATGAAATGGCGGGAGCTTCGCCATAGCCTTTAATTCCGAAATGCTCCAGCTCAACTAACAGTGTGGGCTGAACGCTTTTAGTGCCTTTCGAAATTGTAAAAGGATGTATAAAGGGAAGCTCGTAAGATTTCCAGGAAATTTTCATAAAAACTTTTTACCTGCCTGCATCAGAAATAAGCGAGGCCACATGTTCAATAAACTGTTTTTGTTCGTTTAGGTTTTCAACCGTGAGGTGGAGCCGGAAATTCCAGACGTGCTCCGGGTTTGCCGGATCGTTAATCCTTTCTTCAGCAGGGTTTTCCCTCCGCAATCCTTCATGCATGGCGAGTACATCCTGCATAGGAAATTCAACCCACATGGCCGGAGAGTTCATATGAGAAAGAAGTATTTCACGCGCAATCCATGCTTCGCAGAAATACGGGGCCAGGCCATGGTGGCCAAGAATGTGGTTATAATAGTACTGAATATCTGTACGATTCTCTTCCCACCATTCGCGTATTGTGTGCATATCATGCGTGCCGGTAGTCACCACACTTAAATACGGCGCACTTCCTGCGGGCGCGAATTTTTCACCAAACACTACGGGCATCCGTTCTATCCGCATGCAGAGGATGCGAAGTTTGGCCAACAGCGCAGGCAAGGATGGTGGAACCATACCCAGGTCTTCCGCGCAGAGAAGCATAGGAGAACTTTGCTTAAGCATCTTCAGTTTCTCCTCTCCTTCACTGTTCCACAAGTCATTTTGCATTTCATGGAAGAATTGTTCATACAGGCTGTTTAATTTTTCCTGCAGCCATTGCGGCAGGCCTTTGAACAATTCCGTGTTTTGCATAGCCATGCGAAAGTGAAGGCCGCCGCCCGTTCTGATAAAGATCGTTTCAGGGTTTCCTTCTTCCGCAATCAGCCCGAATTCATTTGCGTTTATACCTTCCCGTTGGAGTTCAGATTCGGCAAGAGGAATGAAGGGATCAAAAAAGCCAAGTTGGGGATTTGCCGTATTTACCGGAATACTGAACATCCGCATCAACCCGATCACATGATCAACCCGAAGCGCCTGGAAGTACTGGCTCATATTCTCGAGCCTTCTTCGCCACCAGTTGTAATCATCTGCCTTTAACTCTGCCCAATTATAAGTGGGGAAACCCCAGTTTTGTCCCACATCGCTGAATGCGTCCGGCGGTGCTCCGTAACTCATTTGCAAGTTAAAGTATTGCGGATACATCCAGGTTTCCACGCTGTACCGTGCCACTCCTACAGGAAGGTCGCCCTTCAGCACAATTTCATTTTTCACGGCAAGATCGCAGGCGTCTTTTAATTGGAGATGCAAATGATATTGCAGGAAATAATAAAACGCAATCGAATGGTAAGCTTCACTTCCCGGGCTTGCAAGGTCAGCTATCTTCTCTTCATCATACACGGCGTATTCCTTCCATTGAGAATAATCTGCCGTTCCAAACTCATCCCGCAAATATGAAAAAACAGCGTAGGGCACGAGCCATGCACGGTTCAGGTCAAAAAACCCGAACCAATTATAATCGTCACGGAAATTGAGATGTTCCTCTTCAAACACCATCCGCATCACAGTTTCTTTTAATTCCATAACCTCTTCCCAATTAACCCGGTCGGCGCGGTTTGCGGCGAGTATCCTCAACGCAATATCTTCCGGAACATCGACGCCCGCCTTTCTTGCAAGAGTTTCCACATCAAGGTAAACAGGATGCAGGGCAAAGGCGGAAATGGGCGCATACGGATATGAATCATTTCGTGTACGCGTAGCCGTTGTATCGTGAAGAGGAAGTAATTGCAGCATCTTGAATCCGCATGAGGCCAGCCATTCAATAAAAGCCCCCAACCCGCGAAAATCTCCCGCACCCCAATCATGCTCGGTTCGCAGGGAAAACAATGGCAATGCCACGCCCGCTCCTTTCCAGCTTTTTTGCGGAAGGCGCGCGTATTGATGCAGAAAGGTAACCGAGTTTTTTCCGGCAGTGTGAAGCACGCGGTCGGCTCCCTGCTCCCATTCCGTAATGGTTTGGGTTGCAGTGTCGTAAACGGCATACTTAAAGGCGACCGATTTTTCGTTGGAGAGATTCAGTTTTACCGACCAGTGCGAGGCTTTCCGGTATAGCAGCAAGGGCTTTTCGGAATCCCAGTTACGCAATTTTTTTCCTGTTCCCGTAATGCAAAGAACCTTTCCGGGAGGCAAGGCCGGTGCAAAAACATTAAAAGCAACGGTGTAATTTTTATCGGCGTTTTTCTTAGCTGATTTATTTTTTGGCTGGTTCCAAATCCGGAAAGCAGAAGCCTTAAACACCTCATTCCAAAGATCGGGTTCTTCCACTTCGTCATAAACTTCAAGCGACTTTGCATTGATCTTTCTCAGATCGATCTTCCGGGCACTAAAAAGAGTTTGCTCCCCCCCATCTTTCAGCAAAACGCAATCGTAAAGCAGAACATTCGCAGTTAGCAAATCTTCCTCCTCCACTGCCGTGTGCCAGTACTCTGAGTTCAGAAACTGCATATCGATGGTAAGTTCCTCCATCATCCGCTTATCATAAAGCCGTAACCGGATGAATTCACCGGGAACCGTTGAATACTTTATATAAAAATGAATGACCATATACCGGGCAATTTAGTTCAGTTGCCTTTAAAAAGTATCAGCAAAAATTGGAAGAAAGACCGGGAGCATTATATTTGCACAAAACTTATCAGCACATGCAAACTGCAAAAAAATCACGTGGACTATATTGGGTGCTTTTCCTTCTTTCGGTAGTAGCCTTTTTTGGCGTTTATGCAGTTGCAGGCGGATATTGCTCAATGGTATTGCCGTTTAACGTAACATTCTTCGCGCTTGCGCTTGACCTGATGTAAGTTTATCTGACTTTTGTTCTTAATAACCGGAAGCGATCACCAGTTTGTCCCGGTATATTATCGTTCCGTTTTCGTTCGCTGCCAGAATTGAATACAGGCCCGGCTGTAACCGGCTTACAGGTAGTTCGATATCTCCCCTGCCGTTTCCGGAATAAACCTGTTTTCCAAGTCCGTCGAATATTTTCAGCTGCAGCCTTTCGTTTGATCGGGTTTGTAATACCGCACGGTTTGTGGCAGGATTTGGCACCAGGCGCATCGATGAAAAAGGCCTGCATTCAACCGTTAGTAAGGGAAGAAATTGTTTCCGACCGTCAAAATCCTCACTATATATCCTGTAATAAGAAATTCCCGGGGTTGCACTTTCATAAACATAACTGTAATTGAGCGGAGCCGAAGAATTACCGTTAGCTGCCAGGGAAGGAACAGAAGCCACAGAGCGAAAGTTTATTCCGTCATCGCTTGTTTCGAGTACGAACCTGCGATTATTTTGTTCGATGTGGGATTGCCATGAGAATTTGATGCGACCGTTTTCGATACAATCGTAGTTGAACCCGGTAACTGAAACAGGAACCGGACCGGTAGCGCGCATTTTAATTATGCGAAAGGGAGATGTATTGGTGGCGATAAAAATGTCACCATTGGGTGCGGCTGTTATATCCCGAAGCCGGCCCCAGGTAAAGGCGAAGAAATCCTGCTGAGAGGTAACGGCATCGCCGGAGGCATTCAACCTCACTACATTTATTTTACTTGTTTTTAAAAATGTGATAAGCATTGCATTCTGAAACTCCGGGATAGAAGGATGCGTGTACCAGATCATATCACTGGGTGCCCAGGTAGTACCCGGAACCACGTTCCATGAAATGAGCGGCTCCTTAATGTTGTTCGCCGTGCAATAAGCGGACTCAGTTGCAGAGAAATCGTCATCGCAAAAGCCCTGCACATTCGGCCAGCCGTAGTTTCTGCCCGCCTCAATTATTTGAAATTCGTCATTAGCCGAGGGGCCATGTTCGGTTGAATACACTTTACCGTTGGGATGCAGCGCTAAACCCTGCGGGTTTCTATGCCCTCTCGTGTACACGTAATTTGCAGGGTCGGGATTGTCTGCCGGAATTGTTCCGTTAAGATTCATGCGAAGAACCTTCCCGTTAAACGTAGAGAGATTTTGTGTCTGATTCGGCAATTCGGCATCGCCGGTTGTCATTAACAAAGTGTTGTCTGATAAAATAACCACACGCGATCCGTTATGGATATTTGATGCGAGAATGTTTCCGCCATCGAAAATAACAAGCTCACTGTTCAGCGTATTTCCCGAATAAGTAAATCGTGAAAGGCGTTCGCGGTTGAGTCCGCCTGAAGTATACGTGTACACAATGAACACATAGGGGTTGGTTGAAAATTGTGGATGAAATGCGAAGCCAAGCATGCCCGATTCATTCACCTGCCATACATTAGCACTGTGATCGAGAAGTAAGGTTGAACCGCCGTTTGTGTTATGGACCCGGTATACCTGCCCAGTTCTTGTGGTCATCCATAATGAGTCTCCGGGACCGTACTTCAACTCCCAGGGCAGTTGCGGGCTGGTGAACAATGTACTTGTTTCAACCGTGGTAGTACCAAGGTTATACAGAACCGTTTGCGCCGATGATAATTTTGAAAATAGCAGGCAGCAGAATGCGAGGCAATATCTTTTCATAAAAAGAAAATTTATTGGTGTGCAGGGCCGGCGGGTCAGTTATTCGGAAGCAGTTGTTTGGGAGGTGTTAATAGGAGAACATAAATATACGGAATATTATTCCAGATTCAATGGATGGTTCTTCACTTGTTCGTGACGGGCGTTTGTTTGGTTCGTGAGACACGAACCATCTACCAGAT
>JAFAGR010000098.1 GCA_023422565.1 Bacteroidota bacterium | reverse complement strand
CCTTCCGCGATGCGCCATGCCGATCACCACTTCTTCTACTCCGTGTTGCGCACCTGTTTGTATGATTGCGTCCAATGCGGGAATTGTAGTTTCTCCGCCCTCAAGCGAAAACCTTTTCTGCCCTACGTATTTAGTATGAAGAAATTTTTCAAACATTACGCCCTCATTCAGTTTTTGAAGAATGCGGCGTTTTTTATCAAGCGCAACCGGCAGGTGAAAAGTATTTTCCATCTCCCTAATCAACCATTCGGCGCGGCTTTCATCAATAATATAGGCCAGTTCAATACCGATGTTGGAGGTATATGTTTTTTTGAGATGGTCAATGATATTCTTCAGAGAGGTTTTCCCCAGGCCGGCAAACTGTCCGGCGTAGAATTCGGTTTGAAGATCGTTATCTGACAAGCCGAAAGTGGGAAGATCCAGCTTAGCGCCACGATTCTTTCTTTCGCGGATCGGGTTGGTCTTTGCTACCAGGTGGCCTTCTTTACGGTAATCGTTTATCAGCTTGTACACGCCGAACTCTTTCTGAAGTTTGTCTCCCCCCACCCCGTTTGAAGAGGCAGTAAGAGGTTGTTTCTCCATTCCGGAAGACACGGCAAAGTCGAACCCTTCAAAGAATTTCCGCATATCAGGGTCTACCGACCCGGGATCTTTGGCAAAATCATGATAAAGATTTTCGATATAGGAAGGGTGAGAACTGGTAATGAACTGAAAATCCTTCATGATCGGGCTTTTTTCTTGAAATTTTATGGGTTAAAAACAGGATTGCAAATATCGGAAATTAAAGTGTTCTAAATTTTCCGAAAAGGGCCCCGAAATGTACCCGATTGGGGAATTGACTTACGGCTGGTTTTTTTGCAACCTTGAATTTCAAAAAATCCACAGCTATGTTCGAAAAAATGCCAGGCTCTGAATTTCGACGGAAATTTAAGAGTGAAGAAAGTTGCCATATGTACCTTCATCAGGCGAAATGGAGGGAAGGTTTCAAATGCCGACGGTGCGGACACACCCGAAGTTGGAAAGGCCGAACCCGTTATCATACCCGTTGCACGAGTTGCGGCTACGATGAATCAGTTACGGCTTTCACCATTTTCCACAAATGCAAGACAAAGCTTGTAACAGCATTCAAAATTACCTACCATCTCACCCAAGTCGAAGATATAAGTGCTCTTCAGGTTGCGAATTTGTTTGATTTGAACCCGAAATCCGCAATTCTGCTGAAGAAAAAAATTATGTTTGCTTATCCGCTTGCCGCTACACGGAAAAGATATTCCGGTCCTAAACTTCAGCCTTTAAAAATAAATGGAAATAATGTAGCTATTCCATTAAATATCCCTATCTTTGCAGCCCAAAAATTGAATTAATGGCAAATCACGCAGCTACCAAAAAGGATGTTCGCCAGGCTACTAAACGTAATGAGCGTAACCGTTACTATGGCAAAACCACCCGTAACGCTATTCGCGACATCAGGGCTTTGACCGATAAGAATGCAGCTACAGAGAAATTATCATCTGTCGCTTCAATGATCGATAAACTTGCGCAGCGCGGAACTATCCACAAGAACAAAGCGGCAAACCTTAAGAGGAAGCTAGCTTTGAAGGTGAATGGTCTGGGTAAGTAAGCAACTGATTTACAATATATTGTATACCTGCTCTTTCTGAGCGGGTATTTTTTTTGCGGTTATTTTCTAAAGTAAGGGCGTATGTAAAAGTTAATAAAACGGCATACAATAGATTGAAGAAAAAACTCAAGTTTTTATACTGATTTTTCCTACCTTTGCAACCCGCTAAAAAGCGGTATTAATTAACCAATTTAAAAAACAGGGAAATGAGCAACTACGAATTGATGGTGATTTTTACCCCTGTGCTATCTGAAGAGGAATATAAAGCCGCTCAGAAAAAATACGAAGCCCTCGTTACAGATAATGGCGGCGAAGTAACCAGCACAAAACCATGGGGACTGAAATCACTGGCGTATCCCATTGCCAAGAAAACTACAGGAATGTATTGGGTAATGGAGTACAGTGCGCCAACCAGCTTCAATGAAAAGTTGAAGATTCAACTTTTGCGCGATGAATCAGTGATGCGCCACATGTTTACCGTACTCGATAAATACGCCGTTGAGTACAACAACAGGAAGAGAAACGGTGTAGCATCTTCAACTGAAAAAATGGAGGCATAATCATGGCAAAAGCAAACGAAATTAAATACCTCACCGCCATTAAAGCGGAGAAACGTCCGAAGAAATATTGTCGTTTCAAGAAAATGGGCATCCGTTATATTGATTATAAGGATGGAGATTTTCTGAAGAAATTCCTTAACGAGCAGGGTAAATTATTGCCGCGCCGTATTACAGGAAACTCGCTGAAGTTTCAGCGTAAAGTAAGTGAAGCAGTTAAAAAAGCCCGTCAAATGGCTATTCTGCCTTACGTTACTGATCTTTTAAAATAAATTTTTCACCACCCTAATTCCCTAAAAAATATGGGATGAAAGTCCGCCGCGGCGGATTGGGTAAAAATGCAAAACAATGCAGGTAATATTAATACAGGATGTAAATAACCTTGGCGGAGCAAATGAACTCGTAACCGTTAAGAATGGTTACGGCCGCAACTTCCTCATTCCTCAAAAGCTGGCTGTTGAAGCGAGCCCGAGCAACATCAAGCAGATGGAAGAGAAGCTGAAGCAACAAGCCAAGAAAGAAGCTAAGTTGCTTGCCGAGATCAACAGCGTTATTGCCGTTTTGAAAGACGGTGCGCTGAAAGTGGGTGCTAAAACCGGCACCAGCGGAAAGATCTTCGGAAGTGTTACTTCAGTGCAGATCGCCCGTGCCATTAAAGAGCAGAAAGGATACGAGATCGACCGCCGCCGCATCACCATCATTGATGAGGTGAAGGAATTAGGCACTTTCAAGGCAAAGATCGACTTCGGCAACAACAATGAAACCGAGGTAGACTTTGAAGTTGTGGGTGAATAAGATTTAAAATCTATAGATAAAAAGCCGCCTGATTTGGGCGGCTTTTTAATTTTTACCCCTTTTTCGTAAAATTTTAGAAATTAAACACATTATGAACAGAAACCATTACATTTGTATAGGCTCTAATGGTTTAAGGTATTTATAGTTGGCTGATTATTTTCTTTATAAAGTCGTTTTCAGTTCATTGTAACATAAATCATTATAGTTTATTAATCATTTTATTTAAAAAAGTTTTTTTACAATGAACATTTACGTAGGAAATCTGAGTTGGACAATGACTGACGAAGATTTAACCAATCTGTTTACCCAGTACGGTGCTGTTACAAGCGGCAAAATTCTCAAAGACAAAATGAATGGCCGCTCAAAAGGTTTTGGTTTTGTTGAAATGGAAGACGATGAAGCTGCTCGCACGGCAATTGCCAATCTGAATGAAACAGAGGTAATGGGCCGCAAGCTTATCGTTAACGAATCTCAACCACGCCAGGAAGGTGAAGGTGGCTACAAAAAACGCCCGGGTGGCGGTTTCGGTGGCGGTGGCTACAAAAAAGGTGGAAGCGGCGGCTACGGCGGCGGCGGAAACCGTGGTGGTTACGGTGGCGGTCGCGGGGGAAGCGGCGGCGGATTCAACAGGGACTATTAATTTATTTTCAAATTATACCTTGCAACCTCCTTCGGGAGGTTTTTTTATTTAATAAACAGAATAAAATATGCCATCCTAACGGGATGGCATATACGCAATTTTAAACCTTCTTAATTTTCTATTCATTCGTTACAACAAAGCGCGGTAGTTCTTTACAAGGTCTTTGTTGGTTACTATACCCACCAGTTTGCCATTGTCAACTACGGGCAGGCTTTGAAACTTACCCTCTCCTAAAATTCGGAAGGCCTCTTCAATAGTATCATCAGGAGAAACGGAGGTAGGGTTTTGAGTCATCACCTGTTTCATATCAAACTCTGCATCCATTTCTGCATAGCTTACTGCCCGGCCGGTGGATAAACGATGATAAGAAAACGCGAGCATGTCGTTTATGCTTACGATACCAATGAGCTGGTCTCCAAGAGTGATCGGCATGTGCTGTATCTGCCAGGTATTGAAAAACTCCATAAGCTGAGAAAATTTATTATCCAGATGAGCCACGATTACCTGCTTGGTCATAATTCCGGAAATAGGAGAATTTTTGTTCATAAATAGTTGTTTTATAACACAAATGTCGTGAAAAAACTCGAATGCAGATGGGATTTGAGGCCGGGGAATAGACCCCACCAAAAAACCTTGCGCCCTTCACTATTCAATTACCTCGCGTTAGGGATAGAAGCGGATATCCTTTTTGCACCGCAAAAAGATAGCAGCGGAAAGCCCGCCCGCCACAGGCGGGAACGCCCATAGTTAGTTTGTAGTTGAGAGTTAATAGTTATTAGTTAAGAGCATGATCATGTCTTTGCTTCCTTCATTCTCAATTTTAAATTTTTAATTTTTAATTGATCCCGCTGCAGGTTGGCAAATATTTTGATTTAAAATATTAAACTTCAAACCATGGAACATAACAGAGATAGAGAGGATCTGCGCAGTAAAAAGAAACCCAATGAGGATAATGAATTGAAGCCTGATCCCGAAACCCTTCATACTACTGACCCGCAGGAAGAAATGAGAGGCCCGGTATCGTCTGCCATGAGAAAGATCGAGAAGACGCTCAAAGGCCACGAAACGAAGAAGGAAGCCAACGAAAAAAGAGATAAGCATATGTAAAGAGTATTCCGGGATACCTGATTATCAGTATTCCCGGCCTTTACCGCAAAAGCCGCTCTGCGCTCAGGTAATGAGGGGCTTTTGCCTTTAAGAAATCAACCCCTGAAAATGAAAACTAGCCGTTCCCAAAGTGGAGCGGCTTTCTTTTTCTACAAACCCTGAATGCTCCCGCTTGCAGGGGAAATGGGAATGTTCTATCTTCTATCCGGATCTTTCAACTGACCCCTACTTCTACAGCCACTATTATTCATTACTAATTTTAAAAAAGATGAAAAAGTATTTTCTGTTTTCAGTGGCCGCTGCATTTTTTTCTCTACCCGCGTTTAGCCAAGCAGTAACCGGTCAAACTGCAAAAGTAAAATCCAACAAAGTTGCTGCCGGATACAAATCTTCAAGCCCTGCATCGGGTTCGATAATCTGGACATCACAATCTGCCGTGGCAAGGCAACACGCGGACATTGCTATTAATCATATGCTAAACATCGAAATGCCGCAAGCCTATGCGCATTTTGTGGAAGCCGTGGAGGCCGATCCAAACTTCACGATGGCGCAAGCGATTCTCAGCAACCTGAGTTTTGGCGAGTCAAAAAAGAAATATGCCGAAGCTGCTTTGAAATCTTCTGCAAACAAATCGGCCGGGGAGAAATTGTTTGTATCACTTCTTAATGAAAAGAATACGCCGGAAGAGGATGCGGCAACCTGGGCGAAATTGTTTGAAATGTTTCCAAATGAGAAGATGATCAACACTTATTATGTGTACACAAGATTAACGCCTGAGGAAAGGTTTACCGCCGCAGAAGAAATGTTGCGCAAAAATCCTGATGCCGGCTGGATGCATAACATCATGGGCTATTATTATATGAACGATAAGAAGGATATGGAAAAGGCGAAGGCTAGTTTCGAAAAATACCTGGCCTATTATCCGGATGGATATAATCCATATGATTCAATGGGTGAGTTCTATCTTATATCGGGCGATAAAGCAAATGCGGAAAAATATTACAGCATGGCCCTGGAGAAATACCCATTCAGCAACAGCGCGCGGGAAGCTTTGGAAGGCATAAAGGCAGGTCGTGAAAAGGAATAAACGGTGACCATTCCGGCGATGAGAAGCTTCGGGCATCCCGAAGCTTCTCCGTTTAGTGACAGCTTCGGCCTAATTTTGAACAAAGGAAAAAAGGAGAACACTTACCTTTGCCGAATTGCGGCTATGCGTAGCCGATATGCTGCTAAATTAAAATATGGCTTATAGAAATTTCCTGTATACCAAATTAAATATTGGCCTTCCGTTTTGGACGGTGATATGTCCCGTACTTGCGGGCATAATTTTATTAAACCAAAAATTTGTTCCCGACAACGGTTATGGTTCATTGATATTCGGAACCGCCCTGGTAGTATCGGTACTTGCTGCCGTGCATCATGCGGAAGTGATCGCCCATAAAGTGGGAGAACCTTTCGGAACCCTGATACTTGCACTTGCCATTACCGTAATTGAAGTTTCGCTGATCGTATCTCTCATGCTGGCCGAAACGAAAACGGGGCCGTCCGCACTGGCCCGCGATACGATTTTTGCGGCGGTAATGATAATTATAACCGGGATCATAGGGCTGTGCCTGCTGATAGGAGGTGCAAGATTTAAGGAACAGGTGTTTGTAAAACAGGGAGTAAATGCATCGTTAATCACGCTGATTGCGATCAGTTTCCTTACGATGGTGTTACCGAATTACACTACGAGCGAGCCGTTCGGACAATACTCGGATGCCCAGCTTATTTTTGTTGCCATAGTAACCGTTGTATTATACCTTGGCTTTGTGGGCGTGCAAACGATGCGTCACCGTGATTATTTCTTACCCGAAAATATTAAGATCGGCAAAGTGGAAACCGATGTGATCACGGAAGATCATGATGAAGAGGAAGAACCGCATGCCGCACCGCCGAACACCATCACCACAGTTTCGAGTTTGTTATTATTATTTGTTGCGCTGATAGCGGTGGTAATGCTTTCAAAGTCATTATCGCCCGCAATTGAATCATTGATCTTTCAATTAGGTGCACCGAAAAGTTTGCTTGGGGTAATTATAGCAGCCGTAATTTTATTACCTGAAGGGATGGCCGCAGTGAAGGCTGTGCGAAAGAACCGCTTGCAAACGAGTTTAAATCTTGCATTGGGTTCTGCGCTGGCCTCAATCGGGTTGACGATACCCGTGGTGGCGATATTATGCGTATTTACGGGGTTGGAGATCACGCTAGGTATCGATATAAAATCTATGCTATTGCTGATGTTGTCTTTGTTTATAATTTCGATATCGTTTAATACGAATAAGACGAATATTCAGCAGGGGATCGTGTTGCTGGTGTTATTTGCGACGTATCTTTTTACTACCGTGGTGCCCTAAGCGGCTTGTGAACTTTTCCAAAGGGCCTACGATGCTCCATAATAACCCCACAGCCTTGCCAGGTAAGAACTTTGTACGAAAAATAGAGTTTTCCACAAGGCGATTGACGCCTGGTTTTATACCCTTTATAAGGTGTTTGAAGGGATGAACATCGGAAAGCGGCCACCGCACACTTGAAATCCCTTATAATAAAGAAGCAGGGAAAGCGGTACTGCAGCACGGTAAGCCGGATAAATAAAGGGCAATGTGCTTAATATGGTGCACCGGGTGTTTGTCGCGCAACTATTTTGCTTTTGAAGGACTGGCTGCCATGTGTATCAAGAGAAATGTCTGAGTCCACTGGTATCAACCTTTCGTGGCTATTATGGTGCATCGGAGTGTATGGTGAAGTTGTAGCGATAACCTCCGGGTAAGTCCTTCACTATTCAATCCTCTTCATCTCCTTCCACCCGTTATCCTGCAAAACCGATGATGGGTCAAAGTTGGGATTATTAGAAAGAATAAAACTGCTGCCATCATCCCTGCTCCACGCCTGGCTATATCCCGAGGTGAGCTCCACCCTGCCATTTGCATCACTGTAATGCTCCACTTCACGAATGGCCTTTATAAAATTCGAATGCGACCTATCCTGCGATGCCTGCTTCGCCTCCCAACTTCGCATAGACGCATCCATCCTGTCAAGATTCTGCTGACCCTGTCTTACCGCGTTTTCACCGATCTGCCTTGTCAGCGCGTCCATCATCCGGATCTTGCCCACATGATCTGCCTGCCGCTGTTCCCTGTAACGTTGCCAAAACGCGTCAACCGACTCCTTCCAAGCAGGGTTGGTTTTGAAACTGCCCATGATCATCGCAAATATAGCCGCAGCATTCTCCTGTTCGCCCTGGGGATACATCAGCATGTTGCGGTTGGAAGCTACAGAACTGTAACTGACCGATCCCCCTCCCGTGTACGGATTAGGCACCATAACCTGCGTGTTGTTTACCCCGCAAACTACCCACGCCTCGCGCCCATCATTCCATTTCACGCGTGCGTAAATTGCCGAAGGATCAAAATTTACCTGCCCTGCCCCGTAGCGTTGTAATTCAGCCGCAGCCTTTTGATTGCTTTGCGAAATTATTTTTTGCCCATCTGCATTATCTTCCAAACTTACCACT
>JAFAGR010000097.1 GCA_023422565.1 Bacteroidota bacterium | reverse complement strand
CCCTGGTTGTTTAAGGCGAACCTTGGCTTACTTACAAATAATCAATTTCAATTTGACGACAATAATATTCCTGCAACCGGCGGCTTAGACTTTGCACACCTTGACCTTTCCGGCATCACAGCGCGTGTTGAAGATTTCCAGTTCAGCGATTCGCTTACAAAAGCAAGGTTGTATACGCTGGAATTACATGAGAAGAATGGATTCGTATTGGATAGCGGCCGCGTTGACTTTGTTTTTTCAGACACCCTTCTATCTGCGACCAACCTTTATCTAAAAACACCGGGAAGCGTTTTGCAAAACGGTATCGAGATTAGGTACGATAGCGTATCTGCAATTTCAACACATCCCGAGAACACCCTGATCACCGCGAATTTCAACAATTCAAAGATCGCTTTCAACGATCTTCATCAAATACTTCCTTTTCTAAAAGAAACATTTCCACCGGCAACATTCGCCAATCAGGTGGTACACATCAATACTGAACTCCGCGGAACGATGAAGCGGGTTTACCTTCCGCATATCCAGCTTTCAGGGCTTAGTGGAAGTACTGTTAACGCGCGCGGAACTTTATTTAATCTGAACGACCCCGAAAGGTTTTCCTATGATCTTGTTATTCTGAACAGCCGGATCCTAAAGCAGGACCTGCTTCGTTTTATTCCGCCGGAAAATCTATACCAATTTCAGCAGTTGCCGCCGGTATTTGCTGTGAGTGGAAACATTAGGGGAACAAGCAACAATCTTGACGGCGTTATACGCGCTTCAGGAAATGGAATTGATTTCGCGGGGAAGGTATCGCTGAATAATATCAGCGATCCGGAAAGGCTTCAGTACGATGTGGTCATGCAACGGGGAACTTTCTCGAAAGATTTTATCATGGGTTTCATTCCACCGGGAACATTGCCTGAAGGTTTTCAAATTCCCGACCGCATAGTTGCGGAGGGGATGATAGGCGGAAGTATGAATGACCTTAAAGCAGATGCGAGGCTGCAGACAAGTTTTGGTAATGCGGCCATCAAAGGATTTTTGAAAAATTATTCTGATCCGCAAAGGGCTAGCTACGATCTTGATTTGAATCTTGTGAATTTTGATCTTGGTAAACTCACCGGCCAGGATAGTGTTGTGGGCTTGGTCACTGGCCATGTTATTGCGAAGGGAACAGGTTTCGATTACAAGACGATGATAGCCGACCTTGCGGGAAATATCCGCGAGATTGAATTAAATGGATACACGTACAACAATATTGTTGCAGACATTGACCTTAACCGCGGTGATTTCTCGGCGGTCGGTTCTGTTGACGATGAAGCACTGAAACTTAATGCTGATCTCACAGGAAATATCGCCGGCGAATATCCGGTGGTGAACGGATTATTAAGAGTCGATACTGCAAGACTGTATGCCCTGGGCCTTTATCCTGATAGTCTGGATGTGGCCTTCACGGCGCAAATAGATGCAAACAATCTCCGTCCCCGTGAAATGGATGCAAGCCTGCTGGTGGATTCCATTGATTTCAAACTACGTAATGAGCGCTACCCGCTGGATAGCATTCTCATACGTGCATCCTCTACCAACGGATCAGACTCAATCACATTATCAAGCAATGTGGCCAATGCTTATGCTTCCGGCGCATTCGATTATGATGTAGTGGTCCCTGCAATAATGCAGTATGTAGACGGCTATTACGATATCGGGATAAATGACTCCGCCACTTATGCTGATCAACAGGTAAATTTCGGCGCTTCGGTGGAATCTCATCCACTGATCACGGCCTTTGTACCTGACCTCACAGATTATCGCGGACTTAATATAGAAGGAAGTTTTCGTACAGCCGACACCGATAGTGCGTTAAGAGTGCAGGCGCGTGCAGGCCACCTGCAGTATGGAACAAACTCCGTCACCAACGCGCTGGTTGATATTAATTCACGCGACGGAAGAATAAATTATGATGCTTCTACTGACACATTGTATACTGCAGGAAGATACTTCCGTGGCACACGGGTGAATGGCAGCGCGATGAAGGACAGCCTGGATATAAATGCGATAACGCAGGATGAAAATAAGCGCGATTGGTTCGGTGTTAAAGGATCTGTAGGAACGAGCGATGGAGCGTATACTTTTTCGTTGCGCGACAGCGTATTGCTTAATTATGAACTATGGAGTGTAGAACCGGATAATTATATACGGTATGGAGAGGACGGAATCATTGTACATAATTTTTCGCTCAGCAGCGATACCGCGCGGCTGATGGTAAAAAGCCAGGAGGAAATTCCCAACAGTGCGATCGATGTGTCTGTTGATAATTTCAACCTGCGAAGTATCAGTTCTTTTATAAATGCCGATACATTATTTATGGAAGGTGTGCTTGACTCACGTTTAACCATAGACGATCTTAACAACCAGGTGCCCACCTTTACCGGGTATGCCTATGTTTCCGGATTTAAGATGTATAGCCAGCCCATGGGAGACCTTGAGTTTTATGCAGCCAACCGGTCTGATGAGTTAGTGTCTACCAGAATTTATCTTACCGGCAATGGAAATGATGTTTCTGCATCGGCAAACTATAACCTGATGAGCGAGGTGGTAGATGCAAAAGTGAACGTGACCACTTTAAATGCAGCAACGCTTACCGGGCTTTCTGCGGGGCAACTGAAGTATGCTTCAGGGAATATCCGGGGAAACATGGAGATATTCGGACTGATCACCGATCCGCATTGGAACGGGGAATTGCGTTTTGACACCACGCGCTTTGCACTCACCGAATTTGGTGCGCCCTACCAGGTAAACAATCAACGTATCACCTTAAAGTATCCATTCATCACCCTGAATAATTTCACTGTTCAGGATTCATTAGGGAATGAAATGAAAGCTAACGGAAGGGTGACCGCGCGTTCAATTACTGAATACGATTTTGATCTTGATGTAAAAGCTGACGACTTCATTGTATTGAACGTGGAAAAAGCAATTGCGAATGAACTGTACGGATTTGCTTCGATAGATGCGAACCTCACCATAAAGGGCACTTCTGAAGCACCGGACATTCAGGGTGATGTGTTGTTGAATGACAATAGCGATGTGACGATAGTACTGCCTGAAAGAAATTTCGATAAGGATGCCAGTAAATCCATTGTACGGTTTATCGACATGGATACGATGGCCGTACTTCAGCCCGGAGTGGGTTTTAGTGAGAAGGAAGTGGAAGGGCCCGGGTTTGCGAAGTTTTTGAATTATAATTTGAATCTCGAAATTAGAAAGGATGCAATTCTCCGGATTATTGTTGACCCGGTAACGGGCGATGAAATGGTTGTGCAAGGTGATGCGCAGCTCAATGCAGGTGTTGACCCCGGCGGCAACATCATTCTTGCCGGAAATTACTTACTTGACAAAGGTTCTTACGTACTGAACTACCAGTTCCTTCAGCGTAGATTCAATTTGCAAAAAGGGAGCACAATTACTTTTGCCGGAGAACCAATGAATGCCCGGGTTGATGTTACTGCCGAGTATATTGCTAACTCATCTTCACGGGACCTTCTCGCGAATGAAGTGACCTCGGCGGATCCCGCGCTGGCAAATTCGTTCAATCAAAAAATTCCTTTTAGGGTGGTGATGCATCTTACCGGTGTGCTCAGCCAGCCCACCATTAAGTTCGATATACAACTTCCCGATGAAGAATCTAACATTCGCATTAATTCGGATCTTCGCACCACTATTGAGAACAAACTTGCACAAATAAGAGGAGACGAATCAGCCACAAACAAACAGGTCTTCTCACTGCTCCTTTTCAACAGGTTTGTAGGCGAACAAAGCAGCGACTTTTTCAAAGGAAATGAAAGCGGGTTTAACGACCTCGCCCGCCAGAGCGTAAGCCAGTTTCTTTCCTCTGCGCTAAACGAAATTGCAAGTGATCTGATACGGGGAGTGGATATTGACCTAAGTCTGAATTCATATCAGGATTACAGCGGTCTGGGAAGCAGGCAGCGTACGGACCTTAACCTGCAATTAAGTAAATCTTTCATGAACGACAGGCTTGTAGTAACTGTAGGAAAAAACTTTGGTTTGGAAGGAACGGATCCTGCGTCAAAAGCTGAAGGGAAGAACAGTTACATCCCGGATCTGACTGTAGCTTATAAATTATCACGCGATGGCAGGTACATGCTCCGGGCATATCGCCGCAACCAATTTGAAGTTATATTGGATGGATATGTAGTGGAAACCGGGGTGGGCTTCGTGGTAACTATGGATTATGACCGGTTCCGCGAATTATTCAGAAAGAAGAAAAAATAAATGAAGAGGCTACTTACCATATCGATTATTTCAATGCTCGCTGTGTTTTCTTCATGCAGCGTTAGTAAATATTTGCCACCGGGTGAAAGGCTTTATAAGGGCCACTCGATAAAAATTGAAAGGCATCCGGAGCTTCAGACAAAAACTAAAAAAATAAAGAAGGATATCGCCGTTGCCATCCAACCCCGGCCAAATAAGTTTTTTCTGGGCCAGCCCTGGAAGGTATGGTGGTGGTACAAGATCGGTCCGCCAAAAAAAGAAAAGGGCTTGAAAGCATTTCTTCGCAAGCGGCTTGGGGAACCGCCGGTATTCAGTTCCCGGGTAAATGCTCCGAATACCGCAGGAAACATTGTGGGCCGGCTTGATAACCTCGGATATTTCCATTCAACGGCCCAGGGCGACACCGTTAATTCAAAAACGTTTATGCGTGCCCGTTATACTGTGCAGGTTCAGCCGCAATATCATTTGAATGATATTACATGGGTCAGCGATAGTACGCCTTTGCTGAAACAATTGCAAAGAATTCAGCAACAAACAAGAGGGCTTTTGAAGAAGGGCAAACCCTATAATCTCGACGAAATTGCTGCAGAGCGCGACCGGATCGATCTTTCCCTTAAGAACCGCGGGTATTATTATTTTAACCCTGATTATCTTATGGCGTATGCTGACACTACTGCGGGCAATCGTACGGTAAACCTTTTTCTCAACATCAAAGCAAGTACGCCTGAAATGGCCAAGCACCCTTATCGCATAGACCGCATAAATGTGTATCCTAACTATTCACTTGTTTCGGAGACGCTTGATACCAGCAAGTACGGATTTATTGTGCACGACACCTTGCATATAAGAGATACGCTCAACATTTTTAAACCGAAACTTTTTGCGCATACCATTACTTACCGGCCGGGCCGGCTGTACAGCGGACGGCAGCAAAATGCCACTCTTAACCGTTTTATAGGCCTGGGCGCATTCAAATTTGTAAAGAACCGTTTTGAGATCGCGGATTCGGTGAATCATAAAATGAATGTGCATTATTATTTAACACCGGCAAAGAAGCGATCGATCCAGGCCACCATAGATGGTTTTACAAAAGAGAACAATTATATCGGCGCAGGCCTGAGCGCAACCTGGAAAGATCGTAATGCATTTCGCGGGGCAGAGCAATTGAGTGTAAAAGGTTTCGTTAGTGCTGAGGTTTCTTATGCGGATTCTCTCAGGCGCAATAACAACTTCAGGGTTGGCGGAGAAGTTTCATTGAGAATGCCGCGATATGCAATTCCTTTTTTCGACATCAAGGAGAATCATATTTTCCCACCTAATACCAATATTGTATTAGGCTACGAACTGCTGCGAAAACAATTATTCTATACCAAAAATTTAATGCACGCCCGGTATGATTTCACCTGGAAGCCGAGGAGAAATACCTCATTCACCTTTGCTCCTTTTAGTTTGAGCTACCTCCGCGCGAGTAATGTTTCCGATTCATTTTATAAACAAGCTGAAATTTCCCCCTCGCTTTTGCTAAACATAAATTCGGAAGCAATTCTCGGAACTTATTTCTCCTACACCTATAGCCCTTCCCGTGCCCGCGACAGAAACAAGTGGATCTTTTCCGCCAGTATAGATCTGTCGGGCAATGTAGCCGGACTGATCTCCGGTGCAAAAAATTTCCGGGAGAAAACTGTCTTCGGAACTCCTTTCGCCCAATTTGTAAAAACTGATTTTGATCTTCATTTTACAAGGCGGCTTACGCAGCGATTAGATTGGGCTAACCGAATGCAGCTTGGCCTTGGCTTCCCTTATAACAACTCTGCGCTTTTACCATTCACGAAGCAATACATTATTGGTGGCTCAAGTTCTATCCGCGGATTTACGGTTAGGTCCGTGGGCCCGGGTTCATACCGGCCAACGCTTGAAGACCAACAATTCTTCCAGATCATTGGAGGAGATTTTAAACTGCTTGCCAATTCAGAACTTCGCTTCCCGATCAGCGGCAGATTGAAAGGGGCAGTGTTCGCAGATATCGGAAACATATGGACGAAAGATACCGTGCAATTCGGCAAGGCTGCGCAGCTGAGTAAAAACTGGTGGAAAGAACTCGCGGTAGCCTCAGGCTTCGGCGTGCGGTTCGATGCTACAGTTATCTTAATACGTGTTGACCTGGGTATCCCTTTACGTAAACCTTACCTGCCTGACGGAGAACGGTGGGTGTTAAAGGAAATCAACTTCGCAAGCAGCGCCTGGAGGCGGGAAAACCTCGTGCTGAATATTGCGTTGGGCTATCCCTTCTAAAATTCCCAATTCCATGTTTCGAAAAGAAACCGGCTGATTCAGATTCTTATTAAAACCTTTTCTTAAATAATCTAACAAAGAGGCGCAGGATATTTTTTTTCAATTTCCTTCGAAGCGGGATTCAAACATGAATGCACCATGCCTGAAGCCTTTGTGAAATTCAGATTTCCCTTTATGAAAATTGTTGAAATAAAGTAAGGATGGAATGACTAAAGAAAAAGATCAATCTTTTCATTGAAGAAGGCTGAAAAGCTTTTTTTGCTTCCAAAAAAAAACGCAAAGCCTGTTATGACTTTGCGTTTCCGAATCTTTACGATTCTGCTTAAAATGAAATTTACTCTTTGGGGTTAAACGCGACGATTCTGGTCTGATTCTTCACGGCCGGTTCCTGATGAACCTCGTCCTGAATTTCCTGATTCGCTTCCGCTCCTTGAGCTATCACGTTCAGTGGATGTTCTTTCATCCCTTGAAGACTCTTCTGAAGTACGGCCTGACCTGTCAGATGATGACCTTTCAGATCCACCCTGGCCTTGCTCTTGTCCGCGCCTATCCTGATCAGAATTTTTGTCGGTTGAAGTTCTTTGTTCGCTTCCCAGGCCTTGCTGTTGCTGATTGCTTCTGCCTGAACCTGACTGCGAACGGTCGCTTGTTCTTTGCTCTGAAGATCTGCTTCCTTCTGATTGACGGTTGGTAGTATCGCCCTGATCAGTGTTAGTAACGCGTTGCTGATCTTGTTGATTAACTACTTCTTCCTCACGCCCGCGAAGTGATGTATCACGTGATTGGTCTGATAAATTAGATCCCCTGTTCTGCTGATTCTCTTGTGCCGGATTACGGCCTTGATTTTTCTTTTCCATTACGCTTGAAATTTAATTGTTAAAAATAATTTCCGCGGTCTGGAGTTTTATTTAGGCGGGGCTTTGTTGCCCGTTTGTTTTATTCTTTTTAAACAAGTTGTTGTAAATAGCTGTTCCGTATGCTTTCAACGTATCAGTGCCGGTGTTTACACTTTTATTTACACCGCGCTCCACTGCATTGTTTAGGAGAGAGCGCACCAAAGGGTAGGCTTTGCCCAGAAACATATTTTTAGTTAAAAGGCCGAGGCCTACACCAACCACAGTCTTTGCCACACCGTCACGTACTTCAGGTGTATGCGTGATTTTGCTGAATGAACTTTTGATAAGATTCAGTGGCTTCAAACTTTCCTTGGTTGATTCAAACTGTGCACGCAATAAGCTTTCCTGTATCACTTTCCTTTTCTCAAGCTCGATGATGGCCTTGTCTAAATCTGATATGGAACTGATCTTCATCACCTGAATATTTTTTTAATTAGCTTTTCGGCAGTAATTCCTTTGACCCATTTTCCTCCTGCACTGAGAAAAAACAACCCGGCAATCAGGTTAACGGCGGCCATTATAAAAAAGCCGTAGTACGATTTTCCCAACCATTCTCCAAGTAACAAAGCGAAGCCTATGTTCACTACAATCCAAAATACGATCGCAAACATCGCGAACACAGTTTTCGCTGTTGCGGAAGACACAATATCTGAAGTGGTATTTACCGCCTTTAATCGGAACAGATCCATCCTCGTCTCAAAATAGTCGCTTGCCCTGTCGAACAATGCTTCTATTTCATGATTGGGCGTACTTTTTACTTGTTTTAATTGCTCTGCCATTACAAAAGTTGATTGCCGGGGCCAGGTTTATGAAAATTTGTTTGCCGTTTCCTCACGCACATTTTGCGCTTTGTCCATTGCTGAAGAAGCTGTCCTTCTTCCTTTTTCCATCATTGCCTGCGCTTCTTCACGGATGTTTTCATACTTTTCTGAAATGGCTTCACCAAATTCATTGAATTTGTTTTTCAGGGTATCGCCAAATTCTCCGCCTTTTTGAGAAAGTTTCTTTCTGGTTTCACATCCTTTGTCTGGCGCGAACAATACTCCCAGTACCGCTCCGGCTGCTGCTCCAAGCATCACTCCGGCTAACAATTTTTTACTCATTGTTTAAAATTTTATTGTTGTCAATTATTGAATAGAACATCTTCATTAAATCGAATTTCATTCCAAACCACGTTATTGCCTTTATCAGCGCAATACAATGGTTTTGTTTGAAAGCATGAGCAATAAATTCCACAAACAAACGGGATTATTTAATTTCAACTTATTATTTTATGGACTTAACATCAGATCAAACCTTCTCGGTAACCCAGTTTGGAGTGAAAGCACCTTACAATTCGCTTGCAAGCGATATACAATGTGATGTACTAATACTTGGAGGCGGAATTTCCGGAGCGCTCGCGGCGCATCACCTGGTGAGGCAGGGGCTAAATTGCATTGTTGCAGACAAGAGGGACGTGGCCATGGGAAGTACATCGGCAAGTACCTCCATTTTACTTTATGAACTGGACGACCCGATTGTGCGCCTAAGTAAGAAAGTAGGGTTACAAAAGGCAGACAGAGTATTTAAAGCCGGAGTAGAGGCGATACAGGGCCTGGAAGAGGTGGCCGGTGAAATTGGCTTCAACACTTTTTCCCGGAAAAAAAGCGTGTATTTTACCGGTAGCCGTGAAGACAAGGAATTGATGGCTGAAGAATACAGGATCAGAAAACAACTTGGCTTCGAAGTCGCTTTTTTGGAATCAGGGGAGCTGATGGACCGCTATGGCCTGGTTGCCGATGCGGCCATTCTTTCAGAGGTTGGCGGTCAAACTGATGCATACCTTTTTGCCCACGCGCTTCACCGGTTCAACGAACCTAAGATGTGTGGGGTTTACAGTAAAACCACCATTGTAAATTTAGATTTTCAAAGCAATCAAATTGTGGCCACTACAGATGCGGGCTTCAATATTTCTTCAAAATATGTGATACATGCTACCGGGTATGAATCGCAGGAATATCTTCCAAAAAAGGTGGTTGACCTTCAGAGCACTTATGTAACCTGCGGAAAGAGGCCTGCGGGTTTCGAAGGTTTTGGCGAAGAAGCCGTATTCTGGAATTCTGCAGACCCCTACCTCTATATACGAACTGCTGACAACATGATTATGACAGGTGGTGAGGATGAGGAGTTTTATAATCCCGTACGGCGCGATGAATTGCTTGAGAAAAAGGGTAGGACCCTGATGAAGAAATTTTCTGAAGTATTTCCGGCAGTTCCACTCGAACAGAGCTATTCCTGGTGCGGAACATTTGGCTCCACCAAAGACGGCCTGCCTTATATAGGAAGTTACAATGATCCGCGAAACCTGTTCCTGTTAGGTTTTGGCGGTAATGGAATGGTGTTCAGCCAGATTGCGGCAGAGATTTTGTCATATCGTATTATGGGCAAGCCCCATGCATTAAAAGATCACTTTGCATTTGACAGGTGATATTTTCAAAAACTTAAAACAGGAATTATGAAACATCAGCAAATTTTCATTTCGGCCCTGCTGGTAACTCTTATGGCCGGGCTTTCAGGATGTGAAGTGGTAGAAGGAATTTTTAAGGCCGGTTTTTGGACGGCGATCATAATTATTGTGTTGATCGTAGCGCTCGTATTCTGGTTGATACGAAAAGGGCGCAGCTAGTAAATATGATTCCGATAAAGAGATGGTTGTTTCAAGAATGAAACAGCCATTTTTTATTCCGGGAAGAATCTTTCTGCCGCAAAATCCTCACAGGCATAGGAAAGTGCATTTATACCCATTAAAAAAGGCCACCTCCCCGGTAGCCTTATAGATTATACTGAACTAATGATTTCAGGAAAATGCAAAACGCGATGTGTTCAGCAAATTGAGTTTAAGAAAAGCATCTCTGATAGCACGGAACTGCAATTGCAGCATTTGGCTGATCACCGGGCAGGGAAGCCTTTCGCTTAACACCCTTGTGTATGCCTGCGAAACAGATTGCTCATGCTTTTTGCAGATGTATGCCACTTCGCCGCCCGGATGAACTATAAAGACATCTTCCTCGTTCGCCCCATTAGCCTCCTCTTCTATACAAGGACGGGCCACCGTTATTCCGATCATTTTTAACTGCGTGCACAGTTCTTCAGCGTACATGCAGCTTTCAACAGAAAGCCCTTCCAATGCGATCTTTAAATTATGATCTTCCATCTCTTCCGCAACAAGCGAAAGTTCTTTGTAGGTTAAGGAAAGGGAAGAAAGGAGGCCGGAGATTTTATCCAGCACTCCTGATTGAATTTGATTCATAATTTAATTTGACCGTTGTCAGGCGTTTCCGCGGATAAGTCTTAACAGAACAACAATTACTGCAATTACAAGCAGAACGTGGATAATTCCACCTGCGTTAAATCCTAAAAATCCGATCAACCACGCAATCACCAATATGACCGCGATGATGTACAATAAATTTCCCATGGCTTTTTAATTTAATGTTTCAACTAATAATAAAATCCTAACTTTTATTTGGGTAACTATTTACCCGAATGTGTAAAAATTTCTCAATTCATCAATTGGTCTACGGTACTGTATATCAGGTCTCGGGTGAAAGGTTTGCCGATAAAAAAATCTGCTCCTGTGTTCATCGCTTTCTGCCTGTCTGCAGCAGTATCGTGAGCAGTGATCATCACAATCTTTGTATTTGGATAATGCTGCTTTACATATGATATGAAATTCATGCCTAAACCATCAGGCAGGTGATTGTCAAGAAAAATAATTTCGGGCACCTCTTTCTTCAACGCCACGGCGGCGTCAGATAAGGTGTTCACGTAATCAGCATCAAGGTTTCTTTGTTTCAATAAGGTACTCAACAAATAACAGATGTCTGTTTCATCATCAATTATTAGAACTTTCAAAAGCGCTTCATTTATTTGGGTCTGATAATCTGTTCCGTACCGCATGCCCATAAACTTTCAATTATGTTGCCAGTTGGTTTTTATACCCCGGTCTAACTTGCTGTTCGGATGGTTTATAACTATTTTCCCCAATGATGCAAATAATATACCTCCGCTCATATTCCCCTGTTTTTCAATACAAATCACCCAACAATAAAAAAAACAGGAATAATTCCCGGTCTTTTCAAAAAATAAGGGGAAGTTTCATATTTTTTTTGGGGAAATTATTACATGGTATAATTATAGTTAATACTCAATCGCCCCCCGGGCATTAATTGCAATGAGAAAAAAGGTTTCAGTTTTTTTTCGGTTCATCAAACAGGTTATATCGGAATATATAGCTGACAATGTGTTGAAGTACAGCGCCTCACTTGCCTATTATACCACTCTGTCCCTTGCGCCAATGCTTATCATCGTTATTTCGGCAAGTGGCTTACTATTTGGCGAGGAGGCGATGCGCGGCGAGGTATATACTGAAATACGGGATCTGGTAGGAAGCAAGGCAGCGGCCCAGATACAGGATACGATGCAGAACATTCACCTAAACGAGGGAAGTTCCTTCTCCACCATAATCAGCCTGATAGTGCTATTGGTGGGAGCCACGGGAATTTTTGGAGAAATACAGGATTCGCTGAATAAAATATGGGGCTTGAAAACGATTAACGTAAGAGTCTGGTGGAAACTGCTGATTGACCGGCTGATTTCCTTTTCGCTGATCATTTCACTCGGTTTCGTAATGGTTGTTTCCTTATTGCTGAGTGCGATAGTTGCGGCCGTGAGTGCACACATCGCAAAATTTTTAGGAGGTTCCGGAGAAGTAATGTTGCTGGTTACCGACAACCTTCTTTCTGTTGCCTTAACCACAACCATATTCGCGATCATATTCAAGGTATTGCCTGATGCGAAAATTAAATGGAGGGATGTGATCATCGGCTCCCTGATAACCTCGGTGCTTTTTATGGTCGGTAAAATTGTAATCGGTTTTTATCTCGGAAGCAGCAACCTCGCCTCGGTGTTTGGAGCCGCAGGTTCGGTGATAATTATAATGATATGGGTTTACTATAGTAGCGCAACCCTATATTTAGGTGCAGTGTTCACAAAGGTGTACGCCACTAACCACGGCGGCAAAATTCAGCCAAATGAATACTCCGTGTGGATAAAGATTGAAGAAAAACCGGTTTCAAAAGTAACGCTGCACGATTAATATTTAAATAAACGCTCAAAGAATAAAATATGAAGAAGACGATCTTGATAATTGATGATGACCTGGACATGTGTAACCTGCTGAGCAGGTTTCTTACCCGCAAAGGTTTTGATGTGGACGTTGCGCACTCCGGGGCTAAAGGTATCGCGCGCTTTAAAGAAAAGACTTACGATATCGTTCTCTGCGATTTTCGCCTCGGTGATAAAGACGGAAAAGATATTTTGCTTGAGATAAAAGCCATGAGCCCGAAAACCATTGTGCTCATCATTACCGGTTACTCAGATATTAAGACCGCGGTTGACGTAATTAAACTCGGGGCCTACGATTATATTACAAAGCCCCTGATTCCTGATGAGGTGGTGAATGTACTGAATGAGGCATTGAGCCATCCTGAAGAGGTTGCTCCGCATCTCTCGCAGTCTTCAGGCTCACAGAAATCAGGCACAAGAAAGCAGGTGGTTCTTAATAACGAATACCTCGTGGGAGAAGCAGGCGCAACGCAGGAGTTATACAAACAAATTGAAATTGTGGCCCCCACCAACTACAGTATAATCCTGTACGGCGAAAGCGGAACCGGTAAAGAGGTTATCGCTAAAACCATTCACAGCCTGAGCGACCGTGCCGACAAGCCTTTTGTGGCGATGGACTGCGGAACGCTTTCAAAAGAACTTGCAGGAAGTGAATTGTTTGGCCACGTTAAGGGAGCTTTCACCGGCGCTTTGAGCGATAAAGAAGGCCATTTTGAACTGGCCAACGGTGGTACGCTTTTTCTCGACGAGGTGGCCAACCTGGGTATTGATATTCAGGCATCGCTTCTTCGCGTGATCCAGGAAAGAAAATTCAAGCGCGTTGGGGGCAACAAGGAAATGCCTGTTGACGTGCGCCTTATCGTAGCTTCAAACGAAAACCTGCAGGATGCTTACCGAAAGGGAAAATTCAGGGAAGACCTGTTTCACCGCTTCAACGAATTTTCCATCAACCTTCCTCCGCTAAGGCACAGGAAAAAGGATATTCCTCTCTTCGCAAATTTCTTCCTGCAAAAAGCAAAGGCCGAACTAAACAGAGACATTGAAGATTTTGATGATGAAGTGATGAACATGTTCATAGAATATTCATGGCCCGGAAACCTGCGTGAATTCAGAAACGTGGTGCGAAGAGCTGTGTTGCTGACGACAGAAGGAAAAATTTCAGCGAAAACCCTCCCCTGGGAAATAACAAATCCATCTGCCCTGCAAACACACCAGGAGATTCTCGATCAAACAGCACCTCACCCTATTCCCTCTCATCATCATGAAGAGCCCGCATCAACAAAAAACTTTGATTTAAAAGATGCTGCAACCCGTGCCGAATATGAGGCGATTATGAAGGTGTTGAAGGAAGTTAATTTCAACAAAACAAAGGCTGCGGAAATTTTGCGGATCGACCGTAAAACACTTTATAATAAAATTAAAAACTACGAAGAGTCAAATAATTAAGCGAGCATTGTTAAACACCTGAGAAAACCGCACTTAATTTTTTCTGCACATTAATTTATGGCAGTAAAAGCGGTATAAAATTGGTTTAAGAAGCACTAAACAATCATCTTATGTCAGCATCAAAAATAGAAATGACCACGCTTAGCGTGGTGATGGAAAAACTTAGACTAAATAAATGGGATAATGAATTTGTGCTGGCCGATAAAGGTTTTTGCACAGGTACAGGAAAGTTTTATTCTCCCTCAGACCTTAAGATAATTCGTACATACAGGTTTGAAGGTGATTCAGATCCTTCAGATAATGTAATACTTTACGTGATTGAAGCAAATGATGGTATGCTGGGCTACAGCCTCGATGCATACGGCGCATACAGTAATCATGATGATGCAAAATACGACGACTTTATTCGCATGATCCCCATGGAAGAAAGAGACGAGCAGCAATTATTTGGCGAATAACTTCAGTAAATTACAATATGCCCTACAAAGAGGATTCGAAATTCAGGATATTGATTGTGGACGATGATGAAGATGATTATTTCATCATCTCTGGATATATTATTGAGTTACACGGCCCTAAGTTTGAAATCGACTGGTGCTATAATTACGCGGATGCGAGAGACCGGATCGAGAAACACGCATACAGCCTCTACCTTATAGATTATCACCTTGGCGCAAAAACGGGGTTAGACTTAATTAAAGATGCCGTGAGCCACGGATGGGAGCAACCCTTTATCCTCCTCACAGGTAAGGGCAATCACCAGATAGACCTTGAGGCTATGAAGTCCGGCGCTATGGACTATCTAATCAAGGGTGAGTTAGACACCGAAAAGCTCGGCCGGTCTATTAGGTATGCAATTGAAAGAGATAAATCTATCCGTGCCCTTCGCGCTAATGAAAAAAAGTACCGGAGCATCTTTGAGCTATCTACCGATGCTATTTTTCTGGCAGACAGCAACCTTTATTTTAAAGACCTGAATCCGGCCACGGAAGCGCTTTTTGACCAGCCCCGGGAATCCCTGATTCAAAAAAGTTTTTTGGATTTTGTTACGCCCGAGGAAAGAACCAAGCTGATGGAAGAGTTGGCTGCGAAGGATGCGGTAGTTAACCGCGAGGTTTTGCTAACCACCTCTTCAGGAGAGAAAAAATATTGCCTGTTCTCTGCTTCGGAAGAAGAGACCATAGAAGGCGAATACTACCAGGGCATTGCCCATGACATCACCGAATTGAAAAAGGCAGAGAAGGCGAATTTGCGAATGGAAAAACGTGGGATGGCCGACAGGCTTGTGCATGTACTCGCTCATGAAGTGCGAAACCCGCTGAATAACATTAACCTCTCGTTGGAGCAGCTTTCTCCCGAACTTGAAGAGAGTGAGAGCATGGTCTTCATCGATATAATTAAAAGAAACAGTAAAAGAATAGAAAGCCTGATCACGGAATTACTTAACTCATCGCGCCCCGCCCAAATTATTGAAGAGCGTGAATCACTTCAGAATATTATCAAAGACACTATTGCTATGGCCATTGATAGAATCACGCTGAAAAAGATTCATCTAAACCTGGATATGCCGGAAGAGGAGATCACCTTGCTTGCAGATAAGGAAAAGCTACAAATCGCTTTATTGAACGTGGTCATAAATGCAGTGGAAGCAATGGAGGCCGGTTCAGGCCAATTGGATGTAAAACTTCTGGTTGAAAAGAATTTGCCTGTGGTATCGATCAAAGACAATGGATGTGGAATTTCAGAGGAAAATATTTCGAAGTTATTTGAGCCCTACTTTACAGCAAAACGCAATGGAATGGGGCTCGGCCTTGCCACCTCACTCAACATTCTTCAATCGCATAAAGCTGATGTGGAGGTGCTTTCCACCGAGGGAGATGGTACTGAGTTTATTATAAAATTCAACCAGCCTGTCAGCGATAGTCTTCTGAATAAAGTGGAAGAATCTGGATAACCTGCTCAACAAATACCGGATCAATACAATTGATAGCAGATGCAGAGTTTCCCATGATCTGCCACTCATCATTATCCATATCCATTAAGGTGTAGAGGTACTTTTTATTGGCCCCGTATATTTCATACAGTTTGTTGACGCCTTTATTATAGCAGAAAAACCCAAAGTTCAGCACCCTGTCGTCGTTTAGCTGGCAATGCCACACGAGCAACTTCGGCACATGGATCGGGCTTTTAAGAAATGGGCGTAAATGCCTCCCCACCGTTTTTGCAAGATCGGTAAAGCCAAGGTCCTCTTCTACCCACTCTCCCGTTTCTACATCTGTGAAAAAGATATTCTCGTATCCGTTTAAAAAAGAGACTTTAAACATGTGATGGTTTCTGTTCGAGATCTCCGTCACCCAGGCTGAAGTTTCTTCCCCGTCGATGTTTAGATAGATCATGTTCTCCATTTCGCTTGTTTTACTTGCATAAATGCACAAATGCTGCCATAATTAAACACGGAAAAAAAGGTGCAAAAAATTACAGCACAAGGTGATTTAATCTCTGGGGATAGCGAATTTCACCGGATTTGTGGAAGATTTTTCTGCGGATTGGGAGGATTGTGGAATTACATCGACAAGATATAAAATCTTCCCGTTAAAACAAACTGGCACACATTCTGAAATATAGGTTATAGGTTTTTCATAGGATATTGGATTTAAAACGGGACTGGATTTCTATCTGGGTCCCCTTTTTTTTTATGTACCTATCTCCTTATTTCCAATAATAGTCGCCCAGCTGGTCCGGCGTAATGGGCCTCGGAACCACATTGTCAACCGGTTTCGTGCTTTTCAGGTACGCGAAAATAGCTGAGAGGTCCTCCTCGCTCAGGTTTTTAAAGTTTTCCCATGGCATGGGCGGCAAGATCGGCCTGCTTCCTTCCAGCCCCTTAGATTTCCCCTCTTTCATAGCTTTTCTAAAATTGTCCAGCGTCCAGGTGCCGATACCGGTTTGGTCAGATGTTAGATTAGCGGCAAAAGAAGCTCCCCATGGTCCTACAACAGCAGTACCCGTCATGTTGAACAAAGCCCAGTTGCGCGTTGTGCTGGTATCAAACTTTGCAAGCGGAAAGCCTGCAGGGTGGCCGGAGAGTAATCGTGATGTGTCTAAGGCCGGACCGCGTTGCGTCATCACTTTTGGCGTATGGCAATCGTGGCATCCCATCACGGTAACCAGGTATGCACCGCGCGGAATAAGGTTTTCTGTGCCATGTACCGTTTCCGCGGTATGCGGGGTATTGGCGGAAGCTGTTTTACCCTTACCGCAAGACACTACGGTTGTAAGCATGGCGCCGCCCGCAACTGTGCTAAGCAGCAGAATGGAAAGCATTGACTTTTTCATCTTTGTTTGTTTAGTTAATGATCAGGTGCAAAAGTCAGAGGCCTAGCTTCACGCTCTTTATAAGAAGTGAATGAACAGTAATTTTTTAGGTATGAATTGAAGGCAGCATTTCAGGTGATTTATCAGCAGTTCATGCGTTTCTTCATGCGGTTCATTCGGGCTGCCCTTTTCTCTCTCTTTCCTAACAACAAAATTTGCCGAAAAAAGAACAATCATGAAACAAATAATCCTTCTCGCAGCATTGGCGGCCCTTTTTAATGCTGATGCACATGCGCAACTCGGAAAGTTTACAAACAAAGTAAAAAACAAGCTGAATCAAAAAGTTAATCAACGCGTTGATAACCGTGTAAGTAAAACACTTGATGATGGATTAGATGTGGTTGAAGGTAAGAAAAGCGTGGAAGCTGTAACTGAAAAAAAGGCGAACACCGGTTCTGGTTCTTCGGGAACATCAGTTAAGAGTTATTCAAAGTTCGATTTTGTTGCGGGGGAAAAGATAATTTATGCTGATGATTTTACAGGAGAGGAAATGGGCCAGCTTCCCCTCAACTGGAATACCCAGGGTAAGGCAGAGTTGGTGACCCTGGAGGCAGCGAAAGGTAATTGGCTCAGGCTATTTCCGGTGGCGAGCTATCTCACTTCCAATAAAGAACCTTTCACCAAAAATTTTACTGTTGAATTTGATCTTTTGCTGAGTATGGAAAACACGGGCTACTCATATCCATATTTTTCATTCGGGTTAATGAGCAGTGGGGAAGATGATGCGGCAGATAATAAATTCTTGGATGGCGGATACCGCAAGGTGCAATCGGCGGAAGTTTATCTCAGGCTTTCATCCGGTGGCACAACCAGCACTTACATGGAAAGTTACGATCGCGGTGCGCGCAGCTTCATCACCGAAAGCCAGCAACTTTCAGCCCTTGAAGCAAACTACGGGAAACCGGTTCATTTCTCCATCCAGGTTCAGGAGAGCCGCTTACGGGTATGGGTAAACGCAGAAAAGAAATTCGACCTGCCGAAAGCTTTGCCGGTAACCGAGGTATTCAACAACCTTTTCTTCAGAACTTTTTCCAGCAGCTATAAGGAAGACCAACTCGGGTTTTATATCGCCAATCTGAAAATAGCCACCGGCCTTCCCGATACCCGTCATAAACTGGTGGAAGAAGGGAAATTTTCCACTACCGGAATTTTGTTTGATGTGAATGCAGCTACCATCAAGCCGGAAAGCGCAGGCGTTCTGAAAGAGATAGGCGAAACACTGGTTAAACACGGTGAACTTAAAGTAAACATCATAGGGCATACAGACAGTGACGGAAGCGATGCGGCCAATGCGGAACTTTCCAGAAAGCGCGCGGAAGCAGTGAAAAAATATCTCGAAGAAAACTTTAAGATAGAGACTTCACGTTTGTCTGCCGAAGGAAAAGGCGAGTCTGAGCCTGTGGGCGACAATAAAACAAAAGAAGGAAAGGCGCAAAACAGGCGCGTTGAATTCATAAAGCAATAAAACACTTATCAACCCTAAATATAAAGGCCGGAAAATTTTTCCGGCTTTTTCAATTCATGCAGTTCATTCTTCATTTCATACATACATACATTGACAATGTTTCTATGGAGAAACATCTTTACAATAAAAAAATCATGAAAACTTTATCACTCAAAAACACGCTTATCCTCTTACGGGTATGCATCATTACGCTGGTGCTGGCTCTTATCAGCATCTTCCTGATCTCATTTACAGCCTCACGCAAAATTGCAAATGATTTTTGGACGGCTCTCGGCATTACGCAACCGGCGGCTTCGTCAAGCATCCGCAACAGTTTTATGAACGGTTACCTCGAACATTACAGTGTACGCAATCCCGGAAAGATCGCGCTGGACAAGCGAGGGGAGATTGCGAAAGACATGTTGACCTACACGAAAACATTTCTCGCCTCTGAAAACCTCCGCAAACATTATGAAAAGGAAAGGCTGGCCGCAAAGCCCGTAAAAGATGAAGCGACAGTAAGAACAAAGGAGCAGGTTCGAACAGAGGAAGTGGCTAAACTTGAAAAGAGCAGAATTGATATGGAGAAAGCATTTAAACAAATGGGAATGTCTTCGGAAGAATTGAAAAAGAACCTTGGTGAATTTGATGAGATGATAGCTGAGTATAAAAAGCCAAACAGCTTTATGATCGACGCTATTTACGATGGCGAGGTTAATACAGCAAAACGTAATGAAGAGGATTATCAGCAAAGAATTAAAAAATGGGAGTTTGAATACCCGGCTAACCCGAATGTCAGATTAAAAAGGCATATCGAGAAATACCTGAAACTCGCCGCTACAGTAGATTTTTCTGCACAGCTTAAAGACCGCAACGGCAAAAAGGTTTTTGTTAATCCGGCATATGAGGGCAAGCCTTCTGATTGGAAACTGATCTTTCGGGCAGGAAAAGAAGTTTACGAAGTGGCAAAACCATTTGCGGAAAGCTGGTTAAAAGAATTGTGATCAATAAAAAATTCAGTATGAAAAAGTTGATCTTTTCTGCTGCAGGCACACTCTGTTTTCTCTTTGCAAATGCCCAGCAGATTCCCAAGGCTCCTTCAATGCCTGACGTTGCCAGGATGATGAAAATGAGCCCTGCAGAACTTGAAGCATACAAGAAAAAACTGGTGAAGGAGGCGGCAGATTATGCTGCTTCCGCTCCCGTAAATGTAGATGTGTCAGTTCTGCCGGATCATGTAATTAAGCCGCCGGTTAAAGACGTGGCACGCCTTGCCGCCCTTCCTTCTCAGCCGCCTACGCGTGCGCAACTGGTATCATCTGTGCAGCAATCAATGAGTGTGGTTAAAAAAGGAATACCGGCTCCGCGGTTAGCAGAGATAGATACGGAAATCAAAAGCATTTCTGTTGAATCGATACATAATGTAGCTGTGGCTTCATTTTATAAAGATGACCCTCGTGAATCCATCTACCTGATGATGAATGCCGTGTCATCCGCGCCGGACTCGATACTCATGGTAAATAATCTCGCCGCCATGATGAATATTTCGGGTGTTCCTCATAAAGCGGTCCCGCTTCTGCAATACTGCCTGGAACGGGCTCCTCAAAGCAGCATGGTGCTGAACAACATCGGGCAAAGTTATTTCGCACTTGGTGATGCGCTAAAGGCCGCTGCATATTTTAATCAATGCCTTTCGATCGACTCACTGAATGTGGAGGCTAATCATAGCATGGGCATGCTCCATTATTTTAAAAAAGAGTATGATAAGTCGATGGAATATTTCAATCGCGAACTAAGCGTTGCCTACCGTAGAAGTACAATGGCTATGGCATATAAAATGGGAAGGAAATTCAATTTAAGAGAATTGGCAAGAAGGCGGAACAAAAGGAATGGCCGGCCGCAGAAAGATCATTTCGAAGAGATAACCCTTGGCAGGTTTTCATTTCCTTCAATACCTTCCACTTACAGTGAGTTCCGGCAGAGGAAGCCTGAACTCGAAAACTATGCAGCAAGTGTGAGCACGGAGAGGCAGGTGTGGATGAACAACGCTCTTGCAGTTAACCAACGCTATACCTTGCGCAATGGGGAAGAGCATCCGGGATTGTACAGTAACCTCGTAGATGAAATGCTGAAAGAACTTCATGAAGAATTCACTCCTGAATTTTTGCACAACTACAGCGATAAGGATGCAAAGGAACATAAGGCGATAATGGATCAATACATTACACGGCTCATCGGAGTGCAATGCCCGGTATCAGATGAATACAGGAGTATCGATGTTCAGGATGAACTTGCGGTTAAATGTTGCGAAGACAGTCTACGGCCATTGTTTGATAAAATGGCGGGCGAACTTGCTGCACACGTGCAACCGAAAATATTTGTTGCACAAACGAGGTGGAAATCATACATCAATCAGTTGGTGGCCATTGCGCAACTCGATCCTTCGCCATCCAATCAAATGCTGGTTTACAATGCAGTGGGCAGCTACTTTAATTTTCTGGCATGGGGCTGCCTTTTTCATAATGGCTCCAACGGTGAAAATTTCCTGGTGAAATGCAGTAACGATTACGATCCGGAAAGGCTGGATAGCTTAATGGAGGCTGAACGAAACTGGCAATTGGATTGCCCGAAAGGGTTGAACCTGGAAGTAAATTTTGGTGGCCCGGTTTTGAAAGTGGATTGTAATAAATTTCAGCTCGAAATAGGTGAAGCGATAATGGCCGGTTTTGAACATGAATTCAAAAGTGGTAAATCGACTCTTTTGGTTGGCCCCGGAGTAAAGGGTTCTTTTCTTGGAGTAAAAGCCGAAATGAAGAACCAGGTTTTTATTTCATTCGACAACAACAAAACATTTTCAGATTTCGGGATCAAATCTTCATTGGAAGCCGGAATTTCGGGTACACCGCTCCCTCTCGGGCCCATACAGGTCGGCGGCAACCTGGCGGGCGTTGAAACTTCTTCCATGGTTGGCATAAACAGCGGGCATAAAATTGAAACTGAGTATAAGGGCGCTGCCGCGAGAATTTTTGGAGAGTAGGGAGGCAGGTTTGAAGGCACGCTCGGAATTTGAACTTTTCCTTTGTGTTTTTTATTGGACACACCGTTAAAAGATCTCCCTTGAGGAGGTCTTTTTTTTTTATGTCCGAACTTCTCTTGCTATTTAAGTAAGTGTTATCAACATAGTTTTTTGAGCTCCAAATTATCTAAACCTGAATCTTTATTGTTCGTCAGATCTCCTTGTTTGTTGCGCCCGCATCGTTTATACCGTAATATACCTTTCATCCCGCTTTATTGACAGTTCATTACGAAACCCTTTGCCTGCGCGGCTTTTGCGAACCATCTTTGTGTAATAAATCTGAACAATATGAAAGGAAAGTACATCACAACACAAATCAGGCTGGCCTGTCTCGCGAGTTCGAGAAGCGATAAGAAGGTGCTGCGCCCGGCCGAAGAGAACATCCGGATAGCTGCGGTATCGAAGCAGAAGGCTGATCTTGAAGCAGCTAAAATTTCCGAGAGGGATAAGGCGGCTTAAAGAACCGCATGGCCTTCCGGTGAATGAACTGTAAAAAACAGTGAATGAATTGCATATTGCCGTGGTTCAAATGTTCTTCATTGATTGAGCGCTGCAGTACATTTGAAATACTAAAAGAGTGCATTTGAACAGGTTGTTGGCAATATTGATTTTTTTAAATACCGGCTTTAAAGGCTTCGCACAGGCAGAGAACCAGTTCGTTTTTTCCTACCTCGGAAAACGCGACGGGTTGGTAAGCGAGAATATCGAAAGCGTTGCTCAGGATGATCGCGGCTTTATGTGGATAGCCACATTCAGCGCGCTGCAGCGATACGACGGAAAACGCTTTCTGACCTTCACACACCGGAAAAACCAGCCAGCCTCCCTTCCCGATGCGGGGATCAGGGCAATCGGGATGGGAAAAAACAACCGGATGTGGATGGTTTATAACGGAATACAGGCAGGATATTTTCATACGGAAAAACATAATTATGTTCCCGCCAATATCAACCTTAATGATTTGGCAAAAGAGAGGTTGGAAAGTGGATTGTTTATAGACAATCAGAAAAATCCGTATCTCGTTGTTTTAGGTAAAGCAATTCTCGGTTATGATGAAAAGGGAAATTCTTTCAATGAGAAGTCTGCGCCCTTTATACTTCCGGCTCGATGGCGGCCAAATCATCTTTACCAGGATGCTTCGGATAACTTTTGGATCTGCACAGATTCAGGGCTTGTAAAATTTAATCCTCAAACAAGAAAGGCTTCATACCGCGGCAACAATAGCGATAACGACCCTTACATCGCCGCCTTTTCTTCCATGAAAAGGATCTCTTTCTTTTTCATTGACCGGTTCGGGCGTGCCTGGGCTTCTGCCTGGGATGACAATATTCAGGTGATAAGGTCGCACGATGTACGTACCGGTTTTGAAAAAGACTGGCAGCATGAAATCGGAAGGTCTGTGGGCGGCGATTACTACGAAATGTATGGCGTAACTGAATTGGGTGACAGTACGCTTTGGTTTACCGGGCAGAATCTTTATGCCTATCTCAATGAATTCTCGCAGCAGCCGGTTTCTATACAAAGCAATCTTCCGGGCCAGTTCAGCATCCGGTATGATAAGGTGGGGATGCTTTACGAAGACCGTGAAAAAAATATCTGGATCACTACAAATAAAGGCCTTTATCGTTTCAATCCCGCTTCCCAGATCTCAAAAACCATAGGTATTAGGCGGCCGGGAAGTAAAGATCCGTTTAAGGTTGATGTAACAGACTTCCTGGAAGCAGAAAACGGAAGTTTTTATGTGTCTACCTGGGGCCACGGCTTGTTCGCGTACGATAAAAATCTCCAACCGATAGAAGATGATGTGACCAGGCAATCACAACAAAAAAAAGAAGGAATGGCCTGGTGTATGATGCGCCGCGCAAACGGAGATATCTGGCGTGGGCTTCAGCATGGAGGGCTAATGATATACCGTAAGAAAACAAATACCACCGATTTTCTTAACCTTCCGGTTTTTTCCAAAAGTACCATCCGGCAAATTATTGAGGATAAGTTTGGGAACATCTGGCTTGGCACTCAAAACGGATCATTGGTGAAGTTTACCGCGGCGAACGAAAGTTTTAATGTGGTTCACCGACTCGGCGGACTGGTATCACGGCTTTATGAAGATAAGCAGGGCTTTATCTGGATTTGTACAGACCGAGACGGAGTGCGAAGGCTCAACCCGGCTTCGGATAGCCTTGACCGTTATTACGTACGAAATAGCAATGGAACGGGAATAAGAGACAATGGTGCGGCCGATATTGTTCAGTACAATGATTCGCTGATGGTGATCGCCTCGGGCGGACTTAATTTTCTAAGTCTTAACACCAACAGGCTTTGGTACCTCGGCACAGATAATTTTCTGCCTACCAACCAGATCATAAACCTGGCGGTTGACGACAGCAACAGGTTGTGGATGGTGTCTGACGTAGGAGTGATAAGTTACAACTACCTAAAGAGGATGATGAGCTGGTATATGATAGACGAGGGTGTTCCCTCCAGCACCTATTCAATTGCAAGCTCTATCCGGTTTAAAGACGGAAGGATGGCTTTCGGTACGGTGGAGAACTTTGTGGTTTTTGATCCGGCAGACATGTCGGTTTCAGGATACACGCCGCCGGAGGTAGCCATTTCTGAATTTCATCTTTTAGCAGAACCGCTTCACGTAGATTCGTTGAAGAGCCTTGATAAAATTCTTTTAGGCCCGGACGAGAACTCGCTTACCATAAGCCTGTCTACATTAACGTATAACAGTTCCTTTGATATCTATTATCAGCTTGAAGGGTTAGATAAGGAATGGAAAAAGGTGCCTAAGACAAACCAGATCGTATATAACTACCTGCCGCCCGGTAATTATATTTTTAAAGCTGCTTGTAAAGATGAGACAGGGAAGTTTGGAAAAATCACTACGCTAAACATACATGTTGCATCGCCATTCTACCGTACATGGTGGTTCATATCCCTGGTCGGACTACTAATCTCCGCAATTTTATTTTTGATTGACAGGCAACGCCAGGCCCGGTTAAGAAAGGTTCAGGCAATGCGTTCAGGTATCGGGCAAAGCCTTGCGGAGGAAGTGAACAACACCCTTCAGAACATTCATGTGCTGAGTGAAATAGCGGGAATAAAATCTGACACCCAGCCGACACAGTCGAAAGATTATATACAGGAAATTAAGATTAAGAGCCGGTACATGGTTACCGCCATGAATGATGTGCTTTGGAGTATCGATCCTCACAATGATTCAATGGAAAAAACCCTAAACCGGATCCAGGAATTCACACAGGAAATAAGTGCTAAAAGCGAACGTATAGTAAATGTGAGTATGGACGCCGGCATGGGAAAATTGAAAATAGATATGAAGAAAAGGATGGAGTTTCTCATGATCTATAAAGCGGCGATCACTAACCTTGTAGAGATATTAAAAGCGGAAGAAACCGATGTGCAGATCGATTATGTAAAGAAGATGCTGCAACTCCGCATTTTCTCCACTGCTGCAAATTATAACAGGATCAACCCCGCCTTATCCGCAAATAACGAAGAGATGAAAACGAGGGCCGCATCGGCCGGGGCTGTTCTTGATATTCAAAGCGATGGCAACAGAACTGCGATTTTATTATCGATGAAAATATAACGCACTTCATCCATGCTAAATGCCACTTCATGCATGGTGAAAACTAATTAGAAAACATAAATTAATAATTTGAGGGATGCAATTTTCCGGGCGCAATACGAATGATAATCGGATCTTTCTTTGGTTTATGCTGCCTTATGGGATCTCTATCAACCTGCTGATGTTTGGCAGTTGCATCACTAATTATGGAAAAGATTTTTTTATTTCTCTTTTTTGCTCGATACTTTACTTCTGGATAGTGCAAAGCCTTTTCGGATTTTCGGCACGAACGGTAAAGAAGCGTTATCCTGATGAGAACAGCCTTTTTCGGCGCATAGCCATTTTGCTACCTCTGCTTTTTTTAATGAACGTGCTGCTGGTTCAATTCCTCTTCCTGTTTTTTGAGAGCTTTCCATTTATGGTTTGCAGGCCCCGAAGTGAAATGATGTGGGCGGTGATAACTTTTGTATGTTTTGCCGGCCTTGTGATCGCCATTATAGGAGAGGCCGCTTCGGGCTGGGAGAAGTGGAAAAATTCGATCATTGAAACAGAGCAATTAAAATACACCTACCAGAAAACTAAATTGCTTGGCTTGAAAGGGCAGGTTAATCCGCATTTCCTTTTTAATTGCTTCAATACTTTATCAAGCCTTATTGGGGAAGATGAAGCGGCTGCAGATAAATTTTTAAACGAAATGACAAGGGTGCACAGGTACATGCTTCGTGGCGATGATGAACAACTCGTTTCGCTGCGCGATGAACTTGACTTTGCCCGTTCATACCTCTACCTGATCAATGAGCGTTTTGGAAGTGCTATCCGGGTAAGTGTTCCCGGCGACCGCGAAGTATCAGACTACACAACCTATCTTCCTCCGCTTACCATGCAGGTTGTTTTGGAGAATATCATTTACAGCCAGGTTGCCACCAAGCAAAGGCCGTTACTGATTGAGATCAGCCTTGCCGGTCAATTTTTAAAGATCTCGCATTCAACGAATCCGCGTTTGCGGGGCGGGCGTAATGATGAAGAAGAGGGCCTGGATAATCTTGTACAGAAATACATTCTTCTTGATCAGGATCGCGTACAGATCAGGGAAACGGCCGGGATGCGTACAATACTTATTCCCTTAATTAAAAACGCGGGGGCTCTGTCATGAAACTACGTAATCCACCAAAGTTTCAATGGGCCGGTTTTCTCTTCTCAATGCCCTTTATCAGCTGGACACTCAATTCCATAATGTTCGGCCTCGGCTGGTACAAGCAGTGGCAATTGTGGCTCGGCTCATTTCCGCTTATATTTTTGTTGGGGATGGGGTCATGGTTTTTACATTACCAGTACGATGATGCCGTACGGAGGAAATTCCCCGCCATCAATCAGACATCGAAGCGCGTACGTTACATCACTTTTGTTTTCCTGTTTGTGATGACTCCATCGGTGCTTGCCATTTTCTTCCTTTACGATGCATTAAATTTATTTGGATATAAGCTGAATTACGACCACCTGAAAATGGGACTTCTGGTAGGCTTCGTGGTAAATATAGTTTTTGAAACTCTTTGGGAGGTGGTGTATATAGTTCAAAAATATAAAGAGAATCTCGGTGAAAATGAACTATTGAAACAAATGAGCATTAACCAGGAGTTTGAAAATATGAAGAGCCAGGTGAACCCGCATTTTCTTTTCAATTGTTTCAACACCCTTTCATCACTGATAAGTGAAGACAAAAAAGAAGCAGAAAAATTTCTCAATGAGCTCAGCAAGGTTTATCGCTACCTGTTACGCACAAACGAAGAAGGGATGGCCACTCTTGAGAGTGAATTAAAATTTATGGAGAGCTATTTTAATTTGCTGAAAACACGCCATGGAGACGCGCTGCAACTTCATGTGGAGCCAGACAAAAAGTATAACACATACCTCGTACCTTCTTTAAGCCTTCAGTTGCTTGTGGAAAACGCAGTAAAGCATAACGTGATAAGCCGCCAGAATCCGCTGACGATCGAAATATTTACTACAACCGCCAATCAACTTGTGGTGAATAACAATCTCCAACAGAAGTTGCGTACCGAGGTTTCTACGGGAATCGGACTAAAAAATATTCGCATGAAGTACAAACTTTTAGGTGTAGACGGTTTCCAGGTGGTGAAAGGCCAGAAAAATTTTATGGTGGTGATTCCGCTGATCTGGAACCAGTCGGGATTGCCCGTTGCTAAAGAGAACTAAAATCAATAATTGTATAAAAGCTATCGTATGAATATTCTTATTGTGGAAGATGAAGACCTTGCCGTAAAAAAGCTCATTAAAACGCTGAACCTGGTAGATGAGTCTGCAATTGTTTGCGGAGTTACCGACAGCATTCAAAGCACTGTTGAATGGTTGCAGCGTAATCCCGAGCCTGATCTTGTACTGATGGATATTGAACTTGCAGACGGCCAGAGTTTTGAAATATTCAATCTGGTAAACCTGAAAGCTCCCGTAGTTTTTACAACATCATACGATGAGTATGCACTTCGGGCATTTAAGGTGAATAGCATTGATTACCTGCTAAAGCCTGTTCAACGCGAAGAGCTCAACGCCGCGTTGGATAAATTTAAGAAATGGAAAGAAAAATTTTCCTCGGGTAAGGAACAACATTCCTTTGATATGGATAACCTCGTGAAAGAACTACGCCAGAAGTTGCAGCCTCGCGAATACCGCAAACGCTACCTGGTAAAGGTGGGCCAAAAACTGGTAAGCGTGGAAGTGGATGACATAGCCTACTTCTTCAGCGATGGAAGGTTGAACTTTTTCAAAACACGTGAGAACAAAAAATACGTAGTGGATTATACGATGGACGAATTGGAAGATATGCTTGATCCTTCAAAATATTTCCGCATCAGCCGTTCGGTAATTGTTAGTATAAATAGTGTGGAGAAAATTGACGATTACTTTGGCAACCGTCTTATTCTTTCATTGAAGCCTTCACTAGATAAAGAAGCAACGGTAAGCCGGGAGAAAGTCGCCGATTTTAAGCGGTGGATGGGAAAGTAAGGGTTGTGAATTTGCAGGTGTAAAAACGAGTTTTGAATTTTCTCCGATGCATTAAATAATGATCAGGAATCATCGGATAGTTGCCATGATCCCCTTTCGGGCGGTTGAACTGGTAACTAGCTTTATCTTTGGCTTATGTTATCAATTACGGAGGAAAATTATATTAAGGCATTGTATCGCCTTACCTGCGAAAATGGTGATCAAACAGAAACGGGCACTAACGAACTTGCTACGCATCTGAACGTAAAGCCGGCCACTGCAACCGACATGTTGAAGAAATTGAAGGAGAAGAAGCTGGTGGAATATGAACGTTATGGAAAATCATCTCTTTCCAAAAAAGGATTAAAGCTTGCCACAGACATTGTAAGAAAGCATCGGCTTTGGGAAACCTTTCTTTTTGATAAACTTGATTTTACATGGGATGAGGTACACGAAGTGGCAGAACAGCTTGAACATATACAAAGCCCCAAACTGGTTGAAAGGCTGAACCGGTTTCTAAACTATCCCACGGTTGACCCTCACGGAGACCTGATACCGCAGAAAGATGCTCCTGTTTTGCAACAGGTAAGAACATTGCTGTTGGATGCGGAGGAAGGGATACTTTACAATATAATTGCGGTGAATAATAATTCTTCTGACTTTCTCCAATACCTTGACAAGATCGGCCTGGGAATGAACAAACAGATACGGGTCCTTTCCCGCCAGTCGTATGATGAACTGATGGAAATTGAGTGTAAAGGACAGAAAGCTTACCTAACTCCTAAAGTGGCGAGAAACATTGTTATCTCTGCAGCCGCTACTTCGCCCAAAAAATAATGTATAAAAAAACCGCTGCGAAGTGCAGCGGTTTAAGCATCTGTTATTTTGAAAATTATCTTACCAATTTCAACTCGTTGATGATATTCTTCGCTCCGCCGAGTTTATCTATGCACCACAGTACATAGCGGATATCCACATTAATTGTACGGTTAAGGTTGTTGTCGAAAGCGATCTTATGGCTTAAAGCTTCGTAGTTACCGTCAAATGCAAGTCCGATAAGGTTACCGTTTCCATCGATCACCGGGCTTCCGCTGTTGCCGCCGGTGATATCATTTGTGGTTATAAAGCCGATAACAAGATCGTTACGTTTTTTATCAATGTATTGTCCGAAATCTTTCTTCTTCAGTAACTCTATTTGTTTTGAAGGAAGATCAAACTCATAATCGCCGGGAACATACTTTTCGAGAATTCCTTTGCTTGTAGTTACATAATCATAATGAACGGCATCGCGCGGGGAATAACTTTTTACACTGCCGTAACTTACGCGCATTGAAAAGTTTGCATCCGGGTACATTTTCTTCGCCGCAGCAGTATCCATCAACCTTATACCTTTCATGTAGCTTCTGTTAAGTTCTGCATTCCTGTTCAGGAAAGCGGTGTACATCGGAGCATACTTGGTATTATAATTCTTTACGAAGGGCGCGAGATAATCGAAAGCAATATCCTGTTGCAGCATATTCGCATCAGGCCTTGCTACAAATGTTTTCCATTTGTCATCGTTAAGCACCATCGTCTTTTCAAAAACATCCTTTGCAAATTTGCGATAGGTTGATTCTTCGCTCAGGCTTCCATAATTATCACGGATGCGTTCAAATACACCAACAGGGTGCTGGCTCTTATCTACATCATTGTAATACATCATCAGCACTTTGGCAAGTATCCGTTCATCGCTTGGCAAATCCTCGCCTTCCAAAAATCGGGTGCGTGATTTATCTGCAGCCTCAACTGCTTTTTGAATATCTGCAGATGAACTTCCTTCCTTAACCATAGCGGCTTCAACTCCTATTAAAGAAGAAACATAGCCCGCAAGAGGAGATCCCAAAATACCTTCGCGCAGGTATTGCCGTTGCTTGCTGTAAGGCGTCCAGGCTGCATAATTCTTTTTATATTCAGCCATCAGGTTTTCAAATTCCGGTTTGCCTGCTGCCCATTTCGCAAACTTGTTTTCAAATTCCTGTTTTTGCTCGTAGGTTTTAAATTTCTTAAGCTGCTTGCTTTCTCCATCAAAGAATTTCCAGTAGTTCGCAATACCGGCATAGCTTGATGCAAGTTTCAATTTTACCGCAGGGTCTTTCACCATTTGTTCATGCATGTATTTCAGGCGCACATCGCGAAGGTCAACCAATGAAGGGTTTTCAATATCATTTTTCAATTTGATTCCCATGCTGGTTTCATAACGGTTGGTACCGCCGGGGTAGCCGTAGATCATGGCGAAACTGCCTTCACTAACTCCTTTTAAACTTACGGGCAGGAAGTGCTTTGGCGTCATCGGAACATTTTCTTTGCTGAATTCAGCCGGCTTGCCGTCTTTGGCAGCGTATACACGAAACACTGCGAAATCGCCGGTATGCCTTGGCCATTCCCAGTTGTCAGAATCGCCTCCAAATTTTCCCACGCTCTCGGGAGGAGTTCCAACCAAACGGATATCACGATATGTTTTATAAACATACATGATGTATTGGTTTCCGTTGAACATGCTGTACACTCTTCCTGCAACACCATTTTCCTTATCCATCACTTTGTCTGTGATCGATTTATATACATCCTGCATTTTCTTTGTACGCTCTTCCCAGTTCAATCCTTTCAACTGATCTTCTACCTCCTTAGTAACATCCACTATCTTATCAAGAAATTGAACCGTGAGGCTGGTCTGAAGTTCCTGGTCTTTAGAGAAGGCGTAGAAACCATCTTTCAGGTAATTATTCTTCATGCTGCTTGCCGCGGCAATTGCGCCATATCCACAGTGGTGATTAGTGAAGATCAGGCCCTGGTTGCTGACAATCTCACCGGTACATCCATTTCCAAAAATTATTATGGCATCCTTGATGGAGGCTTTGTTGATGGAATAGAGTTGTTCTTTGGTGAGTTTCAATCCTTTTTTAACCATATCGTTATAAACCTGTTGCCCGAGCAACATCGGCAGCCACATTCCCTCATCGGCCCTGGCTTTAAATAAACTGGAGATCAACACCAGCGTAAAAAATAATTTCTTCATGCGTATACTGATTTTTTTAGGCAACAAACCTACCCAATTTTGACTGATTAGCCTTGCAATAAATATATAAATGGCAGAACTTACTTATAGGTGACAATAGCCCTCATCTTATATTGCAAGCATTATAGCCTTCATTATTTTATATTTGTTTTTCATAGAACCTGCTGATGGCATTGATTGACATTAAAATTCCTGCATATATAGCGCGCGCATTAAAATTGCCTGCAAGAGATGCGCGTGGTCAACAGGTAAAGGTGTTGCGCAGGTTGCTGGAAAAAGCCCGGTTCACGCAATTCGGACAGTTGCATCGCTTCGATGAGATTTTGCTGGACCAGCACCCGGACAGACTTTTTCAAAAGAATGTTCCTCTCTATGATTATTCCCGCATTTATAATGAATGGTGGTACAAAGCACAGGAAGGTACACCGGATGTTTGCTGGCCCGGCGTTGTGAAATATTTCGCTCTGAGTTCAGGAACCAGCGAGGCCTCAAGTAAATATATTCCCATAACGCGCGACCTTCTCAGGAGTAATACACTCACCAGTTTAAGGCAACTTTTTACGCTGACCCGTTACGAAAATCTGCCGGCAAGTTCAATCGGGAAAGGGTGGTTGATATTGGGAGGCAGCACACAGTTGCAGAAAGGCCCAACTTACTATGCAGGAGACCTTAGCGGAATTCAGCAAAGAAAGATACCATTTTGGTTTCTTGGTTTGGGAATGTATAAGCCGGGGAAAAAGATCGCGCGGGTGAAAGACTGGAGCGAGAAACTTGATGAGATAGTGGAGAATGCGCCGAACTGGGATATCGGATTTATCATCGGTGTTCCCGCATGGCTGCAATTGTGCATGGAGAAGATCATTGAGCGATACAAGCTGAATAACATTCATGAGATGTGGCCAAACCTGGGCTTTTATGTACACGGAGGCGTGGCCATGGAGCCTTACAAAAAAGGGTTTGAAAAAATATTGGGTAAGCCGATCATTTACATCGAAACCTATCTTGCAAGCGAAGGTTTTCTGGCGTATCAAACCAGGCAGGGCACAAAGGGAATGCAACTGGTGCTGAACAATAATATCTTTTTTGAATTCGTGCCCTTCGACGATAATAATTTTGACGCCGATGGAAACATGGTGGAAGAGCCGGAGGTACTGATGATTCATGAAATAGAGTTGAACCGCGATTACGCGATTCTGATAAGTACCAACGCAGGGGCATGGAGGTATGCAATAGGAGATACGGTAAGGCTGGTAGACCGTGAAAGAAGCGAGATCATCATCACCGGCAGAACGAAACATTTTTTAAGCCTCGTTGGCGAACACCTGAGTGTTGACAATATGAACAAGGCAATTGAAATGACCTGTGCAGACCTGAATGTGGACATTCCCGAATTCACTGTGGCCGGAGTGCCCAACGGTACTGTGTTTGCACATAAATGGTACCTTGCCTGCGACGATGCAGCAGACGCCTCAGTGCTCATGAACCATATTGATTCAAAACTCAAGGAGCTGAATGATGATTATGAAGTGGAGAGGAAGCATGCGCTCCGCGATGTATATGCAGAAGTGTTACCGGAGAAAGTTTTTCTTGATTTTATGCACTCAAAAGGAAAGATCGGCGGGCAACATAAATTTCCCCGCGTATTAAAGGGATCCATGCTGCAGGACTGGCAAACATTCCTTGCTAACAGGAACGGATAAACGAATTAAGAGAAGGGTAAAACAGGGTTATTATGATAGATGCCGTTTTCACCGGAATTTTATTAGGACTGGCTCTGATCTTTTCGGTGGGCCCGGTAATTTTCACTCTCATTAAACTTCGTATCAACTATGGCCTCGCGCCTGCCTTTTACTTTATTTCAGGGGTTTGGTTGAGCGACCTTCTTTGGGTGGTGACGGCAAATTTTTTTGGAAACCTTCTTAGCCAGCTGATAACCTATAAATCAATTGTAGGGATTGTTGGAGGCATCTTCCTTATTGCCCTTGGCGTTTTTTATCTTTTTTTCAAAAAATTTCATTCCAAGGAAGAAATGGATGCAGGCGTATCAATCGGTAAAGCAACCCACGTTCGCCTGTTTGTGACCGGATTCCTGATAAATACTTTGAACCCGGGCGTTATCGCACTTTGGTTTGCGGCTGCCACAAAATCAATTACCAATACATTCAATGAAAAGATCGTGATCTTTTCTCTATGCCTTCTTCTGAACATGATGGCCGATGTGCTTAAAATTAACCTGGCCGGCAAACTGCGCAGGAAGCTGACCAACCGCAACATTGTTATTCTAAACAAGATCTCAGGGAGTCTGTTTCTTATTTTTGGACTTGCCTTAATAATTGGCGTAGTTTTAACCTGGTAAATCATCTTATGAGAAAACTTCTGGTATGCGTTGCCGTTATGATTTCTCTCACGGGCTTTTCACAGCCCTCCGATTTCCTTATTTTAAAGAAGAAAAGCAAAACGGTTCAAAATATTTATGCGGGCAACAACCTTGAGTTCACTACAAAAACAGGGGCTTACCGTAACGGCCTGGTGAAGCGCATTCATAATGATACGCTTTTCATACAGGAATTTCAGGTGAGGCATATACCAACCACCGTTGGCGGAGTTATTTATGATACTGTAGGCAGCTTTAGTTATAATTATTCTTATCACGACATTCTTTCTTTAGGTAAAACAAGAAAAGGATTTAATGTAAGCGGAAGCGGCTATACCTTGATGGGCGGGGCTGCATTGCTTGTTGTGGGAAGCGGTGTTTCTTACCTGATAGATAAAGATAAATTTAGCCCTGAGTTGCTGCTGGCAGCAGTAGGGCTTGGAGGAGTTGGTTATTTAATGTCGCGGGCCGGATCAAAAGGTATTGTTATCGGTAAGAAAGGTTATTCTCTGCAGTATATGGACGTTACTCCCTGATAGACCAATATGTTCTGGAAAAAATTTAAGAAGGTGGTGTTGTGGATCCTCTTGCTCCACCTGGTGTACATTCTCGCCTGCCGTTTTTTAAATCCGCCGATCACACTTACGCAAATTGGTAACTTGAATCACGGCCTCGCCAGAGACATGATCTCCTATAACAAAATGGGAAGTAATATCAAGCTTGCCGTGATTGCAGGTGAAGACCAGCTTTTTCCGGTTCACAATGGTTTTGATGTGAAAAGGATCAAAATGGCGATTAAGCACAATGAAAAAAATCCGAAGAGGAGGCGCGGCGCAAGTACAATAAGCCAGCAAACAGCAAAGAATGTTTTTCTCTGGCAGGGTGGAGGATTTTTCAGAAAGGGGCTCGAAGTATATTTCACTTTTATGATCGAAACACTTTGGCCGAAGAAAAGAATCCTTCAAACCTACCTGAACGTTGCCGAAATGGGGAAAGGAGTTTTCGGCGTGCAGGCGGCGGCGAAGAAATATTTTAATAAAAATGCAAACCTACTTACGAGGGTGGAGGCAGCGCAGATCGCGGCCTGCCTTCCCAACCCGAAGAAATATACCGTTAAACCCTTAAGCAAATATGTGGCGCGGCGGTCGCAAATATTATTACGACAAATGAATGCTATTGAAGGCGATCCGGGAGTGCAGGAACTTTTGAGGAAAGAGTGAGACAGTTTATAGTTTGTAGTTGGTAGTTGGTAGTTATAGAGAGTCATTTAACCGCTAAACATCTTATCTACTGCTTTCACAGCATTTCTTATCCTTTCTGGCCCGGTACCTGACACCTCGGCCCATGGCACATCCTGGTTTATTAATGCGTCGCGGTAGTGGTGAAATAATTTTAATCGCGTTTCGTGATCAGGGTACTCACGCAATTCATCTTTCTGCCAGGGAAGGTCCGTATTGGTAAGAAGATACATATCATAATGGCGCGCGGCTATGAGATCAAGAACTTTAATATCGCAACGGTTGAAAACAAATTCACTCCAGGTTTTTATCACCTGCATATCGGTATCAATGAATACGAACTGCTTTTGCCCGCGAAGACAGGTTTGCGTGATCTTGTCCTCAAGCTCCAATTGCCCTTCGGCTATTTTTAAAAGATCCTTTTGCGAATAGGCGGTGCCGTTAGTGAGGAGATATTCACGTGCATATTCCGGAACAAAGTGCGTGTTGAAGTGCAATGCGAGCGCCTTGCACAGGTCGCTCTTGCCCGTAGATTCAGGGCCAATTATAACCACTTTCTTAAGCGCGACCATGCCTCGCTTTATTTTTCCATGAATGAAGTCCGCTGAATGCAAGCAGTAAAAGTATAAGATAATAAACGCTGGTGAAAACAAACCCCTTAACAAAGTACAGGGGAATAGAAGCGATATTCGTGATGATCCACCAGTACCAGCTTTCCACTTTCTTTTTAGCCATTAAATACATTCCTGTAAACGCGGCGGCACTGGCTAAGCCGTCTGCCCATGGGATCGCGCCCGATGCAAATCCTTTTTTAAGGTAGGTGAGCAGTAAAAAGATCGTAGCGTATAAAACGACAAAAAACGCGACCTGGTATGCCACCTGTTTTCTGTTGGAAAAGCTGATGTGAAGCAGGGGCCTTTTATGCGCATCCTTATTGCTCCATAAGTACCATCCCCAAAGGCTTACAATGGTATAGTATAGATTTACGGCCGCCTCACCGAGCAAATGGCTGTTAAAACTGAGGTAGGTGTAAAAGGTTGTGTTCACTAACCCTACCGGGTAAACGAGAATATTCTCCTTTTTGCTAAACCAAACGCTTGCAATGCCGGAAACCACTGCTACGGCTTCAAGCCAGCCGGTTTGCTTAATTCCTTCAACAAATTGTCTTCCTATTTCTGCAAGCTCCATACGATAATTGATCAAATAAATCTAAGCCTTTCCCTCACACAAAAAAAGCACCCCGGAAGGTGCTTAATATTTTTAAAACTGAAGGATTATTCCGCTTCTGCAACAACTTCATTTACTTCTGGGATCATACGCTTCATCATTCCTTCAATACCCGCTTTCAACGTGATCATTGAAGAAGGGCATCCGCTGCAGCTTCCCTGCATTAATAGATTCACCTTTCCATTCTCGTAACTCTTAAATTGTATGGCGCCGCCATCCATTTCTACCGCGGGCTTCACATAGTTTTCAAGGAGTTCTTTAATACGCTTAACCACGTCATCGTCATCTGCGTTAACAGTGTTTGAACTTTCGGGCTTCATCACGGCTACTTGGTCTTCGTTCACCACTACTTTTCCTTCTTCAAGGTATTCTTTTAAAAATTGTTTGATGGTGGGAATCACATCCTGCCAATCTTCTGTGTCTGATGTTTTTGTAAGCGTTACAAAATTGCTCGCAATGAATACAGACCTTATGAAAGGAAATGTAAATAGCTCCTGCGCCAGCGGCGAAGGCTTCGCACTGTCCACATCGGGAAAGTCAATGCTCTTTCCCGGGTACAAAAGTTTATTGGCCACAAACTTCATGGTCTCCGGGTTTGGAGTCATCTCAGTGTATATGCTTATAACAGGGTTTCCGGTCTTTATCATGTTTTAATCTTTATTTCTGCCGCAAATGCAGCCCTGCAAAGTTACTGATAACCGATTACTTTTTGCGTTGATTGTACCGAACCCGCTGTTTTTGTCAGTATGATTTAACAATTGAGTTAACACATAATCCTTTGATTTAGATTGTTAACTCTGGATATTTAGAGAAAAGTTCATGAGAACTATAGCGCGCCTTTTGGTGCTGTTTACTTTGGGTTGTTCTCAACAAAAACCTTCTGCAGCACATGGTGAATACGCATACGAATTTGTGCCCGCAAATATTTCTCCTAAGCGGGAACAGATCTCTAACGCTGCACTTTCTCTTACTAAAGACCGGGTTGATTATGATCCCGCTTATTTTAGCATCTCCTACCCGGGCGGAGATGTGCCGAAAGACAAGGGGGTTTGCACCGATGTGGTCATCAGAACTTTTCGAAAGATCGGTATCGATCTTCAAAAGCTGATTCATGAAGACATGAAAAGAAGGTGGACTGAGTATCCGCGCTTGTGGGGATTGCCCGGCCCCGATAAAAATATCGATCACCGGCGCGTACCAAACCTCATGGAATTCTTTTCCCGCTATGCAGAAGTGAGAAGCGGGGGAACTAACGCTAAGGCCTACCTGCCCGGCGATGTAGTTGCATGGCGATTGCAGAATGGAAGAACGCATATAGGCATGGTGGTGAACAGGCTTTCAAACCATGGCGAAAGGCATCTTGTCGTGCATAATATAGGAGCGGGACAAGTGCTGGAAGATTGTCTCTTCAGTTTTGACGTGATCGGGCATTATTACTTTGAAGAAAGAAACTAGTCGATAGTCTGCAGTCATTAGTCGGCAGTCAGTAGCCGGTAACTCTTGATCTTACGGGCTGTCGCGATTTTCGCGACGGCCCTAAACATTGAAACAAAAAACTGTCATTCCGAACGAAGTGAGGAATCTCAATTGAAGAAAGAGGAATTAGCTAAAGATCTTTGCGCTTTTGTTTTCTTAGCTTCTTTGCGTGCATCCAATCAGCACCCGGCAAGTTTTTACTTTTGAATTTTGACTTTTTACTTTTGAATTTCCTTAAAACTGTTTCGCGAAGTAAACTATGCCTCCCATATTGCCGAAGATGATTTCCTTTTCCGAAATTTTATAGAAACGCAGGTTCCAGTTTGAAACGGTTGTTTTAATGTGCATTTCTTTTTCATTGATCAATGCTTCAAAAGGAACCGTTTCCATACTTCCTTTTTTCTGCACACTCACTGAGCCGGTAACAATTTTGCCTCCCGTTTCTTTGAATTCAATATTTCGGATCAATATGGAATCAGGGACGCTTTCTCCGGGGACAGACTGTGTTCTGTATACAAACCACTTCCCCTTCAAAAGATTTGCATTGATAGCAACAGGGTCTTTAATATTTTCTTTCGGCACCTTGATCAACCCCAGGGAATCAGCATAAAATGCTTCCCTGTTTTCAAGCGTACGTATATATTCTCCATCTTCCAGCACAAGGTGCTTTTGAAACTTCACGATCGTGTAATCATCGCCGGCGAAAAATACGCGGTTGCCATCAACCTGCACGAGGCCTTTCTGGCTCATTTCCATCGTGCCATTTCGGGTGATAACGGAATCTCTTTTAAAAAAGTTCAGAAACAGAGTATCGGTGAAATCAACAGGTTTTTTCCCTGCCACAGTTCGCCTCACCTCCTGCCACTTTCCGCGAAACTGTTCCGGAGAAAACTTTTCAGATTTTTTTGCAGGTTGCGGTTTATTTACCGGCGTCACGCCCTTCCGTACAACCCTTTGACTAAAACTTGAAACCGGGAGGGAAAAGGTGAGAAGAATCAAAATAGAGGTTCGGATCATATCAATAATTTGCTTTCTAATTTACCGATATCATTCCACAATTCTCAATTTGGCATAATTCAGCATAATTTTTTTCTCGCCGTTCATTTCAAAATGAATTGTGGCGATCGGATTATGCGCAGCGCCTTCCATTTTTTTTACTTCGCCAAAACCGAACTTCTGGTGTTCAACCTTTTGCCCGGCCTGCAGATTATCAAGATTGCTGGGCGTGAAGTTTTCTGAAGGCACATGTTCTTTTACTTGCGGGCGCGTGGGAATATTGCTGATCACAGATCTTTTCTGAGGCGGTGCAGCCTGATGTTGCGATCCCCCGCCAAAACCGCGGTGCATACGCTCAAATGCAGAGCCCGCTCCCCAACCTGTGGTTGCATTATTTCGCGCATTGCCGCCCGCATAACTTTTATCAATATGGTCTGCCGGAATTTCCTCTAAAAATCGGCTCGGCTCATTCTGTTGCAATTGTCCGAAACGGTAACGCGCATTGGCATAAGTGAGGTACAGATGTTTCTCGGCACGCGTTACGGCCACATAAAATAAGCGGCGCTCTTCTTCAAGGTCTTCACGTGTATTAATGCTCATCGCGTTAGGAAAAAGCGTTTCTTCCAATCCTCCGACAAACACCACGGGAAACTCCAATCCTTTCGCCGCGTGAATAGTCATCAATTTCACCACATTATTATCTTCCTTGTTTTCATCTGCATCCGTCAGCAAAACGATCTGTTGAAGGTATGCGCCCAAACTTTTATCGCCCACTTCTCCATCTTCCTCATTCATCGGCGTTTCAGTAAACTCCTTTATAGAATTGAGCAATTCCTGCACGTTCTCATATCGCGCAAGGCCTTCAGTTGTTTTATCATTGAAAAGCTCTTTTACCAGTCCGGTGTTTTTGCCAACAAGAAAGGCAAGGTCGTATGCATTCAGTTTTGGTAACTCGCTCTGAAACATTTTTATCATCAGCACAAAATCATTCATACTTTCCAGCGTGCCGCCTTTAAAGCCGTACATGGCCGCCTTGTTGAGCACTTCCCATGGGCTTATATCATTGGTATTTGCCGCAAGCACTAAACGTTCCAGAGAGGTTTTTCCAATTCCGCGAACGGGATAATTTATGATTCGTTTCAAGGCTTCTTCATCACCGGGATTCACCACAATGCGCAGGTAGGCGATAAGATCTTTCACTTCCTTACGCTGGTAGAAACTCATGCCGCCATAAATGCGATAAGCAATTCCCATTCTACGCAACGCCTCTTCAAAACTGCGGCTCTGCGCATTGGTGCGGTATAAGATCGCGAAATCTTTATTGAAAAAATGATTGCGAAGTTTTAATTCCTGGATAGTATCGGCAACAAATTTTCCTTCCTCATTGTCTGTGACGGTGCGCACCAATTTTATTCTCTCTCCTTCCGCATTATCAGTGAATAAACGTTTTTCTATCTGCCCTTTATTTTGCGCGATCACTTCATTGGCCACGTGAAGAATTTTTTTTGTGCTCCGGTAGTTCTGCTCAAGCTTCACCACCGTTACATCTTCATAATCTTTTTGAAACTGCAGGATGTTCTGAATTGTTGCACCACGAAAGCTGTAAATACTTTGCGCATCATCACCTACCACGCAAACATTTTCATGCATTGCCGCAAGGAGTTTTATAATTTCATACTGCGCGGGGTTCGTATCCTGGTACTCGTCAATCAATATGTACTGAAACTTGTGCTGGTACTTACTTAGAGATTCAGGGAAGTTCGTAAGTAGTACATACATATTCAAAAGCAGGTCATCAAAGTCCATCGCGCCGTTCTTGAAACAGCGTTTGCAATAGGCATCGTAAATTTTTCCCATCAGGGGACGGTTAGCCCGCGTATCTTCCTGCAGCAGGAAGCCATCGCCCATGTATTGTTCCGGCAGCACAAGACTGTTTTTCGCCGCGGAGATCCGGTTATAAATTACGTTCGGCTTGTACTGCTTATCATCCAGGTTCATTTCATTGATCACCGTTTTCACTACACTCTTTGCATCATCCGTATCATAAATAGTGAAGTTGGAAGGGTAACCGAGTTTTGGCGCCTCGCCGCGAAGTACGCGCGCAAACACACTGTGAAAAGTGCCTATATATAAATTGCGTGATTCATTGCTACCGAGCGTGCGCGCGATCCTTTCCTTCATTTCCTTGGCGGCCTTGTTGGTAAACGTAAGCGCAAGAATATTAAACGCGTCAACTCCATGTTCAGCCATCAGGTGCGTGATTCTTGTAGTAAGCACCTTTGTTTTACCGCTTCCCGCGCCGGCAATGATCATCAAAGGCCCATCTTTATGCAATACAGCCGCCCGCTGCTGTTCATTCAATTCTTCCAGGTATTTGCGCATCGTGCAAAGGTAAATTTATTTACGCAGGCTTTTTTTGTGGAAGGCAGGGAAAAAGGGGGAGGGGAGGAATATTTATTATAGATTATAAATTATAGATTTTAGATGTTGGATTGAAGAACTGAGGTGAGAACAGTCATTCATTTTTACGCCGCCGTTGAAATTCGGAAAGTCTATAATTTCGTAGCAATCAACTATAAACTACCAACTACCAACTAGAAATTTACCACCCAACTTCCCTCTCATGAACATCCTCCTGCTTCACGGTGCACTTTCAACCTCACACCAGCTTCTTCCTCTGCAGCGCGAACTGGAACGTTTTGCCACTTTGCATTTGCACAATTTCCCGGGTCACGGATTGGTGGAGAAGAAGTATTTTACCATGGAGGGCCTGGTTTCTTCACTTGAAGAAGAAGTATTAAAATTTGGTTCCGACCCGATAAATATTTTCGGTTATAGCATGGGTGGATACGCGGCGCTGTGTCTCGCTACCAAAGTGAGTGTAAACAAGATCATTACGCTTGGTACAAAACTGGAATGGAACCCTGCGGCGTCCGAAAAGGAAATAAAAATGCTGAACCCTGAGGCCATTAAAGGTAAAGTGCCGGCATTCGCAGAAAGCCTTGAGAAGTTGCATGGCGGGGGTTGGCCAGAGCTAGTGAAAAATACCGCGGCAATGATGCGGCAACTTGGCGACTCGCCCTTGTTGAACGGAGAAACGTTTGGCAAAGTTTCCGGCAAAGTGAAACTTCTGCACGGTGCGGAAGATAAAATGGTTTCATGGGAAGAAACAAACGCTGCCGCGATGCAAATGCCGGATGCGGTGGCAGTTTCCTTACCGGGCGTTCCGCATGCGCTGGAAAAAACAGATCCGCTACTTCTCGCCTCACAGGTGCTTGATTTTTTTCAATGACTGAGTCCGTGCGCTTATTTTCTGTAAATTGGCATTTCCAAAATGGAGCTTAATGAAAAGACTATGGTTTGTGGCCTTGTTCGCCGGGAGTTTTCTCGCGGGATGCAGCGAGGATGAAAGTAATAATATCGGCGGAGGCCAATTGCCTGCGAAATATATTTTTGTTGATGACAGCACATTTTCTCCGATTGAAGTGAATCTTGTAAACGGCGGGGCTGTTCAATTTGTAAACAGAACTGCAGTTGCCCATACGCTCATGAGTAACGACAGTAATACTTTTGAGATCGTGTTGCCGCCATTAATGTCTGTGTATTACCGGCCTGATACAGTGATAAGCTCCACGATCAGCCTTTCCTATCACTGTGTGGAGCACCCCATCAAACAGGGCCTGATCACCATTCAACCATAAATGCCATGCGGCATGTGGAGTTTATAGACCGTGAGCATTTCGAAAAAAATTACTTTCGGCATTACCCAACGGGTAAACTCGCCGGCTTCATAGATTTTTTCTGGCAAACCAGGTTTACTTCACTCCTTCAAAAAAGAGCAGACGGTTTTTCAGACTTGCTTTTTCCAAACACCGGGTATTCTTACCTGATCAACATCGGAACGCCCTATGTAATGATGGTAGGTGAAAGTTCCTTTCCAATTAAAGGTGATAGTTTCCTTCCACGGCACCAGCGAATAGAGTGTTTTCACAAACCGGGAAATGAGATCTTCGGAATAAAATTCAGGCTGTCGCCGGTATTGTTAGAAAAGAAGATAAATTTTTCTGAATACAGAAAGGCGATGAGCCCTTTAAGTTACCTGATAGACAAAGAAGTGGTGGAAGCGGTAAAGAGAAAAAATGAGTTTTCTGAAAGAGTTGAAATTCTCACGTCGTATTTCAATAAAATTATCAGGCAAAGCGGCGAAGCATCTGCTCCGGCTAAAGCAGTCTCCACCATACTTCACGATTGCTACCAACACAATACTTTTGGTGCCAGCGTAGAAGATTTCGCAGCCCAAAGCGGAATATCTTCGCGTACCCTTCACCGTTATTTCGAATGCGCAACAAGCCTCAGCAGTAAAAAGACCCTGCAATTAATGCGCATCAGAAAGGCAGTTGAGGAATTAATGCGCGAGAGGCCCGATTGGAATTTTCTTAATTATGGGTATTACGATTACAGCCATTTTTACAGGCACCTTGTTCAGTTCATGGGTAAGGATGATGCGGAAAAGTTTATGAGTGACAGAAGAGGTAAGGGGTTTTGAGTTGTGGGTTTTGAGTTTTGAGAAGGCATTAAGTTACGATCTCACCGACTGCCGACTTCGAACTCCGACCCAGGAACTACCAACTACAAACTAATTCTCCTATCCCCCCGCTCTTTGTCTTTCTTCTTCAGAACCGGTCGTTCTTTTTCTGGCTGCCTGTACCGAGGTTTTACCGAAACGATAAGTGAAGCCGAGATTCACCACGCGTGTTTCTCTTTTTGCATTCCACTTTTCAATATAGTTATCGTAAGTGATCACCGCCTTTGGAAGGTTAGTCCAGAAAATATCGGTAACGTTCAAACGAATAGTTCCTTTATTTTTCATCACTGTTTTCTGAACACCAGCCGAAATTCCCCACTGCGGATCGGCCACCATGAAACCATATTGTCCGCCGGAATTATACACTTCACTTAATTCTGCCGACCATCCTTTTTTGAAAGTGAAATTGTTATTATTTCTGAGACTAAAGCCAGGCTTGCCGTTATTGAGTTTGGTTTCTCCCAGCACGCCGTTGAAATGGTTGTAAAAAATATCTCCGTTATTTATCATGCTCCACCACTTGTTTATTTTTACGGGCGCTGAAAAAGAAAGCCCGTAATAATCAGAGGAACTGATGTTGACCGGTATTTGCACAGTAACATTATCGCCCTGTGGTATGTTGGGAAACACGTCGCCGAATCGGGCGATAGCGATGTTCTGGTTGTTTACGGTATGGCTATAATTAAATGAAAAGTTCAGCTTGTTATGCATATACGAAGCTTCATACTGCCAGGTGAGTTGCGGCAGCAAACCAGGGTTGCCCGTTGAATAAGTGGTTACATCAATAAGAAACAGAAATGGGTTTAGTTGCGAATAGCCCGGCCTGTCTATGCGCCGGCTAACGGAAAGCCCGATAGTTCTGTTTTCCTTTATCCGGTAATTGAAAAAAGCGGTGGGAAACAATTGGAGGTAAGAGGAATCCCATTTTACTTTGCCGATCTCCTGGTAAGTTTTAATATTCGTTTGTTCCGCACGAAGACCGAATTGAAGATCAAAGTTTTTAAAATCCTTCTTCACATTTACGTAGGCCGCATTGTTGTTTTCATCGTACAGGAAATGGTTTGTTTTTCCCTCATCATTCACCGGTATTCCTGTGCTCACGTCGAAAAACTTAGCTTCATTATCTGACGAAACAAAACTTGTTTTAACACCGGCTTCAAAAGAGGCCTTGTTTTTTAAAGGGTGCACATAATCAATTCTTGTGGTGTAGAATTTCAGAGCGCCATCCTGATTGCCCTTTAAAATGTAATCCGGTTGTGAAGGTTGGCCGTTGAGGTTATAGTAACGGGTATGCGTAATCGAATTTGAAAGGGAGTTGTAACGTCCATAATCTGCATCTGCGGTGAACTCTCTTCCTTGTTGCTTAAAATTGTGTTTAAAGTTTATATTGAAAAGGTAATTCTGAAAATCATCTTTGTTGCCCGCATTTGTTTTGAAACTGCTTTCCGCCTGGTGCAGATCATTTATTACAAAGGAATTGTTGTTGTTATTCCTGTGGAGGTTTGTGAATCCGGCATTTGCTATAAAGCCAAAAATAGTTCGTTTACCTGCGTTATAATCCGCCCCGAATCGCACTGAATGCCCGTTTACCGGCGAAGTAGTGTAATTGTCTTTAAGGTCTGCACCGGTAAAGTTTTTCTCACGGTAAAAGTTTCTATCCAGAATCAGGTGGTTGAGATTTTTACGGTATATGTAATTATAATTTCCAAAGAGGTTAAGCCTTTTATTGCGGTGGTTGAAAGTGATGCCCGCATTGGCCTTTGGATAAACGCCTTGTCCATACCCGGCAGTGAGCGACCCGTTCGTGCCCATGCGTTTATCTTTTTTCATCCTTATATCTATTATACCTGCATTACCCTGTGCATCGTATTTGGAAGAGGGGTTAGTGATGAGGTCTATCCTTTCAATGGCAGAAGAAGGAAGGCCGCGAAGGTAATTGGCAAGGTCGGCCCCTGTAAGCGGACTTGGTCTTCCGTCGATCATGATGACGACTCCCTGCCGGCCGCGAAGTGCGATCTGGTCATTTTGGTCTATGATTACACCCGGCGCTCGCTCCAGCACTTCAAAGGCGGTACTGCCTGCATTCACAACGCTGTTCTCTACGTTCACCACGAGGCGGTCATGCAGTTTTTGAATGTAAGGCTTCTTCGCCGTTACCGTTACTTCTTGCATTTGTTTGGCAGATGGCTTCATTACGATTTCCGATCTTACTTCTGGCAGGCCTGATGATTCTACCCAAACCTCCCTGGCCTGCTCATAACCCGCACCCGTAGACGAAGCGATGTACTTTCCCGAAGGAACTTTGTCGAAAACTACTACGCCCTCCGAATCAGTAAGGTTCGATTTAAAAACTACTGTATCCGAACTCCTTGTCAGCACCACGGTGGCGTTTTCAAATGGTTTACCGTCGTCACTCTTCACAGTTATCCTGATATTGCTTTGTGCCCATAAAGAAAGTGAGGAGAAAATCACTAAAAGAAATATTATGGCAGTTTTCATACAATTAATTTGTACAAAGCTGAACAACCTTGCGAAGGATTTCGTATGAAATGGGATGAATGAGTTTAGGGAATAGACAAGCGGGCCGCGCACCTTAAGCGCTTGTCTGAATTTTACCGACGATAATTTTTACCTTAAGTCGTCTTTCGTCGTTTTCGACTGTGGCTTTCAAAAACATTAAAAATTCATTGATGTTTAAAAATTTATTTTAAGGTTCAACACTTTAAACACAATATTCTTTCAAAGAATTCGCTTATATATTCAACTAACCAACTGAACCATAACGGAGATAACCTGTGAAAAACACCTTCCTTCACAGATCCTGTTTCCGCCGCTTTAATGAATGAATCAACCGACTAATTAATATTCGAAACGCTTTTTGTTAGGCACTACAGGACAATTGAAGGACCCCGGTATTGGACGGGGTTTCTTCTGTTTTAGATTGGTCTGTGGTCGGTAGTCAACAGCCCTTTTTCCCACTTCTTATATAAGTATTTTCCTCGCGCTGCCCGGAATGACAGCGATAGAAAATGCCTTTGGGGGCGATCGCAAGGAAAGGCGATAGCCCCGACTTTTGAACTAAGCAATTTGTCATCCCGAACAAAGTGAGGGATCTCATGTGTAATAGAGTATTTTCCTTGCGCTGCCGGGAATGACAGCGATAGAAAATGTTTTTGGGGGGATCGCCCCATCTCAAACAAAGCGAGGATCTTTTGATTGAAATTAGCCCAGGCTCATCATAAAATATATATCGCTGCCACAAACTGGCTGAGCATGCCGAGCAATAAGCCCATGTAAAGGTCGCGGGGTTCATGGGTGGACACCATCAGGCGAGCGGTGCAAACGGATCCTGTCAACAGCACAGACAAAGCGAGTGGCCATCCCATTAAAATAGATTGCGTGGAAAACAGCACCAGGAAAAATCCGATCATTCCTCCCATTCCCAATGCATGCATACTTATTTTAAAATAAATGTTAGCGATAAGTCCGGCGGAGGAAGCGAGAAAAATACCGAGAAGAAAAAATACCAAAAGGTCAGGATACTGCGGCTGTCCGCGGAACACCGTGTATGCCCAAAAATAAAAAATGCCGACGGCTATGTATGGAATGATGCGATCCTTTCGCGTGATCAGGTGAATGGAAGAAATGAACCCGACTGCACGCAACAAAAGAACGGATAGCAGGGGAAAGAAAACGAGGTTAACGGCGATGATGATGAGCGTTTTGAATTTTGATTCAGCCGAAAAACCTGTGAACGCATGCGGGTGGAGGTAGATCAGGAAGGCGATCACGTATACCGGAACAAAAACCGGGTGAAGGATCACTGAAAATAAATGCCCGAAAAGTTTTTCTCCCAATGAAGGATGATCATTATACCTCACGGGCACGTCTTCCCGAAAACCGGCCTGGTTCACCATCATAATATTTTACGCAGCCTTGCCACGGGAATATTAAGTTGTTCCCGGTACTTGGCCACCGTTCTTCGTGCAATATTATATCCTTTTTCCTGCAGAAGCTCAGTGAGTTTTTCATCGCTGTATGGATGCTTCTTGCTTTCTTCTTCTATTAAGTCGGTAAGAATCTTTTTCACTTCCCTCGTGCTCACTTCCTCGCCGGAATCCGTTTGAAGGCGCTCACTGAAAAAGAATTTCAGCCTATAACTTCCAAATTCCGTTTGCACGAATTTGCTGTTTGCCACACGGCTTACGGTGGAAATATCGAGATTGGTTTTTTCCGCGATGTCTTTTAAAATCATCGGGCGAAGGTCAGTTTCATCACCGGTGAGGAAAAAGTCGTGCTGGTAATTCATGATCGCTTCCATGGTATTCATCAATGTGTTCTGCCTTTGTTTGATGGCGTCTATAAACCATTTGGCAGAATCGATCTTTTGCTTGATGAAGAGCACGGCCTCTTTTTGGCGCTTATCTTTTTTGTTCCCTTTTTCGTAATCTTTAAGCATATCGCGATAGCCCTCGCTGATCCGCAGGTCCGGCGCATTCTTACTGTTAAGCGTTAATTCAAGCTTCCCGTTATTGTTTACAATGAAGAAATCGGGGATCACATAATTCTCTCCTTTATTCTGGTCGCCGACAATGCCTCCGGGTTTCGGGTTGAGTTTCACGATCTGTGCAATGATGTCGCGCAGTTGTTCATCAGAAAGATCAAGCCCACGCTGAATTTTTTCGTAATGCTTCTTTGTGAATTCATCGAAGTATTTTTCGAGCACTTTTATGGCGAACTGGGTGGTTTTGTCATTTCCAGGTTTTCTTTCCAGTTGCAAAAGCAGGCATTCCTGTAGGTTGCGCGCGCCAACGCCCGGCGGATCGAATTGCTGGATCATCAGGATGATCTCAGAAAGTTCCTCCTCATTGGTATCAATATTCTGACGGAAAGCAAGGTCATCAATAATGGCCGGGATCTCTCTCCGCAGGTAACCGTCTTCATCAAGGCTGCCAATTATATGGACGGCGATCTTCCTTTGTTTCTCATCGATCTTCAGTAAACCAAGCTGTTGCAGCATGAGTTCGTTGAAAGACGTTTCCACTTTGTGGGGAATAACCCGGTTATCGTCCTGCTCCGGGTAATTATCATCGCGCATGCGGTAGTCGCCCACCTCGTCATCACCATCGTGCACATAATCGCTTATATCGATGTTCTCATAGTCATCCTGGCTTCCATCGGGTTCAAATTCCTCTTCCGATTTTTCAAAATCATCCTGCGGCTCAAATTCTTCGTCATGGCCTTCCTCGCCTTGTTCGAGAGCGGGATTTTCTTCTATCTCTTCCTTAATGCGCTCATCTAAGATAGCAGTAGGCACCTGTAGCAACTTCATCAACTGAATTTGCTGCGGTGATAATTTCTGCAATAACTTCTGCTGTAAACTCTGGTGTAAGGCCATATTCAATTCGTTTTTATCCCTTAAAAGGATATTGTTATTCAACCCGGTGAGCGGTAAAAGTACAAACTCCGGCAATGGAAAAGAAATGAAAAGGCGATTTTTTTTGAGATTTGCACGATTTTTGCGGAATAAGGGTAAGCTTCCTTTAAATTCTTCCTAAAATTTTGTCCAATGATAGAACTGTAAAGTGTTCTATCGTTTTATCGTGCGTGGAATTTTTCGCGAATGTTCAACCCACAATGTCGTGAGTTTTACCTAAAAGTTGAATAAATGAAAAAAAACATTAAAAGTGGGATTGCCTGATTTTTCCCGTTGTAACATTTTGAAAAACCCGTAGATGCTGAAATTTCACCAAGGCTAAAAATTTCAATAATCCCTTTATATAAATTCCTCTCTGGCCATCCACGCTGCTTTCAACTCAATTCTTAAACGCAAGAGATTCGTGCGAAGGAATACTGTTATTTTTCAACCAACGCAACACCATAATGTCATTCTTTGATAGCAAATCAAAGCAACGAAATGAAAAATTTAATTAGTGTTATACTATTGTTTGTTACGGTACTTTCATGCAAAAAATTGGCCTATCCTAATTTTGCACGAAGGTCGTTCACTGAAAAATTTCTTCGGATTCCTGAAAATACACACCCGGCAATAAGGAGAGTTGCCGAAGAAATCAAAAAAAGGAATGGCAGTGGCTTTCTTGAGGCTTTTGCAGAAAAATACGGAACCCCTGTTTGGGAGAATGCAATTTTGAAAATTCCCGAGCCTACCAATTCAATTGCCGCAACTTCTGCGGATACAATGGTTTATATCCCTTTGAAAGTGGATGAAGTGTATAAAATAGAAAGTTTTATTGCCGCCCGACTTAACTCTGAAATTTACTTAGGCTTATGTAAGGCGCAGGATTACAAAGCCTATCCTCTTCAGGGAGAGGTATTGGAAATGACTGCAGAGAAATATGCCTTCCGCCGGTAAGCGGCTCTCCAACCGGTGGAGGCAGTACCGGCGGTGAGATTCCTCACAACCGTTTTTCAGAATCACCCTGGAAAATGTAATATTTTGGCAATAAATTACGCATCAATAAAAAGACAAGAAATACGGCCGCTAACCCTAACTTTTGATAATTTTTCGGAATGTGATAGACAATATAACCTTGATGAATCAACATTAAAGCTTAGGAATCCATGCGAGTAATTTTCTTACTTCTTTTATTTGCAAGTTGCTCTCAAAGCAAATTTTCTCGTGGAATTACACAAAATTTTACGACTCACATTGATTCATTAAAATTTTTAAAATCCTATCCTTTTGATAAAAAGAAAAATCTTTTATTAATTTTTAGTAAACGGGGTGGCTCCTATGATGCTCAATGGGGAATAATTGCAAATGAAAAAAATGATTGGTTCAAAATTGTCGAGAGGTTTTATACTTCAGCTAAACCGGGCGAAAGCCATTACGTTTTTGAACGAACAAGTTTAGACAAAAGGGCTGCCAAAAAAGTTGTAGATGAATTTTTAAAAAATAAAATTTGGGAAATTAATCCAAAAGATGATGGCTGCCTGGATTCAGAACGAAGATTAGATGAAAAAGGATACCCTTTAGCTTGTGGCTTATATGACGGGTTTCGCTATGAATTGTATTTAATAAAAGATGGAAAGGCCATGTGGTTTCATTATTACGAACCACGTTATTGGGAAACAGCGAACTGCTGCCCTGGCAACAAAGACCGCCAAGCTTTCATTAAATGCTTTGATGCGATCAGTGCTTTGTTTGATCCGGAGGATATGAAGAGCAAACCGAGGTGAAAGGTACAGGGTACATGATTCAGGTGAAGGGAACTCAGAATTGACCATTTCCGCAAAATTTGCGCGAGGAGTCTATGAAAACTTAAAACCTGAAAGAAGCTACAACCTACTCCGGCTCCTTGCTGTCGGTGAATTCGTTCATATAAATCTTTACCAGCACCAAAAAGTAACTCACCAGGAGAGGCCCGAAAATGAGGCCCACAAAGCCGAAGAGCCCAAGGCCGACAATTACTCCGAGAACAGTGATCAGAGGATGAACGTTTCCCATTTTTTTCATCAGGGAGAGGCGGGTGATGTAGTCCACATTGCCTGTAACGATAATGCTGTAAATAGTAAGGCCCGTGGCCATAAGGTTGTCGCCCATGGAAAACTGGTAAACAACCAGCGGCACCCATACTATCATGGTGCCCACGAGTGGGAAGTATGCGAACACGCCGGTGACAAATCCCCACAATTCCCAGTCTTCCACACCAAAGATCCAATAGCCAAGCGTTGCTGCAATGCCCTGTATCAAACAGATTATCGGAATACCGAGTGCATTTGCACGGATGAGCGTTTTTGTTTCTGAGGCAAGTTTGTCCACATTTGCCCGTTCCAGCGGAATGATCCTTTGCAGGTAACGCTCCACCTGTCTTCCGTTCACCAGCATATAGTACAACAGGAAGAACATCATGATAAGGTTGGTGAGAATGTTTGCCGTACTGTTGATCAGCCGCGGTACCATAGCGCTGATCTTGTCTGAAATGTTTTTTACATTTTCTTCCTCCAGTAGTTTAAAGCCCGTCAGTTTAAACACTCGGTCGGAAAAAGTATGCAGGGCCGCCATCACCTTGTCCTGGTTTTTAAGCAGCGAATTTATTTTGGGAGTAACCAGTTCAACACTTATGTAAATTGGGATAGCAACAATAATGAGAAAGATGAGTATGAATAAAAGGGCCGTCCAGGTTTTGCTCCATTTCCTCATGAACACGAGGCGGAAGTACATGTTTCTTCCAAGTATGTAAAGCGTGATCCCTCCGAGAATTCCGGGAAGCAGAAAGTAGAGGTTTCCGATCAGTATGAAAAGGATAAAAATGATCAGCGCGAGCAGCAGTACTTGCCGCAGCCTGTCATTGAAGATCGCGTTTTCCATTAATGAAGTTTATGCTTATTTCCATACTGAAACCCCTTCGCTGCAATTGGCGCATATATCAATCTCCTTTCGCCCGCTCATGAGTTTTTTCCTGAATTCCCTGTAATCCTTGCTATTCCACACTTCCCGGAAAGAAGACTTCTTAAGATCCCCAAGCCGGTGTTGCGCGTCCTTATCAAAACAACAGGGAACCACGAGGCCGTCGAAGGTGATCACATTGGCGTGCCACAACTTCCAACAATGATCAGCCAGTTTGTTCTTTGCAATATATGTACCATCGCCATTTTTCTTGTAACGGCTGAATGCTTCCTGCTCCGGAATAAGGTTATTGGGATCATTGGTGTAATCATAAACCTGCGCGGTTTTAAATCGCACCTGGTCAACACCGATCTCCGCCCCGAGCTTCTTAATGTCCTCAACCTGATGTTCGTTGGGTTTAACCACCAGGAATTGGAAGATGATAAATGGGGTTTTGCTCTTCAGCGCCTTCTTCCATTTCACCACATTAGCCGCGCCGGCCAGAACCTTTTCCAGCTTCCCGCCCACGCGGTATTGTTGATACACTTCCTGCGTGGTGCCGTCAACGGATATGATAAGGCGGTCGAGCCCGCTCTCCACAGTTTTTCGTGCAGCCGTATCCGTTAGGTAGTGGGCATTAGTGGATGTGGCCGTGTAAATTTTTTTGGAAGAAGCATAGCGGACCATGTCTAAGAACTGCGGATTCAGATAAGGTTCACCCTGGAAATAGAAAATGAGATACAGCACTTCGCGATAGATCTCGTCAATAGTCTTCTCAAAAAATTTTGGGTTGAGCATTCCCGTCGGCCGGGTGAAAGCTCTCAGGCCGCTTGGGCATTCAGGGCAGCGAAGATTACAACTGGTTGTGGGCTCAAAAGAGATCGAAACGGGAAGGCCCCATTGCACGGGTTTTCCTGTAAACCGGCTCAGGGAAAAGCTGCCATACACTTTCGCCGCATTCCAAAGCCGCCTGGGAGTGAGCTTGCTGAAAAGGTTTAAACTATCCTGGAGATGAAATGCCGGCATCTCACAAAGTTAAATGAATACCGGCTGCAGAGTTTACCTCGCGTCCATCATCGCGGTAGATCTTGTAAGATCAGGCACCTCAATTATTTTGTCGCGGAAGCGCAGTTCTTTGCGGAGAAATTTATCGTAGTTATGAAAAATAACGTTCATGGCGATGAAGTTCATCACATAAGATCTCGTTTCGGCCGGAAGGTATTTTTTGATGTCCCAAAAATCTGCATTTTGTTTTCCCGTCCGCTGAAGGCAGTTCCATACATTGCCCACGCCCCAGTTGTAGCTGGCGGCTATCAATAACCAGTCGTTGTTAAGATTACGTGCACGGTCTTTTAAGTAGCGTCCCGCCGCATGAGTAGATTTTAGAAAATTTTTCCGGTCGTCAACGGGAATGGGTTTTCCCTTTACCGGTTTTGGCGCCGGTTTTTTAAGGTCTTTTAAGGCGAGCGTGCGCAGGCCGTATTCTTTTGCCACATCTTCCATGAACTGCCAGTAGCCAACCGCGCCCGCAGAAGAGATCGCGTTTGCATTGAATGCACTTTCGAGCGCTATCAACACACAAAACTCTTTTGGAATATTATACTTCTTAAATATCAGGTTGATTTTTCCAAAATACTTTTTGCTCTTGTTATACATCCGGATGAGATAATCCCGGCGAGACACGGAAAATTTTTCGATGTATTCAATAGTTGCTTCCTCATAGCTCTGCAAAATTTCGGGAAACACCACATTCGCCTCATATATTTCAATACATTTTCCATTTGATAAGGAAGCTAAATTTTTAGTGCTGTCGTTTAATGGGGAAAGGGAATTTGCAGATCCGCTGAAGGAAGACAATAATGCAACTATGGAAGCAATAAATACTTTCATCGGTTTTAAGGATATTGAATGAAGTTTGTCGGGTTCAAAAACAGCTTTTGCATGCAAAAAGCAATCTTATGAACGAGCTTCTTAAAAAATTATTGCCGAAATTACTATTAAATCCCCTTCTGCAAATGCGCATATTGTGCCTATTTACTCTTCTTTTTTCCACAGATATTTTTGCACAATCGATTGATTGTAAGCAGAGTTTCAACATCTCGCAGATTGAAGGAGCCAGGGCCGCCCATTTTTTTAACATGGCCCGAACAGCCGCCAGCGAAGAGATCGACGTGCATTATTATAACTGCGAGTGGCGGGTTGACCCTTCGGTGAGGCGGATCGACGGATCTGTGGCTGTACATTTTAAGGCAAGGCAAAGCTTGTCAACTGTTATTCTTGATCTTGTTGATGACCTTGTTATTGACTCGGTGAAACGGGGGAACCTGCATCTAAGTTTTTCAAGGCCAGACAGCGCGGTGGAGATCCAACTTGCATCGCCACTTAATGCGGGTGCTTTTGATTCGGTAAGAATTTTTTACGGCGGCATTCCACCTACAACAGGTTTCGGTTCCTTTATTCAGAGCAGCCATAGCGGCACGCCGGTGCTGTGGAGTTTGAGTGAGCCTTATGGTTCTATGGATTGGTGGCCATGCAAAAACGGGTTGGATGATAAAGCCGATTCGATAGATATTACATTGATACATCCCGATATCTACAAAGCCTCGTCAAATGGAATGTTGCAAAGAGAAGTGAGCCTCCCGGGCAACATGATGCAAACGGAGTGGAAGCACCGGTATCCTATTGCAAGCTATCTCGTTGCCTTCGCGGTCACCAATTATGTAGTGTTTGAGAACAGCGTTCAATTAGGCAGCGTAGATCTTCCCATGGTAACCTATTGCTACCCCGAGAGCGAAACGCTCTTTCAAACCAATTTGCAACCGGTACTCGATCAGTTGAAACTCTTTCATGATTCCATCGCGCCATATCCGTTCATCAATGAAAAGTACGGCCACACGCAGTTTGGCTGGGGCGGCGGAATGGAGCATCAAACCAATTCATTTATAGTGGTGCCCGATGAGCGCCTGATGGCACACGAACTGGCCCATCAATGGTTTGGGGATATGGTTACAACCGGGTCGTGGTCGGACATCTGGCTGAACGAGGGCTTTGCCACTCACTTTGCCGCTTATTACATGGAGAAGGCTTATCCTGCTTCCTCTATCCCTAACCGTAGGGCTGTGGTGAACGATATTACTTCACAGCCCGGCGGTAAGTTGAAGGTTGATGATACAACTGATGTGGGCCGGATCTTTAGCGGCCGCCTTTCATACAACAAGGGTTCACACCTGGTGTATATGTTGCGGTTTAAATTAGGGGAGGAAGTTTTCTTTGAAGGAATAAGAAACTACCTGAACGACCCTGCGCTAAAATACGGATTTGCACGAACGCCAAATTTGCGCGCGCATCTTGAAGCGGCGAGCGGGCAGGATCTTGGAACATTTTTTCAGCAATGGTATGAGGGTGAAGGATATCCGTCATACCATGTAGATTGGACGCCCATCGGAGCGAGTTTGGTGGAGATCAAATTATCGCAAACCACATCTCATCCCTCGGTTTCATTTTTCGAGATGCCGGTTCCCTTGCTTTTTAAAAATAGTTTTCAAGAAAAAATAGTGCGGGTTGATGCAATCACCAACAACCAATCCTTTCGCGTAAACCTTGGGTTTATTCCGGATACGGTAATTGTAGATCCTGAGTACTGGCTGATCTCGCGGAATAACACATCAGAAAAAATTCCTTATGCAGGCACGGGCATCGCGGGTATTGATGTGTACCCGAATCCCGCCACGGCGCCCGTATCGATATTTCTTCACGATATCGCGGGAGAAAGCGTTCAACTTACTTTGTATAATTCTGTAGGCCAATTGATCTGGAAGAACACACAGCCACTTGCGGACAGCACAGCTTATTTTCAATTCAACATGAACAACCTCGCAAGAGGAGTTTACTATCTCCGCGCACGATCAAACCGCGGAAATGTTTTAGTAAAAAAGATATTGAAATAAGTGGCGCGTAAACGAAAGAAAAAATTTGCCCGGGCAGTTGTAGCAACCTCTGTAGCACTTTGCACAATTGCGATGTTGTTTTATTACACGCGAAGCCATTTCACAGGTGCAAGAGTACATTATCCTGAATTTGGCATCAGGATGCCAAAAAAATACCGCATTCACGGAATTGATGTGAGCAGGTATCAGCAAAACATTTCCTGGGATCTTGTGAAAGAAATGCAGGTGCGTGATATCCGTATCGGGTTTGCATTTATGAAAGCGACCGAAGGCATTTCAATTTTTGACCGGTCTTTTAAAAGGAATTGGCGGCGAAGCGGAAAGGAAGGTTTACCTCGTGGCGCTTATCATTATTTTATTCCTACAATTTCCGGAGAGAAGCAGGCGGAATATTTTATTAAACACGTGAAGTTGAAAACAGGCGACCTCCCACCTGTGCTTGATATTGAAGAAACAAGGGGCGTTCCCTCGCGTGTACTTATAAGTAATTTGAAAGTGTGGCTTTCGATGGTAGAAGAGCATTACGGAGTAAAGCCCATCATTTATTCGGGCGCGAATTTTTACCGCCAATATTTATCAGGGGAATTTGAAGACTATCCTCTGTGGATCGCGCACTATGAAACCGATTCACCGCGTATCGGGCGGTCCTGGCAGTTTTGGCAGCATAATGAAAAAGGACGCGTTGATGGCATTGATGCCTTTGTTGATTTTAACGTGTTCGCCGGAGATAGCCTCGCATTCAGAGAAATGTTATTGAAATGATTAGTTGGTGTGCATAGGTTTGGATAGTGACCCGACTATGCACTAACGGCTATTGAATGTGGACTATCTCCTAACTACTATGATCAGAAACGATTACCCACTCTTTCCCGATACGCTTGATCAGTAAAGTAAAATGCCCCGACAGATCTCCCATGGAGCGCGACAGGTGCCACTTTCCCACTACATGATAATACAAAACAGATAGACGCTTCATCTCAACGATCTCGAATTTCAACATTCCCATTGAAGCAGTATCGGGGTAACTTTTTTTATAATTGGCAAGCGTTTTATCCCATCCATAAGTAACGCCGCTTTTGCCGATGAACATAAGCGAATCACTTTTCCAGTAAGGCTCCATGAATTTTTCAATATCGCCTTCATTCCAATGATGTTCCTGTTGCGAAAGCATTGTTTTGATCTGTTGTGCCGAATGATCCTGCGCTGAAGTAGCGAATGAAATGTGGATCAGTATCGCGAGAAGTATAATTGTTTTGTACATCCGTTTTTTTAAACAAGATAACAAAATTGACAATGCTTAATGACTGTGATGAGGAGAACTGCATTTGCTGCGATGGCAGTAGCGGTAGTTGGTATAGTGCCCGTAAACAATGAAGGTAACCGCAAGAACCAGGAAGGGTATCTGGTATTCGTGAAAGAATTGTTTCACAATTAAAAAGAAGGCTCCGATAGAAAACAACAGGATAGGCCTGAAGTTGCGGTGATGCCTTGTATAACCATGGTAGAGCGAATAAATTCCAATAAGGATCGCCAGTGCGATCATGCTCCATTCAAAAGCCGGGTGATGAATTATGTTTATTCCAAATAAGGGAAGGCTTGTGAGAAAAATTGGAAGCACGGCACAGTGAATGGCGCATGCCAGAGAGGTAGCAATTCCCAACCCATCCCAGTTCGCTTTAAATTTCATCGGACGCAAAGATAAATAAATGCAATAATGTTGCAAAATTGTTTCAAAGAACACTTTCTCACCAAAGCGTTGCTTAACTTTGCAAAAATTGCTGTGAGATGAAGAAAACGTGGTTCTATGTGATATTTTTTCTGCTGCTGACCGGCGGCTTCCTGTATTTTTCTCTGAACGACTACGATTTTTCCCGTTCGAAGCTTGGTGTGATCAACCCTTCTATACCGGATTTTTCTTTTGTTGATCATAATGGAAAAACCATCACGCAAAAAGATGTCGATGGAAAGGTTCATGTAGCGGAATATTTCTTCACCACCTGCAAAGGAATTTGTCCGAAGATGAACGCCAATATGCGCAGGGTATTTGAATCTTACAAAAAGGAGCCTGACTTTTTGATACTATCTCACACCTGTATGCCCGAAACTGACAGTATCCCTGTTTTGAAAGCTTATGAAGAGAAAATGCTGAAAGGAAAACTGATCAGGAAAACCGATGGCTCTTATTCATTTTCAGGTGAGATAAACCAGGCTCCTTCGGAAAACTCAAACTGGTACTTTCTCACGGGCGATAAAAGAGAACTTTACGATATGGCACGTAACGGCTACATGATAGATAATGGCGCGCCGGACACAGCACAGATAAATGATCAGTTTATTCATACCCAATTTTTTGCCCTGGTAGACAGAAACCGCCGTGTTCGCGGAATCTATGATGGCTTGAAGAGTGATGAAGTTGATCAGATGATGAGAGACATCCGCGACCTCCTGGAAGAAAAAGTAAAATCTGCCAGGTTTTTAACAGGTTTTTCAAACAACCCGGGATGAGTAATGATTTAACGATATTAAAGAAGAACGGGCTCAGTATAACGGAGGGGCGTAAACGCATTTTAGAATTATTTCTTGAAAAAGAAGGTGCGCTCGCTCATGCGGATATAGAAAGGCTGACCTCTTCGGCATTCGACAGGGTTACGGTGTACCGCACCTTGCAAACCTTTGTGGAAAAAGGAATCATTCACCAGATACCTACTACAGATAATTCAATTCTCTATGCACTATGTCGGCATAATTGTGCGGAAGGGCATCATCACGATAATCATGTACACTTCATTTGCTCACTGTGCAACAGAACAACATGTATTGAAGAAGTGGATATTCCTGAAGTGAAATTACCGCGAGGGTTTAAACAACTGCATGCCGCAATGATTCTCTCCGGCATTTGCCGGGAATGCAGGTAGGTTACTCTGAAACCGCGTCCAATTCAGCCTTTACAAAATCCATCAGGCTTTTGATCTGATCAGGGGAAAAGTCGAATTTCAGTCCCGCAGCTTCATACAATTCAGGCAATGTTCTCGTTCCGCCAAGGCTTAATGCATGGCAATAATTTTCCAAAGCCTTCTTCGGGTCATTTCGGTATTGCTTCCACATTCCTATCGCTCCGAGTTGAGCAATTCCATACTCGATGTAATAGAAAGGAACTTCAAACAAATGCAACTGGCGCTGCCAGGAGTTCATCCGGTAACTCTCCAATCCCGAATAGTCAACTATATCATCCTGGAATTCTTTCAATACCTCCTGCCACGCATTTGTTCTTTCCTGCACGGAATGACCGGGATGTTTATATAGCCAATGTTGAAACTTATCAATGATTGCTATCCATGGAAATATGGTGATCACTCTTTCCAGCTGGTGCCGGTGCGCTTTTTTCAAGTCCTTTTTATCAGGAAAGAATTCTTCCCATTTATCCATGGTGAAAAGCTCCATCGCCATGCTTGCCACCTCGGCGATCTCCATCGGATATTCTTTAAAGCCTGAGAGCTCTAAGGGGTGTGCGAGAAAGGAATGAACTGCGTGCCCACCCTCGTGCAGCATAGTAGTTACGTCATGCATTTGCCCGGCCGCATTCATAAAAATGAATGGAGCGCCGGATTCGGCGAGGGGACAGTTATATCCCCCGGGGGCTTTGCCCTTCCTGCTTTCCAGGTCCAGGTGATCCATTGATTTCATCTTCGTTAAGCATGCTCCGAAAAAAGGTTCCAGCTTATTGAACACTTTCACCGATTTATCAAGAAGCTCATCTGCTTTTTCAAACGGCCTTAAAGGAGATACGCCGGCTTTCTCCGCATCAAGGTCCCACGGGCGAAGCTGGTCAAGGCCCAGCTCAGCCTTCTTTCGCGCATATATTTCACTTACTATTGGCAGTACATGCTTCTTCACCGAATCGTGGAACTGGTAACAATCCTTTTCCGTATAATCAAACCGGCCAAGTTCTTTAAAGCGGTACCGGGTGTAATTATCAAATCCTGCGTTGGCAGCGATCCTGTTGCGGAGGGAAAGGAGCTGATCAAATAATGAGTTTAATTTTTCCTTGTCCTGCAATCGGCGGTCCTGCATTTTGCGGTATACGCTTTCACGAAGATCACGGTCCGGATTTTCAAGAAATTTTGCAGCCTGCTGCAGCGTGTACTCCTTACCGTTAACCTCCACCATCATGGCTCCGGTTATCTGTCCGAACTGTTGTTGCAGCACAGATGCTTCTGCCTGGAGCGAAATGTTTTCTTCGCGGTAGAGCTCAAAATTTTTCCGGATGTTGCGGAGATAAGTTTGATATTTAGAGGAATCAAGTTCATGTAGAAATGGACTTTCTAATAATTTTTTATTCAACGCATCGGCGAAGGGTTGTATTTTAGGTTGAATCTCAAGGCAGAAGTAATTAAAGTCATCTTCCAACGCCTTGTTTTCCGTATCACAGGTCATGCGGATCTGCCTCCAGCATGCGTTTTCATTCACCGCCGCTTCCACCTCGCTCTGATCTTTCAGCCACTTTTCAAGCTCGCCAACATTGTTGATCGGCCTTTCCAGCAATTCTTTAAAAACGGGCTCAAGTTCATCCCATGTTTTCATGGAGAAACTTTCAGGCAGGTAAATACGTGCTAACTTTTCTATGTTGGCTGAATACTTCATGGAGGTTTTGTTCAGGAAAAATTAAGCCATCTTTCTCGGCGTGTTGATCTTTTTTGCAGGCGCATTTTTTACCGCCGCAGCTTTTGGAACGATCGCTTTAGCCGACGGCTTCTTCTCGGTAACTTCCGGTTCGGCTTCTTCATGTTCAGCAGATCTTTCGATGGAAATTTTGTTATCGCGGATGATCGTAAACCAGCGCACCATTTTTTTCATATCACTTGCGTAAACACGTTCGAAATCCATATCGGGATAAACCTTTTCGAAGTATGCTTTCAACGCCTTTGGATCGTCCTTAGCTTCCGGTAATGCTTCTTTACTTTCCTGCATCGCAATAAAAATATCAGCGAGATTGACGTTGTCCTTTACCGTATATATTTCAATGCTCTCCAGGTGTGAAAAATTATGCACCCTGTTGCTCACAAACTTCGTTGATTTGTCTTCCAGCGACCGCACGATTCCGCCATCTGCCTTTGTAGACACGAGTTCAAACAATCCTCCAAGTCCTGTTACGGACACTAATTTGCTGTAATTCATATTAAATTCTTAACCGTTTTAATTGTGCAAGATAACAGGAAATGGGGAATAGTTCAGGGCCGGGTTTTTGTTAAAAAAAACGAAAGATATTTTTTTGGCGACGGTTTTTTAACTCAAATGCGTCTCAAGGTTACTGTTTAAAAATCAATTGAATGAAAAAAGGAATCAAAGGCTTGATGGTGTTAATGCTTTTAAGTTTGAATACAATTGCCCAGAACGGGAGAATTACCGGTACAGCGGTTGACGAATCTTCAGGAGATCCGCTTGGGGGAAGCACGGCCTCCCTTCTGCTTCAGGCAGACAGTTCACTTTTTCGCACAACTGTAACGGATAGTGCCGGCTTCTTCAGTTTTGAATCGCTTCCTGCAGACAGTTTTATTGTAACGCTTTCATTTGTTGGTTATCAACAATATATCTCCTTCATCACGTTAAGCGAAAATGAGAGGGATCTTGGCGAAATGCGAATGTTCAAGCAGGGAACTGATCTTACAGGGGTGACAATTGTGGCAAAAATACCTCCGGTCACCCAAAAAGGAGATACGGCCCAGTATAATGCAAGCCAATTTAAAGTGAACCCCGACGCGAATGCTGAAGACTTGATAAAGAAAATGCCGGGAATCACGGTTGACCGCTCCGGTACAGTAACTGCGCAGGGTGAGCAGGTAAGAAATGTAACTGTGGACGGGAAGAAATTTTTTGGCGATGATGCCACGGCCGCGCTGAAAAACCTTCCCGCGGAAATAATTGATAAGATCCAGGTGTTCGACAAGCTAAGCGACCAGGCGCAATTCACCGGCTTTGATGACGGGAGCGGCACTAAAGCAATCAACATTGTAACAAAGACAGGAACTAAGAACGGGCAGTTCGGGCGCGTGTATGCAGGTATTGGTACCAATGAAAGGTATTCTGCCGGCGGAAACGTTAGTTTCTTTAAAGGCGACCGCAGAATTTCTTTAGTGGGATTGTTCAATAACGTGAACCAGCAAAACTTTTCATCAGAAGACCTTCTCGGGGTTACCGGGGGTTCAGGAAGCGGCGGTGGTCGCGGCGGCCGGGGTCGCGGAAATTTCGGTGGCGGAAATTTTCTCGTAGGCCAGCAGAGCGGCATCAGCAGAACAAATGCATTCGGAATAAACTACGGCGATATGTGGGGCAAGAAGCTTGAAGTGACGGGCAGTTATTTTTTCAACAATTCAAATACCAATAACGACCAGGTCTCCAACGCGCAATATTTCATCAAAGATTCATCCACACAACTTTATGATGAAACAAACTTTTCCGGAACAGATAATTATAATAACCGGGTGAATATGCGATTCGAATACAAACTTGATTCAAGTAATTCATTCATCTTTTCACCTTCATTAAGTTTCCAGGACAATGACCGCTCGTCTGCGGTAAACGGCGTTAGATATTACACACTGAACGATCTGATCAGTCGTACTACTTATCGTTCCCAATCTTTATCATCCGGGTTTAATTCCAATAACAATTTATTATATCGCCATTCATTCCCGAAGAAGGGCAGAACGCTTTCGGTAAATCTTTCTGCAGGCTTCAACGATCGTAAAAGCGAGGTCATCCTGGAGTCTGTGAACGAATATTTCGATTCGGGAAATGTAAATGACACTACTCAACAATTTACTGATCAGGTGGTAAAGGGCAGAAGTTATTCGACCAATATCGTATATACGGAACCGTTAGGAAAGAAGGGCCAGTTGCAATTCAATTATTCGCCTTCATGGAACATTAATTCTTCCGACCAGGAAGTATATCAATATGATAACATAGCGGATAAATACTCTCGCTTTGATACGAGCCTTTCAAACCGGTTCGACAATCGGGTGACCACTCAGAACGCCGGGATCACTTATAGAATCGGGGACCGGGATAATATGTTCTCTGCGGGCCTGAGCTATCGTAATACGCAATTAGACAGTGATCGCGAATTCCCCCGCCCTGCTACTGTTGATAAATCTTTCAACAACATTTTACCGAGCTTGTGGTGGCGTAAGAAATTTAATGCGAAAGAAAGCATCAGGTTATTTTATCGCACATCGGCAAATACACCTTCGGTAACGCAGCTTCAGGATGTGGTGAATAACAACAACCCTCTTTTCTTCACCACTGGTAACCCTGACCTCGTTCAACAGCTAAGCCATACACTCAGCGCCCGATATACTTATACAAATACAGCAAAAGGCCAGAGCTTTTTTGCAAATGTGTATTACCAGCAAGCAGACGATTATTTAGGGAATGCCACCTACATTGCTGCGAGCGATTCAGCTATCGGAAGTGATCTTATACTTCCGCGTGGCGCGCAAATTTCGAAACCCGTGAACCTGGACGGATACAATAGTTTAAGAACTTTTCTTACCTGGGGAATGCCGCTGAAATTCATGAAGAGCAACTTGAATTTGAATGGAGGTTTTACATGGGTGAAAACTCCCGGCCTTGTAAATAAGGTGGAAAGTGTTACTGACAACTATGCGTACTCGGGCGGGATTGTGGTTTCCAGCAACATTAGCGAGTACATTGATTTCAACGTATCCTACAATGCTTCTTACAACAAGATCGATAACTCTATACAGCCGCAGTTAGATAATAATTACCTGAACCAAAATGTGGGTGCGCAGTTGAACTTGTTAAGTAAGAAAGGATGGTTTGTGCAGAACGATGTGATCAACACCAGCTTTTCAGGATTGAGCGAAGGCTTCAATCAAAATTACTGGTTGTGGAATGCCGCGATCGGTAAAAAGTTTCTTAAGAACCAGGCGGGAGAATTGAAGTTATCTGTATTTGATCTGCTGAAGCAAAATAGAAGTATCACAAGGAATGTAACAGACAGCTATGTGGAGGATGTGCAGAATGAAGTATTGACTCAGTATTTCATGCTCACGTTTTCTTATCGCCTGAGAAATTTTGGAACACCGAAGCAAAATGAGAGGCCTAACATGCCGGCACAGGGAAGGGGCTTCCGTACGTTTTAAGTATATTTAAAATGTACAAATCTTTTTGCCTGCTTGGAATGGGATCTAAATAAGCTGGAAGCTTTTTCGCGGGGAGACCTCGGGGTGTTCCGTGAGATCATGGAAGCTACGCAGGACCTTGTATTCAACACGGCTTTAGGTATTGTGAAAGATAGTTCAGATGCGGAAGACATAGTTCAGGAAGTATTTATTAAGCTCTATGAAAATGCGGATCGGTTCAGGGGAGATGCAAGGCTTACCACATGGTTGTATCGTGTAGCGGTAAACACTTCGCTTGATCATTACCGGAAGAAGAAAGGAAAGAAGCGGTTGGGTTTTTTAAACGAATTGATCGCAGGCAGGGTGCAGCCTGAAGTATCTTTTGATCACCCCGGCGTTAGGCTTGAAAACAAGGAGAATGCACGAGTGTTGTTCAGGGCTGTTGATAAGCTGCCGGAAAACCAGCAAGTTGTATTTGTCTTATATCACCTTGAAGGCAGATCGTATAACGAGATATCGGAAATAACAGGGAGGTCGGTAACTGCTGTAGAGTCGCTCATGGCAAGAGCAAAGGGCAATCTGCAGAAAGGGCTTAAAAAATATTTTGAAAAACATATTACACCATGATGAATACTAACAGGAAAGTGGAAGAAGTGATGCAAAGCCTTCATGGGATCGCCCGCGCAGAGGCTCCTCCCTTCATTCCCGGTCGTGTGTTGGATAGTTTGCGCGATGGTAGAAAGTACCCCGGCCTTTGGGAGAAGATTGCGGAAATGGTTGCGCGGCCTTCAATGGCTTTCGCACTGTTCATCCTTTTACTGGCAGTCAACGTATATTTTGTTTCGTTTTCGGACGGCGCAAAAAGTGAAAGCTCATTTTCGGCACCGGGATATGATTATACCGTAACAGATTTTTCCGTAGAGGAAATCGAAAACATTTTGCCATGACGAAGACCAAAGGATTATCTCTGATCATTATCCTATTGTTGGTGTCAAACCTCGTTGCCTGGTTCATGTTGTTCAATAAAAAGCAGGCAAAACCTGAAAGGAAAGCGCAGGCCCGTGAATTTCTAAAAAAGGATGTAGGTTTCACAGATGCCCAGCTTAAATCATTTGACTCTATCGTGGAATCTTTCAGGGAGAAGGCTCGTGCGGAAATGACAAACGTGAGAAAAAAAAAGGCAGCAATTATGAAGGCTGTAGCTGCAGATAATTTTTCGGATAATGCAATTGCAAAGGGTTCAAAAGATATCGCTGAAGCCGGGCAGCACCTGGACTATTTGATGCTTGAACAGGCTGCAGGTATACGTGCAATTTGCACGCCGGAACAGTTGCCTAGATTTGATGAGGGCTGGATGAAAATGTACAGGAAACGGAGCCCTTCGAAAAAGAAATGATCAGCTGTTTATTTCTGCAAGTACGGAATTGATCCTTTCAATTAATACATCCCGCGGGGTAAACCCCCTTGCCACCATGTGATATTTCAATTCCCCGGTTTGTACAAACACTGTCGGGTAACCATTCACCTGTAACTGTTTCACAAAATCAAATTCCTCATAAGCCACCTGTTTGTATTCATCGCTTGACAGCTTTTGATAAAAGGCTTCGGGTTGTATATCGTATTTTTCAAGAAGATGCCGGTAGGCTTCGTCGTCTGTAAGGTCCCGGCCTTCATAATGCAGTGCATACTGGAGGTCGGATGCAATGTCAACGGCTTTGTCCGGAAAATATTCTTTAAAAATGCAAAGGGCGATGGCGGGCTTTTCCGAATTAGGAAACCAGTCGCTGTCATCGGGATTAAAGATGTGCCACAAATAATCCTGCCCGAACTTTACGCCCGTTGTTTCTTCAACCTGCGTATATGCTTTACTGATGTAGTTTGCTGAAACACTTATGTGCGCAGGCTTTGCAGGAAGTATCATTCCGCCGCTTAAAACTTCGGTTTGCATTTTATTGCGATACTCCTCCGCAATGTACTTCATCACCGCGCTGAAGCCATAGCACCAGCCGCAATATGCATCATAGCAATATACAAGTTTAGGAAAATTCATCCGGCAAAGGTCAACAAAAAAGCGCTGCCATTTTCAGGCAACGCTTTCCATAATTGTTAAATGAGGGTTTATGATCTGTGTGAATGAACTTCCATCATTTTAAATTCCTTGCCATCCGGGCCGGGTCCGTACATTTCCATCACATGATGTTTAGGATCTATTTCTTTGATCACTTGCCTCACGTTCATCTCTTTACCGGTACCTGCTGCCGGGTCTACACATTTTCCGGTTAGGGTAATGGTTTTAGTAGCGGCATCGTAAGGCCCTTCGAGATACATAATTCCTGTTCCCGCATTATCGATCCATGTATTTACAAACGTTCTTTTGGCATTGTCGTAGCCCAGGGTGCTGTGTCCTTCAAAAGGCATTCCCATCATGGTGCCCGTGTGCGTGCTAACCATGTAGCGGCCGCCGAGAGACATTTTGTTTACCGCAGTTCCTTTCATAGTGTCTGCCGGAGCGCCCGGAGCATGCCACATGATCACATCACCGCTCCATTTTCCACTCCATGATTCCATCATTTTATGCATTTCACCCGGCGCCATATAGGCCTGCCAGTTCTTCATCATGGTTGCCGAATCCGGTGCAGGTGCGGAAGGTGTTTCAACCACTGCAGGTTCCATTGCCGCCGAAGTGTCCATATTGGAAGCGGTTGTGGTTTCGGTGGTGGCATCCTTGTTTGAATTGTCTGCACAACTTGTAAAAGCCAGTGCGGCTACGAGGCCGGAAAGAACGATCAGTTTCATACAAATGATTTTTTTCTTAAATGTAACACTTTCAACAAATGAAGAAAAAAAAATAATGATCAATGGGCCTCCAGCCAGTTTTTACCTGAACCGATCTCTGTCAGAACCGGTACCTCATGCGGGAGCACAAGCGCTTCCTGCATACACTGCTGTACTACGGGCTTGATGGCATTGAACTCATCAGCAGGCACATCAAAAACCAATTCATCATGAACCTGTAACAACATGCGGGAGCGAAAATTCCTCTCCTTGAATTCTTTGTGGATCCGGATCATGGCCAGCTTTATCATATCTGCGGCCGTACCCTGTATCGGCGAATTGATGGCGTTTCTTTCGGCAAAACCACGAACGGTAAAATTTGCGCTGTTTATGTCCCGAAGCCAGCGCTTTCTTCCCATCAGCGTTTCCACGTAACCGTTAGTCTTGCAAAATGCAATGGTTGAATCCATGTAAGCTTGTATGCCGGGGAATTGTTTTTTATAATTGTCGATGATATCCTTCGCTTCTGTTCTGGATATTTTAAGGTTTTCGGATAGTCCGAATGCGCTTTGCCCGTAAATGATGCCGAAATTCACGCTCTTTGCCTTATAGCGCATTTCCTTGGTTACATCCGCTTCATCCACGTTAAATATCTTAGCGGCAGTTGCCGTATGAATGTCCTTGCCTTCACGGAAGGCCCGGGCCAGGGCCTCATCACCGCTGATCGCCGCAACTATACGTAGTTCGATCTGGGAATAATCGGCTGAAACGAGCAGATGGTCTTCATCGCGTGCTATAAATGCTTTTCGTATTTCCCTTCCACGGTCTGTGCGGATCGGTATGTTTTGAAGATTCGGATTGTTGCTGCTCAATCTTCCCGTAACGGCAACGGCCTGCGCATAGCTTGTGTGTACCCTCCCCGTGTTAGGATTAATAAGAAGGGGCAAGGCTTCCACATAGGTAGAGTTGAGTTTTGTGAGTTCGCGGTATGTGAGAATGTCTTCACAGATCTTATGATCGCATGCAAGCTTCAGCAAAACGTCCTCACCGGTTGCGTATTGTCCCGTTTTCGTTTTTTTTGCTTTGTCATCCAGGCCAAGTTTCTCAAACAGCACCTCACCCAGTTGCTTGGGTGATGCGAGATTAAACCGTACTCCCGCCTGCGCGTACACGCTTTCTTCAGCAACCTTAGCCTGTTCGGAAAGTTCCCGGCTGTAATTCAGAAGAAAGGGTACATCGATCCTGATCCCTTCAAACTCCATATCGGTAAGCACTTTCACCAATGGGTTCTCCACTTCATGAAAAACTTTTTCAACGCCTTTCAATCGCAGGTGCGGCATGAAGGCCTCTTTTAATTGCAATGTGATATCCGCATCTTCAACCGCATACTCTTTTGCTCTTTCTATTTCCACATCACGCATATTGCCCTGGCCCTTGCCTTTTTTTCCGATCAGTTCTTCAATGGAAATTGGCGTATAGCCGAGAAACATTTCACTCAGCAGGTCCATATTCCTTTTGCCATCCGGTTCAATCACATAATGCGCGAGCATGGTATCAAACAATTCGCCTTTAAAAATTGCACCATGTCTTTTCATAATGAGCAGGTCGTATTTCAGGTTATGGCCAACCCACGTAACATCTTCACGGTCGAACAGGGGCTGCACGAGCGATATATAACGCTTCGTAACTTCCGGATCGGCGGGGCAGGGAATGTAATAGCCCTTACCTTTTTCAACGCAAAAGCTCATGCCTACAAGCGATGCCTGGTTAGCATCAAGTCCGGTTGTTTCTGTATCAAAACTGATCTCGTTATGCCGCATAAGTTCGCCCACCATTTTGCCAACCGCTTCCTCATTATCTGCGAGAATATAATCGTGATCAGTATTGCCAATATGTTTGTCGGCCTGGAGAACCGGCGCGGGTATGGTTAGATTTTCATCCGTTGTCTCCCTGGCGGCTTCCGATTTCACTTCATTTCCGAAAAGGTCCATTTGTGCGGGCTTCGCCACGGTGGGGATTTGCAACTCTTCGCCTAAAATTCTTTTAGCCATCGTCTTAAATTCCAGTTGTGTGAAAATGTCGATGATGGCATCCCGGTTCATTTCCTTTTTCTCAAAATCACCTTCATGAAATTCAACTGGAATATCAACAATTATTGTCGCGAGTTTCTTGCTCATTATGGCGAGGTCCTTCCCTTTGCGCACTTTTTCTCCCACCGCACCTTTTATATTATCCGCGTTCGCAAGAATATTTTCAACGCTGTTATATTCCTTGATCAGTTTTGCAGCAGTCTTCTCACCAATTCCCGGAATGCCGGGAATATTATCTACTGCATCGCCCATCAGGCCAAGGATGTCTATCACCTGGTTTACATCGCTGATATCCCATTTGGCGCATACTTCTTTTGGCCCCAATATTTCTACCGCCCCGCCCTGGTAACCCGGTTTATAAATTTTTATTTTATCTGAAACAAGTTGTCCATAATCTTTATCCGGCGTTACCATAAAAACGTCATAACCTTCCTTCTCGGCTTTTTTCGCGAGGGCGCCTATGATGTCATCCGCTTCGAAACCAGGCATTTCGATCACAGGAATATTAAAAGCTTTAATGATCGCCTTTATATCCGGAATGGCTGAAACCAGATCTTCGGGCGCTTCCTGCCGGTTGGCTTTGTAATCTGCAAAGTCTGTATGGCGTTCCGTTGGGCCTTCCGCATCGAAACACACAGCTATGTGAGTAGGTTGTTGATTATTTAAAAGATCGAGCAGCGTATTGGTGAATCCGAACTGCGCATTAGTATTGCGGCCGCTCCGTGTCAGCCTCGGGTTCCTCAACAATGCGTAGTAAGCGCGAAAGATCAAAGCCATCGCATCCAGTAAAAACAATTTCTTTTGCATCGGATAAAAGTACTGAAGGGAATTGAGTTATGTTATGAGTGATCTGAGAAAATAAAGGATGGTGGTGGATGTTGAATGTTGAATTGTGAATAGCTTGCCCGCCTGTGGCGGGTTGGATTTTTGGATCGAACTGCAGGTTGTAAAAATTATATTGATGTCAATAAAGTCCTGAGAGTCACTTATTCTTGGAAATGAAAAAACTACTAATGACTACCAACTATCAACTATCCACTATCCACTAAAATTTGTTAGTCAAATACACCGGTAACATCGCCCTCCATGTGGGCCAGTCGTGCTTCCATTCGGGGCCCCAAATATCCAGAGTATGCGGGATATTCTTACGGTTCAGCACATCGGAAAATTTTCTTGAGCCTTCCGGGTCTTCGTAATCTCCGCTGCCGGTAAGAATATGGATGTGTTTTGATTTTTTGATGTTCATTAAATACCAGTCGTCATTAAGATTAGGCACATAATGAATTGGGGAATTAAAATAAACTTCCTCGTCATAATAGCCATCGCTGTATTCCATGAGGTCATAAACGCCGCTCATGGCAATCACTCCATCAATCAGGTTAGGCCTTTTCAAAAAAAGATTCATGCTGTGCAAGGCCCCAAAAGAGGCTCCACAAGTGATCACCGGCGTTTCCGCAGAAGTATTAGTTTTAATGAAAGGAATAACTTCTTTGAAAACGTATTCGTTGAACTGGTTGTGCCTTATTCCTTTATGTGCGCCTTCTATTTTTTTATTCAGCCAGCTTTCATCATTAATGCTGTTGATGGAAAAAACGCGCACCATACCTGCGTCAATAAATGGAGCAAGGGAGTCGATCAATTGAAAGCGTTCATATTCGAGATAGTCTGCGGCAGCGGTAGGTACCAGTAGGAGAGCAAACCCATAATGCCCGTAGGAAACGATCGGCATTTCTTTTTGTAAGGCCGGACTGTACCAGCTAAAGGAATCTCTTTGCATGAAAAGTTTTGACGAACAGATGAAAACGAAATATTACATTTAGCTTCCAAAAATAACTACTAATATGAGAAATGCTCTCGCGAAAGCTTTTTCTTTCGCTTTGTTGTTGGCTGCGCTCACTTCATGCCAGAAAGAATACAGCATTGAAGGTTATTCGTTGAACGGTCCAAACGTTCCTCCAACAAACCCTCCAACAAATCCTCCCACGAATCCGCCCACAAATCCTCCAACGAATCCGCCGGGAACGCAACCTGATTGCGACTTATGCGAGTATATCCCCATGTGCGATGGGTCAACATATACCTACGAGGATGATATGTTCGGAAACCAAGCCACGCGGAACATCACATTAAGCTATCTCGGCGATACTACAATTAATGGCGTTCCATTTCAAAAGATCAACGATGGCACAACTGCTCAAAGTTCATATTTCAATTGTACAAACGGAGCCACCCGGGTTATTTCTTACAACAGTACATCCACGGGTGGCCAATCTATTTCAGTGTCTGACCTGATCATGATCAAGGCGAATGAAGCGGTAGGCGGAACATGGTCTGCCACCATTGATCTCACCGCGGGTCAACAGGCCAGGTATGATTTTGAGATTATTGCAAAGGGAATTTCAAGAACCGTTCGGGGAACCACCTACAATGATGTGATTCAGGTGAAACAAATTATGAGTTCTGTAGTAATGGGTACTACTATTGTAATGTCTGATTCAGATTATTATTACGCTAGAAATGTGGGTCTGATTGAATTTGTTGCGTTTGATAATTTCAGCGGTGCGCAGGTAGGAAGCTCACAACTTGAAAGTTATAACATTCCTTAAGAAGATTGCTTTAAACCTTTTAGGGTTTCCTGCATTTTAAACATCTCATCTCTAAGCCGTGCTGCTTCCATGAAATCCATGTCGCGCGCGGCTTTTTCCATTTCCTTCTTTGTTCGTGCAATGGCTTTTTCCATTTGCGGAATGGTAGTGTATATAGCCTGTTCCTCCGCGCCGGTTTGTACAAGCTCCTCATCAGCCTGCATGGCATAAGGTTTTGAAGGATCGTATCCTTTTACATCGAGCACACTCCCTTGCGCCATCACCTGTTCTTTTGATTTGATGATCGTGCGTGGTGTGATGCCGTGTGCTTCGTTAAATGCAATTTGTTTCTCGCGTCTTCGTGAAGTTTCGTCGATCGTTTTCTGCATACTCTCGGTGATCTTATCTGCATAAAAGATAACGAGTCCATCCACATTACGAGCCGCCCGCCCTGCAGTTTGCGTAAGGCTTCTGTCGTTGCGCAGAAATCCTTCCTTGTCTGCATCCAACACAGCTACAAGAGATACTTCCGGAAGATCAAGCCCTTCTCTTAAAAGATTTACTCCCACCAAAACATCGATTATGCCTAACCTTAATTCGCGTAAAATTTCAACACGGTCCAAGGCGGTCACTTCGCTGTGTATGTATTTTGATTTAATGTTTACGCGATGCAGGTATTTATCCATTTCCTCCGCCATGCGTTTGGTAAGAGTTGTCACCAGTACACGGTCTCCTTTTTTTATTCGCTTGTCAATTTCGTCCAGCAGGTCATCGATCTGGTTGATCGACGGACGAACTTCGATGGGTGGGTCAAGCAATCCGGTCGGACGAACCACCTGTTCAACCACAACACCGCCCGTTTTTTCCAGTTCAAAATCTCCGGGCGTCGCGGAAACGAAGATGGTTTGAGGAACAAGGTTTTCAAATTCGTGGAAATTCTGCGGACGATTATCCATTGCGGAAGGCAGGCGGAAACCGTATTCTACCAGCGTAAGTTTTCTGCTGCGGTCGCCGCCATACATGCCGCTGATCTGCGGAATGGTCTGATGGCTCTCATCGATCACACACAAGAAGTCTTTTGGAAAATAATCGAGCAAACAGAAAGGCCGGGCGCCGGGTTGTCTTCTGTCGAAGAAGCGCGAATAGTTTTCAATACCGTTGCAGTAGCCGAGTTCGCGGATCATCTCCACATCATAGGTTACGCGCTCGCTTATGCGTTGCGCTTCAATATATTTCCCTGAGTTCTTAAAATATTCAACCTGTGCCGCGCATTCATCCTGTATTTCGTGGATCACCTGAGTAAGCATGTCTTTCGGAGCGAGATAAAGGTTCGCCGGAAATATCGCTGCGTTATCCACTTTCCCAATTCGTTTTCCGGTTTTCAATTCCAGCGTTTCTATGCTTTCAATTTCATCTCCGAAAAAACTAATGCGGTAGCCAAAATCTACATAAGGAAGATTGATGTCTATAGTATCGCCCTTTACGCGAAAAGTTCCGCGGGTGAAATCGCCCTGGCTCCGGTTATATAATGAATTTACAAGAGAATGAAGAAAGCCTTGCCGCGAAAGCGTTTGTCCCCTGCTGATGCGAATGATACCATTCTCGTACTCGGTAGGGTTCCCCATACCGTAAATACAACTCACGCTTGCCACAACAATTATGTCGCGTCTTCCGCTGAGCAGCTGGGCGGTAGACTGCAATCGCAACTTATCGAGTTCCTCATTTATGCTGAGGTCCTTTTCTATGTAGGTGTTGCTTGTGGGGATGTAAGCCTCGGGCTGATAGTAATCGTAATAGGAAACAAAGTATCCTACCGCATTGTTCGGAAAGAATTGTTTGAACTCGCCATACAATTGTGCAACCAACGTTTTGTTATGGGTGATAACAAGAGTGGGTTTTTGAACATTTTGAATAACATTCGCGATGGTAAAAGTTTTTCCACTACCGGTTACGCCTAGCAGCGTTTGATACTGTTCGCCGTTCTCAATTCCTTCGGTCAATTGCCTGATGGCGGAAGGCTGGTCTCCCGCGGGTTGGTATTCTGATATAAGTTCAAATGGCATGGTGGTATGAAAGAGACAGCAAAATTACTTTAATCCTTGCTTTGCCGAAAGATTGATCCTGTAGGCTTTGCGTTCGGCACGTACCGCCTGTGAATTCCTTATCAGCCATGCAATGGTGAAGGTGGGAACAATGTCGGTAAACGGTAATATTTCTTCAAGGAAGGAAAATGCACCGCCGATCTTTCCCATCGGCCCGCCGAATAATTTTAGAAAGATAAATCCGGAAAGCGGCGCCCAGATCACATCTCCAAATTCACCGATACCGGGAATCGAAAACGTAGCGTAACCGATGAGATCCAGTAAAATGCAAAGATAAATTGAAGGTGTGCGGGTGGTTTTTTCCATTTATTTTTTCCACTCTTAAATCAAAAAATATGCAGTAAACGCGCAACTGACATTTTGTTTTAGCCAAATTTCTTTAACATTATCAGAATATCTTATAAAGTGCGTTGCAGAACCGTTGAATTAAATTACCTTTGCGCCTCCTAAAACTGCCATAGTCGCACCTTTCGATAGCAGCCAGGGCAGAAACCGTACGCAGCATCACTACGCAATTAACATAAATGAATATACGCAACATCGCCATCATTGCCCACGTTGATCATGGCAAAACCACTCTTGTTGACAAGATCTTACATACCACAAAGGTTTTCCGTGAAAATCAGGAAACCGGTGAATTGATCATGGATAACAATGACCTCGAAAGAGAAAGAGGAATTACCATTTTCAGTAAGAACGCTGCAGTGGTTTATAAAGATTATAAAATAAACGTGATCGATACCCCGGGTCACTCGGATTTCGGAGGTGAAGTGGAGCGTGTATTAAAAATGGCCGATGGTGTGATCTTACTGGTTGATGCATTTGAGGGCCCGATGCCACAGACAAGATTCGTTCTTCAAAAAGCTTTGCAACTTAATCTTAAGCCAATTGTGGTAATAAATAAAGTGGACAAAGCGAACTGCCGCCCTGATGAAGTGCATGACGCGGTTTTTGAACTTTTCTTTAACCTCGACGCTACAGAAGAGCAACTTGATTTTCCAACCTTTTATGGTTCGGGTAAAAACGGTTGGTTCAACGATTCATTAACGCCGATAGACAATATTGATCCATTGCTCGATGGTATTATAAAATATGTACCCGCTCCCAAGGTTGCGGAAGGCCCCTTGCAAATGCAGATCACATCGCTAGATTATTCATCCTTTCTCGGAAGGATCGCGGTGGGAAAAGTTGCTCGTGGCGTAATCAAAGAAAATCAGCAGGTAATGTTGATGCAGGCTGATGGCACCAACAAGAAAGTGAAAATAAAGGAGCTCTATGTTTTTGAGGGCATGGGCAAGAAAAAAGTAAGCGAGGTACAGGCTGGCGATATCTGCGCCGTTGTTGGCCTTGAAGAATTTAATATCGGAGACACTATCGCTGATGTAGAGAACCCGGAAGCGCTTCCTGTAATAAGCGTGGATGAGCCCACAATGAGCATGTTGTTTGGTATCAACAATTCTCCCTTCTTCGGAAAGGAAGGAAAATTTGTCACCAGCCGCCACCTGCGCGACAGGTTGATGAAGGAAACGGAAAAAAATCTTGCGCTTCGTGTAGAAGACAGTGAGAGCGCAGACAGCTTCGTGGTGTATGGCCGCGGTATCCTGCATCTTGGTATCCTTATCGAAACCATGAGGCGTGAAGGATTTGAATTAACGGTTGGCCAGCCCCAGGTTATTGTGAAAACGATCGATGGCGTGAAGAGTGAGCCTTACGAAATTCTTGTGGTGGATGTGCCTGCCGAATTCAGCGGGAAGGTGATAGACCTTGTTACACAACGTAAGGGTGAAATGCAGGTGATGGAAACAAAAGGAGAGATGCAGCATCTTGAATTTGAAATTCCTTCACGCGGACTGATCGGTTTAAGAAGCCAGATGCTTACCAACACCGCCGGAGAAGCAGTAATGGCACATCGTTTCAGTGAGTACAAGCCATGGAAGGGCGCTATCCCCGGAAGGAATAATGGTGTGCTGCTTTCAAAAACAACAGAAAAAACCACAGGTTACTCAATCGATAAATTGCAGGACAGGGGAAGATTTTTTGTGGAGCCGGGAGAAGATGTGTATGCGGGACAAATCATTGCAGAGCACATCAAACCGGGCGATCTTGTGGTGAATGCTACGGAACCTAAGAAGCTTACCAACCACCGCGCAAGCGGATCGGATGATGCAAGCCGCATTGCGCCAAAAACGCTGATGACACTTGAAGAGTGCATGGAATACATTCAACACGATGAGTGCATTGAGGTGACGCCGAAGAACATCAGGTTGCGTAAGAACATACTGAACGAAGAAGACAGGAAGCGCGCTTCTAAATCTTTGTCGCAGGAAATGGCCTGATATATTTTTTATACTCATATTACGATCCCGCAACCTTGCGGGATCTTTTGTTTTAAGACTATGAGTGAGAGTAATGCTTAACTTTGCGGCATGAAAAATCGCCTGATAAAGATCATATGTGTGGTGGGCGCTCTTCTATTAAGCCTTGCCTCCGGCGCACAGTGTGCCATGTGTACTAAAACCGCCGCCCAGCTTGGTGATAAACCTGCTGAAGGTTTGAACACCGGCATAGTTTACCTGATGATGACACCCTTTGTGATCATGGGCTATATTGGGTACAGATGGTGGAAGGGAAGAGTTAAACAATAAAAAGGAGTGAGGAGAAATTTGGGATTTCCGCAATTTTTCATTTCATGCACCGGCTTAATAAGCTCACAAATTTTTCCATATAAGGTTCCGGGTAAAGTGATTTGAACTTTCCGAATGCATTTTCTCCCAGTTCGTCTATGCGTTCCCGTTGTTCCCAAATTTCTTCAAGCGCCTTTTGAAGATCATCGGTTTCGATGCTTTCGGCTACAAAGCCGTTGATGCCGTGTTGAACCCAAACCGGCATATCGCCCACTTTGCTTACCAGGCAGGGGCGCCCGAGGCACATAGCCTCCATCACGCTTATCGGCATAGCATCATACCGCGTTGCCTGAACGAGGATGTGGGCTTTTTTCAGTTCATCTGCAGGTTGCGAAGTATGGCCTTTTAAAAAGATGTGCCCGCTGAGTTTGTATTGCTGAATCAAATCTTCCAGTAAAAAGCGATCACGGCCTTCGCCAAAGATCAGCAACCGCCAATCCCGGTTCTTCCATTGAGGCGCGGCAAAGGCTTCAATCAATTTGTCCTGCGCCTTTCTTGAAACATCAAGTGCACCAAGGGAGAGAAAAATGAAAGTACCTGCCGGCAAAGGAACTCGCTCCACCGGGGGGTCAAACGTAACCGGGCTATAGGAAACTATTGCATTTTTCGGGCGAATGGAGAATTCTTCCCAAAGCATTTCATAGATAACGCCGGTGGCTGCAACGGTTAATTTTGCATTATGTATCCAATCTGATAAACATTTTACGCGTGATGGTTTCTGATGCGATCTGAGTTGGTAATTATGAAAGCTTAATGCATATGCGGGAAGTTCTTTATGCAGCCTTTTGAAGGGGCTGTGTGTTACATCATGCCAACCCCCCTGGTTAACATATACAAAATCGTAATGCCGGAAATTGATCGATTTCAGAAAACGCTTTTGTTGCATCCGCTTAAAAAATCCGCGGCCATTTGGGATCTCAAATACTTTGATGCCGGCGGCCTTCAGCGCCCTGATCTTTTCCTGTTTTTCGGGCCAGGAAAAAACAGATACCGCTACCTCGTAATTGTGTTGGTGCATCCATAGAGCTGCCTTATACCACTGCTCCTCGCTCCCTCCCCAGGCGCCGCCGTTCATTACAGATAAAAAAAGAATTGATTTCATCGCTATCCGGGCTTGTGTGCTACCACAATGTAATTGAGCGTAAATATTTCGTCACGGAATTTTTTATCGAGCCACACGGCAAACAGATTTCTTAATTGAGTGAGGCGAAGTTCAATGAACAACAGTTTTTTTATTTTGTTGTACCAGGTCTTTTTCCGGAAGGAATGATACAACATGCTTGTTCGAAGCTGGTAAACCGCAGCCCATTTTCCTCCGTTTGGTTTAATGTATTCAACCCTGAAGCCGGCCTGCTCAAAAAGTTCCAGAAGTGCATGCCTGGTGAACCTGAAGAAATCATAGGGTTCCTCGTGCAGTTCCCACGCAAAGGGAACAGACAAAACCATGCTGCCACCCGGCTTCAACACTCTAAAGGCCTCTTCCATCATTTTCTTGTGATCATAAACATGCTCCAGCACCTGGCTGCACAAAATACTGTCGAATGTATTGTTGCCAAAACTCAGGTCGGTGGCCAGGCAAATTACATCAACCCTGTTGTCACTGCTTTGAATTGCATCGCACCCGGTTTGCTTTTCTGTAACGGGTGTATAAAGACTTTCATAGGGTTTGTTTCCGCATCCGAGATCCAGGATATGGCCACGGCAGTATTTTTCAATTGCCTCTTTCAGGTCTTTTATCAGAAAGTAAAGGTGGATGTAGTGAGGGTGCTTCGAACTTACCTTCCAATTACTAAGCCGCGGCACATTTTCTTGTCTCATTTTGTGAGGTCGTATTTTTGCTAACTTACAGCAATTAGTTTGAAAAAAAATTTATGTCCCGATTTGCAACCTTACGCAAACACCTTCCTCTGAAAGATGCACTCAGCGTGTACTTGAAATTAAAAAGCACAGGTGGGAAAGATCTGCAAATACCGGGATTTAAAGCACCTTTTTCCCTTCGTAATAATCCCTTTGACTACGCAACTTTTGAAGAAGTCATTTTACGGGAAGAGTACAATATTGCAACGGATGTTAGTCCCAAAACAATAATTGATGCAGGAGCAAATATCGGCCTTACGTCAATCTATCTCGCAAACAGGTTTCCCGATTCACTTATAGTTTCGCTTGAACCTGATGAACAGAATTTCAAATTGCTGAAAGATAACGTAAACGCCTATCCGAATGTGAAGCCGGTACTCGGCGGTTTATGGAAGAAGCCGGCCTTCCTTACCATTGAAGATGCCAAGGCGGGCAACAATGCTTTTACTGTAAAAGAAGTGGAAGCCGATGGTCCTGAAGTGGTCAAAGCATTTTCTGTGGATGGAATTATGGATATGATGGGGTGGGCTACGGTTGATCTGTTAAAGATCGATATTGAAGGGTCGGAGAAAGAGGTTTTTGGAACAGGCAATTTGCCCTGGCTGCCAAAAGTAAAAGTACTGATCATTGAGCTTCACGACCGTATGGTGCCCGGCTGTTCCCGTGCGGTTTTCAAGGCAATCGCTTCCTCAGACTTTTCGATGGAAGTGAAAGGCGAAAATCTTGTTTTTACTAACAATGCCCTACTGCAGAGTTGACAAGGTTTAACTTACTTTGCATTTTCTTTATCTAAATCTTTGCGCACAACTCATGTTTTCCGTAATCATACCCACATGGAATAATCTTGCATATGTGAGGCTTTGTGTAAACAGTTTACGCAAGAACTCTTCCCTTCCCTGCGAGATAATTTTACATATCAACGACGGAAGTGATGGTACTCTAAGCTGGGCGGGCGAGGAAGGGATACTGCATACACATACGCCGGAGAATGCAGGCATCTGCGTTGCGGTGAATATGGCCGCTTCTTTAGCTACCGGCAAGTACATAGTTTACATGAATGATGATATGTATTGCTGCCCGGGATGGGATGCGGGTTTGCTGGATGAGATCAACAATTTACCTGATGATAATTTCATGATTTCGTCAACCATGATCGAACCGGTGGACACGGGAAATAAGGCGGTGATAGTGGCAGACTTTGGCCGAACGGCAGAAACCTTTGAGGAACAAACCTTGCTTAGTGCGATAAGCGGCTTCCGGAAGCAGGATTGGAGTGGATCTACCTGGCCGCCTGTTGTTGTATCGCGCAAAATGTGGCATGTGGTCGGAGGTTTCAGTTTAGAGTTTAGTCCGGGTATGGCCAGCGACGACGATTTTGCCATGAAGTTGTGGGCAGCGGGTTGCCGTTATTTTAAAGGTGTTGGAAAGAGCCTGGTTTATCACTTTCAAACAAAATCTACAACCCGCATAAAGAAAAACGACGGAAGAAAAACCTTTGTGTTGAAATGGGGAATTACTTCTTCCACCTTCAACAAACATTTTATCAGGAAGGGAGAAAATTTCACCGGCCCGCAGCATGAGCCTTCGACTGAACTGATGAAGAAAGAAACTAGGAAAGTCTGGTTCAAGAAGAAATTTGTTTATTAAATGTGATGAAGGATATGAAAGGCCTTAAAATTTTAAATGAATATTTCGATAAGATCTTCGTGATCACGCTTCGTCGTTCGCATGATCGGCAGCAGAAGATTAACAGGCAGCTTGCCGATATTGATTTCGAATACTTTTATGGGGTGGATAAGCTGAATCTTACCATGGAAGGTGTGGTGAAAGATAAAGTGTATGATCCTGTTCGCGCAAAGAAGATGCACCGCAACAGCAAAACAATGAACCTTGGGCAGGTAGGTTGCGCACTTTCTCACAGAACGCTTTATCAGCATATATTGGAGAAGGGCTACAACCGGGTATTGATCATGGAAGATGACCTTGTTCCTGCGGTAAAAGATGATGAAACATTGCGTTCAATCATTAATGAATCGCCGGATGACTGGGAGTTGATCTATTGGGGATACTATCTCAATGAGCACACTACTCCCAAAATGAAATTGAAACAATATTATTACTATTTCCTCGCGGCGCTTCGCGTAATTAAGTGGACTTCCGCCCAGGTTTCGAGACTTTATCCCGAAAATTATTCAAAGCATCTCCGAAGGGCGGGATTTCATAACACCACGCATGCCTATGCGGTTACACGGCCTGCGTTACAGAAACTGATAGACGAACAAACACCCGTGGCGTACAATTCCGATACCCTTCTCACGCAGTTGGTGCTTGATGGTAAACTCAACGCGTTTATTACAGTTCCAAAGGTATTTGAGCAGGAAATATTCATGGAAGGAGGAAGCAAGGTCTCCTACCTGTCAGACTAACGATGTCGGCTACTCGAAAAATTTTCTTATAAAGTTGTAAAGGTTAATCTGGGTACCTGCTATTTCGATCTCCTGCCTGAGTTTGGCCTTGGTTATGCCCGCCATCCTGTTCTTTTGGATCAATTGATAAGCCCTGTCTGCCAGCAGCCAGCTTCTTTTTTCATTAGTGAGGTTTAACGATATTGTATTTGCAATGCGGCCTGCAAGTTCATCGAGTCCTTCTTTCTGCGAGGCGACGGTTTTTATAACCGGCACTTCATTTTTGTGTGAATGAAAGGCCGGGGCAAGCATCAGCCTGAGATTTTTTACAAATGTATCTGCACCGGGGCGGTCAGCCTTGTTCACCACAAAGATGTCTGCGATTTCCATAATGCCCGCTTTCATGGTTTGCACTTCATCGCCTGCTTCCGGCACCACAACTACAACCGTTACCTCTGCAAGGCCTGCTATTTCCACTTCACTTTGCCCTACGCCCACGGTCTCCACAATAATAATGTCAAACGGAGCTGCCTTCAGCAGGTCAGTGATCTCGATAATCTTCGGGTGCAGACCTCCGAGCGAACCGCGCGTGGCAAGAGAACGTATATAAACGCCGGGATGGTTGTACCAGGAACTCATTCTTATCCTGTCTCCCAACACTGCACCGTAATTGAAAGGAGATGAGGGATCAACACACAACACAGCAACCTTTTTATTTTCATTTATCCATTCAGAAATAAGCCCGTCTGTTATGGTGCTTTTTCCTGCTCCGGGAGGGCCTGTGATGCCAATGACAGGTGTGTTTGAAAACGGCAGGGAACGAAGCAGGTCCTCATAGCCTTCAACTTCGTTTTCAATAAGGGATATCGAGCGTGCGATCGTTTTTATATCGCCCGATTCAATGCCTTGAAGATATTTATCCCACATCACAAATTGCGTTTATGCCTTAACGATAGTGTGGTTACGGAATGCAAAAAGCCTTTTGCCGGTTAGCTTCTCCAGCCAATACAACAAGGCGTCTTTGGTGGTTAGTTTTTTCCTTGCAATATTAAGCTCCACTTTCCAGTTCTTATTGGCTATGCGTTCTTTCATCGGCGAAGGGTGTGTTCCATCAAATTTTTTCAAGGAATCAAAATCGGAAAAATCAAACTCGTCGGAAGAGGCCATGTATGCATCGTATGCTTCGCCATCATCATTCCAGAACCGGTTTACATTTTTCTGTTTCTGTTTCATTTGCTGCGGACTTTTTACCCAGCCATAATGGTAAACCCAGGCATCGATAGGTACAACCCTTATTTTTTCGCCATTTCTTCTGAAACCCTGGGCGTCTTTAAAAGAAGTGATAGTTCGATCGTTTTTGATCAGCCTCGTTTCACAATCATACCATTTCCTGCTATCGCCCACATAATCATACGTAGCGTAAAAGTGCAGGTATTTGAAGAGCAATCCGTCAACCTTTTTATTATTTTTATACTTTTGGGCCGCTCTCCTGATCGCTTCATGATATTTCTCATGAATAACTTCATCCGCTTGTACATACAGTATCCAATCAGCCTCGTCTGGAACTTGCTGCAGTACCTTGTTCGTTTCTACCGCCAGCACGTTTCCGCCGCTACGAATGGACAGATCCCAGGTTGACCGAACAATCCTGATCTTTTCGGAACCGATGCCACGGATAAGGTTTTCGGTTTCATCATCACTGTCTCCCACACTCACGATCATTTGGTTGACAACCGGAAGCACAGACCTGATCGATTCTACAACAGGATAATCGTTCAACACGGCGTTGCGCACTATTGTAACTCCGGTAATATTCATATTGTTCATTTTGTAGCCCGCGGGAAATTAAAATCTTTGTATGAACAAGGCAATTTTACATCTTCATTCCCAAAGATGGCACATTTTGCCCAAGGGCTTTTTTTTATATACCCTCATTAATGATATTTACTTTTGCCCGATGAAGTTTTCTGTGGTCATAATTGCTAAGAACGAAGCGCACATAATTGGAAGGGCGCTTGCCAGTGTGTCATCGCTCACGGATGATGTAGTGGTGGTTGACACCGGCAGTACGGATGATACAATTGACATGTGTACCCGCGCAGGTGCAAGAGTTTTTAAAAGTGAGTGGCTCGGCTATGGAGCTGTTAAAAATTTGGGCAATGGAAAAGCAAGGTACAATTGGATACTAAGCCTTGATGCCGACGAAGCGATCGATGACAGGATGAAGCAGGAACTTTTATCGCTTGATGCTGTTCCGGCGAACTCGGTGTTCAAAATAAACAGAAAAAGTTTTTTTTGTGATAAGCCAATCCGGTATGGAGTATGGGGCGGAGACACAGTGATCCGCTTGTTTAACAGGGATGTGGCTGAATGGGACAACTCCGAGGTACATGAAGATCTTTCCTACAAAGGCAGCGTAAATTTTGTAACACTGGCGGGAAATATTCTGCATTACACAGTAAACAGCCTTAGCGATTACAGTAATAAAACCATTTCCTATGCAAAACTGAGTGCTAAAAAATATTTTCAGAAGGGAAGGTCTGCAAGCCTCGTGAAAATATACCTTGCACCGGTGTTTAGTTTTTTCAGGTATTATATTTTTAAGCTCGGTTTTTTAGACGGATTTGAAGGCTATCTTATTTGCCGAACCTATTCATGGTATACGTTTATGAAGTATGTTTTTTTGAGGGAAATGAACAGGGAAGCGAAACGGGCGGCATGAAATTCGAGGCTTTTACACAAATTTGAAAAGTGACAAATTTTATTCCCATATTTCCATTAGGCATTGTAGTGTACCCGGGTGAGAAATTGAATCTGCATATTTTTGAACCGCGCTACAAGCAGCTTATAGGTGAATGCATAGAAAGCAAAAAACCCTTTGGGATCCCCGCGGTTGTTAATGATGAGGTTAAAGAGATGGGCACCCTCGTCATGATTACAGAGGTGAGCAAGATATATGAGGACGGAACGATGGATATAAAGAGCGAAGGCCTCGAGGTATTCAAGATTCTTGAAGTGATAAAAGAACTGCCTGATAAATTGTACAGCGGTGCCATTGTAACCTATCCGCCCAATTTGCATTCGGGCAATCTAGCCATGATGAAACTGATACTTTCTGCAGTACGCCAGATCTATAAGAAGTTGCACGTTTCAAAAGATTTTTTGAAAGATGAAAAGGAGATCAACAGTTATGATGTGGCACATCTTGTAGGCTTATCACTTGAAGAGGAATACCTTATTTTAGAATTGCAGTCTGAACTTCACCGGCAGGAGTACCTGAAGAGGCATTTGGCCAAGGTGCTTCCGATAATGAACGAAATGGAATCACTTAAGAAGAAGATCAGGCAGAACGGACATTTTAAAAACCTCGGCGGCTTTAACTTTAAATAATGTTTTACACCACTCTTTGTCTGGACTTTGGTAATACTCGCCGAAAAGCCGCGCTGTTCAGAGACGGCGAGCTGGCCGAAACCTTTGACCTCGACAGCGCCGATTCCGGCGAAATTTCGTTTGTGCTTGACCGTTATACTCCGGATAGAACCATTCTTTCTTCCGTGATCAGCCATGATGATTCCATAGAAGAAGTACTGAAAAATAGAAGCAGGTTTCATAAAGTTTCTTATGAAACCCGGTTAAACTTTGTGTCGCCGGTTTCCAAACCGCAAACCATCGGGGCAGACAGGCTTGCACTTGCCGCAGCAGCCGTACATTATTTCCCCAATATGAATAACCTCGTGATCGGTTTGGGAAGCTGCATCACCTACAATTTCATCAACCAGTACCACCAGTTTTTGGGCGGAGCGATATCTCCGGGAAAAAAAATGAGGTTTAAAGCAATGCATGAATTCACAGCGAAACTGCCCCTGGCAGAAGCTTCGTGGAATTTTCCGCTTGTAGGTTACGACACGCCCACCAATCTGCAGTGCGGAGTGCTGGCGGGCATGGCTGCGGAAATTGAGGGAATGATAGCAAAATATTCCGAAAAGTACGACAACTTTAACGTGGTTTTAACCGGGGGTGATTCGGCCTATTTTGCCACGCAGGTTAAAAGAAAGATATTTGCCGACTTTAATTTTTTATTCAAAGGATTGTATGCCATCAGCGAGATCAACAACGCAGCGCCCTAACACACTGCTTTTACTTCTTACACTTTTTATTGTTTCCGTTTCACATGCGCAGGACAATTCACCTTTTTCCCGTTACGGCCTGGGGGACAGGGTTCCCCAGGAAAACATTGTCAACCGCGGCATGGGCGGTATTTCCGCAGCATATTACGATTATCAAAGCATCAACTTTATAAATCCCGCTTCAATAGGAAATCTTTCAAGTACTATTTTCGATATTGGCGGCGAGATCGGTTTGCACACATTGAAGAGCAATAATTCTCCGCAAAAGTATACATCAACCAATACCAATATTTCCTATGTGCAGTTGGGGCTGAATCTGGGATCGAGAAAAATGGCTGCGAAGAAAATGGGCCTGGGTATGGCTTTGGGGCTGCGCCCGCTTACGCAGGTGGGTTATAAAATAAATGAGAACCGAAGGTTGCCGGGGATAGATTCCGTGAGCACCTTGTATGAGGGATCCGGAGGTATGAACCTTGCCTCCTTAAGCGCAGGCTTCAGAGTAAAAAACTTCAGTATAGGGTTTACTGCCGGGTATGCTTTTGGAAACAAGAACACCTCCACTCAGTTGTCTTTTAAAAATGATACCGTAGCCTACTTTGCCTCAAATTCCATTTCGCAAACCGATTTCGGTGGACTGTCTCTGGCGGCGGGTATGCAGTATGAATTTCCTGTGCAGTCCGGCAAAATAAAGCTAGGGGTTTATGGTTCGCTGCCTCAGTCTATCACTGCAAAGCGCAGTACGCTGGACGAAACTTTTTTTACTTCCGTAACCGGCGGAACGGTGAATATAGACAGTGTTGACTTTAAATCGGGCGAGCGCGGCAAGATAAAATATCCTTCCACACTCGGTGCCGGCTTCACCTACACAGATTCGTCAAGCCACTGGACTTTCGGTGCAGATTTCGAAACAACCAACTGGGGAGATTACCGCATCTTTAACGAAACTGATAATCTTCAGAACAGTTATCGCGTAAAGGCCGGCGCACAATATTATCCTGCAAAAGCTAGTACGCCCGCCAGCAAATATTTCAGTTTTGTAAAATACCGCGCAGGTGTTTTCTTCGGAACAGACCCTATAAAAGTAGAAAAATCGAGGTCAGAATTCGGACTTACTCTCGGGGCAGGGTTCCCTTTAACTTCGTTTAATCGTATCCGTTATGGCGAATATTCATTCCTTAATATGGCAATTGAAGCGGGAAGCCGCGGCAATAAATCTTCCGGCACCATTCGCGAAGGAGTATTCCGTTTCAGCCTCGGCATTTCAATGAATGCAAGGTGGTTCCAGAAACGCAAATACGATTAAGATGCGCCTGCCTGCCATTGTCATACTCATTCTTTGTACAGTATCTGCAGGCTGTGAAAATGATCCGGGGAAAGTAAAGAACCTTACTTCAAAAAAGCTTGGTGTAGAAGAAGGAAAAGATATCACTCTTAATTATACATTGGGCGGTAATATTAAAACCGTGCTCACTGCACCCGTTATGCTTCGCGTGCAGGAGGCCGATAGCTACATAGAATTTCCCAATACGCTTAAAGCGATATTTTACAATGAAGAGGGAGTTGCGGAAAGCAAGCTTACGGCCCGATATGGCAAATACCGTGAAAATGAAGAGATCGTTTTTCTGCGTGACAGTGTGGTGGTGATCAATTTTCAAAAAGGTGATACGCTTTACAGCGATGAGATGTATTGGGACAGAAGCCGCACCGGTACTGAATTTTATACCAATAAGCCCGTGAAGATCAGAACGAAAACGCAACACATAAACGGTGTGGGAATGGAAGCCAGTCAGGATTTCAGGAACCATCATGTGCTTGAAGTGACCGGTATCATAGCGGTGCCCTCATCAAAATTTCCCGGTTAGAACCGCCTCAACCGGATCCTACTTTTTCAAAGCGTAACTTCGCTCAAACTTCAATTTCATGCAGTATAGAAATCTTGGCCGCTCAGGCCTTAAAGTCAGCCTGCTTTCTTTTGGCAGCTGGGTAAGTTTCAGCAAGCAGGTTAATGATAAGATGGCCGAGGAACTGATGGGCATTGCTTACGACAATGGCATCAATTTTTTTGACAACGCAGAAGTGTATGCGCAAGGCGAAAGCGAAAAAATGATGGGGCGGGTATTGAAGAAAAAGAAATGGGACCGCACCTCATACGTTATTTCGTCAAAGGCATTCTTTGGCTGGAGGGGAAAGGAAAATAAGCCCAATCAAACCGGTAACAGCCGCAAGCATCTTATTGAAGCGTGTAATGAAGCCCTGCAGCGTATGCAGCTTGATTATCTTGATCTTTATTTCTGCCATCGCGCCGATAAGGAAACGCCTATTGAAGAAACTGTTTGGGCTATGAACCATTTGCTGCAACAGGGCAAGATCCTTTATTGGGGAACGAGCGAGTGGACCGGCGTGGAAATTATGGAAGCACATCGCATCGCACAGCGAGACAGGCTCATCGGCCCCACCATGGAGCAGCCTCAGTATAATTTGTTTGAAAGAGATAAAGTGGAGTCAGATTACTCGCAGATCTATAAGAATGTGGGCCTGGGTACAACCATCTGGAGCCCTTTAGCCTCGGGGCTGTTGAGCGGTAAATACAATGACGGCATTCCAAAAGGGAGCCGGTTTGCACTTGAAGGGTTTGATTGGCTTAAAGACAGGTGGATGATGGATGACAAGCTTAAAAAAGTTAAGAAGTTGGGAGAACTGGCGGCAAAACTTGGGGTGAGCACTGCTGCCTTAAGTATAGCCTGGTGCATCAGTAACCCGAATGTAAGTACGGCAATTTTAGGTGCAACAAAAAAGCAGCAGCTGACGGAAAATCTGAAGGCTCTGGACGCTCTACCTTTACTAACGCCTGCCGTACACGAAAAGATAGAAAAGATTTTCATGAACAAGCCGGCAATATTATGAGTGCGGTTCTCTATGGTTTGGCGAACTGTGATTCAACACGCACTGCGGCTAAGAAGCTTGAGCAATCCGGAATTAATTTTACTTTTCACGATATTCGCAAAAACGGATTGGAAAAAAAGCAGGTTGAGCAATGGGTGGAGGCGCTCGGAGTGGAAAAATTGCTGAACAAGAAAAGCACCACGTGGCGCGAATTGCCCGCAGCCACCAGGGATTTGGTGAGAGATAATGAAAGTGCAGTGAAACTGATACTGGAATATGTGACCCTGATAAAGCGCCCGATTCTTGCAGCGAATGGTAAATTGCTTTCGGGCCGGGATGTCATCGACTTAATTATTAAGTAAACTAAAAATAATTTTATGAAAAGAAATGCAACAGCGGTTTGGAAAGGAACCGGTAAAGAAGGAACCGGCCATCTTTCTACACAAAGCAAAACGCTTAGCCAAACACAGTATTCGTACGTGAGCAGGTTTGAGAATGGAACGGGAACAAATCCTGAAGAACTTATTGCAGCCGCACATGCCGGATGTTTTTCCATGAAGCTAAGCTTCGTGCTGAATGCAGCCGGATTTACGCCGGATGAAATAGAAACCACCTGCCACATCACCTTAGAAGACGGAGCGATTAAAAATTCCCACCTGGTAGTGAGCGCTAAAATTCCGGGAATTAATGAGGAGCAGTTTAATAAAGCTGTTGTGGAAGCAAAGGATAATTGCCCTGTTTCAAAATTATTGAATGCAGAGATCTCTCATGAGGCCTCTTTAAAATGATCAATTTATGAAGTTCAGCAGCAGAACTGTTTTTATAACCGGTGCGTCGAGAGGTATCGGAAAGGCAATCGCTCTAAAGCTGGCTTCTGAAGGAGCAAACATCATTATTGCCGCCAAGAGTACGGAGGAGAACCCCAAACTTGGCGGCACTATTTTTTCCGCCGCTGAAGAAATTGAAAAGGCAGGCGGAAAAGCACTTCCGGTGAAGTGTGATATACGAAATGAAGAGGAGATCCGCCAGGCAGTTGAAGCAGGTGTGAAGCATTTCGGAGGAATAGATATTCTTGTGAACAATGCCTCTGCGATCTCGTTAACCCCGACTCTGCAAACGGAAACGAAACGCTTTGACCTAATGCATGACGTAAACGTGAGAGGCACATTCCTGGTAAGCCGCGAATGCATTCCACATTTAAAAAAGGCGCAAAACCCTCATATACTTACACTGTCGCCTCCATTAAACCTGGATAATAAATGGTTCGCCAATCACCTTGCATACACGCTCAGTAAATATAATATGACGATGATCGCTTTAGGTTTGGCGGGAGAACTGAGATCATCCGGTATCGCTTCCAATGCATTGTGGCCGCGAACAACTATTGCTACTGCCGCCGTTCAAAATCTTCTTGGGGGTGATGCTTTAATTAATATGAGCAGGAAGCCGGAAATTATTGCAGATGCGGCCGAGTATATTTTCACGCAACCATCATCAACTTTTACCGGGCAGTCGCTTATTGATGAAGATGTGCTGGCAATGGCGGGGATCACCGACCTTGAGAAATATGCGGTCAATCCCGGCCGGCCTCTTTATACTGATCTCTTTCTAGACTAATTACAGGTTAGGTTCCGTATCCGGCCTGTCAGAATTATACCCGACCAGGAATGCTGCCATTATCAATCCCACATCTTTCAGCATCATAATTAATGCCGTCTGTTTTATCTCTTCGGTTTCGCCTGTTACAATTATTGGAACATGAACAACCAGTACAAATATGAAAAGCATTACGCCAAGAAGGTAACAGGCTAGTTTTGTATGATAGTTTACCAATATGGCAATTGATGCAAGAATAAAGGCCACTCCGGATACATAGATCCAGATTATTCCACCGGGTATAAAGTCGGGAACCTTACTTTCCATGTTCTTCGCATTAAACAAATGAAAAATTCCGAAGGCGCCGGTGATGATCGCAAATACGATACAGGCTAAGCGATGTTGTGACATTTTGGCCATATTTGGATTTTTTGTTTACAGAAATATACTGTACAAAATTTTAATATGCAAACCCGACACGCAACTTGTGGATACTATTTTAATAACTTCTTCGGCATAGGCTTCTCTAACAGGTACGCATAGATGAAGTTGTTCTTTAAGTTAGTAAAGTGAGCACCTTTGTTTCCGCCCCATCCGTGGCGGGCTCCGCTGTAGATCATCATTTCAAAATCCTTCTTTTTTTCCTGCAGGTCGCTGATGAGTTGTATGCTGTTTTGCATGTGCACATTCTCGTCGATAATACCATGTACGATCTGAAGTTTGCCTTTGTATCTGGATGTATGTGTAAGCACATTGCTTTCCCTGTAGCCCGCCGGGTTATCGGCCGGGGTGCCCATGTATCGTTCTGTGTAATGGGTATCATACAATGCCCAATCGGTTACGCTCCCGCCCGCCATTCCCACAGTGAAAACATCTGCGCCAAACGTTAAGGCATATGCGCTCAGATAACCGCCATAGCTGAACCCGCGTATCCCAACCCTTGAAGGGTCGGCCTGGGCGCTATCCGTAAGCCATTTTACCACTGCAGAATAATCTTTAATTTCCCAGTATCCGAGTTTATGAAATAACTGGTCTGACCCTTCCTTTCCGAAATGCGTACTTCCCCGGTGATCAGCCACCACCTGTATCAAGCCCTCACGGGCAAACCATTGCTGTTCTCCGGTGAGCTGAAAGTTGTCCATAACATCATTCCTCTCCGGCCCTCCGTAAATGGAAAAAAGTACAGGATATTTTTTTCCTTCCTCCATGTGTACCGGCCACACGATTCTTACCGGCAGCTCAAATTTGCCATCCTCGCTTCGCACCCTCGCAATTGTGGTTCTGGCAGGAAGCGATTCGCTGAAAGCGGAAGTGCGGCTATCCGCAATCGTTAGTAGTTTTTTCCCGGTTGTGGCCACACCTAAGCGCTTTGGCGTGGTTGAGTTTTCGTGAAAACTGGCAAAGGAGGAAAAATCAGGCGAAAGGGAAATGCTGTAATGATTATATTCTCCGGGCGTTAATTGCCGGAGCCCGCTTCCATCAAGTTTCGCCGAGAACAACTGCGTTCTCGTCGAGTTGTTTTTTGTTCGGCCGGAAAAATAAACCACCTGTTTCTTTTCGTCAACGCCGTGAATCGTGGTGACAAACATGTCTCCACGGGTTACGCTGTTAAGCCTCTTTCCGTTGCCGTCATGTCTGTATAGATGATTCCATCCATCGGCATTGCTCATTATAAGAATGTTCTTCCCTTTGTTGTAAATAGTAAACCTGTTTTTTTCCTCGAGTTTTATCCACGTTGAAGAATTCTCCTCATAAAAAAGTTTTTTAGAGCCATTGATGGCGCTCACTTCAAATACTTTTAAATTGTTTTGCTTGCGGTTCATCCACTGAACAAGGAGGGCGCCATCAGGCTTCCACAAAGGGGGCCCGAAATACTGATCCTTTTTTGAATCAAAATCAGCCCATGTTGTTTTTCCGCTGTTTATATCAGAAAAGCCAACCTTTACTTCAGGGTTATTGTCGCCAACCTTCGGGTACCGGATCGTTTCCACATAACCTTCCCTTGTGTTGGCATCTGTGATGGTAAACACGGGAACTTTTGAATCGTCGAATCTGAAGAAAGCGATCGTTTTACTGTCCGGGCTCCACCAGAATGCCTGGTATTTGGAAGCCCTGCCCAAAATCTCTTCCATATAAACCCAGCTTGCATACCCGTTGAGAATTACATCACTACCGTCAACGGTTAAACGCTTTTCGGCTAACGTTAAAAGGTCGATAACGAACAGATCATTCTTTTTCGTGAAAGCCACGTATTTACCGTCCGGACTAAGCGTTGGGTTATTCTTTGTATTTGTGTCTGAGGTCAGGCGTGTGTCCTTTCCGCTTCGTTCAACATAAAGATCTTTACCGATCACTTTTATCAGCGGCCGAAGCTGCGTTTCAAATTCCTTTTTAAGATCAAATGATTCGGAATATGCTGTTTGCTTCCCTGTTTTTACATTGAGGAGGTAGCTTTTTTTATCTTTTATTAATATGGCATTTGCACCATCCTTCCAGCCGGTAACATTTGGAAGCGGCTGAATGAATGCAGTGAAATCGTTTTTAAAAAACTGTTCGTCTGAAAACTGTTGCTGGCCATTGGAAAATAAGGCCGGCGCACAGGAGAGTATTAAAATAAAAAAGCGTTTGATCATGCCCTGATTTTTTTTACAAGATAGGGCATAAAGAAACGCTGAAATGCTGTTAGGTTAAAGCCTTAATCCATTTTTTCAGGTCGCATCATCGGAAAGAACAATACGTCCTGGATGCTCTCCTGGCCGGTGAGTAACATGCACAGGCGGTCTACGCCAAAGCCGATGCCACTGGTTGGCGGCATGCCGTATTCAAGCGCGCGAAGAAAATCGTAATCTATAAACATTGCCTCATCGTCACCACGCTTCATCAATTCAACCTGTTCTTCAAATCTTTCGCGCTGCTCGATCGGATCATTGAGTTCGCTGTAGGCATTCGCGATCTCCTTGCCGTTGATAATAAGCTCAAATCGCTCCACCAGGCCTTCCTTGCTTCGGTGCTTCTTCGTAAGCGGACTCATTTCAACCGGGTAATCTGTAATAAAAGTCGGTTGCACATAGTTATGCTCGCATTTTTCGCCGAAGATCTCATCTATAAGTTTTCCCTTTCCCCACTTTGCATCTGCGTGTATGCCTAACTGTTGGCACACATTTCTGATTTCATCTTCATCCATGCCGCTTATATCAAAGCCTGTATGTTCTTTAATGGCATCATACATTGTTATACGTTTGAAAGGGGCTTTGAAACTTATAGTTTTGTCGCCGATCTTTACTTCCGCGCTCCCGTTAACGGCCACTGCGGTTTTCTCAAGCAGTTGCTCGGTAGTAGCCATCATCCACAGGTAATCTTTATAAGCCACATAAAATTCAAGTATGGTGAATTCTGGATTGTGCGTACGGTCCATACCTTCATTCCTGAAGTTCCGGCTGAATTCATAAACCCATTCAAAGCCGCCAACGATAAGCCTTTTCAAATAAAGTTCGTTGGCTATTCGCATATACATGGGCACGTCAAGTGCATTATGGTGTGTAATAAATGGCCGTGCCGCGGCGCCTCCCGGAATACTCTGTAACACAGGCGTATCAACCTCTATCGCTCCCTCGGCGTTTAGGAATTCCCGCATGGCGTTTACCATTTTCGTCCTTTTTAAAAACACCTCTTTCACGCCCGGGTTTACAATTAGATCTGCATAGCGCTGCCTGTACCTGAATTCAGGATCGGTAACCTCGTCAAATGTCTCGCCTTCTTTTTCCTTAACAACGGGCAAGGGCCTCAGCGCTTTTGAAAGGAGCGAAAATTCTTTTACATGAATTGAGGTCTCTCCTGTTTTAGTTGTAAACACATATCCGCGAATCCCGATGATGTCACCGATATCGATCATCTTTTTCCATACCTGTTGGTAAAGGGATTTATCATCGCCCGGGCATATATCATCCTGTTTAATATAGAATTGTATTTTTCCGGTCGCATCCTGCAATACGGCAAAATTTGCTTTTCCCATATCACGCACACTCATTATTCTCCCCGCAACGCATACGTCTTCAAATTCATGTTTGTTCTCTTCGCCCTTGTAAGCCGCTTTTATGCCTTCCGCTGTTTGGTTTACGGGATACTCTGCTGCGGGAAACGGATCGATCCCCATGGCCGTCAATGCCTCCATTTTCTCGCGCCGGATAACTTCTTGTTCAGACAAATTTTGTGTGCTCATAAATGAAAATTCTATTCTTAATTTGGGCAGCAAAGGTAAGGTGGTTTGATGGATGGATAGCTTGCCCGCCGGAGGTGGGGCTTGATAGCCTGCCGCATTTGGTGGTTGAATTGTCAGATAGTTAAATGGTCGATTGATTGAAACGTATCGAAATACGAATTATAATTTGGGCGTTCCCGCCTGTGGCGGGCGGGCTTTCCGCTGCTATCTTTTTGCGCTGCAAAAAGGATATCCGCTTCAATCCCTAACGCGGAATGGTTACATCACTTGCCCACCCCAGGTGGGCTGGATTGGTTAGATGGGTGGGATGCCGACCGAAACCTCGGCAATACAGACTATCCACTGACCAACATGGCAAAATTCTTGCTTACAATCGTGAAATCTTAAACCATGAAAAAATATCTTCTTCTTCTGCTGCTCTCGGGCTCGCTACTTTCCTGCGACGTATTGCAGCAGTTGCCAACTACAACCGGCGGTGTTTCTGAAGCAGAGGCAGGCCAGGGGATCCGCCAGGCATTGAACCAGGGTCTTGGAAAAGCCGTTTCGCAATTGAATGTTACGGATGGATTTTTCAGAAGCGCACTCTATAAAATCCTTCTTCCGCCGGAAGCACAAAAAATAGAGAACACTTTTCGTACGCTCGGCCTGGGAAGTATGGTTGACAAGGCCGTACTAACTATCAACCGCGGCGCAGAAGATGCAGCGGGATATGCAACCCCAATTTTTGTAGATGCGATCAAGGCTATGACATTAACCGACGCGCTGAATATTGTAAGAGGCGGCGACACCAGCGTAACACATTATTTCAGGGAGAAAACAAGTACGAAATTGTTTAATGCCTTCCGCCCGGTTATACAACGTTCGCTGGACAAAGTGGAAGCGACAAAGTATTACGGAGATCTGATACAACGCTATAACGACTTCCCGACCACGTTCAAAAAACTTGATCCCGATCTGGCATCCTATGTTACAGGACGTGCTACAGACGCGCTTTTCAGCCTCATCGCCGTTGAAGAAAAGAATATAAGAGAGAATCCCGTGGCAAGAACAACGGAAATACTTCGCAAGGTGTTTGGTAATTTATAAGAAATGCGAAGTACTTTTAAAGCATGGCATTCACTAACGCTGAGGTTCCACCCGAAAGCATCCCAAGGGCAGAGGAGGTGGTTTTTCAACCTATAGAGCAAAGCTTTTTAAAAGTAAAATTTATTCAGTGGCTTATAGTTTGGTTGATCGTTTTTGTGATCGCTGGTGCATTGTTCATCTTTGTTGACGATCTTCAAAAACCACTGGTGCTTGTGACTGTTTCAGTCCTCCTGATATTCCTTGCGGGCTTTCATATCTATGCATTGAAGCAATCAGTGTCCTTTAAAGCCTATGCTATTCGCGAGCACGATGTGATCTATCGTACAGGATGGTTGGTGAAGTCTGTAAAGGTTGTTCCCTTTAACCGCATCCAGCATTGCAGTGTAGACGAAGGCGCTCTGGCAAGGCGGTACGGACTTTCCTCGGTTCGTTTATTTACCTCTGGCGGAAACGAAGCCGATATCAGGATACCCGGTATCAGGGCAGCATTTGCCGCTGACCTTCGCGAATTGATCATTTCAAAAATACGTCAGCATGGAGGCAGCCTATAAATGGGAGATGCCACAAAAGCAACCGGCGGTAGCCATCATGATCACGATCGCTAAATCGCTGACAGGTATTTTCAAAGCATTGTGGCCCATCGTGCTCGCGCTATTGGTCAGCGGGAAAAAAGAGAACCGGTCAGAAAAGCTTCTCTTTATTTCGCTGATAATTTTAATACTGGGCCTTATTTATGCAGCGCTTGAATTCTTTTTCTTCCGGTTCTTTATCACAGGAAATGAACTGGTAATTAGAAAAGGTTTTTTCAATAAGCGTGAAATTGTTCTTCCACTTGATCGGATACAGGCGGTGCATCTGGATCAGGACTGGCTTCACCGTTTGCTGAACATAGTGAAGATCACTGTAGATTCTCCGGGTTCGTCAAAAGCGGAAGTGAAGTTTTCATTAAAGAAAGATATGGCCGAAGCCTTGCGCAGTTTTATACTCGCTGAAGGAAATTCTCAGAATAGTGAACGGCGGGAAACAGAAGAATTATCGCGCCCTGCAATTGCATTGTCAGGATCCGATATTATCAAACTCGGTATCTCGTCAAATTTTCTTAAGGCCTTCTTTGTCATGCTCGCATTCCTGATATCCATGTTGGATAATCTTGAAGGGATTACGGGCAAGCAGTCGGCAGACTGGATGCTTTGGGCGGGCGATCAGGCAAGCGCCAGTTCCGCGGGTGTGATAGCCGGCTTTGCCACGATGGTGCTTCTCCTTTCGGTAGCGGTTTCATTTGTAATGGTTGTACTGAAATATGGCAACTTCAGGATGGATAAGATCAATAAGGGCTTTCACATAAAAACAGGCCTGCTTAACCGGAGAGAAAAGGTTGTGCCCTTTGCTAAAGTTCAGTTCATTTCATGGAAGGCAAACTGGATACGTCGTCACATTCCTTATTACCTGATGAAGTTTCATGCGATCGGTGAGAAGGAGAAAACCGAAAAGCTGGATATCAGTGTGCCGGTAACTCGATTGGCATTTTTTGAACCGCTTCTTGAGAACTATCATCCGCTTGTTGAAAATGCAACAGCAACTTTGAGAATTCATCCTTCCTATACTTTCAGAAAAACCCTGATCGTATTTTATGTTTGTCTCGCGATTTTTACCGGGCTTTGGTTCATTGCAGGCAAATACGCTTTTTTGGTATTTGCAATTTTACCTGTTTTCGCTTTATCCTATTTTATCTTTCGAAAGAAATTTCGCGCGGATATTTCGGCCACGGCAGTGCAGGTTAACAGGGAAATCTTCGGAAAAGAGGCGATCCTGTTGCGTTGGGATAAAATTCAATCAGTTACCCTGGCCCAATCCATTTTCCAGCACAGGAAAGATCTTGCCACTATTAAACTGAATACTGCCGGTGGAATAGTGAAGATTCCTTTCATTCCCCTTGGCGAAGCGAAAAAAATAAGGGACTATGCAATTTATGTGGTGGAAAATTCACGTGAGCCGGCAGAGGAAGCAGCCTAGATCATCGCGAGCAACACCTGCCATGCAGATGCTGTTTTTCCTTCCGCCAATAATTCATGCGCGTAGAGATGAAGTTCTTTTTCCATTTCCTCCGGCTGTACGGAATAATATTGGATGATGTTTTTCAACTTTTCATCTTCAAACGCGGGGTCGATCGCCGGCATCTCATCTACATTGGCCAGCATGCCAAGGTCATTGCCCGTTAGGTGCTCACTGTTACGGATAGACGAAGGCAGCCCGTCAAATCCTATCCCGAGTTTTGTATTGGGTTTCGGTACAATAAATAAACTTTGTTGATCCACCTTACAATACCAGTCGCCACCCAACCGGGCCACATGATTTATTTTTCGCTGATCTATTTTTTTGTTTTCATCGAGTATGCTGTCGTCCACATGCATTAGCAGCACTTCACAAATAACGAGATTACCTGCGCCGCCTTCGGTGCCAAGCGCTTTTATTTCCTTCACCTTACATTCAAGTTTTATCTTACTTTCTTTAACCATCGGCGGGGAAACCAATGAAGCTTTTTCTTCTGTGAACCCGGCTTTTGTAAATTCATTTATACCCTTTTCATATTCGCAGCTCGCAAGTGAAGTTTGCTGCACCATATCGTAATCAACAATGTTTATCACCACTTCGCCAACTTCTTTTACATTTTCGAGCGTGTGCTTTGTGGTGTTGTTCCTTACCCTTCTTGCCGGGGAAAATATTACGATCGGCGGGTTTGAAGAAAACAAATTGAAAAAACTGAACGGGCTCAGGTTTACATTTCCCGCTTTGTCAATAGTAGATGCGAAGCAGATCGGCCGGGGCGCTATTGCATGTTGCAGATAGTTCTGGACATCCGGCGCACTCAGTTCTTTTAAATTTATGATCATCTGCCTCAGCTATTTTTTTTAATAGACAGCAAACTAAAATTGCTGTCTTCTTTCACCATTGTGTTTGAAAGAACACCCAGGCCTTCTATCTCCATTTCAACCACATCTCCTTCCTGGAGCCATTGTTCCTGGTAGTTCGGGTCATTTAGCTTTCCGGTGCCATTGAGTTCAAGGAAACAACCTGTTCCTACGGTACCGCTTCCTATTACATCACCGGGAAAAACGTTCACGCCATAACTAACGCGTTCGATTATTTCGGCAAAGGTCCAGTCCATATCTCCCAGATTTCCGGTACTTACTTCTTTCCCGTTCACTTTACAAGACATTTTCATATTCCATGTTTTACCGGTATGGCCGGCCTTGCAGGGAATTTCGTACTGTTCCAATTCATCTAATGTAACGAGCATGGGGCCGATAGCGGTCGCGAAATCCTTTCCCTTTGCGGGGCCGAGGTTAAGCAGCATTTCTTCCATCTGCAACCGCCTTGCGCTCAGATCGTTCATTATCATCAGGCCGCCGATATACATGTCGGCAGTTTCGGCGGATATATTTCTGCCGGGCTGACAAATAACTATTGCTGCCTCGAGTTCAAAATCAAGTTTTTCAAAATGATCGGGCATACAATAAACATCGCCCGGGCCCTGGATGCTGTTATGGTTAGTGAAATAAAAGATCGGGTACTGATCAAACTCCGGTATCATATCCACCTTACGGTTCCTCCTCGCTGCAGCTACGTGCTGGCGAAAGGCATAACCGTCCCGGCAGCTGGTAGGGTGCGGAACCGGCGCAAGTATCGAGGCCTCATCAAATGGCGTTGCGCCCAGGTTTCGTATTCCACCTTCTAATATGCGCCGCTCGGCCATTTTTGCTAACGGAAACACATCTTCCCAATAGTTCAGAAACATGGCCATGCTTATCGGAAGATCGGGGTGAAGAGCATCCATATCATACAACATTCCATTTACCAACAAAGCAAGTTGTCCGCGATCTTCTTTTATATAAGTAACTAATTTCATACTATGTAGTTGTGGCGCAAATTTAAGCACACCCAAAGTAAAATCGGCCTTTTCGTATATTTGCGAAAATACTTGTGAATGGAATTTCAAAAGATCAATAATAAAGGCCAGGCACAATTGTTCAAAAATCAGTACCTGGAGTATCTCACAAAAACGCATCCCCTTGTGATATGGGGAATGTATGTGCCTGTGATCATCTACTTTATATATTTTGGAGTCACTGAAAGAGGGATCACCGGGCTACAATCTATGTGGATCTTTTTGGCAGGTATGTTTTTCTGGAGTTTTACAGAATACATTATGCATCGTTTCGTATTTCACAGCGATCCGAAATCTGAGAGAGGCAAACGCATCAAATATGTAATGCATGGAAACCATCATGAGTTTCCAAGAGACAAGGAGCGTTTATTCATGCCGGCAGTTCCCAGCCTCATCATTGCTTCTGCTTTCTTTTTACTATTCAATTTGTTTTTAGGAAAGTATGCTTTTCCTTTCTTCCCGGGCTTTATGCTGGGCTATCTTCTATATGGAAGTATGCACTACGCCATTCATGCGTGGAACCCGCCTTTTAAATGGATGAAGGGTTTATGGAGAAACCATCATCTTCACCATTACAAGCATGATGATCTTGGTTTTGGAGTGAGCAGCACTTTATGGGATCATGTTTTTGGAACGATGTTCAACCTTAAAAAAGAAAAGGACGATCCCGAAAAAGTGAAAGACCTGATGTATCAAAAAAAGTAGGTCACCATTTTTCTTCGTCAGATTCCGGCGACTGACGTATTGTTTTCTTCAATTTTATTTTTTCGATCTGCCTGTTAATGATAAGGGCCGCTATAATTTCTGCAGAGTCTTCATTAGCGTTATCATTTAACAACTGCCTTATTTTATTTTCGTCCACATCTATCCGGTAGAGAAGGTTCACGAGTTTTTCAAAGTCATTTAAAATGAGCCGGCGGATGTACCCGGTAAACTGATCGCGCAGTAACCTGTTCTTAAGCTGATCCTCATCCCTGCACTGTAATACCGAAGCTTCATCAAAAGTCATGTTGCCCACGAGCTTTCCTTTTTAAAACTTCCCGGAAAAACTTCCAATTTAAAAATACCGTCAGTGTAACTGCTATCACCACGTTTTTCGAAACTATGAATAGCCATGATCTTTGATGGTCCCATACCTCCATCATCTTGAAAAATATATCTATCGCCATAAATACCAGGAGGTACAAAATAAATATCCCGATTACCTTACGCCATTCCCTTTTTTGCATACGGAAATTTAAAACTTTTCAAGTACACCGAGTCCAAACAATGCAAAGTCATATTTTACGGGATCTTTACCGTCGAATTTTTTTAACTGTTCGGTAAGTTCAATAGCGGCAAGCCAATCCGTTGCAGGGCGTTCCAGCAAATTGAAATTTCTGGCCACACGTGCCACGTGTACGTCAATGGGGATTACGAGTTGCGAGGGTTTGATATTTTTCCAGATGCCGAAATCCACGCCATTGTTATCTTTCCTCACCATCCATCTTAAAAACATATTCAACCTTTTACAGCTTGATTTTTTTGCCGGGGAAGCGATGTGCTTCAGCGTGCGCGTTGGCACATCGTCAAGGGAAAAGAAATACTTATAAAATCCGTTGAGCGCATTTTCAACATTTTTATCAGTTTTTTTCATCCATTTTGAAAAAGCGGTTTCCAAAGTGGAGTACTGGGAATAGTGAGTTTTGAAAAAGGCGATAAAATAGAGAAGGTCTGTGGCGTTGAATGTGCGGTGTTTGAAATTCAGTAGATGTTTCAGGTCAGTCGCCCGGTGGTGAAGGCAGAAATCATGCGGAGCGTTATCCATCAGGTTCATCAATTCTGATGCCTTGTTAATAATAGTTTTCCGGTTACCCCAGGCGAATATGGCCGCAAAGAAGCCGGCAATTTCAATGTCTTGTTTTTTTGAAAACCGGTGCGGGATGCAGACGGGATCATTGGATATAAAGAAAGGACGGTTGAATTCCTTCTCCTTTCTTTCAAAAAATGTTTTGAGTTTTTCTTTGTCCACGCATTACAAATGTAACTGCGTGTTTGCGATTTATTGATGTATGAGCCTTCCGCTGCCGCTGATGGTGGAGTTTACAACCGGGTTGCCACGATAATAAACTGTTCCGCTTCCGGAAATGTTCACGTTCAAATTGTTTGCAACCGAAATTTCTGCAGAGCCACTTCCTGAAATATCTACGTTTGCTGTTGAGGCGTGTAAACCGAAGGCAATTATTTTTCCGCTTCCGCTGATGTTGCAACTAAGACTTTGCGTAGTGAGACTGTCAACGATTATTTTCCCCGAGCCGGAAATATTACATGAGAATGCCGGTACGTTTTCAAAAATACCCGGCACTGAAATATCAGCCGAGCCGCTGATGTTCACGCCGTGAAGGTCAGGCATTACAATATGCACTGTTATGTTATCATTGCTTATGTTGACGCCGTGGCGGTATCCCACAACCAGCTCATTGTTCAATACCCTGGTTTCAAAGTGGGGAAGCAGGTTGCTATATCCGGAAAGCTTCACGGAAAAGGCTGTGCCGTAGTTTATGATCACATTTGAGGATCCCAAAGTGCTCACCTTTGTAAAAGCGGGAAGGTCGCGGAATTCATCCTGAACAGGTCCTCCGCCTTTTATTCTTTCTTTTTCGCATCCATTAAGTAAAAGTGCAAGCACTACCAGAGTTGTTGAAATTGATACTTTCATCATTAAATTATTTCAGCGGTAATGTAGGCAGGTTTTGTGCATTCATCGGAACAAAAAGGGATGAAGCGTTATTTTTTAATGATGAGCGCACGATCACAAAAACAGAAAAAGCGCACCTTGCGATGCGCTTTTTAGCTATTTGATTGAGGATTTAACCGATTGCCTGCTTAAGGTCTTCGATCAGGTCGTCCGCATCTTCAATACCCACGCTCAGGCGTATAAGCCCATCCGTTAGTCCGTACTTTAATCTTTCTTCACGCGGAATGCTTGCATGTGTCATGCTTGCAGGGTGATTGATGAGAGATTCAACTCCGCCAAGGCTTTCTGCAAGTGAGAAAATTTTTGTGGAGGTAAGCACTTTTTTCGCCGCATCCAAGCTGTCGTCTTTTAAAGTAAAACTCATCATGCCGCCAAAGCCGCGCATCTGGGTCTTCGCGATATCGTGATTAGGATGATCGGGGAATCCGCACCAATATACTTTGTCAACCGAAGGATGTTTTCTCAGAAAATGAGCGACCATATAACCGTTCTCATTATGCTGCTTCATGCGCACATGAAGGGTTTTGATGCCGCGCAAAACAAGGAAGCAGTCCATTGGGCCCGGTACAGCACCGCAACTTTTTTGTATGAAGAATAATTTTTCGCGAAGGTCAGCATCATTCATCACCAAAGCGCCCTGTATCACATCGCTGTGGCCGCCAAGGTATTTTGTAGAGGAGTGCATTACTATATCTGCGCCCAGGTCAAGAGGATTTTGAAGATAAGGTGATGCGAAAGTATTATCAACACAAAGCAGTGCGCCCGCTTTTCGGGCAATCTTTGAAACTGCATGAATGTCTGTAACGCTCATTAGCGGATTGGTGGGCGTTTCAACCCATATCAACTTTGTGGCCGACGAGATCAGCTTCTCGATATTTTCCGGCTTCGTGGTATCTACGTAATGAAACCTGATGCCGAACTTTTCAAATATTTTGGAAAATAGGCGATATGTGCCTCCGTAAAGATCATTTCCCGTGATCACTTCGTCGCCGGGTGCCAGCAATTTGATCACTGCATCTGTAGCTGCTACGCCGCTGCTGAAAGCAAGGCCGAATTTTCCGTTTTCAATTACCGCCAATGCTTCTTCAAGAGCCTTGCGGGTTGGGTTTTGAGACCGTGCATATTCAAAGCCCTGGTTCACTCCGGGCGCTTCCTGTACAAAGGTTGAAGTTTGATAAATGGGCGTCATGATGGCGCCTGTAGATGGATCTGGGTGTGATCCTGCGTGTATGAAACGCGTTCCGATCTTCTTATTAGTTAAATTATCCATAGCTGTTGAAATTGAACAGCAAATGTAATCAAAGCCTTTGGATTAGATTTTTATCATGAATAGAGGAAGGATGCACTGAGATAGCGCCAGTCAAAATTGTCGGCCATATGCGCATCCATCGGTTTTATCTTTTTATTAAGTGATGCGGGCTTGAGTATTTGTGCGCTTACAAGTTTTTTCTTGGCCTCGTGTATATAGTCCTGCATCGGTTCGCTTTCCATCCAGAATTTTTGCGGAGGTTCGTAGGCTGTTTTATCGGTGCGCCAAACAATCGATTCGGGCAATTTGTCCTCCATTGTTTTCCTTAAAATCCACTTCGGAAATCCGTTGTTTATTTTTAATGTAGATGGAAGCGAGAAGGCGAATGAAACAAGATGATGCTGCAAAAATGGAAGCCTTACCTCTGCTCCGTGGGCCATTGAATTACGGTCTGCGAAGCGCAATAGTTCTTCAAGGCCGTTTCTCATCGTATTAAAATAAAGGATGTCGTTCAGCTTTGTAATAATGGGCTTGTGCACGCCTTCCCATTCGCGTCCTTTTGAATGGGCAATTAAGGAGCGATTGATATGCGGATGATGAATTATTCTCCGGTATTCTGCTTTTTCCAGCGCAATGGCCACATGCGAGGGAAGAAAGGCGGCCACAACATTTCTTACATCCCATTTTACCGGAACGTGATGTTTGTGAAAGGCATGTTTTTCATGTGTGAATTTTTTGAACCGGTGCCTGCTTAAAATTTCCTGTAGATACCAGTGGATGTATTTGTGATACCCCGCAAACATCTCATCGGCTCCCTGCCCATCCAGCAACACCTTTATGCCATTCGCCTTTGCAAGCTGAAACACCTTGTACTGGGCATACACGCTGGATGAGGGGAAAGGCTCTTCCTGGTGCCACGCCACTTTCTCCACTTCGTTTATAAATTCGCTGTAAGAGGGCTGTACGGAAACATTCTGCAGTTTTAATTTTCCAACAAATTCATCGATATATTTTGATTCATCTTTTTCAAAACCGGGAAAGGTGGCGGAAAAGGTTTTGAAATCTTTCTCCTCTCCGGCCAATCCATTTTTTACAATCGCGGCAATGGTGGAACTGTCAATTCCACCGCTGAGGCTTGTGCCTACTTCCACGTCACTTCTCAACCTGAAGCGAATGGATTCGGTTAGCATTTGTAAAAGTTTTTCTGCTGCGTGGCTTTCTGTGATCTTTTGCGTGTATTGTTTGTCTATATCCCAATACTGTTCAATATGAATTTTGAAAGGGTATAGGCTTACGAGCATGTAGTGTGATGGCGGAAGCGAATAGATACTACGAAAGAATGTCTGCGACTTGTCTGCCGGGTTTTGAACATAACCGAGTGTGATGTAGTTAAGCATCATCTTTTCGTCAACGGTCCTCTCCACACCCGCAGCCCACAAGGCTTTCATTTCACTTGCAAATACAAGCGTGTTGGATGATGCACTGTAATAAAAAGGCTTCTCACCAAACCTGTCTCTTGCAATGAAAAGCGTTTTATCAAGTTCGTCCCATATTACAAAGGAGAACATACCGTCGAAAAGGCTCAGGCATTTTTCCTTGTAACAATCGTATGCGGCCAGTATAACTTCAGCATCGCCACGCGATGAGAAACTATATCCTTGTTTTTTCAACTCATTGCGTATCTCACGGTAATTATATATTTCTCCGTTATAGCTAATTGTATAGCGATTTAAATACCGCATTGGTTGGTGAGATAAATTGCTAAGGTCTACAATAGCAAGACGGCGATGCCCTAATGCAATTTCCTGATGATCGTTTACCCAATGCCCTTCACCGTCGGGCCCGCGGTGTGCAAGTGTGGTGGTCATTTTTTTAACCACCTCCATTTGAACGTGTGACCTGTTTTCAGAAAGAATGCCCGCGATGCCGCACATGAGTGTTGCTTTAAAGTTGATAACGGATAGGCAAAAGTACTTTTACGTTGTCCCAGGCCATTAAAAGGTCCGAACCTGATTCTGCCGGAAGAAAGACCATAGTGAAATCTTCAAGTGAAGGAGATAATTCTTTTACCGGAACATCTACTTTAAATACATCGTAGTCAGGATTGATGTGCAATCCCCATGAATAAAGATTGGTGTTGAGGATGATCGTCCATTTGTCGGGGTGCGGAATGCAATACATCACATACCTGCCGGGCTGAACCGTTTGACCGCCGAAAGCCACCTGCCTGAAGAATTCGATCTCAGTGGCTTCATTGGCACCAAGACGCCATGGTTCACCGTACCTGCAAAGATTTTCCGAACCGGTTCCAAATATTTTCCGCCCTTTTTTATGTGGCCTGCTGTAGATTATCCTTGCAATTACTGGAACAGAATCTTTCCCTTTCATTTTTAATAAAGGAAAGTTTGAAGGAAGATAGGCCATGTCCATAGGCGACTGGTCGGGGCCGGCAAATTCGTTTTGAGGAATAGAGTTAACCGGCGGCGAATCCTCTTTTTTCTTATTCTCAGCATTATTACATGAGAGAATAAACAGCAAGCATACAGGAATTATGGTTAATGAAAATTTCATCCTGCATATTACAAACTAATTGGCAGGGAAACAGCAGACTTATCCCACTTCATCTTCAACACTATGCCTTTTCCATTTTTTTCGAACCAGGCGGAAAAATATTCGGATACATTTTCCTCCGTTTGTACAGGAAGTTCAACCCGAAGCACATCTTTTTCTGCATTATACCTGAAAGAGCCCCAGGTGTCTGTTTCGCGGTTGAATATTATCGTCCATGCTGTTTCTGATGGAATGGCATAAAGGGTGTACCGGCCTTTCTTCAAACGCTGCTTGTTGATAGTAACGGGTTGAAAAAGTTCCAGTTCCGTAGCTTCATTAGCGCCAAGCCTCCATACTTTTCCGTATTCGATCAGGTCTCCAAAAACCACCCGCCCTGCCTTCTGTGGGCGGCTGTACAAAAGTCTGGCAAGAAGAGGCTCGGTAAGCTTGTCCTGTATTTTTAACACCGGATAGTTAACCGGGTAATAGATAACGTCAAGCGGTGAGCGGTCGACAGGTACATCCTGGGTTCGGCCCGCAATGGACATCAACAATAGGGAGCAGCTTAAAAAAAACTTGATCATCGGAAGGTTTTTGCAAATATAACTCCTCTCAAATTTTAGAATTTGCTAAAACTTCTATGGCAAATTTCTTAAGGCCGGGGAAAAAGGACTCATAACAGGCACGCATAGCCGCTTTATTTTTTTTAAAAATGCTTACTGCTTCGTGGTGGTTATTCATATATGCAGCCCTGCGCACCAGGCCTTCAAAACTTTTTGCAATTCCATCATCAAAACGGTAATTGAATAACCAGTTTTGCGCCTGCATGTGAGAGAACATGTATTTGAAACGATCAGGAAACAGGGCGGTGTGCTTGCTCAGTTCATTATAAGTTGAACGTGTAAAATTGAACAGGGTTTGCTCATCGCGAAATTCATTGGGGTCATTGGCGAGGAAATGATCGTACACTATATCTGAAAATGGTGCCGCGTACAAACCATAGAATGGGCGAAAGAATAATTTGATCTCCCGGGTTGCCTGATGCTCATCGGTATAACTGTCTATTGCCCTGTGCAAAGCAATGCCCCGCTGAATTTCCTGCGCATAATCGTATTGCCTTTTCCCTTTAACGTGGTCACTTATCATGTTACCAACCAGTATTTCAGGTTGATTAAATGAGAGGTATGCATGCGCGAGAAGGTTCATGTAATAAAGGTAGCGCTATCCGTTACCCCTTTTTAACATTGTATTTACCACATTTAAATTTTTCTTAACAGTAAAAACCAAGGTGCGCAAAACCTGGGAAAAAATCTGTTTCTACGTATGTTTTCGTAGTTGTTTAATGCCGTTGGTGTAAAGAAAGGTTTGAAAGAATGGTTTTGGTCACAATGCAATTGCAGGCGGATAAATGCGCATATACTTTTGGTCTGCAATCAATTAATCAAACCTAAAATTAAGATCATGAAAAATTTCAAAGTAATGCTTACGGCACTCGCCCTGTTTGTAAGTTCTGTAGCCATGGCGATCCCTGAAGAAAGTGTGGCGCCAAATGTGGTTTCGGCATTCCGCACTGCTTATGTAGGTGCAAAGAGTGTAAAGTGGGATAAGGTGGGCGCTTTCTATTTTGTCACCTTTGTTATTGACAACAGGGAGGTTAACGTATCCTACAATGAAGCAGGTGAAATTGTAGGTTCTTCAGAAATGATCACCTTAAACGAGGTGCCTGTGGTAACTCAAATCTCTTTGCGGGAACAATTCGGCGGGTACACGCTCAGTCCACAGGTTTATCGTGTGAGCGGAAACGGTGAAACCGTATATTATGTTACTGCAGTAAATGAGAAACGCTCGCTGAAGTTGAAATGCGACAGTGAGGGTGCAATAAGCATTCTACAAAGAACCAAGCTTGCCAAACAATGATCTGCAAAACTGAGTAATTCCCGGATGATAAATTTATCCCGGGAATTACTTTTACCTTTTAATGATCCCTTCTTTCGCCAACCAGGATGTTATTTCAGATAGTGCAGTAGGCGAAAAGGTTTCTTCAAGAGATCCATATTCTTCAATTGTGCAGGTAGTGCATTGTTGAAACAAATGATTCAGTCCTTTAAGAGAAACCGTTTTGAAAGAAGGTGATTTTGATTTCTTGAGAGATGACTCTATACCGGCAAGGTTACTTTTGGCAACAACCTGATTATCTTCTTCGCCATTCAGTGCGAGCACCTTTATCTTCAACTTCTTTAGTTCAGGCCCGGGATCGTAATTGAGAAAATACTGCATCCACTTGCTTTCGGTTCCTTTTACCATTTCTTCAGCAAATTTGCCGTGCCAGTCGTCTTCTATTCCAAGGAGTTTTAAAGTTTCGGCAGACTGAGATCTTTCCCAACCTTCTGCAACCTTAATAATAGCATTTTTCTTTTCTTCATGGATATCATTGTTCCGGGCAATCAACATCACATCTTTATAAAGCGAACCATAAGCATTTGCCGCCGCTTCCGCCAAACCCTGTGACCTCATTATTGCCACATTCTGCTCTGTCATCAGGTCAATGATTGGAATTCCCGGGCCGGCCAGGAGAACAATGAAACCGACCTCCTTGTTTTCATTCGCTACGAGGGGAGCGATAAGCCCGCCCTCGCTGTGGCCGATGAGACCGATCTGTTTTTTGTTTACATCCTTTCTTGAATACAGATATTTTAAAACGGCTTCTGCGTCATCCGCAAAGTCGCGTGAGGTTGATGATGAAAAATCGCCGGTGGATTTTCCCGTGCCTCTGTCGTCGTATCGCAAAACCATAATGCCCTGCCTTGTAAGATGATCCGCCAGTACAGCAAAGGGCTTGTGACCAAATATAGTTTCATCCCTGTCTTGCGGGCCACTTCCTGAAATAAGAATTATCGCAGGGTATCCCTTCCCGTTAGTCTCTGAGGGTATGGTGAGCGTGCCCGACATGGTTATGCCCGCCTTCTTGTTTTCAATGGTTACTTCTTCTTCTTTGTAAGGAAAGGGCGGAACCGGGGTTTGCTTTTTTGCTTTAGGCGGTGATTTTGTTTCCGGCGAATTTCTTTTCAGCACCAGGGGGATATCCATACCCTGAGTGAAAACACCCGTGATAGTTGAATCGTTTGTTCGCTTTCCTTTAAATGAAATACGAAATCTCGAATCAGAAATGTACAGACTGTCTTCTTTTACCGAAGCTGATTCAACCGCGAGGCCAAAGGCAGATTGATCGGGACTGTCCATCGTTGCACTCACTGAACCATTACCGGCGGTTTTAAGATTAAACACCAACCTCAAATTCGCCATTTCGATCTTTCCGTGCCAGGCACCATCCCAGGCAGATTGCGCATTTAAGCCTCCGTTAATTAAACAGGTCAATATAAAAAGCGTATAGATTTTTTTCATACTGTAAAGATAACACGCTGCCTGCGTTCAACATGAAGGCAGGGCCCTGCCCGGGTTTATTTTTCCTATTTTTGCCAAAACGAAAAGCATGAAAAAAGGACCAGTTTCTGAATATATTCAATACCATTACCGGCACTTCAATGCGGCTGCTTTAATGGATGCGGCAAAAGGATATGAGAAGCACTTGAATGAGGGCGGCAAGATGATGATCACACTGGCGGGGGCGATGAGTACCGCCGAGTTGGGCCTGAGCCTGGCGGAGATGATAAGGCAGGACAAGGTGGCCATTATTAGTTGTACCGGCGCAAACCTTGAAGAAGATATTATGAATCTTGTTGCGCATTCCCATTATAAACGCGTACCTAATTACCGCGATCTTAGTCCGCAGGATGAATGGGATCTTTTGGAAAATCATTACAACCGTGTTACAGATACCTGCATTCCGGAAGAGGAGGCGTTCAGAAGATTACAGAAACATATTCATAAGATTTGGAAGGATGCGGATGATAAGGGCGAGCGCTACTTCCCTCATGAGTATATGTATAAGATGTTGCTAAGCGGTGTGCTGAAAGAACATTATGAAATTGAACCCAAGAACAGCTGGATGCTTGCCGCGGCGGAAAAGAATATTCCGATTGTGGTGCCCGGTTGGGAAGACAGTACAATGGGAAACATCTTTGCCTCTTATGTGATAAAGGGCGAGATGAAAGCCAGTACCATGAAAAGCGGAATAGAATACATGGTGTGGCTTGCAGACTGGTACCGCAACAATTCAGGCGGGAAGGGCGTTGGGTTCTTCCAGATCGGCGGAGGTATCGCGGGGGATTTCCCGATATGCGTGGTGCCGATGATGTACCAGGATCTGGAGTGGGAAGATGTTCCTTTCTGGAGTTATTTCTGCCAGGTCTCCGATTCCACAACCTCTTATGGATCTTATTCAGGAGCGGTGCCGAACGAAAAAATTACATGGGGAAAGCTGGACATCAACACACCAAAATTTATTGTGGAAAGTGACGCCACTATTGTTGTGCCGCTGATCTTCGCCTGGATACTCGGATGGTAACTTTTTAATGCACATATAAAAAAATGCCGGCCTAATTCAAACCGGCATTTTCGTTTATCGCCTTCCGCTAGGTATGGGAAGGTCGCGCACAAGCATTTCATCACGATTGGCCATTTCCCATGCGGTGTGAAATATCATTCTTGCTCTTTTTTCATAAAGCATCCAGTTGATCTTGTCAACTGTGTCGGTAGGCTTATGATAATCCGATTTCAACATACCATCATAAAAGAATAAAACCGGAACGCCCTTGCGCGCGAAGTTGTAATGGTCGCTACGGAAATAGATGCGGTGCGGATCATTTGGGTCGTCGAATTTGTAATCGAATGTGAGGCCGGCGTATTTGTTGTTCATCGCTTCGCTGATGCGGGGGAGATCAGTGCTGATCTTGTCGTGCCCAACTACATAAATATAGTTGTTACTGTCTGCCGAAAGCCGTTCGGTATCGATCCTTCCGATCATATCAATGTTCAGGTCAACCGAAGTTTTTTCAAGTGGGAAGATGGGGTTTTCACTGTAGAACTCGCTTCCCCAAAGGCCTTTTTCTTCTCCGCTGAAAGCCAGGATCACCACCGTTCTTCTCGGGCCATTCCCTTCAGCTTTTGCTTTAGCAAAGGCGGCACCGAGGTGCATGATGCCTACGGTTCCTGATCCATCATCGTCTGCGCCGTAATGAATTTGCCCGTTGCGAATGCCAAGATGATCATAGTGAGCGGTGAGAAAAACGTATTCATCTTTCTTATCACTGCCTTCAATTATTCCGATCACATTAGATGATTGAACATTATCACGCCGTCCCTGGTATTTGAATTCTGTCTTTATTTTTTTTGTGAAATATTTCCCGGTAAATGGAAGATTATTTTTCGCAGATTGAATGAGCTCATTTGATAAGATCTTCGCTGCTGTTTGATGGCTGAGCAGGGCGTAATTGACCCGTTTGTTTTTCCGGTCGCGGATGTAGGTGAGTGGTGTTTTACGAACGGACTCGGAATATTTGTCGGTAAATTCAGAAACCGTCGGTGAAATAACGAGTGCGCCAACGGCACCTTTAGCGAAGGCGAGTACAAGTTTTTTATCAAGGCCGGGATAGGTCCATTCTCCCGACTTCTCCATTCCCGTAGTTACGAAAATTCCATCCTGTTTTGGTTCCCCAAGAAAAAACACCACCGTTTTGCCTTTCACATCGAGGCCTTCATAATCGTTGTATTTTTCTGCTTCAATTCCGTAGCCTGCAAAAACCAATTCTTTTGCTTTAAATTTCCCGTCTTCATTGCCCCCGGCCGGAATTAGAAAGTCTTTTCCTTCTTTAAGTTCCTTGTTGTTCAATTCGAACTCTGCTTTTACCAGGCTGCGTTTACCGAGCGGAAAAAATTGCCTGTAAGAATTGTGAGGTTGCGGCTTGCTGATGCCCACAGAATCAAAAAAGCGTTCGATGTATGCAGCGGCTCTTCGTTCACCCTCGGTGCCTGTTTCCCGTCCTTCCATTTCTGCTCCCGCAATAACGGTAAGGTGTGTAAGAAGTGATGCTTCGTTAATGACACCGGCATATTTTGACGGAACATCCTGCGCAAGTGATAATGTTGAAATAAAAACAAAAGCGAATACCAGGTGCAACTTCATCATGACAAATTTTTCGGGAAATTACTGGAAAAGGGCGTTAGTACGCAGAAAATAGGATGAAGGGTGCTGGTTAAATGGGTAAAGGTGCAGCGTGAAGGGTGAACTACTATTCTAGCACGGAATCTTCTCCACTCTGGTGAGGTGCCTGCCGGCTTCAAACTCCGTGTTCATAAAAATGTCCAGCATTTTTTCGGCATCACCATCGCGAACAAAACGGGCAGGTATGCAAATAACGTTTGCATCATTGTGTTTACGCGCGAGTTCAGCCAGTTCTTCACCCCAGCAAATCGCGGCGCGGATGCCTGCGTGTTTGTTTGCTGCGATCGCCACTCCATTCGCGCTTCCGCACAACAGGATGCCGAATGATGCTTCGCCGTTCTCGACTGCACTGGCTACCGGGTGAGCAAAATCGGGGTAATCAACAGAATCTTTATTATAGGTTCCAAAATCTTTGAATTCCATGTTTTCGCCTTCGAGAAAGGAGATGAGATCTTCCTTGCAATCGAACCCTGCATGGTCGCTGCCAATGGCTATCGGGAGGTTTTTGTTGAATACGTACATGGCAATAGAATTTTGTAGCGGTAAAGTTAGCAAATTTTCGCACGGGGGCTTTTTAGGGAAACGCGTTTTGGGAGAAATTAACTCCATTCTATTTCTGCTTTTTTCTGTTGCTTTTCAATTCTCGAAGCGATCATAATACTGATCTCGAGCAAGATGAGAAGCGGCACCGCAACTATTGCCTGGCTCGTCCAATCAGGTGAAGGCGTAATGATCGCAGAAAGCACCAGGATGATCACAAAGCTATACCGCCTTGTGCTTTTAAGAAAGGTGCCGGTGAGGATGCCGATTTTAGCGAGAACGTAGGTGAGCACAGGCATTTCAAAGGCGATACCGCAGCCAAGAATTATATTGTTTATTGAGGATATGTAGTCGTCAAGCGTTGGAATATATTGATACGCGCCGGTGGTGCCGAGTGAGAAGTTTGCCAGAAAATTGAAGGTGAAAGGCGCGAGCAGAAAATAACCAAAAGTCGCTCCGCAGAAAAAACACAAGCTCACCCAAATAATACTGCCGCGTGAGTTTTTTATTTCTTTCGGGGAAAGCGCAGGTTTAACAAATTTCCAAAGTTCCCAAAACAAATAGGGAAAGGCGATAATAAGTCCCCCGATCATTGAAATGGAAATGGCAGACATGAATGGCCCACTTACCGTATTGCCTAATAATTTAATGTTTATCGGCGGCATGCAAAGCGATTCGCCCAAGCCTGCCCAATGGCTGAAGTCGCACAGTACCCTGTAGGTGATGAAGTTTGAACGCGCAGGTGCGTAAACAATTTCGTCAAATACAAAGTCGACATTTATGAAAACGGCAACCGTGCCGATCAGCCATACGATCACTGCGCGCATGAGGTGCCAGCGCAAAGCTTCAAGATGATCGGTAAAGCTCATCTCATTATCATCCCGGGCGGCTTTGCTCCTGAAGCTCTTGAAAAATGTCTTCCTTGTTGAAGAAGTTGACTGCACTTTTTGTGATTAGGGTGGCAAAGATACAGCGCAAATGCGCAGGTGTAGATTTAGTGGATTGGTGCGCCGGATATTTCTTTACAAGGCCGGGCGATGTACGTGCTATTCGACCGAAAAAGTACCCAAAACAATTCTTCCGCCCATTCGTTTTGGCACTGTATTTGGAACTTTATTTACGAACTACATAAATAGTCAATTTTCTCATAAGCAGTTAGTTTTGGTAAACGGCCCCTGTTTCTACAGGGGCTTTCTTTTTTTATTGAGAGCAGTGGCTAAATTCAATTTCTTACATCTGTTGATGTAGAAATATTTTACCAATGCGGGGAATGGTTGAAATGGTTGAATCGTTAAATGGTGGAATAGTTGGATAGTGCATTGTTGTATGGTTGAAGGGTTGGATGTTTGAATGGGTCACTTATCGGCTTATGACTATCGATTAATTTAACTGCTCGTCATCTTTTCGGCGTTTTCAGCAAACTGTAGGGAGTCAATGAATTCCTGAAGTTCGCCGTTCAGCACATCATCGAGGTTATACACCGTGAGGCCAATTCTATGGTCAGTTACGCGGCCCTGGGGGAAATTATAGGTGCGGATTTTCGCGCTCCTGTCTCCGGTGCTCACAAGGCTTTTGCGCATGTGCGATATCGCCTCTTCCTGTTTGCGTACTTCCTCATCATACAGTTTTGTACGAAGCATATTCATCGCTTTTTCGCGGTTGGCCAGCTGGGTTCTTTCGGTTTGGCAAACCACTACAATACCCGTGGGTTTATGGGTAAGGAAAACTTTTGTTTCCACTTTGTTCACGTTCTGCCCGCCTGCACCACCACTTCGCGCGGTTTCCATTTTTACGTCGCTTTCCTTAAGGTCTACATCCACTTCTTCGGCCTCGGGCATCACCGCTACCGTAACGGCACTTGTGTGAACACGTCCGCTCGCTTCCGTATCGGGAACGCGTTGCACGCGGTGAACTCCGCTTTCAAACTTCATCGTTCCGTAAACATCATCGCCCACAATTTCAACCTGTACTTCTTTAAATCCACCGACTGTGCCCTCACTTTCGCTTAGCAGCGCTGTTTTCCAACCCTTGCGTTCACAATATTTCATATACATACGAAGCAGGTCGCCGGCAAAAAGAGAGGCCTCATCTCCGCCGGTGCCTGCGCGAATTTCAAGGATGGCGTTCTTCTCGTCATACGGGTCTTTTGGTATTAGCATGTTGCGGAGGCCCTTTTCCATTTGTTCTTTCTTTTCTTCAAGAACGGGGAGTTCAAGCTTTGCCAGGCTGCGCATTTCCTCATCATCGCCGTTCAACACTTCACGGTTGAATTCAAGATCTTCAATCAGCTTCACATACGCATCGCGGGCAACAACAATTTTTTCAAGGCTTCGGTATTCCTTGCTCATGGCGCCGAACTTTTTATTGTCGGCCACTATTTCGGGGTTGCTAAGGGCAATACCGAGATCAGTGAACTTTGCCTTGATAGCATCCAGTTTATCTAACATAACGTATTTTTATTGCTGCCTTTATGGCTTTTTCGCCGCGCAAAATTACATTATAACTGCCATCATCTTGTACAGAAAATTGAAAGCTGACCTGTTGTTTACCGGCCATGAAATGCTTGGCCCGAACTCAGTTTTAGTGGTGGATCAGAAGGGAACGGTAGTGGAGATTGATGAAAGCGGTGATGCGGAGGCAGAATATTTTCCCGGCATTCTTTGCCCGGGATTGATCAATGCGCACTGCCATTTAGAACTTAGCCATTTAAAAGGAAGGATTCCAAAGCATACCGGCCTGGTAGATTTCGTGCAGCATGTTTTAAAATTTCGGGCGGAAAAAGAAGAGGAGAAGTTTGCATCGATCGTTAGCGCGGAGGAAGAAATGGTTCGCGGAGGTATTGCAGCAGTAGGAGACATCTGTAATACTGCAGATACTGTTGATATGAAAAGCCGAAGTGGTTTGCAGTGGCGGAATTTTGTGGAAGTGAGCGGCTTTGTGGATGCAACCTCACGGAAGCGGTTAGACGAAGCTGTTGCCATAAAGGAAAAATTCAAAGAGGCTTTCATTGTACCGCACGCCTCATACTCGGTTTCGCAAGCTTTGTTTGAACTCATTGCCGAGCGAAAAGAAAAATTTGTTTCCATTCATAACCAGGAGAGCACTCAGGAAGATGTTTTTTATCGAAAGGCCTCGGGAGATTTTCTGCAGTTATATGCAAACATCGGTATAGATATTTCATCGTTTCAGCCTAAAGGAATATCATCATTTCAATATTGGTCAAACTATTTTTCGCCGCAACAAAGAATCATCAGCGTGCATAATACTTTTATGAGCGCGGAAGACATCAGGCTTGGCAAAGAAAGGAAACTGAACGTTTGGTTTTGCATTTGCCCGGGCGCGAATCTTTACATTGAAAATACCTTACCGCCAGTGGAAATGCTCAGAGAAAATAATTGCAGGATCGTGCTAGGTACAGACAGTTATGCAAGCAATGAGCGTTTGAGCATTGCAGGTGAGATGAAATTGATACAGGAGAATTTTTGCAACATTCCACTTGGTGAAATTTTGAAATGGGCCACCTTGAATGGAGCTGAGGCGCTGGCTTTTGAGGAGCTGGGAAGTTTTGAAGGCGGAAAAAAACCGGGAGTGGTGCAACTTGGTATGGACGGCAGCGGCAAACTAACGGGTTCGGCTACCCGAATTTTATAGAATCTGACGGAGCACAGGAAGCGTTCGCATTTCTCCAAAATCCTGTATGTGCAATTGAAAATATTTTATGTAACCGTCCAGCAATGAATTGCGGGCAGTGCTGTTTAGATGAATTTGGTCCAACTCTTCGGGTTGCATCACTTTTAAAAGTTCGGCCGTTTGTAATGCCACCTTACCTTCAAGAAAATAGTTATGCGATGGCTGCTCATCTACAAAACTCCCTTCCTGCAGATCCAGAAAGGGTTTATTCCGGCTGTGGCGATTGAAAGCAAAGCCAAAAAAATACGGGAGATTCAGGGCGAAGAAAAGGGGGAAATTCGCGGCCGCTGCGTGCGAGGAGCTATCGAGTTGTTCGAGGGAATCAGAAACAAAATGAAACAGCTCAGTATTTTCTTCAGGCTGCTTTAGCGCGCGCTGAAGAAGTTCGATCATAAAAAGCGCCACGCTGTTTTTAATTACATCGCTGAAAATATTTGTGGCCAGCAGCCCCCAGTTCGCTTCACGAATGCGCTGCATGTTTTTCAGTTCATTGTGGTACACGTCAATGTTAAGCAAGGCCGCCGGTTGATACAACACTGCTTTGGTGCCGGGTTTTCCGGTAGTTCTTACTCCATTCACCAAGTAGGTTTGCACGCCAAATTTTTCGGTAAAGAGCGTGGCTACAATACTTGTTTCACCATATTTCACTGTTCGTAGCACAATACCACGCGTAACATGAACCATGCGCAATTTTAAGAATTAAGAATTAGGAATTAGGAATTACGAACTACGAACTACGAACTACGAACTACGAACTAATTTTTGGCAATTCAAGTTAAGGCATCAGTCCCGTCCTTTTGCCATCCGCATCCCAGAGAGCAAAAGCTCCATTTTTGTTGTCTTCTGCGCCAAGGTAGCCCACGCGGATCTTGGAACTATTGAAAACGCCGATTCGTCCGCCTGCATTTGGTGAAGAAAGATTTACTGCCTCAATGCCGTCGTTATACAGGGTAATTGCCCCTCCGCCGGTGGCAGACTGGGTACAATTGAAGAAAGTTTTTTTGCTGCGATCGTTAAGGTATAAGTATCCCGCCTCGTTAACAGTTATACCAGACTCCAGCACCGGAGACAGTTTTGAATTATAAAGGGCCATATAGCCTCCTCCTCCCTTGGTGCTGGTGAGTTTAAAAAGAAGGTCTCCGTCGTTATCGAAGGTGAATAAATTGCCCACACCGTTGGATGTCGCGGTGAGTGATACAGCTTTCTTTCCCGATGAAGAGAGCGTATTTATCTCAGGGATTCCTTTTTCGTGCTTTAATTCAATTACAGTACGTCCCAATTCATCGACCACCTTTAAACCACTAACCGTAAGTATTTCCTGCGCGGGGGTGTTGTCTTTGAATGAAAGCAGGGTAAGTACTGTAAGTGTAATGAGAAGGGCGAGGTTAATTGTGTGGTAGCGTTTTAATTTTTTTTCCAGGATGCTGATCCGGGAATCTGTTTGCTGATTCATGGCGAAAAAGTTGATGATTAGAGATAAACACATTTGCCGAAAATATAATGCCAAGTTGCTTACAAGATATGTCTAGCGGCAGTTAAATGATGCGATCGTTGTGACGTTAGGGTAGTATTTGGGGGATCATCCGGTTTTTGATTTTACGAAGGAGGATTCTTGTTGATATACGTGCGGTTTTAATGCGTTAGGGATAGGCAGCCCCCGACGCTTTGGTCGGGGCCGATAGCCCGGCGACGGCTTGCCGGCGCAACGCCCAAGAAGAGAATTGGAAACAGTACGATGCATCAGTTAGGCACCCTGGAACTGATTTTACTTGTATTTGATAAAAAAAGGGTGCTCTCCGCAACCTTTAAATTATATAGTAAAATGCGATGAAGCGAATATTTTTTTTTGGAAATCATAAAAAAAGTTCCTGGAGTCAGTCAAAATAGTCCCGTATCCGGGTTTATAAAAACACTTGCAAAAGCCAGAACTCAGGTAAATAGCGGGTAAGGCATTCTAACTATTGTTTCGTATTTTGGTCGGGAACTATTTTTTTTGGTTTGAGAAGCATATTTTCTGACAACGCTATGTCTACCCTTCGCAAACTCATTCGCCGGGCAGCGACGTAATCGCGGAGTGAAACACCTGCCGGCCTTATCCCGCTAAATCTACAACTAACTATCTTTGCGCGCAAAATTTAAAGGATGTGGAAACGACTGGGCAAGCTGGTAATTGACAACCGTGTACTAATGCTGGTGCTGCTTCTGGTGTCGACCGCAGTGATGGGCTATTTCGCTTCCCGGGTTAAACTTAGTTACGAATTCGCAAAAGCAATTCCCACCGATAATCCTCGTTACCGCGACTACCAGGCGTTTAAAAAACAGTTTGGAGACGACGGCAATATGCTGGTGATTGGCGTGAAAGATGCAAACTTCTTTCGCTTAGATCATTTTTCAGGCTATCGCCAAATGGAGGATGAGCTCCGGGGCGTTAAAGGCGTGGAAACACTCATCAGCGTACCCGGAGCGATCACACTGAACAAGGATAGCGCATCTGAAAGACTTCAATCGGTCAAAATTTTTGGGGCTGTTTCAAGCCAGCCGCAACTGGATTCCCTGAAGAATGTTTTTTTCAATCTTCCTTTCTACAAATCGCGTTTGTATAATCCCTCCACAAATGCATATCTGCTCGGCGTACGTGTTGATAAGGATGTACTGATGACCAAAGGCAGGAGTGAAGTGATCGCCAAGATTGTGGCCGCAGCAGAGAAGTTTGGTGTTGCCACCGGTCAAAGAGTTTACATCAGTGGACTTCCACTGATACGCACCCAGGTGGCAGACCGCATACAGGCCGAAATGAAGATCTTTCTTATCGGCTCGGTACTTCTAAGCGTTGTGATATTAATGATGTTTTTCAGGTCCGTGAGCACAACCCTTCTTTCCCTGGCAGTTGTACTGATCGGCGTAGTATTTACCGTAGCGATCATCTATCTGTGCGGCTACCAGATCACGCTTCTCACCGCGCTTATGCCCAGCCTTGTGGTGGTGATCGGAATTCCGAACTGCATTTACTTCATCAATAAATACCACACCGCGTATCTCGCATCAGGAAACAAGCGGGAGTCGTTAATTAACATGGTGGGAAAAATGGGTGTGGTAACCTTGTTTTGTAACATCTCGGCTGCCATTGGTTTTGCGGTGTTTGCCCTTACCGAAAGTGCAGTATTGAAAGAGTTCGGGGTTGTGGCAGGCCTCAGCATCATGGTGATCTTTCTCGTATCCTTCATGTTGCTTCCTGCAGCTTTATCCCTATTACCGGCACCGGGGAAAGCCCAATTAAAATATTTAAACAGCCGGTGGATCACGGTATTCCTGGAGCGGGTGGAAACCTGGGCTTTTAACCATAAGAAATGGGTTTTAGGAGTAACCGGCCTGGTTGTGATAGCAGCGCTTTTCGGTATGGCAAGGCTGAAGTCCGTGGGATATATTGTTGATGACCTGCCGCGCACGGATAAGATATATACCGATCTCCGCTTTTTTGAACAACATTTTAAGGGCGTTATGCCGCTGGAGGTTCTCATTGATACAAAAAAGAAAAACGGACTTACCGGGATGAGGGCGCTTGCAGTGTTTGAAAAGGTGGATTCGCTGGCTCAGTTCATTGCGTCTCAACCCGAAATGGCTAAGCCGCTTTCGCTTGCCGAAGGGCTCAAGTTTGCCAAGCAGGCTTTTTACGAAATGGATTCAACCCAATACCTGCTTCCAAATACCTTCGACGGGGCTTTTGTGGGTGAGTACCTGAAACCTTCTGCCGATACAAGCTCGGGTGGCACGATGACCAACATTCTACGCTCCTTTATGGACAGTAACCGCCAAATCACCCGGTTGAGTGTGAGTATGAAGGATGTGGGTACCGAAAAATTGCCTTTTTTATTGGATACGATCCAAAAGAGGTCGGATCAGCTTTTCGATACTTCAAAATATAAAGTAACGCTTACAGGCACCAGCATTACCTTTCTGGAGGGGAGCCGCTTCATAATCAGCGGATTGAAGGAGAGTGTGTTTTGGGCCTTCCTTCTCATTGCACTGTGTATGCTTTACCTGTTCCGCTCATGGAGGATTGTTTTGTGCTCCCTTATTCCGAATGTTATTCCGCTCTTGGTAACGGCGGGAGTGATGGGCTGGGTGGGCCTGCCCTTAAAACCGTCTACCGTGCTGGTTTTCAGCGTGGCTTTGGGTATTGCGGTAGATATAACCATTCGTTTTTTGGTCAATTACAAACAGGAACTGCCCGAGTTGAACAACGATCCCGTTTCCACCGTGAAAAGTTCGATAAGGCACACAGGGCTCAGCATTGTTTACACTTCACTGGTGCTCACAGCCGGGTTTATTATATTCTGCGCAAGCACTTTTGGAGGAACCGTTTCGCTGGGCTGGCTTACCTCACTTACCCTCCTGTCTGCCACCCTAACCAACCTGCTTTTATTACCTGTTCTGCTTCTACTGTTTTCGCCCGCCAATAAAAAGTTATGATAATGTAACGGGCCGATCTAATGATAAAAAGGGCGTTTTTTATGATGAGCGGTTGCAGCGAAAAATAATCTTTGATTGCCTTAGGTGAATTAAGACATATTGTTACTTATATTTGCGACACTTAAAAACTAACGAAGTATGAAAAAATTTGTGCTGACTCTCTCAGCTACATTCCTTTTTTTACTGACTAGCTTTGCGCAGACAAAAGTTGTAACCGGCCGTGTAACGGATGAAACCGGGCAACCAATCTCGAAAGCTTCAGTTGAAGTTAAAGGAACGAATCTTGGGGTTGCAACCCAGGCCGACGGAACTTTCTCAATTACAGTTCCTAATTCAGCAACAACATTAGTGGTATCCGGAGTGGATATGGTGACCAGGGAAGTTGCCATTACAGACGCACCCCTGATGATCGCACTGGTTTCTAAACCGGTAACCCTGCAAGATGTAGTGGTAACAGTTCCGTATGGTACAATTAAGAAAAGTGCCTTTACAGGGTCTGAGAACACCATTTCATCTGCAACCATCAACAAACAGCAGGTAACTTCGGTTACACGTACGCTTGAAGGTTTGGTTCCGGGTGTTATCGCTACCAATGGTGGTGGTGAACCAGGTACAGGTGCAAGCATCCTGATCCGTGGTGTGGGTTCTATCAACGCAACAAGCGCACCTCTTTACGTATTGAATGGTGTTCCTTACGATGGTTCAATTGCGGCGATCAACAACGATGATATCGAATCAGTTACGGTTCTTAAAGATGCTGCTGCGGCTGCTCTGTACGGATCACGTGCTGCTAACGGTGTTATCATGATCACTACCAAAAAAGGCCGTCGCGGTAAACCGGTTACCACTTTTAACTTCCGTAAAGGTTTCCAATCTCGCGGTATTCCTGAGTACGACAGGGTAGGTCCAAAAGACTACTATGAAGTGTTCTGGGAAGCTTATAAAAACAACGCTATGTTCGTTGGCGGGCAAGACGCCTTAACTGCGGGTATTACTGCATCTAACGTGCTTACCGGCCCGAACGGACTTGTTTATAACGCATACAATGTTCCGGGCAACAAACTGGTGGACTCTATCACCGGTAAACTTGATCCTAACGCACAATTGCTTTGGAACGAATCATGGGAAGATGCCCTTTTCCGCCTTGCTCCACGTACTAACGTGAACATGAGCGTTTCAGGCGCCGGCGAAGCTTCTGATTATTATCTTTCTGCCGGTTACCTTGATGAAGAAGGTATCATGGCTGCTTCAGGTTACAAGAGGTTCAATGCCCGTCTGAACGTAAATGCTAAAGCAACTAACTGGTTGAGCACCGGTATCAACCTTGATGGAGCTATGGTTCGCAGGGGTTCTGTACTTAACTCAGGTTCTTTCACAAGCAACCCATTCTACTATACAAGAAATATGGGTCCTATCTATCCGGTTTATCAGCATAACACCACTACAGGTGCTATCATTTATGATTCTACCGGAAAGCCTGCGCTCGACTGGGGTCTTGGAAGCCAAATGGGTGGACGCCCTTACGCGGGTAACTCTAACCTCGTAGGTTCTCTTGAACTGGACGAGCGTTCTTCTACCAGCTTCAACGGAAATATGAACACATTTGCTGAAATTAAGTTCAGCGATAACCTTTCTCTAAAAGGAACATTCGGTCTGAACTATTTTGATCAGCAAAGTGTTACTTATCAAAACAACCAGTTCGGTGATGCATCTTCAGTGGCAGGCCGTTCTACAAGAGGCTTTGCCCGCCAGTATTCATTTACCGGCAACCAGGTATTGTCTTATAACAAAGAATTTGGAAACAACAACATACGTGCTCTTGTGGGCCACGAGAACTACAAATTCAAAATAAATTCAATGAGTGCAACCCAGATCGGGTTCCTCTTCCCGGGTTTATATGAGTTAACAAATGGTAGCGAAGTAGAAGGTCCTCCAACTTCTTCTGAGAACAATCACACAATTGAGAGCTATTTTGCAAACGTAAACTACGATTACAAATCACGCTACCTTCTCTCTGCCAGCTTCCGTACGGATGGGTCTTCACGCTTTGCGAAAGATGTTCGTTGGGGCCAATTCTATTCATTTGGTGCAGGTTGGAGAATTTCTCAGGAAAACTTCATGAAAGACGTTAACTGGCTTAACGACCTGAAACTTCGTGCAAGCTATGGTGAGCAAGGTAACGAAGATATTGGCCTTTTCTATCAGTACAGGTTCTTCTACTACGCGGATGGACTTGGAAACTACACTCCAGGCACTTATCCTAACCCTTCATTGAAGTGGGAGAAGAATGCTACAGCCAACCTTGGTCTTGACTTCGCTATGTTTAAGAACAGGCTTACCGGTACAGTTGAGTGGTTCAATAGGGTTTCTGACAATCTGTTGTTTGCAGTTCCTCAACCAACTTCTACCGGACAAGGTGGAGAGATCTGGGATAACGTAGGTACCATGAAAAATACAGGTGTCGAGTTGCAATTAGGATACAATCCGGTTATGAGCAAAAACTTCAACTGGAGAGTAGATCTTAACCTAACTCACTACAAAAATAAAATCACCAAACTTCCTGCTGCTCAGGCGAAGAATGGTATCATTACTGGAACGAAGAAACTCATCGAAGGCGGTGGAATATTTGATTTCTGGTTGCCCGAATTTGCAGGTGTGGATGCGGCAACAGGTGATGCCCTGTATTACACAGATATCCTTGACGCTGAAGGTAATTCAACCGGCGAGCGCAGGCTCACTAACGTGTTGAACACGTCAACCACCCGTTACAAAATGGGATCTGCTATTCCTGATTTCTCAGGAGGTTTAACAAATTCATTTAATTATAAGGGCTTTGATCTTTCTATCCTTACTACCTTTGCTTACGGCGGTAAATTTTACGATGGAAACTATGCAGGTTTGATGCACCGTGGTGATGCAGGTAGCGCATGGCACACTGATATCCTTGACAGGTGGCAGAAGCCTGGCGATGTTACAAACGTGCCAAGGGTACAGTCTGCCGGTACAACTGTTAACAACGGTCAATCGTCACGCTTCCTTTTTGATGGTTCTTACATAAATATTAAGAACATCACCTTAAGCTACACGATACCAAAGAATGTAGTAAACACTTTAAGACTGAATGGTCTTCAGGTATTCATGAACGTGGACAATGCGGTACTGTTCACTGCTAAAAAAGGAATGGATCCACAAAGAGCTTTCAACGGAACATCTGATGCGAGCTACGTTCCTTTCCGCACGATCAGTTTCGGATTTAATCTTAATTTAAAATAATTTCAAAGCAATTACAATGAAAAGAATATTCTATTTCGCTGCAATTATTGCTGTATTGTCGACGGGGTGTCGTAAAGAATACCTTGAAACCCAACCCTCGGATGCGGTGACAGAACAGCAGATATTTGCCAGCATCGATAAGATCTACGGCGCCCTCAACGGTGTTGTAAAAGAAAACTTTGCTTTCGCGGTGGGTGCAACCGCCAACAGGCATGACGCTTTCGGCCAAAAGGGGTATGATCTTGCCATGGACCTTATGGGTAATGACATGGTAGTTCATGCTCAGGGATATGGTTGGTTCAATACCGACTACACCTTAGTTGAGTTTACCAATGCAAATGCTAACCGCCAGCCGGATCTTGCATGGTATCTCTACTATGATATGATCGGCCAGTCTAACAAAATCCTCTCCCTGCTTCCAGGCGTGAATGCTCCTGAAGAAACAAAAGATGCAATGAGAGGTGAGGTTTTGGGTATTCGTGCTTATTGCTATTACTACCTGATCAATCTCTTCCAGCAAACTTATAAAGGAAACGAAACCAATAAGGGCGTTCCTTTGTACACTGCTCCAGCAACCGAGGCCGTTGGTCGCGGAACTGTACAGCAAGTTTACGATCAGATGATTGCTGACCTCACTGAGGCTGAAACGCTTCTTGACGGTGCGCCGAGAATCAGCAAAGACCACATCGATGTTTCAACCGTTCGCGGTTTCCGTGCAAGAGTGGCCTTATTGATGGAAGATTGGGCTACTGCAGCTACAAAAGCAAACGAAGCCCGCCAAGGGTATACCTTGATGAGTTCATTGATCTATCCTCTTCGCGGAACATTCTCTTCATTGAGTAATCCTGAAGCTATGTGGGGTGCGATCATCCCTGCAGGTGAAGCTACTATCCTTGCTTCTTTCTGGTCTCACATGGACGTAGGAACAGGCGGATATGCTCGTCTTGGGCCACAACAAAAGAAGATCACAAAAGCGCTTTACGATCAAATTCCTGATGCAGACGTAAGAAAGACCGTATTCCAGGCTCCTGGTACCGGTGTTGCTCCTTTTGTTGATTATACCCAGAAGAAACTTCAGGTGCTTGACCCAAGCAGCTGGGAAGGTGACTACATCTACATGCGTGCTGCTGAAATGTACCTGATTGAAGCTGAAGGTTTGGCTAAATCTGGTAACGAGGCAGGTGCAAGATCTGTACTGGAAGAATTAGTAGTAACCCGCAACCCGGGCTTCTCTGCTGCTTCACTTTCAGGCCAGGCTTTGCTGGATGAAATTTATCTTCAAAGAAGAATTGAATTATGGGGAGAAGGTTTCTCTCTTATCGATATCAAGCGCTTGAACCAAGGATTGAACAGGCCAACAGGCCCGGGCAACCATGGCGCTCCAAACTACGATCCGGGAGTATTCACTACAGGACCTGCAGATCCAAGATTTATTATGCAGATTCCTCTGAGGGAAATGGATAACAACCCGAACCTGACGGCTGCTGATCAAAACCCATAATTTAAACAGTTCAAAAATCGAAATATGAAAAAAACATTTTATCACTTTTTCGCGGTTGTGGCCTTACTAATGTTCGGGCTCACTTCCTGTGAGAAAAACAACTTTGCAGTTGATCAGGATCCGCTTAATCCCGGAGCCGCTGCAAAATTTAACGTAAACACGAGCTCTGCGAAAGACTCAGTGGACTTCTACTTCGTCTCTTCTTCCAATAACACGTTCAAGTTGCCTATTGGTGTTACGAATGTGGCCAATGTTGATCGCACAGTCTCCCTGACAGTTGATTACGGCTCAGCTGTAGAAGGTGTTCAGGTAAATTCTATCCCTACTTCGCTTGTGATTCCTGCAGGTGAAGCGGAAGATTCTTTAGTGATCTCCGGCCTGTTTTCAGGTTACTCTGATCCGGATAGGTTAGATACAATCATCATCACGATCAATGAAAACTCTGACTTCAAGAAGTTCTTCAACAAAACCCGCTACAAGGTGATTGTACGCCAGTTTTGCGATGAAGCTGATGTGGTATTGAACAACCTGTTGGGCTTGTACGACAATACAATTGAACAACTTGATGCAGGTGCTCCTTACGGGCCTTACACTACTGAAGTAACTACTGTTACCAGCACAGGACCAACAACTGCTCATATTGGTATTGCTAATATCTGGGATACCGGTTGGGGTCCAATGACTTTTGAGCTTGACTGGACTGACCCAGCAAACCGCGTAGTTCGCGTTGTTGAAGGTGCTGTTCCGGGTTCAGATGCAGGTGACCTTGCCGGTTCATTGGCTGGCCAACCTGTATATGTTAAGCCGCATCCTACTGCAGGAGAGGGAACTTTCTCTTATTGCTCACAATCATTCGACCTTACCATTCAGCTTGGTTATGGTGCAGGAACTATGTTCCCGAATGTTTACAAAGTGAAAGTAAGAAGGTAAAATCTTCGAACCTTAATATTCGCCGGGGAGCACTTTTAGTGTTCCCCGGTTTTTTTTTGCCCGAAACTTTTTTTAGGAAGGTGGATACTTATTTCGCTGGTTCGGAGAAAGGCCTCAAACCGGGATGGTGAAGATTGGACCGATTGGATTCAATCGTATCGCTGAGAACCCGATGAAAAAGGAAGTGAATTTGGCTTGAAATCAATGAAGGCGGTCAGAATGATTTATTGATGCAACATATAACCCTACGTATGTAGAATGTTTTGGAGTTTATAGTCGTAAGGGAAATGCAGAGAATGGGTTTGATATTTAATTCCAGCCTGGCAATGAAATGAAAGGAAATACCCGGCACCTGCAGATAGGGGACGCCAATTCTTTAAAGGATGCCAGACTCGCAAGGCACTTAAGCCACTTCCGGATTAGACTCATAAAGCAGCTGCCTCTTCTTTGTGAATCTCCGGGACCAATACAAAACTTAAAGATAAAATGACATGCTTTGTTCCTTCTCGGGGAGCAAGGTGCTGAAATATGAGATCTACTTGAGAACTTCCGCAAGTTTTGCCTTCAAACCTTCTGCACGTAATTCAGTAGCGATGATCTTTCCGGTGGGGTCAATCAGTACATTATATGGGATCCCATCGAAACCATAGAGGTTTACCACCGGGCTGTTCCAATATTGAAGGTCGCTTATGTGCGGCCAGGTAAGCTTATCATCTTTTATTGCCTTTAACCAGTCTGCCTTATCCTTGTCAAGGGATACACCAAGTACAGTAAAGTTTTTGTTTTTATAAGTTTGATAAGCATCCACCACGTTAGGGTTTTCATTTCTGCAGGGTCCGCACCAACTTGCCCAGAAATCGATAAGCACATATTTCCCTTTAAGTTGGCTTAATGAAAAGGCTTTCCCTGCAGTGTCTGCTAGCGTTATTTCCGGCGCCATATCGCCCACAAGGGGTTTGCTTGTCGGTTTGGATGCCGAATTATCTGCGGGTTGATTAAGGTATTGATTGAATTGAGAAACCACGGAAGCTATGCCCTTATGCTCGGGAAAGCGGGAGCTTAGCTGAGGAATTGTTTGCTTCAGATCGCTTGCCGGTATGCCTCGCGTATAACCGATCGCAAACATGGCTACCACGGGGTCAGAAACCGTGTCGATAAATTGGATCATGTATTTCTTGAAGCCGTCCTCTCTTTCCACCAGGCGCTTCTCTTCTTCAACCACGAGGCTGTCGTTGTTTTTTGTCGTTTTCAAACTTTCAAGCTTTGCCGTGCCTTCCAGCATAGCCGTACGCTGGCCATCCATGTATAATAAAAACTTTTTCAAAATAGAATTGGCCCTCGTGGAAAATTCTGGTCCGGCAAGACTGATATCGTTAATGTCAGCGGTAAAAGGGATCACCTCTGCATCATTGATAAAAATAAATCCCGATTCAGATTTTTCAAGCCTTATCCTGAACATACCTTCTTCAGCAGCATTTCCCAAAAGTTCAAATTTTCCTCCCGTCATTTTCGCAGTATCCACCACTTCCGGCTGTTGTTCGCTGAAAAACAACTGATCCAGATATACATCCTGGTCCGGTACATTTTTTATTTCGCCCTTTACCGTAAAGTTTCCGCCCGGCGCATCCTTTTTGCCTGAACAGGCGGATAGAAATAAAATGGATACAAAAAAGAAGAACAGGTTTTTCATCTGATGAAGTTTATGATCAGGGGCAAAAGTACGGCATAAAAAAAGCATGGCCGAAACAGCCATGCTCTTCTTTTATTGTGGATTGATTATAAGTTTGCCGTTTTCAATTTTTTTGGAATTTTCACGTCGAAGCTCATGATGCTTCCTGCTCTTTTGGCTTTTATGGTGTAGGTTGATTTATCCTTGTTTTCGGCCAAAATCTCACGTGCTTCATCGGTATTGGTTACCGGTTTACCGGCGATTTCCGTTACCACATCATCTTTTTTGATACCTGCTTTTTCACCTGCCGAGCCTTCCTCCACTTCAAGCACCTTCACGCCATTGCTTTCTTCGGTGTCCTGAATTTTCAGTCCCAGTTTTTGGCCGCGTGAGAACATAAAGTTTTCGCCGAAGTTCATGCCTTCCAGGTCGCGTAATTTTTCAAGTTCCATTTCCCATGATGGTGATCCGGGAGCTCCCGGCGCACCCGGAGCACGTGGCGCCCTGGGCGCACGAGGGACAACGAAAGTTCTTCCACCCTCAGGAGTTCTCATAGAAAAACTCATCGTCGTCTCCTTTTTTTCCTGCAGCGTGGCCTTGGTAGATTTGCCCTTACCATCCCTGTCGTAGTTTATTTTAACCACCTCATTGGCTTTCTTTGCGGTAACCGCTTCATAAAGAGCCTGAGGAGTTGCGATCGATTTACCCTCAAATTTCGTGATCACGTCGCCCGCTTTTAGTCCGGCCTTATCTGCCGCACTGCCCGGGGTAACAGAATTGATTTTTACCCCACCTTTCGATTCCTCTGTTACCACGCCCAAGAAGGTACGGCTCGTTTCCATTTTTCCGTCGGCAGAACCGGCAAAAGGAAAATCTTCCATATCGAAGCCTTCAAACCTGAAATTATCTTTATCCTTCACGATGATCTTGCGTTTGTTTATCGTGATTCCATCATCCTTAAATTCAATAAGGGGTTTGCCGTTAATTAGCACCTGGTCCCCGGAAAACTGCAGCGTGATGGTGGCATCTTTATCCCCCTTGTTACGGATGATCACCTCCTCAGTTTCAGATTTTTTACCCTTATCGTCCTGGGCCATCGCCTTGTAAGAAAAAGCGGCGAAAAACCAGGTCAGCAGCGAAAATGCAACGTATTTCATATCCTTCTTTTTAATGTACGAAACTTTTAGTACATCAAAAATAGCATCATTTGCGCAATTACGAAACCCTTCGCAATTATTTATTTTAATTTAACAAAGGGAGGGATGGGTGGGAGATGGAAGGGATGGCTGGCGGGAATAGTTCCTGGTTCGTAGTTGGTAGTTTGTAGTTGGTAGTCAAATTTCAGGTCGGTCATTCACGCTGCCTTATCGCAAATTGTCAAAATAAATTACATATAGTTATTGTTGAACCGGCGGATGTACAAAACTCAGCTTCATAGGCAGCTTGGCCACAGCGGCGGGTCGCACTCTTGTTCATTGGATACTGTGGTCATTAAGGCCTTAAACGAAGATTCCTCGCCTTGCTCGGAATGACGAAGAATTAAAATGATTTGGGCTATCACGATATGTCGTGATAGCCCAAAAACTAATTAAGAGAGTGTAGTCATCCCGAATACAATGAGGGATCTCAGATCCTTTGAAAGTGAACCCAATCCTAATTCGTAATTCTTAATTCTCTACAAGGTCGAACGTATCGCATTTATAACTTCCTGTAGTTTCGAAACGTCCTGCCCTCCGGCGGTTGCAAGATTTTTTTGCCCGCCGCCGCCGCCTTTTATCAACGGACTAACCACCTGCTTTATCAAAGCGCCCGCATCTATTCCGCGAGCCGCTACAACCGTATCACTAACGCTTATGCATACATGCGCTTTTCCGCCAATGTTCGCGCAGAGAACAGCAACATGATCGTGAAGGTGATGCTTCAGGTCGTAGGCAAGTTTTTTCAATGAATCCGCATTCGGAACCTCGATGATATCCCCAACAAAAGTTACATTGTTGATGATCTCATCGCGGGCCATTAATTCATTTCGAATTCCCACAAGCTGCCGTGCTTCCAATGATTCCACACGTTTCTCCAGGGAAGATCTTTCGTCCTGCAACTTCAGAACGGCCTTCGCAGCATCACCTGTTTTTAAAAGCTCATTCAGGCTTTGCAGTTGTTCTAATTTGCCTTCAAGGTATTCAATTGCCGCAGCTCCTGTTAAGGCCTCTATCCTCCTAACCCCGGCCGCTACGGCAGATTCAGATACAATGGTGAAAAGCCCGATCCTTCCGGTCTGGTCAAGGTGAGTTCCTCCACAGAGCTCAACGGAATAAGCAGGGTCAATGGTAACCACCCGAACCTTATCGCCGTATTTTTCACCAAACAAAGCCATCGCACCCAGTTTCAAAGCCTCCTCTTTATCCATCTCTCTAATTACCACCGGGATATTCTCACGGATCTTCTCGTTAACCAGTTTTGAGATTTCCCTCAATTCCGCATCGGTCACTTTTGAAAAGTGTGAAAAATCGAACCGTAAAACCTCAGGCGAAACAAGCGATCCTTTTTGCGTCACATGGTTTCCCAACACTTTTCTTAGTGCGGCGTGCAACAGGTGAGTTGCTGTATGATTGTATTGCGTATTCAGGCGCGCATCTGAATTTACCACAGCATTCACCGGTAGATTCGCATCGGCCGGAAGCCTGTCTGCAAAATGAACGATCATATCATTCTCTTTGCGTGTATCCGTTACCGTTATTTCTTCGGAGCCAAAGTAAATTTTTCCCTTATCGCCCACCTGTCCGCCACTTTCTGCATAAAAAGGAGTTTCAGCAAGTACAAATTGGTACTGTTCTTTTCCCTTGCTTTTTATTTTCCGATACTTTATAACATTCGTGTCGGCAGTTAAATTATCGTAGCCGATAAATTTGCCGGATTGGTTTTGCTGCAGCACCACCCAGTCCTCAGTATCCAATGCCGTTGCGGCCCGGCTGCGGTCTTTCTGCTGCTTCATTTCTTTTTCAAAAGCCGCTTCATCAACCTGCAAGTTGTTCTCTGAGGCGATCAACCTGGTAAGATCAATAGGGAAACCAAAGGTGTCATAGAGTTCAAAAGCTGAAGTGCCGTTAACAGGTTCACCTGCCGGCGTACTTTTCATGATGTCATCCATCTTCTTCAAACCTTTGTCCAGCGTGCGCAGAAAAGCATCCTCCTCTTCGCGGATCACGCGGGCTACAAAGTCCTGCTGCTGTTTTAACTCAGGGAACACGTTCGAAAACTGTTCGGCGATAACCGGCAGCAATTGGTGCAGAAGTGGGCTTTTATAATCGAGATAGGAATAATAATACCTCACAGCCCTGCGCAATATTCTTCTTATTACATAGCCCGCACCTGTATTGGAGGGAAGTTGCCCGTCTGCAATGGTGAAGCTGATGGCGCGTATATGATCTGCAAGTACGCGGAATGCCACAGACAATTTATCATCACCTGCAGGATATTTTTTCTTTACAATTTCTTCCGTAGCTGCGATGGTGGTTTGAAAGATGTCAGTATCGTAATTACTTGTCTTATTCTGAAGTACGCGAACAAGCCTTTCAAATCCCATCCCTGTGTCCACATGCTTCGCGGGAAGCGGCTCAAGTGATCCATCTTTTTTTCGGTTGAACTGAATGAACACATTGTTCCAAATCTCTATTACCTGAGGATGGTCGTTGTTTACCAGGGTTGCACCATCCACTAATTTTTTTTCATCCTCTGTCCGGCAGTCGGCGTGAATTTCAGTACAAGGTCCGCATGGGCCGGTATCGCCCATTTCCCAAAAATTATCTTTCTTGCTTCCAAGTAGAATGTGGCTTTCAGGCAACCATTTCTTCCATTCCTCCCATGCTTCGGTATCTTTCGGGAGATTTTCTTTTTCATCGCCTTCAAACACTGTTACATATAAATTCTCTTTCGGAATTTTATACACTTCGGTTAACAGTTCCCAACTCCATGCAATGGCTTCCTTTTTAAAATATCCCGCATCCGGGTTTTGTGGATCTCCAAAACTCCAGTTGCCCAGCATTTCAAACATGGTATGATGGTAGGTGTCAACACCTACTTCCTCGAGGTCGTTATGTTTGCCACTTACGCGAAGGCATTTCTGTGTATCCGCAATTCTTGCCGATGGTGCGGTTTTATTTCCAAGAAAGTAATCTTTGAACTGGTTCATTCCCGCATTGGTGAAAAGAAGTGTAGGATCGTTCTTCACAACAATCGGTGCAGAAGGAACAATTAGATGGTTCTTATTTTTAAAGAAGTCAAGGAAGGCCTGCCTGATCGCTGCACTTTGCATCATATTCCAAAAAATGGTGTTGTATTGTTGAAAATTATCGGTCTATATTTGTGAATACCGCCCGGGAAGCGCCAAAGGTACTAAAAGGAGCGGGCCAACTTTGCCGCCGTGGCAACAAAAATTTTCAATGATATTATAGTGATATGCAGGTCAGCTTTACATCATGAAGAAAATAAAATACTTCTACAATACGCATACGCTGCGTTATGAAAAGCTGGTTACGCCCCTTCGGGTGAAGCTCCTTCGGTTTTTCGGATTCCTTTCCGCTCTCGTGGTGAGTTCTGCTGTGGTAATTTACTTGTGGGACCGTTTCTTTCCCAAGCCCCGCAACATTGAAGCAAACCGCCGTTATGAAGTACTCAGCGAAAATTACAAGAACATTCAACGCCGCGTGCAAACGATGCAGGCGCAACTGGTAACGCTTGAGAATCGCGACAATGAAGTGTACCGGAGCATATTTGAAGCGAACCCGTTGCCAGACAGTGCCCGCGCTCAAATGATCGAAAAGAAAAAAGAGATCGATAAGGTAAAAGTGATCGATGAAGATGAGTTTGCAAAGAATATTGCCGACCAGCTGAATAACATGCAGGCCCGGATAGAATACCAGTTTGACAGCTACGATGCAATTGAAGGACTGATCAAAAATCAGGACGCTAAGTTGGCGAGCATCCCGGCGATACAGCCGGTAAGCAACAAACAATTGAATCGCATAGCCAGTGGCTTTGGAATGCGTATTGACCCTGTATACGGAACGCCTAAGATGCACAAGGGCCTGGATTTTACCGCACCACAGGGCACCCCCATTTACGCAACGGGCGATGGCCGCGTAAAAACCGCTGCCCGAATGGAGGGCGGGTACGGGAATCATGTGGTGATAAATCATGGATATGGATATCAAACGCTTTATGCGCATATGGTTCGTATAAAAGTGCGCCCCGGCCAGCAGGTAAAACGCGGCGAAGTGATAGGATGGGTGGGCAGTACAGGAAAAAGCACAGGGCCGCACTGCCACTATGAAGTGTCTGTGAATGGAGTTGATGTAAACCCGGTTTACTTTTTTTATAACGATCTGAATGCGGAACAATACGATCAGATCCTCAAACTTGCCGCAACAGGCAGTGCAAAAAGTTTTGATTAACTTTATTTATTATGCCACTCAAGCAAGCCGCTTTCAATTTTGATTTCGATCCGGCTCCGCCACCACCGGCGGAGGAAAAGCAAGTGCTTAAGAGGCCGGCTCCTGAAGAAATTATGGTGAAGGAGGAGGCTCCTGCTGTAAACCAAAAAAAGTCTACACGAGGCAGAATGAAGATCAGCGAAATGAGTGCGAGCGTTCATCGCGTGGAAGTTCCTGAAGATGCAGTTCTTTTTGAGAAGAGCTATTACAGCATCGGCGCGGTTTCGGAGATGTTTAAAGTAAACCCTTCCCTGTTGCGTTTTTGGGAGAGCGAGTTCTCAATTTTAAAGCCCAAAAAGAACGGAAAGGGAGATAGGTTCTTTCGTCCGCAGGATGTAAAAAATTTGCAACTCATCTACCATCTTTTGCGCGAAAGAAAATATACGATTGAAGGGGCGAAAGATTATCTGAAAAAAAGCGCGCGCGCAGAAGAAAAGTTCGCGATGATCGAATCATTGAAGCGTCTCAAACAGTTTTTGGCTGAACTGAAAACAACTTTATAAACATAGTTCCTATGAAAAAGATCTTACTGGCTGTTGCCTGTTTCCTTTCTTTGAATGCATTTTCTCAAACTCCTTATACCTATTCGCACGACGGTTCTTCGGTGATACTAAACGGGATGATTTCGAAGTATATTCTTTTGAATGATTCAGCCTTTACCTGGTACAAGCCCTCTGTGGCCAATTATGCGCCCTCGCAGGCGGTGGTAGAAGCCATGAGTGCCGCCCCGGCGAATGTAAGTTTCATTTTGTTCGGAGGTACATGGTGCGAGGATACGCAAAATATTCTTCCGAAATTCTTTTCTATCCAGGAGAAAAGCGGCTTTCCCGATTCAAGGATCACTTTTTTTGGAGTTGACCGAAATAAAAAGGCGATTGGCAATGTAGCGGGGGTGATGGGCATCACTAATGTTCCCACTATTATTGTGTTGAAAGACGGCCGCGAAGTTGGGCGCGTGATTGAATACGGCAAAACCGGTAAGTGGGATGAAGAATTTGCTGCTCTCCTTAAATGATCGGGTTCGGCGGTGGCGGCTGCGGAATATCATCTTTTACAAACCTGATATCAGTTGCGCCTGTTTGTAATTCAAGACCCGTCTCCGCTATTCTTTGGCGGATATACAATATCAGGTCCTGCTTTATGCCGTTAAATACATGGATGTTCATTGGCGGGGTGAAATATTCTGTAAACAGGGTTACTCCATTCTTACTATAGTCTTGCAGAAAAACGGTAAAAGTAATCACCTGTTCTTTGCGGCCCTGCAGCCAGTTGCGGGTATTGTTTACGAGTTGGTCAAGTTTTGCAGGATCGGCATTAATATTTAGTTCAATTTTTATTTCAGCCCGAAGTTGAGTGCGCATGCTCACATTATCCACTATGCCGTCAACCATCTGCTTATTCGGTATCGTCACCAGGGTTTTTTCAGCCGTGCGAATTCGTGTGCTTCGCAATCCGATCCGCTCCACCGTTCCGGAAACGTTGTTCACTTTCAGAAAGTCGCCCACAAAGAAAGGCTTGTCAAAAAAAATGATAAAGGAAGCAATGAGGTTTTCAAGACTCTCCTTTGCGGCAAGTGCAAGTGCTGCGCCCACAATGCTGAGCCCCGTTAGCAGCGGGCCAACGGGTTTTCCGAGCCCGGAACGGATAAGCCATAGCACCCCGATAATTCCGATCGCCACTTTCAGGAAATCGCGGAAGAAAGAAATCATCTGGTATTCGCTTCGGTCGTCAACACCGGTTGCCGCCTGTTTCATGATCAAGGCTATGAAGTCCACCGTTCTTAAAAGAAACCGGATCACGGCAATGATCATCAGGCAAATACCGAGCGCATTTAGAATATCCTTGGTTCCGATCCCGTAAATTTTGTAGTGCCATACGGCAGGAAAATATAATTTGTGCAGCGCCACAACGCTTACTACAATCACCAGCAACCAGCCTACAGGTTTTATTACAAGCTTTTTAAATTTTTCACTCTCTATCTTTCCCGCGTTATTAAAAATTTTCAGGAGCAGGGTAACCAGGTACAGGGAGATGACGCGCTTCAACATAAACACTATTAAGATCACTGCAGCTACCTTGAGGTAGTTTCTTACAGGATTGTCAAGTATCATCTCATCAAGAAATTCCATCAAACAAATTTTAATGATCAGGGAACCATGTAAACTTCAATTGCATCCTTCTTGTGCAAATATATTTTTCCGCCCATTGTGCGAACAGAGATCGTTCCTTCAAAGATGCCAGGAAGGTCGTATTCTTTTACCTGCAGGCTCTTCAATTCATAGGTAAGCAATTTATTTTTTACAAAGCCAAACAAAGAATTTTTTGAAACCGAAACCGATTGCCAGTCTTTAAAGGGAAGCGTTTTCAGATAAGCGCCGTAATAATCCAGAAGTACGAAACCGAGGCCGGGATCATAAAGAAAAACGGTGCCCTCACTGTCAAAAAGAAGGTTCGGCTGAGGAGCAATCATAGCGGCCTGGCGGAGGTCATTGCTTTCCATTAAAACTTTTCCGTCTTCATCTATCTTTTTTAGTTTGAAATCCTGCTCGTCAAACAGCCAAACTTTATTATCATAACTCATGCCCACAGCGTCAACCGTAAATATTCCGTTCTTTCGGAGATTAATCACCCCGCGGTTTGAAAGCATGTTATCTAACAACACCACAGTGGTAAACTGTTTGTAATAGAGTAATGTTTTAAAAGGATTTGTAACGTCTAAAGTGGCGGGGTGTCCAAATCGTCTTACATCGTTAAAAACAGCCAGAGAGTCGCCCGCAGGTGAAAGTTTTTTTAACTGTCCTTCGCGCAGAAGATAAAGGTTGCCGATGGCATCAACTTCAAATCTGTCGTAAACACCAGGGATGATCCGGATCGGTGAAAGTGTGGGTTGCGAGGAAATTGTATCCGACTTTGCTGTAACTGCATTCTTCACCTGTGCGCAACCGTTAGTTGACAACGCGAGCAGAAACATATATGTAAAAAACAACCTCACTTATTCTTCATAATATTTAAGAGCCGGGATACTATTCTCGAGTTCAACATAACTGAAATATTTTATCCAGTCGCCCAAATTGATGTATTTGCTTCTATCATTCAGGTCAAACTCGATGGGAAGATGGCGGTGGCCGAAAATAAAGTAATCAAAATGTTCTTTTTGCAGAATTTCCTTGCAATAGATGATCAGCCACTCCTTGTCTTCTCCCAGAAAAACTTCATCGGTGGTTCCTGTTTTTGCCCGGCTCTTTCTGCTGAAAAAGTCAGCCACTCCCATACCTATGTATGGAGGCAGCGCTCCGAACAGCCATTGAGAAAGCGGGTTTCGAAAGATCTTCTTTATCGTTTTGTAACCATGGTCGCCGGGGCCTAATCCATCGCCGTGTCCTATAAGAAATCTCTTTCCCTGAAGCTCAAACTCTTTAGGGTGATGATAAACGTTAATGTTCATTTCTTCCTGAAAATACGTTTTCATCCACATGTCGTGATTGCCGACAAAGAAATGAATGCTGATCCCTGAATCGCTTAGTTCGGCGAGCTTCCCTAAAATTCTGACAAAGCCTTTGGGCACTACGCGCTTATACTCAAACCAGAAATCAAACAGGTCTCCAAGTATAAAGAGCTGCCCGGCATCATGCTGAATTTTATTCAGAAACCGGATGATCTTTTTCTCGCGCAGCAGGCTCAGGTCGCGGTTCGGAGCACCGAGATGAAAATCAGAAATGAAATAGATCTTGCTGCGGGTACTAGCCATTCTTTGGCGTATTGGTTTTATTGTGCAGGTATTTTAAAACCTCCCCCGCTTCAATTTCCGGCATGCCAGACACGTCTCCGTTGTACCAGTAGATCCAGCTTTGCCTATTTTCACCCTGGCGGCTAACCTCCACCAAGTCTCTGCGATACTTTGGTTTTTCACCGGGCATTACGTTCAATCCTTCATAATCGTCCAGCTGGCCAATAGCCCATTCAAATTCATCAGGATTGTTCAATTCATACAATTCTCCCGAGATAAAATGTTCATCTTCCGTAGGCACCGCCACAGGCATTGTGCCGTTATAGTATGTTCTACCTTTTACAATAGCTTCGCCGATCAGGTGAAAAAACTGCGTAAGATATTTATAAGCCGGGTTACGAAAGCCGCTTCTTAGCGAGCCATACACAAACAAATAATTATTGCTTTCCATTTTCTTTCAAATTTTTAAACCGGGGAGTCTTCCACAAGAAAGCAGTACACTTCCCCGGGGCCATGCACTCCGGTTACGAGAGTTTTTTCGATATCAGCCGTTCTGCTTGGCCCTGTTGCAAACGTGATCATTGATGGGAACGTGCCCTCGTATTTCTGTTTTAGAAATTGCAGAGCGTCTTTCAAATCGTAAACCATCTGGCTGGTGAAAGCCACGCAAATATGTACTGGTGCATAAACGCTTGCGGTGCGGCCCTGGGCCTGGTTTGCACTTAACACCATGCTTCCCGTTCGGGCCACGAGGTATTCACATCCCGTTATAGAGGCATCGCAATCATCTAATTTCGGATAAGCGTTCACGGTAGTGCCAAGAAGGCCGAGTATCTTTTCATCCCTGCAATAGATCTTTTGCCATTGATTGCGGACGAGTAGTGATCCCAATTGTTCCTTCAGGTCTTCCACAGAACTGCAAAAAGCGAATTTCCCCTGCAGGGATGAGAATGTTTCCGCGAACATGATCGCTTCATCTTCCGCACCTTCCGGGTAAACGGCCTGGTTGCCTTCACTTTTCGGAAAAGGCACAGGCACCGGGTTTGCCAGTGCCTGCCGTATTTTCTTTAGTATTGTTTCCTTTGCCGAAGAGGCTTGCATGTCGTCAAATTTGCGGCGGGTTTTTTAATTCTTCCGGGATACTCACCGGCGGTTCTTCAGTTACAACATCTTCCGGTTCAATGTCCAATATCTTCTTCTCTTCAAAGGGCCGTTTGCCGATCAGCGCTTCCACATCACTTTTAAACAACACTTCTTTTACCAAAAGTTCCTTTGCCAGCTTTTCAACCTCCGCGCGTTTTTCAATCAGCAATGCTTTGGTTTTTTCATATGCATTGTCAATTAGAATGCGCACCTCATTATCAATCATCTTTCCGGTTTCCTCACTGTAAGGCTTCGTGAAATAATTCTCCTGTGCGGGATCGTAAAAGCTTATGTTTCCCACTTTGTCATTCATTCCATATACAGTAACCATGCTGTAGGCGATCTTGGTTATCTGCTGAAGATCATTACTTGCACCGGTGCTTATTTTACCGAAGAAAATATCTTCACTGGCCCTTCCTCCGAGTGTCATGCAGATCTGATCTGTTAACTGATCAGTGTTATAAAGATATTGCTCCTTCGGCGTGTATTGTGCGTAGCCCAGGGCTGCCGTGCCTCGTGGCACAATGGTAACCTTTAATAACGGGTACGCATGCTCGAGGAACCATCCGCAGATCGCATGACCTGCTTCATGGTAAGCAATGATTTCTTTTTCTTCCGGTGAAATGATCTTGTTTTTCTTTTCCAGTCCGCCGATCACGCGATCGATAGCATCCTGGAAGTCGCTCATATCTACAGCTTCCTTATTCTTTCTTGCTGCTATAAGCGCGGCCTCATTGCACACGTTGGCAATATCAGCTCCTGCAAAACCGGGCGTTTGTTCGGCAAGCTTATGAATGTCGAGTTTCTGCGATGTTTTTATCGGCGTCAGATGCACTTTGAAGATCGCCTCCCTTCCCTGAAGATCGGGGCGGTCAATGGAAATCTGCCTGTCGAATCGGCCCGGGCGCAACAAGGCTGAATCAAGTACATCAGGCCTGTTGGTTGCGGCAAGAATTATGATGCCAAGGTCGGTACCGAAGCCATCCATTTCCACCAGCAACTGGTTCAGCGTATTTTCTCTTTCATCATTACTCATCATCACGTTCTTTCCGCGGGCGCGGCCTATCGCATCAATTTCATCGATAAAAATTATACATGGAGCTTTTTCTCTTGCCTGCTTGAAAAGGTCACGAACACGGCTTGCACCAACACCTACAAACATCTCTACAAAATCACTTCCGCTCAGGCTGAAGAACGGAACCTGTGCTTCTCCGGCAACCGCTTTTGCCAAAAGTGTTTTACCTGTACCCGGAGGGCCCACAAGCAATGCTCCTTTCGGGATCTTGCCGCCGAGGGCAGTATACTTTTTCGGATTTTTTAAAAAGTCAACGATCTCCATCACTTCCACCTTGGCCTCGTCAAGACCGGCCACATCGCTGAATGTGATATTAACACGCGTGCCCTTATCAAACAAAGTAGCCTTGCTTTTGCCGATGTTAAAAATACCACCGGGGCCGCCACCGCCACCGGGGCCCACCTTTCTCATCATCATAACAAATAAAAATCCGACTAGAATAATGGGAAGAAGCGTGCTGATAATCTGGGAGAAAAATTCACCTTCGTCATCCGGACTGTCCGGCACCTGGCGTATTTGTGGATTTACCTTATAGAAATCCGCCATTTGAGAAGCGAAGGTCTTATCGTCTATAATGCTGAAAAAAAGTTGCGGTTGGTTCGACTTAACAGCTCTCTCATATTTTTCTTTATCCTGTGCATCGGCCAGCAGTTCGCGGTAAAGCGTTGATTTATTTTTCAGGCTGTCGGAATAGGCATAAACCCTAACGAGTTTTTTATTCCGGATGGTTTTTATTTTTTCAATATCCCCTTCCGAAACCATCCTGTAAAATTTCTGCTGATCGGTTTCCACGCCGGCCGGGCTCACATTCCTGAAAAGGTTCACCCCAAGCATAGTAAGCAAAATAAGGCCGTAAACCCAGTAAATACTGAAGCGGCTCTTCTTCTTCGGTTCCTCGCCCATAGGGTTATCAGGAGTTCTCTTGTTGTTGTTTTGGTTCATACTGTTTTTGCTGTTATAAAATTATCCCTCGTGTTCCATGCTGGGCGCGTCGCTCCACATTTCTTCCAGCTGGTAGAATTTGCGGGGCTCGGGCAACATTATATGAACCACTATGTTTACATAATCAATAAGTATCCATTGCTGGGCCTGCCGGCCTTCATGTTTATAAGGCAGTTCTCCTGTTTTCTTCTTTACATCTTCCTCTACAAAATCCGCAATTGCGCGAAGCTGCGTGGGGTTTGTAGCTTCGCAGATAATGAAAAAGTCAGCAACGGCCTCAGGAATTTTTCGAAGGTCGAGACTCGTAACGTTCTCGCCTTTCTTTTCCTGGATCGCGTGGATAATACTCTTAAAAATTTTGCTGTTACGGGTAAGCCGGGTGGCGCTTTTCTTCCGGGTATTTAATACGTTCAGATTATTCAATTATTATTGTTTTGATTTTAAAAACTCAGGTGCGCTGTTTTTGCCTAAAATAAGGCAGCTTACCGCTTTCAAAAATACAATTTTCTTTTCACCTGAAAAGTTATGGAAACCTTGTTATTTAACATTTTAGACCGGGTTGACAGTACCAACAACTATGCCATGGCAAGGGTGCATGAAGGATTGGCAATGCACGGCCAGGCGTGGTTTGCGTACCATCAGGAGAAAGGAAAGGGGCAGAGGGGCAGGAGTTGGCAAAGTAACCCCGGTGAAAATCTTATCTTATCGGTTTCGGTGCGGCCGCCTGCCGGATTCGACATTGCCAAATTTCATTTTCACGCACTTGTTTCGTTGGCTGTTGCGGAATTCCTGGAAGCGGAATGCGGACCGGCAATTTCAATAAAATGGCCGAACGATCTCTATGTTGGTGACAGAAAGGCAGGAGGCATTCTAATTGAAAATGTATTACAGGGGTCAGACTGGAAATGGTCTGTTATGGGATTTGGAATTAATTTGAATCAGCAAAGTTTTCCTGCCCCGGTGCCTAATGCTGTTTCGATCGGGCAGATAACCGGGGAGCGATATGACGCCCTTTCACTGGCGAAAAAGCTCCATCTTCATATTTTGCAGGTAATAGATTCTGCGCCGCGTACAACGCAAGGGAAGGCCGAACTGATTGCCGCATTCAACAATAAACTCTATCGAAGAGGAAGTAAGATCAGGTTGCGGTCGGGTACGCGGGTTTTCGAACCCTTGCTTAAGGAAATTGATGAATACGGTAGGCTGGTAATAACAGACGTCTTTGATTCCGCCTTTTCTCACGGGGATGTTGAATGGATTTCCTTACAGTAATTCTTCAGCTTTACGTGCTTCTATTTCATAGCGGTTATTGAAATATCCTTTACGCAAACTTTCCCAGAGATAGCGCATGATGAAATTCACGAAACCATACTCCCGGAATTGTTGGATGTGGCACAATTCGTGGCGAACCCATTTTTCATTTGCCAAAAACTCCTTTACCGATGTGCGATGTAAATGAATCGTGTTGCCGATCACAATAGCAACGCGGCTTGCGTCTAGTTTCCATGCGGCAAACCGGGCTATTAAAGAATTCTCTTTTAGGAAAACCGGAACTTCATTTTCATTGATCTTTATGTTTTGGCGATATTTCATTTCAAGAACGGTTATCAATAACTGCCATGATCTCTTCGGAATGCATTTTGTTTCGTGGGCGTTTAAATACATGCATTATTTTGCCATCCTCAATTACAAAGGTGGTCCGATGAACGCCTTCATACTTCCTGCCGTACAATTGCTTTTCACCCCATACGCCAAAGCGGTTCATAATTTTCGCGTCTGAGTCTGAGATCAGGGTAAAGGGCAGTTTATAAGTCTTTATAAATTTCTTTTGCAGTTCAGCATCGTCCGGGCTTATACCAATTATTGTGAAACCGCGTTTGAGTAATTCTTTATAATTGTCGCGGAGGTTACAGGCCTGAGTTGTGCAGGTGGGAGTCATACTTTTTGGGAAGAAAAAAATAATGATCTTCTCCTGTTTATGATCGCGGTAATCAAATACGTTTCCGTTTTGATCCCTCCCTTTGAACATTGGAACTTTATCTCCTGCTTCGAGCATTATTAATTTTTTAACGCGTGAAAGTAAACCGCTTTTCCGATCTGTTTCCCACATAGTCTTCCACTTCAATTAGCAATTCATTGGGGCCGGGATTACAGTATTCGTCAAACTTATACACGAACAGCCGCCCTTTGTCGTTGCTGAAACGTATCCATTGTCCATTCAAGGTGGCCCTGAAATTCGTGAGTTCCTCGGTATTGTCTGTAATGGAAAATGAAATTCGTGTAGCCGTTCGCGTTATTGCAGAAATCAAAGGTGGAATTGTATCCGTTACTAACTGGAAATTGCCAAAGTCGCGCCAGGAAGCAGTAAACCAGCCATTCCTGAATTCCGCTTTTTTAAAATCCGTTTTTGTTCCGTAAAACTTTTTCATCATCGTTTTTCCTGTATCCGCATTTTCGGGTGCTTTAATGAAGAGGTTATAAAATTCCTGGATCGGAACGATCGGCTTATGGATGTTATGAATTGTGCCTGCGGCGGAAGGTTGAGATGAATAAATAAACCGGAATGAGTCATATAAAGATTTTTCAGAAAGGAAAAACCTTACGTTCTCGTTTTCGAAAATATTCACCATTCCCGGATGGAAAAGGGTGCCGTTTGAATTTGGTGTAGATCCATCTAAACGGTTTGAGGAGCGGATTGAAAATTGCAGGATCGATTTGTTTCCGTCAGGGTCTGCAACTTCAATTTTTATTTGTTGTGGATCGGTAGTAGGTAAAGAAATAATTCCGTCGCCCCCATGGTACACGCTGTTTACATGGCCCGGAAGCCGCGACAGGTGCTGGATGTACGGCCCTCCGGAAAGCTTGGTTTTGTAGTCAATATGCGCATTGAGGTAGCGCGTGTCTTTATAATGGATCGAGTCCATTATAAAGCGCGTTTGTTCGGCACCGTTATGAAAAAGTGCTGCGCTGTATATTCCATTTTGATTGGTAGAGCCTGTGTATTTGTCGTATGAAGTGATTCCGAATGAAACTTTATCAGTATTTACTACAATCGGCCCCGGTGTTGCGGGAGAATATACGCTGCCCGTTCTTTTCAGCGCGATGATGCGGGGTGATTGCTCGTAGGTGCTTTTACACCTGTCGTAAACAGCTAGCCGAATAATATCCGGGGGAATATTGTCGGTGATAGTGAACCCATGAGTGAGCGGGTTTAAAACAGTTTCTGATTTTGTATCACGCAATTCAAAATGTACGTGAGGTCCCTGTGAACCACCCGTATTTCCGCTGTAGGCGATGAACTGCCCGCGCTTAACCGGGAATTGTTCCGGAGTGAGATAAAGGTCGAGTGCCCAGCTTTTTAATTCATATTGTTTGGCTGTAACCCAGGCTTCAAGTGCCGGCTCAAAATCATTCAGATGTGCGTATAATGAAGTGACGCCATTTGGGTGATCAATGTATATCGCGCGGCCAAATCCCCACGGTTCAATTTTTATTCTCGACACAAAACCTCTCTCCGCCGCAAGTACGCGAAGGTTTTCTCTTTGCTCGGTTCGCATATCAAGCCCCATGTGGTAATGGTTTGAACGAAGCTCGCCAAAGTTGGCTACCAACGCGGGTTTGGTAGCTACCGGCCACGCGTAATCGATTTTTTGTGAAAACGCTCCTGATGCAATTAATAAAAACCCAATATGTAAGATCCAACTCTTCATAGCGGCAAAGATAAAAGGCCGGGGTTGCAATAAAAGGCGGGAAAAGTTAATAATAATTTGATGTACGATTTACGATGTACGATTTACGATGTGCGATGTCGGATTTTGTACTCCAACCAATCCGTAGTTTCTTACCCAGTTTCCTTGCGTTGCTCGGAATGACGTGGCCTTGAATTTATTGGCGACTTCGTAGGGTTCGGAGCGTTTTGAACAAATCATCGATTTCAATCAGCAGTTTCCTCGCGTTGCTCGGAACGACGGATGCAGGGTATCGGTTTTGGCGACTTCGTTGCATCCGGAGCGATTCGAACAAATCATCTATTTCAATCAGCAGTTTCCTCGCGTTGCTCGGAATGACGGATGCAGGGTATCGGTTTTGGCGACTTCGTCGCATCCGGAAATGCGTTAGGGATGGGCAGCCCCGACGTTGCGATCGGGGGAACGTCCCGGGGATCATTTATTAGTTTCTCGCTTGTAGTTCATCGTCCTAACCGTCAATCGTAAATCGTAATTCGTCAATCGTATTCATTTCCTACCTTTGCGCGCCATCCCAAAGGCAGAGATCCACTATGCCAAAAAACGATTCCATTAAGTCAGTTCTTATCATCGGCAGCGGCCCCATTGTTATCGGGCAGGCATGCGAATTTGATTACTCCGGCACGCAGGCCGCGCGCAGTTTGCGTGAGGAAGGTGTAAAGGTTACGCTCATCAACAGCAATCCGGCTACGATTATGACGGACCCGATGATGGCCGATCGCGTATATCTTTTGCCGCTTACTGTTGAAAGCATTGAACAGATATTAGAAGAAAATGAAATTGATGCGGTGCTGCCTACCATGGGCGGACAAACCGCACTAAACCTTTGCAAGGAAGCGGATGAACTTGGTGTTTGGGAAAAGTATAATGTGAAATTAATCGGCGTTGATATTAAAGCGATAGATAAAGCGGAAGACCGTGAAAAATTCCGCCAGTGGATGATAGAAATGAATATTCCTGTTGCTCCGGCGCAAATTGCTAATTCATTTTTGGAGGGAAAGGAATTTGCTCAACAGATCGGATTTCCATTGGTGATCCGTCCTTCATTCACCCTTGGTGGAAGCGGTGGGGGAATCGTATTCAGCAAAGATGAATTGGACACAGCGCTGAATAATGGATTGACGGCCTCGCCCATTCATGAAGTGCTTGTAGAGAAAGCGGTGCTGGGTTGGAAAGAATTTGAACTGGAATTGTTGCGCGATAATGCGGACAATGTAGTGATCATTTGTACGGTTGAAAATTTTGATCCGATGGGCGTGCACACAGGAGACAGCATTACGGTTGCGCCGGCTATGACCCTGAGTGATACAGCATACCAGCACATGAGAAACACCGCCATCAAAATGATGCGCGCGCTCGGAAATTTTGCAGGAGGATGCAATGTGCAGTTTGCCATGAACCCCGAAACAGAAGAAATAATTGTAGTTGAAATAAACCCTAGAGTAAGCCGCAGCTCTGCATTAGCGAGTAAGGCAACGGGCTACCCGATAGCGAAGATCGCGGCAAAACTTGCGCTTGGCTTTAACTTGGATGAACTGAAAAACCAGATCACGGGATCAACCTCCGCGTATTTTGAACCCGCGCTCGATTATGTGATCGTGAAAATTCCGCGCTGGAATTTTGATAAGTTCAAAGGCGCGAATGATACACTTGGCTTCCAGATGAAAAGTGTTGGCGAAGTGATGGGAATCGGCAGGAGTTTTAATGAAGCGATACAAAAGGCTTGTCAGAGTTTGGAGAATGAAGCGGTTGGCCTTGGTTATTATGGCAAAAGCCTGATGCGCTCTGAAGAACTTCTTGAGTATATAAAAATTCCGAAATGGGACAGGCTGTTCCGCATTAAAGATGCTTTAATGGCCGGCGTTTCCGTAAAACGCATTTGTGAAAGCACATTAATAGATAAATGGTTCATTCAGCAAATACAACTGATCTGCGATGTAGAAAAGGAAATTGCCGCGCATACCATGGAAACTTTGCCGGAAGATCTGTTGAAGAAGGCGAAGGAAATGGGCTTCAGTGATGAGCAGATGGTGAGGATAATGGGCGAAGGATCTGAGGATGAATTGTACGACAAAAGAAAATTACTTGGAATAAACCGCGTTTTCAAAATGGTGGATACATGCAGCGCGGAGTTCGCTGCGGTGACGCCATACTTTTATTCCACCTTTGAAACAACCGCCGTTTCTTCAATTCCCTCCAATGAATCGATTTCATCAGGTAAGAAAAAAGTGATCGTGTTAGGCAGCGGCCCCAACCGCATAGGCCAGGGAATTGAGTTTGATTATTGCTGCGTGCATGGATTGCTGGCCGCGAAGGAGTGCGGATATGAAGCGATCATGGTGAATTGCAATCCGGAAACCGTTTCAACCGATTTCGACATTGCAGACAAACTTTATTTTGAGCCGGTTTTTTGGGAGAATATCCGCGAAATTGTTGAGCATGAAAAACCGGAAGGCGTTATTGTGCAACTTGGCGGACAAACGGCCCTGAAACTCGCCCGTCGCCTGCAGGATATGGGAGTTCCCATCATTGGCACTTCGTTTAACGATATGGATATTGCGGAAGACAGGGGCCGATTCAGCGACATGCTTAAAACGCTCGACATTCCCTACCCACGTTACGGTACCGCATACACGACGGATGAAGCGATTGAAGTGGCGAATGAAGTGGGATATCCTGTTCTTGTTCGCCCGAGTTATGTGCTTGGCGGGCAGCGCATGAGGATAGTGTTGAATGATGAGGAACTGGAGAAAGGTGTTTTGAGCTTGCTCAAACATTTGCCAGGCAATAAAATTCTTGTCGATCATTTTCTTGACCGTTGCCAGGAAGCGGAGATCGACGCGATCTTTGATGGCGAAACCTTTCACCCGATGGGTGTGATGGAACATATTGAACCGGCGGGAATACATAGCGGCGACAGCAATGCGGTTCTTCCTCAGTTTAATCTCAGTCCGCTTATTGTTCACACAATGGAAGAATATGCAGAGAAGATCGCGAGAGAACTGAACATAAAAGGGTTGATAAACATTCAGTTTGCTATTAAGGATGGAAATGTGTTTGTGATTGAAGCGAATCCGCGTGCATCGCGAACCACGCCCTTTATTGCGAAGGCTTATCAAATTCCGTATCTCAACATTGCCACCAAGGTAATGCTTGGAGAAGCGAAACTTAAGGATTACAAATTTGAAAAAAATCTTAAAGGATTTGCCATTAAAGAACCTGTGTTTTCATTCAATAAATTTCCCGGCGTAAATAAGGAGTTAGGCCCTGAGATGAAGAGCACCGGCGAGGCGATCCGTTTTATAAAAGACCTGCGCGACCCTTACTTCAGGCAGCTGTACAAGGAGCGGAGTATGCATCTTAGTAAATAGTTGGTAGTTGGTAGTTGATAGTTTGTAGTTCAAATTTTCCCCACAACGTCTCTTTCAAGGATGCGGATGAATTGCTATTAAAATTGTACGATTCCTAGTCCCGCTCAGAAATTAAGATCTGGTTATCCCCGACCAAGGTGATGGATCTTCGGCCCTTTTGATTATAGCTTTTTTGGGTACTCCCCTTTTTTCTACCCATTATTTCAATTCGAACGATTCATTGCATTCTAAATTAAGCAATGCAAAATTCCCGCATTGCGGCATGGACTTTCAACCCATTCCTTCGAGTTCTTCCGGCATTTGTTTTAGGCATATTAACCGGCATTTATCTTCCTATTCCTTTCTTCATTTCGATCTCTGCCATTTTATGCTTATCCCTTTTTCTCTTTTTCGTACGCAAAATAAACCCCTTCTTCTTTTCTAGATTCCGTAACCTGGGTGGAACATCAGTTTTTTTACTTATCGTTTGTGCGGGAACGTTAGTGGAGCGGTTGCATGACCCAACTAATAAAAGCACATTTATCAGAAAGAATATTACATCCGGAGATGTTCTGCAGGTGCGGCTTACGGAAGAACCCGCGCAAACCCAAAGCGGTTTCCGCGCGGTGGGCGAGGTGCTTTCTTCAGGCAATTCGACAAGTACAATAAGAAGGTCCGGGAAAGTGTACCTCTATTTCAGGGATGTGGCGAAAGTTCCGGTTTACGGCGACGTGTTGATGGTAAGGAATGAAGCGGATCCATTGCGAGGTGCGATGAACCCCGGAGCGTTTGATTTTAAAAAGTACGCGGCCAATAAGGGAATATATTATGCAATTTATTTGAGGGAAGGTGAATTTGTAAGGACGGGTGCTTCAAGAAATAAATTCATCTCTTTCTTAAATGGGAGCAGGAGAAAGATCCTGCAAAAGTTTGATGAGTTTTTTCCGGAAAAGGAAGTTCGCGGAATTGCCGCAGCATTATTGATCGGTTACCGAGGTGATCTTGAAAAACCCTTGCTGCAGGAATACAGTGATGCGGGGGTTGTGCATGTGATCGCAATATCAGGGCTTCACCTGGGCCTGATCTATGTTGTGCTTGTTTGGATCTTTTCAAAGATCCGTTTCCTCCATCGGCTCACCGGAGTAAGGTGTTGGCTCGTGTTACTGTTGTTATGGCTCTTCGCCTTGCTTACCGGAGGATCAGCTTCTGTATTGAGAAGCGCAGTGATGTTTTCATGCATTCTCATTGGTGAAACCTATTTCAAAAAATCGGGCACGTGGAATGTGATCGCTGCGTCTGCCTTTCTTTTGCTCGTTTATGATCCCCTGCTTTTGTTTGATGCCGGGTTTTTGTTAAGCTATGCTGCTGTGGCCGGAATTGTTGCCTGGCAGCGGGCCCTGTATCATTCCATCTACTTTAAGAACAAGTTGCTGCGCCAGGTGTGGAATATGGCCAGTGTTACCATCGCCGCACAACTCGCCGCCTTTCCATTATGCATTTATTATTTCCACCAGTTTCCGAACTTGTTCCTGCTTACAAATATTTTTGTAGTTCCGCTTTCTACGATCATTCTTTTCGGCGAAGTCATTTTCCTGCTGTTGTCGGCCGTCCCTTTTCTCAATGACGCCTTTGCTTTCATCATTTACTTTCTCATCACTCTAATGAACGACTTTGTTACCTGGAGCAATAATATTCCTTTCTCTTCCACGCACGGAATCTATGCCGATCTTCTCACCGCATTTCTCATGTATGGTACAGTAATATGCCTTAGCACATGGTTGCTCGCGAGAAACAGAGATCTGGCAATTCCGGGTTTTCTCTTTCTTTCCCTGCTTTCTGTCTATTTTTTTTATGTGGATGTGAAAGCACTCTCGCAACAGAAGATTATTTTTTATCATTCTAGCAATGGGGCGATAGTGGATTTTATTAACGGACAAAGCTCACATTACATCAATTATGGATCAGGCTTACAGGCAGGAGATCTGCATCAAATTATTAACCCGTCGCGTACCTTGTTGAGAGCGAGTGCGGATTCAAAAGCCCTTTTGCCCTTCTTAAGGGAATATCCCTGCGGTGTAAGTTTCATGAACAAAAGGATAATGGTTGTTTCAGAGCAATTGGCCCTGGTTGATCCGGAATCTCCTTTTCGAGTAGATCTTCTTCTTATTGCAAGGAACGCCCGGGTCACAATTGCGGAAATTTCAAAGATTTTAAATCCCCACCTCGTTGTGTTTGACGCCACTAATTCTGCATCGAAAATTGCGCAATGGAAAAGAGAATGCGAACTGCTAAATTTGCGGTGCTTTTCAATCCGGGATAGCGGAGCGCTTGTTTTATCGCTCAGGTAAGATCTTCGGATAACACACCCGCCAAACTGTTCGTTATGCTTAAAAAGGTAAAGAGTGCGTTGATCTCCGTTTTTTATAAAGACGGTCTTGATGAGATCGTTTCATTGCTCCACAAGGAAGGAGTTGAAATTCTGAGCACCGGCGGTACACGAGCATTTATAGAAGAGAAAGGAATTCCGTGTACACCGGTGGAAAGCCTGACCAACTTTCCCTCGATACTCGGCGGAAGAGTAAAAACGCTGCATCCTGCTTTATTCGGCGGAATTCTTGGGAAAAGAGAGGATGAAGTACATGTGCGGGAAATGAGCCAGTTTGGAATTCCTGAAATAGACCTCGTGATCGTTGACCTGTATCCTTTTGAAGAAACGGTTAAAAGTACTTCCGATGAAAGTTTGATCATCGAGAAAATTGATATCGGCGGACCATCAATGATACGCGCGGCGGCGAAGAACCACAAAGATGTGGTGGTGATCGCATCGAAAGATGATTACAAGCATCTTGCAGAAGTTTTGAAGGAAGGAGGTATGCAAACTTCAATTGAGCAACGACGGGCATGGGCGATAAAAGCTTTTGATGTTTGTACTGCATACGATACGGCCATCTCTAATTATTTTCACGGTACATACATTCCTGCCGCTTTTAACACCGGTGAGTCAGTTTTGCGATATGGAGAGAACCCGCATCAGGCAGGAAAATTTTATGGAAATATTGGTGAGATGTTTACCCAGCTTCATGGGAAGGCATTGTCTTATAACAATCTCGTAGATGTGGATGCTGCCGTACAATTGATCAATGAATTCGGGCAGGACCAACCGGCAACCTTTGCGATCATCAAGCATACAAATGTTTGTGGTATTGCCCAAAGGAGTACCCTGGAAGGCGCATGGCGCGCGGCTTTACAGGGCGACCCTGAAAGCGCGTTTGGAGGTGTGCTTGTTGCAAACAAAATGATCGATGCGTCCACAGCCTCCGCGATAAATGACCTGTTTTTCGAAGTTCTGATCGCACCTGCAATGGATGAAGATGCCTTGAAAATTCTGCAATCAAAGAAGAACCGGATCCTGCTGGTCTTAAAGAATGCCGAGATTCCAAAAGTGCAGGTAAAATCTGTGTTGAACGGCCTGCTAGTGCAGGATGTTGATGCGGGAAATTATGCTGAATGGAAGGAGGCGACATCTGCTAAGACCAGTCCGGAGCAAAGAGGCGATCTGGTATTTGCGAACATTGTTTGTAAACATTTAAAGAGCAACAGTATCGCGCTGGTGAAGAATATGCAATTGATAGGAAAAGGCTGTGGCCAGACAAGCAGGGTTGACGCATTGAGGCAATCCATTGAAAAGGCTAAACACTCCGGATTAACCACCGAGGGCGCAGTGCTGGCAAGCGATGCCTTTTTCCCGTTTGATGATTGCGTGAAGATCGCTCACGCTGCTGGAATTAGTGCGTTCGTACAACCGGGAGGCTCTATACGCGACGCTGATTCGATCAACTATTGCGAATCGCATTCGCTACCTATGGTAATTACCGGAACAAGACATTTCAAACATTGAGTGCATGAACTACAAGAAGGGAAGGTCTGCCGGATACGTTGCACTTTTCCTCACCTCGCTTTTATGGGGAACAACCTGGGTAGCCAGTAAGATAGGCATCCGGGAAATGCCGGTGCTGCAAATGACAGCCATTAGGCAGTTGATCGCAGGGATGATCATGGTGGGCTACTTCATGCTGAGAAAAGGTTCGTCTATCCCTAACCGTAAGCAGTTCCGGCAAATATTCTTTCTTTCCTTGTTCATGTTCGTATTGGCAAACGGCCTTAGCACCTGGAGCCTTATCTATATTCCTGCCGGGCTCAGCGCCCTTCTCGGGGCACTTTACCCATTAAGCGTGGTGGTGATCGAATTTTTGTTTTTCAGGAAGAAAGGCCCGGATCTTTTAATGATCCTTGGTTTTATTTTAGGCATCGCAGGCGTGGCCATAGTTTTTTATGAGAATATTTCTGTTGAAATGAGCACGGCATTTTTGTCTGGCATTTCGCTTTCACTCGGAGCTATGCTTTCCTGGAGTATGGGAACAATTTTTATTACGAACATAAAAATGGAAATGAACCCGTACTATTCTACGGGATGGCAGATGATCATCAGTTCGGGCATGTTGTATATAATGGCGGTGCTGGTTCAGCCCTCCATTTCTATCAGTGAGATTTCATTGAAAGCCTGGGCAGTTATTTTATATCTCGTGGTGTTCGGTTCAATAATTGCATTTGCGGCCTTTATTTTTTCAATGAAGCGCCTCCCGGTTACCATTGCCTCACTGTACGCTTATGTAAATCCTTTAGTGGCCATGGTGGGCGGATACTTTATATTGGATGAGAAACTGACGATGTTCATTTTCTGGGGCGCGATCGTTACCCTCGCCGGTGTGTTCATTGTGAACTATGGCCATAAACGAAGCCTGGAGAAGATCAGGAATGAACTTCCTGAATAAACCTTTCATACATCTCTTTCCAGCCCCTGAACTCACTTGTGCTCCCTAAAAAGTTATTGTGAAAGATCGTGATCAGCCTGCATTTTTCCTGCCGGCAAACCTCCACGTATTTCATTAGTTCAATGAGGCTCTGTTCGGGTGTTTGCTTTTGTTCGTAAAATGAGTTGGCATCCATAAATCCGAAGGGATGAATTCTTAAAGGCGTTTCCTTATTGGTGCGGAGGTTGAACCAGTTGAACGCGGATGCGGTTGATGCCCGGAAACCGTTGATGCTGCCATAACCCATGCTATACTCATCTGTGATGCCTGCCCGGATCAATGCCTCGTAGGTTTCGGGTAGCCGGTACCGTAAGTAGTGCTGCCTCGAAGCGGTTATGGGTTTGTGTAAAATTTCTTCAAGAAGCTGCTTTTCTTCCTGAATGACACTTGCCGAAGTGTGTGAGTGCCATGAGGGATGAAGTCCGTTATCATACTCTGCGTGGCCCCCGATCAGGTTTTTCATCGCGGGCACTTGTGGTGAAATGTTTTTATCGAGTTTCCCTCTTTCAAGCGCAACTAACCAAAAATAGATTGGCCTTAGTTCAAATTTCTCATGAAGATTTTTTAGGAAACTAAAAGAATCAAACGGATCAGGAGAAAGGTTGCAAAGAACCTTAAGTCTCTTTACTCCCGGACGCCTGACCCATCCTCCTAAATTCCTGAGAATCCCTTTGTGCCTGTACGCCCAGGCCATATCGATATCGTAAGAAGGAAGATGACTGAATTTCCTCGCTGGAAAATCAAGTGCGGGGAAATACCGTTCCAGGGCCGCAGCCAGGCTGTTGATCCATTTGTCTACGATAGGGTAATTCAGGAAGCCGTGTTTGAAGGCAATTGAAGAAGTATGAGGGAACCTTTTATAGGGGTCTTCTTCATAAGGAAGATATTCTTCATACCTGCTGACCAAATAAAAGACAGCCCCGAAAATATCGAAGTTAATGTCTGCCCCTTTGGCCGGAAACAAAATGCAATCCTTTCCGGTTCCAACAGCCTCCACAACTACCGCTGTGATCGAATCACTATTAAGTATCTCAGACCTTGGTATATGAAAAGCGCCCTCAATTTCTTCAGGTCCGTAGCAGATCATAGGCCGTTGATCCGGATTTTCTCCAACATCAGATATCACCTTGTAATTAGCCTGCAGAACATCTTTAAAGATGAAATTGAGCGTATATGCCAAACGGTTGGTGAGATTGTTACAAAGGATGTGTATCATCATGTATGCAGGATGAAGTAACCTAAGGTACGAAGTGCAGCACCTTCTCTACAACAAAACTATTTGGCATTATACTTCTCCTTCCACATTTCGTTGAAAGTTTTTTTACTGAAGTGCAGTTCCCCGCGGGTATTTGTCCAGCCTTTGAACATTCCGTTCACCACTTTGTTTTTCAGGCTTCCACTTCCAAGATTCATCATGCCCCTCTTCAAACTGGCAAGTTTCCAGGCCTTCCATGCCATGCGTTCGCTGAATGAAACAAAACCCTCTTCAACAGATTGCCTTCGGTTATCTAACAACAATTCATGAAGATTTATTTTTACCGCACACACTTCGGTGCAGTTGCCGCAAAGCGAAGAAGCGAAGCTGAGGTGTTTATAGTTTTCCATACCCCGGAGGTGCGGAGTTATAACGCTTCCGATCGGGCCGCTGTAGGTTGTGCCGTACGAATGCCCGCCAATATTTTTGTAAACAGGGCATGCATTCAGGCAGGCCCCGCACCTGATGCAATAAAGGCTTTCGCGTTGCTTAGGGTCTGCAAGAATGTTAGTGCGCCCGTTATCCAGCAAGATCACGAACATTTCTTCGGGGCCATCAGTTTCATGTGGCTGCCTGGGTCCGGAGATAATTGTATTATATACCGTGATCGTTTGTCCGGTACCGTAAGTGCTCAGCAATGGCCAGAACAAGGCCAGGTCGGTAATAGATGGAAGCATTTTCTCGATGCCAACAATCACAATATGCGTTTTCGGAAAGGCACTGCTAAGCCTTGCATTTCCTTCATTTTCGGTGATGGCAACGCTGCCCGTATCGCTTATAATAAAATTTGCCCCGGTTATGCCTACTTCAGCCTGAACGTATTTTTCACGAAGTATGTTTCGCGCAACGAGCGTTAATTGAGATGGTGTTAAGGCAGGATCTGTACCCAGCTTTTCTGAAAACAGTTTCGCCACATCTTCCTTGCTTTTGTGCATGGCAGGAGTAACAATATGGTACGGTGGTTCATTGTCAAGCTGCTGAATGTATTCTCCAAGATCGGTTTCCACACTTTCAATCCCATTTTCTTCCATGCACCGGTTCAGGTGAATTTCTTCGGTGACCATGCTCTTGCTCTTCACAATCGTTTTGCAGTTTCTTTCCCTGCAAATCGAAAGGATCTCATCCAGTGCCTGTTCGGCCGTAGAAGCCCAGATCACCTTTCCACCGCGCTCAGAAAACTTTTTTTCAAACATCTCAAGGTGCTGATCAAGATTTTCGATTGCGCGCCACTTTGCATTTTTTGCATTTTCACGTGCGAGGTGCAGATCGGTAAACTGTTTCTTTCCGTTTGGAACTGCAGCGTTATATCGGCCAATGTTGAAATTGATCTTGCGCCTGTGCTCGAGGTCTGCCGCTTTTTTTGCACTGTCGGTTAAAAAAGTTTCTGATTGTTGAGACATACTTTCTTTTTATTTCAACACACCTAATTCCTTTCCCACTTTTGTAAATGCGGCTATTGCTTTCTCAATGTGTGCAGTTTCGTGTGCCGCGCTTAACTGCACCCTTATTCTCGCCTGGCCTTTTGCCACCACGGGATAGAAAAATCCGATCACATAAATGCCTTCATCTAAAAGTTTAGAAGCGAAGTTTTGGGCGATCACTGCATCGTACAGCATAATGGGAACTATAGGATGATCTCCGGGCTTAATATCGAAGCCGGCCTGGGTCATCTTCTCACGAAATAGTTTTGTATTGGCTTCAAGTTTATCCCTGAGTTCGGTTGTTTCGCTGAGCATATCAAGTACGGCAATAGAAGCGCCCACAATGCTCGGGGCCAGCGTATTACTGAAAAGATATGGCCTGCTCCTTTGTCTCAGCATCTCAATTATCTCTTTTCTGCCTGAAGTGAAACCGCCGCTGGCACCTCCGAGAGCTTTACCCAAAGTTCCTGTAATAATATCGATCCTTCCCATCACATTACGGTATTCATGGGTTCCGCGCCCATTCTTTCCAAGGAAACCTGAGGAATGGCATTCGTCTATCATCACTATTGCATCATATTTATCGGCGAGGTCGCACATTTTATCAAGTTGCGCTATAGTGCCATCCATGCTGAATGAGCCGTCGCTAACGATGATGCGTGAACGAAGATGTGCGCTCTCCTTAAGTTTTTCCTCGAGGTCGGCCATATTATTGTGCTCATAACGGAAACGCTGCGCTTTACAAAGACGCACCCCGTCAATTATGGAAGCATGATTCAATGCATCGCTGATTATCGCATCTTCTTCGCTGAATAAGGGCTCAAATACACCGCCATTCGCATCAAAAGCAGCGGCATATAATATTGTATCTTCTGTGCCGAGAAAGGTGGCAATTTTTTTCTCGAGTTGCTTATGTATATCCTGTGTTCCGCAAATGAATCGCACGCTGCTGAGCCCGTAACCTCGGTAGTCGATAGCTTCTTTGGCCGCTTTTATTACTGCAGGATGTGAGGATAAGCCCAGGTAGTTGTTAGCGCAGAAGTTCAGCACAGTTTTGCCGTTCACTATTATTTCCGCGCCCTGATCGCTACTTATAATTCTCTCCTCCTTAAACAGCCCGGCCTCCCTGATACCGTTCAATTCACCCGATATGCGCTTTACAAATCCTTCATTCATTTTTTTCTGTTTTGGGCAAAGCTATTAACTGCGGCTCATCTAAACTTCAGCCATCCATAAACTTTCCGGTGTCTGGCATTTACATATTTTAATTTTATTTAACACACACATCGTAAGTCAGGCTGATAAAGCGTATACATTCGCTTTTCCAAAACTTCATTATGCCGGTAAAAAGGGCGAAACCTCTCTTTTTTTTACTGGTGGCATTTTCCGCCGCCCTTTTTTGGATGTCTACTTACGGAATAAAATATTTACCGGCTAAAACATTGGCAGGGATAAACAACTGCTTGAACGCCAGCCCCCCGGTAATGCATTGGAACGTGGCAGCCACGGTGCTGAAATTTTTTATGTAAATTTTTTCCGCATTTTGTAACATTAGGGGCCCGCATAACGTATAACTAACACCAAAAGCCGATTTTCAGCTAAATAACTGATTTTATGACGGAAAGAGAGTACAACGAATGTGTTACCAACTACTCAGACAATGTGTATCGTTTCATTTTTAAAAATCTCGGGCACGAGGAAGATGCCCGGGATGTGGTTCAGTCTGCCTACGAAAAAATGTGGAGAAACAGGCTGGATGTAGAAACGACGACTGCGAAAAGTTATCTTTTTACGATCGCATACAACCAAATGATCGATCATATTCGTAAGAACAAGCGAATTTCTTTTTCAGAAAAATTTCCTGAAAGGCCGGCGGGTTCTAATCCGGCAGGCACATCTGAAAGAAACAGGCTGCTGCAGGAAGCATTGGGTACGTTAAGTGAAACACAGCGGAGCCTCGTAATGCTAAAAGATTATGAAGGATATGATTACCGGGAAATAGGGCTCATAACCGGATTGAATGAAAGCCAGGTGAAGGTCTATTTACACCGGGCAAGGCTTCAGCTTCGTGCTTACATTGTAAAACCTGAAAATGTTATTTAACCCATGAAAATCAACATAAATAACTACGAAGAATTTTTCATGCTTTATGCCGATAATGAATTGAATGAAAGTGAGCGGCTGGAGGTGGAAGAGTTTCTGTCTGCAAACCCGGAGTACAGGGCAGATTTCGATCTGCTGATGTCTACGGTTATTTCTCCAACCGGTGCGCAAAATACTTTGTCGTTGTCACTTCTAAAATTACCATCGGGTTTTAATGCTGAAGAGGCAATGTTACTTGAGGTGGATGGCGAACTACCCGTTTCCCAGCGAAAAGAACTTGATCAGCTTTGCAAAGAATTTCCAATGTTAGAGAAGGAGCGGGAGTTTATGAGTTCCATCAAACTTGACAGCGCTGAGCAAATTCGTTTTGAAGATAAATCAGTTTTATACCGCCACGAATCGCGTGTTATCTCAATCAGGATGTGGAAGCCGGCGATCGCTGCGGCTCTTATTGGTGTGGGATTGTTTTTTGGGATGAATGAAACCAACCGGGTTAATGATGCTGAATTGGTAGGCGTTCAGGAAAATGGTGCGCCGCTTTCCATAGATCCACAAGAGGTAACGGAACCCGCGCATCCTTATGCTACACAGCCTGAAGTTATTCCCGCTGAAATTAATGCCGGGGATAGCGATGTGATCAACTCTCCGGAAGGCGATGCGATCAAAACTTCGTCTATAGGTATTGTTAGTAATAGCAGGCCTTCTACCGTATCCATAAAACATACTTCAGGCATAGCGATTTCTAACGTTTCTGAATCAGCCCCGCGTGTTTTAGAAAATATTAACAACCCTTCCAGTAACTATAGTGCTTATTCACGCGTATCACCTGAAAGAAACGCTGAAATGAACATGACACCACCGGATGAAATTAAAACAGATGTGCAAAGACTTACTGCATCAAGGCCTATGGACGTAAACCTGGCAGTGCAGAGGAATGAGGTTGATGGTATAGCTTCCGGTGATGAAGTAAATAATGCATCAATCGGGCATGTACTTGTAGTTGATGAAGAAAAGGTGAACCGTTCAAAATTCGGTGGCTTTGTAAGAAAAGTAAAACGCACAATTGAAAAGAAAGCAAATATTAAAATGCCCGAAGTAACCCTCGCGGGCTACGAGATCGCAATTAAATAATCAACCCAAAAATAAGAACAACATGAAGAAGCTAATTCTACTTTTAGCAACAGGATTCGTTTGCCTGTACTCGAGCGCTCAAACCGATACGGTTTCAGCAGTAACCACCGATACCATCCCTGCTTTGCCGGACACAGTGAAAATTGGAAAGCGCGATACGCTCCGTATCGGAAATATTCTGATCATCAAAAAAGACGGCGATAAAAAGGGAAATGTTATGGTAACGGGCAGAAGCGGAACAAAGAAATCATCCCGCGTTACCACTAATTGGTGGATCGTTGATCTGGGTTTCGCAAACTACAGCGACCAAACAGATTATAGCACCGTAGGTAACTATTTGGTAAACCGTCCGGGAACACCAAACCTGGATGGAAACGATTTTAAATTAAAGGCGGGGAAAAGTGTGAATGTGAACGTCTGGTTTTTTATGCAAAGGCTTGCATTAATTAAGCGGAATGTGAACCTGAAATATGGTCTTGGCCTTGAACTTAATAACTACAGGTATAAATCTACGGTATCATATAGAGAGAATGGTGAGATCCCCTATACCGGCGGAATGCAAACAAATGCGCCTTTTATCTTCAGGGATTCGATCGGATTTTCCAAAAACAAACTTGCTGCTGATTACCTAACGGTGCCACTGATGCTTAACTTCAGAACCACACCGGCCGGCGGTAAAAAAAGTTTGAGCTTAAGCTTCGGAGTAAGTGCAGGTTACCTGTATAGCCAGCGTAACAAACAGAAAAGCGATGAAAGAGGTAAACTGAAAAACAAAGGTGATTACGACCTGAATCGGTTTAAATTCTCATACGTGGGTGAGTTAGGTCTCGGGCCGGTGAAGCTTTACGGATCATACAGTCCAAAATCTATGTATGATAACAATATGGATTTCCGCCCGTATTCATTCGGGGTTCGCCTCGGCAATCTTTAATCTTTTTCATTTTCATAATGAAGGCTCCTGCTCTTTTGCGGGAGCTTTCTTATTTTTAATTAAACCGTTCTGATGAACCGTGACCGTACTGCCGGGGAGTTTTGCCGCCGGCTGAGAAATATAAATGCAGATGATGTTGCCGGCGAAGGATATGCAAGATCGTATCTTGATCATTTAATTAAGAATTGTGAGTATTACACCACCATTTACAAATCAGTACTTAATGAGGTAGAAGCCGCAACAGGAAAAAAGGCAAAAGAGATCACTCTTGTGGATTACGGTTGCGGAAACGGATTGCTCGGCCTGTTTGCATGGTATTGCGATTTTGGTCAATTGATTTTTCAGGATGTGGATAATGATTTCTTAGATTCTGCAGAAAGACTCTGTAAAAGTTTTAAGGCGGATCGCGTTTCCTTTGTGAAGGGCGAAATCGGAGAATTGGTTGGCAAACGATTACGGATAGACGCAGTTGCAGGTACGGATGTTATTGAGCATATATATAACCTTGACGACTTTTTATCAAAAGTAAAATCTCTAAACCCGTCGATGGTTACCGTGTTCACTACGGCGGCAAATCCTTCCAACCCTTTTGTTGTAAAGAAGATCAGGGAACTTCAGTACAAAGATGAGTACTTAGGAAGTGAGGGTGGCAGCTTGTCAGGAAAACCTCATCCTCCCTTTATTGAAACCAGAAGGGCCATCATAACCCAAAAATTTCCTGGCGTTAAGGAAGTTGATGATCTGGCTGCGGCAACACGCGGACTGGCAGGTGCAGATATAGTAAAGGCAGTTGACGAGTTTATATTAACAAAACGTTTACCGGTTCCTGCACAGGATGCGAATACGTGTGATCCTTTAACAGGAAGTTTCACGGAACGAATACTTAGTATATCGCAGTATAGTGAACTGTATGGCCGCTATGGATTCAAGATAGAAATAAAGTCAGGTTTTTATAACGGCAGAAAGAAAGGCCTCAAAGGCCTTCCCGGAAAGGTGTTAAACAAGTTGCTTTTTTTACTGGGGAAAACTTTTTCACCTTTCATTATAATTAAAGGTTTTCAAAAATAATTATTTTCACCCCCATAAAATATCCTTAACCGCCTTCATCATTATGAAAATCCATTTGTGGTTACCACTTTCCTTTCTCGGGGCTACACTTTCTTTCTTTTTTGGCGGGATCAATTCCCGTCCCCATCTTACGGGCTTTGAAAAAGACAAACCGGCGACCCGCACGCTTGCAGACAATTTGCCCGAAAGTAATTTTTATATAGTGGTTGATAAAAGTGACTACGAATTGAAAGTGTATGATGATGAAGGCTGGTACGCCACATACCCAATCGTGTTTGGGAGCAAAGACCTCGGAGATAAGATGCGCGAAGGCGATAAGAAAACACCAAACGGAAGCTTTCGGGTAATATTAAAAAAGCATCATCCTAAATGGGGGCCGGAGTTGCTGCTGGACTATCCGACAGATGAAAGTGTGCAGAGATTCAATCAACGTAAAGCCCAGGGCTTGGTTCCCCGCAATGCGAAGATCGGCGGCGGGATCGCCATTCACGCAACGCGGCCCGGAGAGGAGTGGACGGTAGATAATTTTTATAACTGGACCGACGGATGTGTATCGGTTAAGTACACTGAAATGAAAGACCTCTTCAGTTATATTCCTGTAGGCACACAGGTTACTATTCAACCCTGAGGGAAGAACAAAAGGCTGCTGTCTCCATAGCTGAGAAACCGAAAATTATTTTCTAACGCGTACGTGTAAACGCTTTTCCATTCCTTTCCTATTGCCGCAGCAACAAGTAGCAGCAAGGTTGACTTTGGCTGATGAAAATTGGTGATCAATGCATTGGCCACGCGCATTTTATAACCCGGTGCAATCAGGATGCTTGTTTTAGTGAACAGTCTTTCAGCGCCCTGTGAATTCATCCAATCAGCCAATGATTTCAGGGCCATTTCAGCAGATATATTGCAGGTAGCATTCTCGAGATCGTACACTTCCCACTGGCTTAGTTGCATCGATGTGTTTCCTCTCATTATTTTAACGCCGAACCAGTAAAGAGATTCGAGCGTGCGCAAAGAAGTAGTGCCAACCGGTATTATGAAGTTCTTTGTAGCAAGGCGCCGTATGGTTTGAAGTGATACGTCCATCCATTCCGCATGCATTTCGTGTTCGGCCAACCTTTCCGAACTCACGGGTTTAAAAGTTCCGGCGCCAACGTGCAGGGTGATGGTTTCAATTCCCGTCCCGCCTGTCTGCAGATCATTCAAGACGCTTTCTGTAAAATGAAGAGCCGCTGTTGGAGCAGCCACTGATCCCTCATTCCTGGCTAACAAGGTTTGGTACCTTTCCTCATCCTGTCTGTCCGCATTTCTCTTAATATAAGGGGGCAGGGGTACTGAACCTGTCAGCTGTATAACTTCACCAAAGGGGATATGCTCCGGCGTCCACGAAAAGAGTACTATATAGTAGCCGTCTTTTTTTTCTTTTAGTGTAGCCCTAAGCGTTAGCGGGTTTCCGTTGTAGGTAGTGGTGAGTTCCAGGTCGCCTTCCCTCCATTTAGATGCGCCACCTACAAAACATTTCCATTCCGATTTGCCTCGTGAAGAGAAGACCTTTTCAAATCCTTCTTTTGCGGAAACGGATTCCAGGCAAAACACTTCTATTTTTGATCCTGTTTTTTTGGAAAACAAGATCCTGGCATTCACCACACGTGTATCATTAAATACCAGGGTTGAATTTTCCGGAACGAGGCCCGGCAGGTTTGAAAATTTATTGGAAGATATTTTTTCATCGCGATACACAAGCAACCGGGATTCATCCCTTTGATTAAGCGGATGCAAAGCGATCATATCATTGGGAAGCGGGTAATTATAATCTTCAATATTTATCTCCTGAGGATGCAACATCTCACAAATATTCTTTGGTTTAAAATGAGTTCGCCAATTGATAGGCTGCTTCATGCAATTTAGAGCGGATGTTCAGGAGCCCGAAAACGCCGTTGCTGTTAGGATAAAGCCTGTTACTTAAGAAAACAAACACAAGGCCTGTTTCCGGGTCTGCCCATGCGCAGGTGCCCGTATAGCCCGTATGCCCGAATGTTCTTAGCGAAGCGGGTGGAGTGGGATAAGGTTCATCTCTTTTCGCGTTTTCAGGATCGGTCATATCAAAACCTAATCCGCGACGGGAGCTGGTATACCGCTGCGTGAATGAACGGATTGTTTCAGGAGAAAGAAATTGATGGCCTTTCATTTGTCCTCCATTCAAAAGCATTTGCATCAATATAAAAACTTCGTGTGCATTTGAAAAAAGGCCGGCATTCCCCGAAACTCCTCCCATCCATGCTGCAGTGGGGTCCTGCACTGTTCCGCGCAGAATTTGTTTTCTGAATTTCAGATCATACTCAGATGGAACGATCTTGTTCCGTGAAATAAAATTAAGAGGTTGAAAGCCGGTATGGCCCAACTGTAAAGGGATGTAGAAATTTTCGTCAACAAATTTATCCAGGGTTTTGCCCGAAACCTTTTGTACTATTCTGCCAAGGTAGAGAAAGCCCAGGTCGCTGTATGAATAATTTTTAGGACGAAGTGTGCTTGCGTGAATCCGGCCCCATATGCTTTCCGCAAAGTTGTCGCTTACAAATAATCCCTCAGCTACCTGTTTTGTAAAGTGCCATACAGAACGCGTCCGGTAATCATGAGAAAGCAATCCTGACCTGTCGTAGATCTCTTTTTCGAAGGGGATACCAGGCGCAAGGCCCGATTGGTGAAGCAATAATTCGCGAACGGTTAGTCTTGATTTGTTCGTGTTTTTAACTGCAGGTAGATAAAGACTGATAGGCGCATCCAATGAAATTTTTCCCTGTTCAGAGAGTTTCATTATTGCCAGTGTGGTGGCGAGTGTTTTTGTTAAAGAGGCTAGGTCATACACGCTGCTGACTTCAACCGCCTGAAGAGAATCATAAGTATAATGCCCGTAAGCCTTTTCAAAAATTATCGTCCCGTGCTTTGCCACCAAAACAGCACATCCCGGGAAAGCTTTTCTGCGTATGGCATCCTCTGCAATGGAGTCAATCAGCGCAAGGCTTTTTTTTTTCGAGGATCGGCTTCTGTATCCGTTAATATTCCAAAACCAAAAGGAAACTCATTGCTAATTGTAACCGGGGTAGTGCCGCGGAAGGGAACAGAACCATGTAGCATCTTCAGCGCCGCCGTTTGCACGATAGAATCGTCTTCATAAGCTACGGCAAGGTTGGCCGCATTACGCCAGTTCTTCGCTGCATATGCATTTCCAAAAAGAAAAACAAAAGCACTTTGAGATGAAGAAACTTCGTTTATGAAATCCACGGTTTCTTTTCCTATTCCAAAATTGTTAGCGGGAGCGCGGTTGATATTATGCACTCCGATGATTACCCGGGAATAGTTGTTCAACAGATTATTTTTCAATCTAGTGAGCTGGTCCGCATTATTGCCCGAGAGTCTTATGAAATAAATATCGGCATTGTTATTTTGCTGCAAACCTTTTGCAAAGGTATTTGCGGCATTCACCCCGGCCGCTACATAGGCGATCTTTTCTTTTGTGGTGAGTGGAAAGAACGCTTCGTCTTTTTTTGCAAGAAGAGTGATCGCATTTTCCGAAACCTTTTGTCTCATTTCAGCCACACCCTTATTCAGATCTTCGGTTATATTGGTTTTGTTAATTGGATCGGTATGCTTCCATACGTAATGATATTTTGCCCTCAGAAGTTTCTTGCAACGCTCTTCAATTTGCTCCCAGGAAAGTTCCTTTGCCCTGATTGCCGCTTTGATATCTGCAATGGCAGCAGGAACATCACCGGGCAGGCAAAGCACATCGTTTCCTGCAACCAGGGAAGCGACGGATGCCTTACCTTTCGGATAAAATTTCTGCACGCCCTGCATTTCAAGTGCATCGGTGAAAGATAATCCCTGGTAGCCCATTTCGTTTCGCAGCAAACCGGTTACCGCGTTTTTAGAAACCGATGTGGCTAGATTGGGAGTTGCATCTATTGCCGGAATATATAAATGTGCTATCATCACACTTCCTACGCCTTCAGCGAATATTCTTCTGAAAGGATACAGCTCGGTTTCCTGAAGTTGAGCCATGCTCTTGTTTATCACCGGAAGGTCGTAATGCGAATCAACTGTAACATCTCCGTGGCCGGGGAAATGTTTTGCGCAGGCAAGTATTCCATTATCCTGCATGCCCTTCATGTATTGAATAGCAAAGGAAGCAACCTTAAACTTGTCTTCTCCAAAACTGCGATCGTTGATCACCGGGTTGCCGGGATTGTTATTTACATCAACAACCGGTGCATAATTTAAATGGATGCCGAGTCTTCTGCACTGCGAAGCAACAATTTTTCCATATTCATAAAGTATGGTAGAATCTGACATGGCGCCGAGCATCATTTGCCGCGGCAAAGGCATAACACTGTCGTATATGCGTTGAGATAATCCCCATTCACCGTCCACACTAAACATTATCGGCGTCTTAGCTATTTTGTTCAGGCCATTGATCATGTCTGCCTGTTTATGTGGGCCGCCCTGAAAAACAAGAACACCGCCGATATTATATTTTTTTACCAGTTCCCCTACCTGCTTGTCGAAAAAGGTTACGGTGCCGCCCCGCTCTAAACTTGAAAGCCGCACCACCATCAGCTGAGCAATTCTCTCATCTTTAGAAAGTGAATGGTACACGCTGTCTGCCCATTTTTCAGCGGGAGTTTGACTTTTAGAAATTAAAAAAGAAAACAACAGCAAAGCGGTAAGCACAAAACGCATATCGGATAGGATGTAGTAATTTTGAAAGTTCAAATTTCACCATTTTGGCCGACATAATTCACTTATTGCCTGATAACATTGCCAACCAGATAGCAGCCGGCGAAGTAATACAACGCCCCGGAAGCGCTGTTAAAGAATTGTTGGAAAACGCTGTGGATGCGGGCGCTGACGATATTCGCCTTATTGTGAATGATGCGGGCAAGGCGCTTGTGCAGGTAATTGATAATGGCCGCGGAATGAGTGAAACCGATGCCAGGATGGCATTTGAGAGACATGCCACTTCAAAGATCCAGAAGATAGAAGATCTTTTCCATATACGTACGATGGGCTTCAGGGGAGAGGCGCTTGCAAGTATTGCTGCCGTAGCGCAGGTTGAATTGAAAACAAAAAGAAGAGAGGATAATGCGGGCGTATTGCTTGAAATTGAAAACAGTGCAGTCGTGAAGCATGAGCCGGTTGCCTTTGAAGGCGGAACAAGCCTCAGTATGAAAAACCTTTTCTTCAACGTACCTGCCCGCCGTAATTTTTTAAAAAGCAATGCTTCCGAGCTGCGCCACATTATTGATGAATTCATCCGCGTGGCGATGGCCTTTCCCGAAATTTTCTTTTCACTAACCTCAAACGGCCAACAGGTTTTTCATCTTGAAAAAGGTTCGCTGAAACAAAGGATCGTGCAGATCCTGGGCAACAATTACAGCTCAAAGCTTGTAGCGGTTCAGGAGAAAACCGACTACATGAATATAACCGGTTTTGTAGGGAAGCCGGATACGGCAAAGAAAACACGCGGCGACCAATACTTTTTCGTGAACAGCCGGTTTATTAAAAGTGCCTATCTCAATCACGCGGTGATGAATGCGTTTAGCGAACTGATACCGAAAGACAGTTATCCGATGTATGCATTGTTCATCGATCTTGATCCCGGCCATGTAGATATAAACGTGCACCCAACGAAGCAGGAGATCAAGTTTGAAGATGAGAAGATAATTTATGCCTTCGTGCAGGCCGCAGTAAAGCATGCGCTGGCGCAATTCAGTATAACGCCTACGCTTGATTTTGAGCTTGATCCCGGGATCGTTCACCTGGATGCGGTGTCTAAACCTGTGTCGCGCGATGTGGAAGTGGCCACAGGAGGGAAGTCGCTTTTTCAATCCTTTACAAAAAAACACCAGGCTCATTTTATTGATACAAAGAGTGAGTTGAAACATTGGAAAGATCTTTATGAACCTACTCCTCACTTAAAGCAGCAGGAACAACCTGTGTCTAACGGTGAGGGATACCTGTATACGGGTAAAAGAGAGGCGCCCGACCCTAACGCCGAATTGATCCAGTTTCATGGAGCATATATCGGTGTGCAAAATGATACAGGAATTTTACTGATCAATCAACAAAACGCACATGAAAGAATTTTGTATGAAAGGTTTTGTGCCGCGGTTGCCGATAAACCGATCGCCACTCAGAAGAGTTTGTTTCCATCAGCTATAGAGCTTTCCACCTCCGATGCCATGTTGCTGGAAGAGTTGTTGCCTGACCTGGCGGTTTTAGGTTACCAGCTCGAACCCTTTGGTAAGAATACTTTTGTAATTCAGGGAAGCCCCGCAGACGTACTCTCGGGAAATGAAAAATCAGTATTGGAAAACCTTCTTGAACAATACAAACACTTTAGTACAGAAATAAAGTTCAGTAAGCGCGAACGTTTGCTTCGATCGCTGGCTATTCAGCAATCGGTAAAAAGCGGAACACTTTTAAACAGGAAGGAAATGCAGTTGATTGTGGAAAGCCTTTTTAAATGCGCGGTGCCCGGCACATCGCCCAATGGCAAACCGGTTTTCGTTGAATTTCGCAAGAATGAACTCGACAGGATGGTGGGCCGCTAAAGATCAAAATCCTCTTTCCTGTACACGTAGCCATCTCTCAGGGATCTGGTTGTTACTGGCCTGTATGTAATCATTCTGGCTGCAGGCAATAAATTTTCTGTCCGGCATTTGCATCCACCAGCGCGTGGTCTTTTTGCTTTGTAAAAAGAGCGTATCCACTTCGGCGAATACTGTATGGAATTCATTGAACTGATCGCGGTCGTTCAACTGCGCTTCCTGGTTGCTTTTATTTTTTCCATCAATAAAATACCAAAGCATTTGTGCTATTTGTTTGGCGGAAAGATCGTCCCTGTCCAGCGAAGGATGATATCCATATATTCCTAAACTGCTAAGGTTGTTACTCATTCCGGCATAACGGACAAGCGTACACGCTTCTGTGCCGAAGAGGCCGTTAGGGCTCAACCTGCTTGCGGGAGAGTCGCTGTTGCGTATCGCCGAAATATCGAAGCTCATCATATTTGTGTTCCTGATCACAGGTTCCATTTCTTCAAGTTTATCCTGCACCACGCCTGCACGATAACAATCGAAACGAAGTTTATCCATCGTTTCAATCATGCGGGGATGAAGCAAATAGCTTTGAAATGCTATATGATTGTAATGCTTTACCAGATTGGGTTCAACGGTTAGCATATCCAGCAAAAAGTTTTCGCTTCTTACAGCGCTTTCACCCCGAAGGTCGATGGCGGCATCTACGCATGTAACATCCACAGTTTCCTCCAGGTGTTTATATGCTTCATACTGGGCAAGTGTAAGATCGTGGGAGCCCCCCAGC